>NZ_JASHIC010000011.1 GCF_030056705.1 Flectobacillus longus
ATGACTCACTGAAAATACGACTTTGACGAATCTCGTATTTTGTACTTTTCCCAGTTTTAGATTTTGAAGTTGCCATTATTTGTTGCTTTTTGAGGGCAACCTATTTTAGGCAAGGACAAGTTTTAATTCACAACTCACAACTCATAATTCAACTCTAACCCCTGACCCCTCACAACCTATTTTGCTTCTTTATTTTTGACAAAATTATCAACCCATTTCATCAAAATAACAGAAATGACCATACTAGCGATTACGGTATATCCCAACCAATCATAACGTTCTAAATGCCCATCTGGAGCTTTTACGACGATTGCACCTGCTAATAAAGAAGCCAAACCACCCGAAATTTGTTGAATCGAAGAGTTGACACTCATAAAAGCACCCCTATCTTCAAGGTTTGGCACCGAAGTCATTAAGGCAGAAGCAGAAATCATACGAGAAGAAATCCCTGCGAACATAATCACATTGATAACCATGATGATTTGTAGGGGAGTTGTTCCAAGATTACAGAAAATACCCACTAATAATGAGCTAATAGCAGAACCAATTACAAACATATTGTATTTGCCAAAACGGTCGCTTAACTTACCAATCATTGGACCGAAAAATAGTGCTGCAACGCCAGTAACTGCATATAGTATAGGAAGTTGTTCGAGGGTAAGTCCCAAGTTTTTTGTGCTAAATGCACTACCAAAAGGCATCAACATAAAACCACCAGTAGCCAATAAAACGGTACTTGAAAAAGCTCTTAAATAATGAGGTTTTGATACCGTATGGAATAGATGTACAAAAGGATTACCATCTTTTTGATAAGCCAAATGTTGTGTGAGAGGTTGCATTTTTACCAAAATGATAATACCCACCAAGATTCCTACTATGACTATCATCCAAAAAGGCGCATGCCAATCATACATATTAGCGAGTTGCAATCCAATAGGCAAGCCTAATACCTGACTCGCCGCAAATGACATTTGTACAAATCCCATGACACGTCCGCGAACCTCAGATTTGAAAATATCCGAAATAACGGCAACCGACACCGAGCCAATCACACCGCCAAAAATACCTGTGAAAATACGAGCAGCCATCAATAACTCATACGTTGGTGCCATCGCACAAAATGCCGTACCAATTAAAAAGCCAACATAGAAAAATAAAAGAAACTTTTTACGGTCAAACTTATCGGCAAAACCCGCTGCTAACAGCCCAGAAGCACCAGCACTAAAGGCATAGGCAGAAACCACTAAACCAAATTGTTGAGGCGTAATATGAAGTTCTGGCATGAGGATAGCACCCAAAGGCGACAATACCATAAAGTCCAGAACGACAGTGAATTGAATAAAAGATAAAACCGCTATCATGAATTTTTGATAGGGCGTAAAGATTTGTGTTTGTTCCATGGAGATAGATAATTGTATAAAGAGAAATATTAGGGTTTAAGAGATTTGATGACTTGATTAAAAGTCATTCGCATGATTTCCTCCGTAAGCACGAATGGTTCGCCTGCCATATTATGCCCATCTTGGGCATAATGAATTAATTGATAGAGAGGTGCAAATGCCAAAGTCCAGAAAACTTCTTTGGGTAAAGGGATTAATTCACCTTTTTCGATAGCTCTTTTTAAGAATTTGGTCATATTGTTTCTAAAGGCTTGGAAATATTCTTGACTAAGTTTTTTCTTGTAAGGAGAGTTTCGAAACTGCTCAATAAAGGCGGCGGCTACCGGATTTTCAAGCACATATTTGGCTCTATTTTTCCATTGTTTCCACAATCCATCTTCAAACGAATCTTCAAAATCAAAACCCTCAAAAGTGACTTCATGTATTTTTTGCCCAACCTCTATGCCTAATTGCATAATAAGGTCTTCTTTGTTTTGAAAATAGATATACAAAGTGGCAGGAGAAACATTGGCAGCCTTGGCAAGTTTGTGCATACTAAAGCCATTAAAGCCTTCCTCAACCAATAATTCAAGGGCTTTTGTTCTGACCAATTGTTCTTTTTGTTCATCTCTTAATCTCATGCTACAAATATAAATGAACATTTGTTTATTTATAAATCTATAAGAAGGATTTATTTTTAAAAGAGTCAACTAAAAGAAAAATATTGTCAGATTATTCTTCTCAATGGTCGTTTCCAAAATATTTACTCTGTGTTAAATATCCCTTTTTTGACTAAAAAGCATCTCTATTTTTAGCAGATTTTTGTATTTTCCCAGCTCAGTTTTATTTTAAACTAAATTTCCTTTTTTAAATACACTTTTATGATTCATTCTTTGGCTGCTGGGTGCTTTATTATTTTGGCGTTTATCGTTATTATTAACCCTCCTGCACACAATACAAAAGCGAAATATTGGTTTAGTGGGTTTTTGTTTTGTGTAGGATTGGGCTTAACAGAAAGAGATTTGTACCAACAAAATCCTGATTTTGTTGTTTTGAGTGAATGTAGTCGTTTTTTAATTGCACCTTTTTTATACTTTAGCATTGTTTATTTCACCAAGCCGAAATTCTTGTTTTCAATTTATGACTCCCTTCATTTTATTCCGTTTATAATCTTTAGTTTTTTTGCCATTGCTTTTTTGATTCAACATGAATATCCTCTTAGTTTGCCTGCGCAATTCAGTAGATACTTTGGTTTTTTTCTATCGTTGTCCCTAAAGCTTCAGATTTTAATTTATTGGGGATACTCTTTCTTTTTGTTAAGAAAGCATAGAAGAGATATTCAATTATTTTCAACAGAGACTAAGCAAGTAAATCTCAATTGGCTAACGAATATGTTGTATATAATTTTGGTAATTATTGTGATAGCGATACTAAGCGCAGGATTTACTCATTTACCTATATATCATTATCTACCAATTATTTACTGTTTATGCTCAGGATTTATCGCTTACTATATTATTCCTCAGAAAGAAATTTATCCATTTCCAGAAACGGTTAAAGCCGAAATTCAAGAAATTATTGAAGTTACATCGTCCAAAAAAAGCTCAATAGCCCGTTTAAGTGAAGCAGAAATGGCATTTCTGAAAACGAAGTTGGAGATAATTATGGAGCAGGAAAAACCCTATCTACAAAGCGATATTAACCTATTTCAATTGGCTGAACATCTTAACATTTCTACACATGACTTATCTTTTTTACTCAATACAGGGCTATCCATCAATTTCAATGATTATATCAATAATTATAGAATCAATGAAGCTAAAAGGCTTTTGAAATCTCCTAAACATACCCATTTAAGTATTGAAGGTATTGGCTATGAATCGGGATTTAGTTCGAAATCATCGTTTTTTAATAGCTTCAAAAAGATTGTTGGGCTTTCTCCTTTAGCATTCAAAAAAATAGGTATGCCTTAAAAACTTGATTTTTTGGTTCAAATGGATAATTCTGAACTCTGGGTTGAGGTGTTGTCGATAGTTTTGACAAACTAAACTTTAAAAGAATATGCGTTTTATCCAAAAAATCATGCTATCTATTATTTCAGGATTGGTAGTAGCAAAAGTATTAAGTCGAATCGGACTTGCTTGTTTTAAATTTGTCCCATCTTCCATTATCATTTCTATAAGTATTATTTTTCTACTTACTTATGTATTTTATTTCATTAGAAAGGCTAAAAAAGAGTTGGACTTCAGTAAGCTTTATAAGATCCAACTCGCCATGCTGTGTGGAGTCGTTGCCTTTGACTTGATTACTTTTGGTTGGCAAAAAATTTACCATCTACAATTTATTGTTCCCTTGGGTATGCTAGACTTGCCCTTTAGTGAGGTCGATGATGTTTCGTTGATGTGGGCATTTTTTGGACATTCATATCCCTTCACCGTTACGATTGGTCTTCTCCAAATGCTGGGCTCGTTTTTACTACTTTTTTCCAAAACCAGACTTCTCGGTGTTTTTATGCTGTTACCCATTCTTGTGACTATTTTAAATATTGACATTTTCTATCATTTAGACATGGGTGTAATTCTTCATGCCCTCATGTTAATTATGGCGTTGCTTTATCTGGGTTTTCAAGATTTTGAACAGCTACAAAATTTCTTCTTTAATCAAAAATTGAATATTTCAGATTTGTTAGACCTGAACCAGACTATTAAGATAGGGACTCGTGTTGTAATCCTATTTTTACCTTTGGTCTTCGTTTTATTGAGATTACCCATAGATAAAAACCCACAGTTGACAGGGAAATATCAAGTTCAAACAATCAAAATAAATGATGTGAATACTACGGCAAAATCACCTTACGACAGCACGTTGACAAGAGTTTATTTTGACATAGGAAATGATATTGTATTTGATTTTAATACAACAGAAAGAAGATACATAGGCACTTATCAATTGAAAAATAATCAGATAGAGGCAAAATGGCGTTATCCCAGCAAGGACTTACCAATATTTAGAGGTAAAATTAGCACAGTAAGAAACCAACTATTACTTGTAGGAAAAATGGGAAAAGTTTCTTTGGAAATACACCTAAAACCTTTTAAACGTTAGTTTCGTACTCACATTAGCGTTTGAAAGCCCAAAAAAAGTTGTTGGAAATAGGTTTTCAACAACTTTTTGGCGCTTCATTAATAATTTTTTGACTCCGCTTCTTACAATTTTTCCCTTTCATATTAATATTTCGAGTAAAAAATTACGGCTTGCTGGCTTTCATGATTAAAATCTCCCAAACACAATAATCCTATTTTAATCATGAATGAAAAAAAAGAAAATGGAATGAGCCGCAGAGGCTTTCTCGACCTATCCATTAAATCAACCTTAGCAACTACTGCTGTTATCTCAGGATTTCCGACAATTGTTCCCGCTTCAGTTTTTGGCAAAAATGCACCTAGTAATCGCATTACCATTGGTGCAATCGGGACTGGTCGTATCTCGCGAGGACATGATATGCCTGGGGTTTGGAAGTTTGATAATGCCCAAATCATTGCCGTTTGTGATGTAGATAGCAACCGTGCTAAACTTGCCAAAGATTTGGTAGTTGATACTTATTCAAAGAAAAATGGAAAACCTTACGATGGTGTAAATGTTTACACCGATTATCGTGAATTGCTTAATAACAAAGATATTGACGCCGTTTTGGTCAGTACCCCTGACCACTGGCATGCGCCAATCGTTATTAGTTCAGTGCGTGCTGGTAAAGATGTGTATATGCAAAAGCCTGCTTCCTTGACTATTGCAGAGGGTAGAGCCATGGCGGATGCCGTAAAACAAACCAAGAGAATTGTACAAGTTGGTAGCCAACAACGTTCGAGTTGGCAGTTTAGATACGCCGCCGAATTAGTAAGAAATGGTAGAATTGGCGAACTCAAAACAGTATATGTTGGACTTCCTGGTGACCCAGGCGGCGATGTAGAACCACAAATGCCGATTCCTTTAAATCTAAATTATGATATGTGGCTGGGCACAACACCAGACGTTTATTATACCGAAAAACGTGTACATCCACAGGTAGGTTTTGACCGTCCGGGTTGGTTGCGTTGTGAGCAGTTTGGGGCAGGAATGATTACAGGTTGGGGTTCTCACCATATCGACTGTGCTCACTGGGCCATGAATATGGAGCATTCTGGACCTGTGGAAGTATGGGGACGTGCTGATTTTCCGAAAAGCGGTTTGTGGGATGTTCACGGTATTTTTAGAACCGAAGCCATGTATGCAAATGGCGTGAAAATGATAGTTACCAACGAAATCGCCAACGGTATTCGATTCGAGGGAACGGAAGGTTGGATTTTCGTCTCTCGTGGCGATGCCTCTGTAACTGCTTCAGATCCTATTGCCAAACAACAAGCTGCTAAAGCAATCGATGCGAGTAATCCAAAAATTTTAGAATCGGTGATTGGTTCAAACGAGATTCATTTAACAGAAAGTAAAGACCATCATGGCAACTGGTTGGAAAGTGTTATTTCAAGAAAAGACCCAATTGCTCCAGCTGAAATCGGTCACCGCTCATGTAGTGCTTGTTTGTTGCACCATGCAGCCATGAAACTCAAACGTCGTTTGTATTGGGACCCTAAAAAGGAGAAATTTATAAATGACCCAGAAGCCAATAGTCTTTTATCACGACCACAGAGAGCAGCATACGCAGTGAGATAATGCAATTGTAGAGACGCAATGCTTTGCGTCTCTATCAAACATTATAAAAAACATTTATATAAAATTTTCAAGAATGAAAAAGAGATACTTGTTAGCTGCCTTTTTGATGGCAGGATTTTCTCAAACTTTTGCTCAGAAAACAGAGCAAATAAAATTGCTTACCCTAGACCCTGGGCATTTTCATGCTGCATTAGTACAAAAAAATATGTTTCCCAATGTAAGTTCAGAGGTGAAGGTTTATGCACCACAAGGGAAGGATCTTGATATGCACTTGGCTCGTATCAATGGCTATAATACCCGTGCCCAAAACCCTACTGCTTGGAAAGAAATCCTTTATACTTCGCCAGATTTTTTTGAAAAAATGGTTCAAGAAAAAGCGGGTAATGTGGTGGTAATGGCAGGAAATAACAAAAAGAAAACGGAGTATATCAAAAAAGCCATTGATGCAGGATTTAATGTTTTGGCGGATAAACCTATGGTAATCGATCCTCAAAACTTTGATATGTTGAAAGCCGCATTTGAGTCTGCTAAGAAACAGGGTGTGTTGCTATACGACATCATGACTGAGCGCTCAGAGATTACTACAATGCTTCAAAGAGAGTTTTCGATGGATGCGTCGGTTTTCGGAACGCTACAGAAAGGAACGCCTGATAATCCTGCGGTAACTAAAGAAAGTGTTCACCATTTTTGGAAATATGTTTCTGGAAGTGTGCTCACTCGTCCAGCTTGGTTTATGGATGTAGCGCAGCAAGGTGAAGGTATTGTGGATGTCAACACTCACTTGGTGGATTTGATTCAGTGGGAGTGTTTTCCTGAACAAATTATTGATTATAAGAAGGAAATAAAAGTAAATAGTGCCAAACGTTGGGCGACCGATATGACTTTAGCTCAGTTTAAGGATATTACTCAACTCGAACAGTTTCCTGATTATTTGAAAAAAGATGTAAAAGGAGATGTTTTAAAGGTTTATTCAAACGGCGAAATCAATTACACCATCAGAGGAGTACATGCCAAAGCTTCTGTAACTTGGGCTTACAAAGCGCCAGAAGGCGGTGGTGATACGCATTACTCGATTATGAGAGGTACCAAATCAAATTTGGTAATTCGTCAGGGGGCTGAACAAAAATATCAACCTGTTTTGTATATCGAGCCAGCGAAAAACGTTATTGATTTTGAACAAAAATTGACAAAAGCTGTCGAAAAAGTTGCTCAAAAATTCCCAGGAATCAGTATCCAAAAAAATGAGAAAGGATGGGAGCTTGTCATTCCAGATAAATACAAAGATGGTCATGAAGCACATTTTGGTTTGGTAGCACAACGCTATATGCAATACCTGAAGGATGGTAAATTGCCCGTTTGGGAAGTACCTAATATGTTGGCTAAATATTACACGACAACAGAGGCTTTGAAACTTGCCCAAAAATCTAAATAATTTTAGTGAAAATCCCCTAATAAATATCATAATCATGCAGAATAATAGAAGAGAATTTATAAGAAATACATTCGGTACAGCCGCTGGGATTGTGCTTGCAAATCAGGTTGCCACTGCAACAAATACTTCAAGTGTAGAACCTGTTTTTGCAGAACCAAGAATCAAATTTGCGGTGATTGGTATGAACCATGGGCATATTTATGGTCAAGTAGAGGCTGTTATCCGAGGAGGGGGACAGTTGGTCGCTTTTTATGCCAAAGAGGCTGATTTGTTGGCTGCGTTTGCCAAACGCTATCCCAACGCTAAACAGGCAAGTTCCGAAGCGGAGATTTTAAATGATAAGTCTATTCACTTGGTATTAAGCTCTGCAATTGCCAATGAGCGCGCGCCTTTGGGGATTCGTGTCATGAAATCAGGCAAAGATTTTATGTCAGACAAACCAGGCATTACGACCCTTGAGCAATTGGCGGAAGTGCGCAAAGTACAGAAAGAAACCAAAAGGATTTATTCGATTTTATTTAGCGAACGCTTTGAAAATAAGGCAACTGTAAAAGCTGGGGAACTGGTAAAAGCTGGTGCTATTGGTCGTGTTATTCAAACTATTGGTATGGGGCCACACCGTATTAGCTTATCTACTCGCCCAGCGTGGTTCTTCAATAAAGAACAATTCGGCGGTATTCTTTGTGATATTGCTTCACACCAATTTGACCAATTTTTATTCTTTACAGGTTCAACAAAAGCAGAAATTGTAACCTCACAAGTTGGTAACGTAAACCATCCACAGTATCCTAATTTTGAAGATTTTGGCGATGTAATGGTAAAGGGCGATAAAGGGACTGGCTATGTTCGGGTAGACTGGTTTTCACCAGATGGACTCAAAACTTGGGGTGATGGTCGCTTGACAATCCTAGGAACTGAAGGATATATTGAAATTCGTAAAAATATTGACATTGCTGGAAAAGAAGGCGGGAATCACTTGTTCTTGGTCAATAATAAAGAAACTGTACATATCGACTGCAATGACGTGGAATTACCTTATGGTCGTCTTTTGGTAGATGACGTCGTAAATCGTACTGAAACTGCCATGTCACAAGAACATTGTTTCTTGACTTCGGAGCTTGCTATCAAAGCACAGAAGTATGCTAAACAGTTGAGTATTTAGTTAAAGTAATAAAGGTTCAAAGGCACAAAGTGGTGAAGGGTTTTGGATAAAAACTCAATCATTTTGTGCCTTTTTCAATTTCTGAACTATAACTATTGGCTTTGAGACTTGGATAAATAATAAATGACTAGCTCAGGACTTAGTCTTGGACTCTTTTTTTAACAGTTTTGAAACTGAGGCAATAACTATTAAACTCTCGAAGTAGTTATCGGTAAGTTTTCCAAATTATCTGCGTGTATTACAACATTAAAGCTTAAAGAGTAAACTGTATTTTTCAAAGAATTAATAAAATAGTTTGAATATCGCTTCCTTGCCTTATCTTTGTGGTAATTCCCTCCAAATCATTCTTTTGCTTCAAGAAAATACACCTTTTTTAAGGATAAAATCACCTTCTTCTATTCAACCTGTGAAAATTGAAATATAAACTTTCAAAGAATATTTAAAATCAATTAGGGATTTTACTGACTTGTTTGACTATACAGTAATATACCCTGAATCGAATTTATGAAATATAAAAAGTTAACGGATGAACAATTAGTTGTCCAAATTATGGAGGATAACAAGTATGCCTTTGAGGAGGTATATCACCGTTATTGGTACAAGCTTTTTGGTGTAGCATATCACGAAATTGGCACTCGTGAAGAGGCCGAAGAACTCGTTCACGACTTATTCGAAAGCCTTTGGAATCGTCGGCATCAGCTTAATATCCGCATGTTGAGCGCCTATCTGGTTGTGTCCATCAAGCACCTGAGTACCAATTATATCAAGTCCCAAATCACTAACCGCAAGTTTCAGGAGTATCTTATTTTCAACGAAATAAGACAATCTCATGCAACAGAAGAAGTAGTTCATTTCTCCGAACTATCCGACGCTGTAGAGGAGGCGATGAAAAAGCTTCCAGAAAAAACTTGTGAAGTGTTTAGAATGAGCCGTTTCGAAAATCAATCTGTGAAAGAGATTGCCGTTCAGTTGAATTTGTCAGAAAAGGCTGTCGAATATCATATTACAAAATCCCTCAAATTGTTGAGAGAAAACTTAAAAGCATATCAGCAAACATAATCTAAATCTGTTTGGAAAACACCTAGTGTTATTTCATTAGCCATTTACTATCATGAATCAATTTGAATTTGACCAATTACTCGAAAAATATCTGAACGGGGAATGTACCCCCGAAGAGATTGTTTTTGTAGAGCAATGGTCTGACAATATGCTTTCGATAGCCTCAGCTCCCTTGAGTGCTAGCGAACAACAAAACTTAGAAAAACAACTTTGGGAGCGTATTCAGCAGTCGATAGGGATTAAACCTTTCAAGTGGAAAATCTGGACTGCCGCAGCCACCGTTCTGATTTGTGTAGGACTGGCGCTGAAGTGGTACGCTTGGCAAGATAGCCCCGAACAGCTTATTCGCCAATCCATAGCGACTAGCAACTGGGGAGTAATTGACTTAACAAACCACTCGTCGACCGTACAGAAAGTCACGCTTGAGGATGGTAGTGTGGTACAACTCAATCCTAACAGTACGATTTCATATCCAGAACATTTTGGACTAAAAACAAGAACCGTTTATCTAAAAGGAGAAGCTTTTTTCAACATCAAACGCAATCCTGCTAAACCTTTTGTGGTACATACAGGCGATTTGGTTACGGAAGTGCTTGGAACAAGTTTTACCATCAAATCTTACGAAAATTCCAAATCTATTGAGGTATTGGTTCGAACAGGAAAAGTATCGGTTTACGAACGGAAAAACGAAGAAAAACAAAAGCGCAATGGGGTCATTTTGACACCCAATCAAAAAGTAGTTTTTGTCAAAGATTCCCGAAAAATCATCCCAAGCTTAGTAGAAGAACCTGTTGTAATTGTTCCACCTGTACAACTGACACAATTTATTTTTGAAGAAACGCCCTTAGCTCAGGTGCTGCAACACCTAAAGCAAGCCTACATGATAGATTTTGAGATAGAGAGCGACGCATTTGAGAATTGTGTTTTTACGGGCGACCTCAACGAACTGCCGCTTCATACCCAACTCGACCTTGTTTGTAAAGCCGTAAATGCTAATTATGAACAGAGAGGAACTGTCATATTTCTCTATGGTACAGGTTGTAAATAAAGAAAAACCGACAGTGCAATAACACTGTCGGTCGCATACCTTGTTCGAACTGCAATTCGAACCCACTGCAATGGGTACCAAGGTGTGTTTTTATCCAGTCACAGTTAAAAACAATTAAAATTATGAAAAAAAACGTACTATTTAAAAAGATTCTCTCCGAAGCAATGCGAATCACCTTGACCCAGCTATTGCTGTCGTTTGTTTTTTGTGGGATAACCCTCGCAAACGATGCTTTTTCTCAAGAAGTACTCAATAAGAGTATTTCGTTAAGACCCGAAACAATCTCTGTTAAAAAAGCTTTATCTCAAATCGAGCGTCTTGCTGATGTTCGTTTTGTGTACAGTCCCAATCTTATACAATCAGAAAGAAAAGTAAGTCTTTCTTTCGAAAATAACCGTCTTTCGACTGTTCTCAATGAGTTTTTGACACCATTGCATATTTCTTATGAAGTGGTGGGTAATCGTATTGTTTTAAGTAAAAAAGAAGCAGAAATTACTCTACCAACCAATGTTACCAAAGAACTCCCAAACGTAGTAAACGCCGATATAAACGTAACAGGACAAGTAACTGACGAAAAAGGTCAGCCTTTGACTGGTGTATCGGTGTTGGTAAAAGGTAGTACACGTGGTACAACATCGGATGCCAATGGTAATTTTAGAATTGCAGTGCCAGACAACGATGCCGTGTTGATTTTCTCATTTGTGGGATATAAAAAACAAGAAGTAAGTGTAGCTGGAAGAAGCAAAATTATGCTTTCATTACTGCCAGAAAATCAAAACTTGGAGGAGGTTGTAGTAGTAGGTTATGGTACACAATCTCGTAAAAACTTGGTTTCTGCGGTAACAACGATTAAGCCAGAAGAATTAAATAAAGGAGCTATTTCGGATGTAGGTCAATTATTACAAGGTAAAGTACCAGGCTTGAATATCACTCGTAGCGGTGACCCAAACCGTTCGGCAGCAATTATTTTGCGTGGTGCCTCTACACTTCGCGATGGTGCTCAATCGCCTCTATTTGTGGTTGATGGTGTACCAGGCGCAGATATTTCTTTGATTGCCCCTGACGATATCGCTTCTATGGATGTGTTGAAAGATGCCGCTGCTACCGCTATTTATGGTAACCGTGCTTCAAACGGGGTAATTATGGTAACTACCAAGCGTGCAAGTAAAGGGCAAATGCAGGTTTCGTATGGCGCTTACATGGCGGTAGATAAAGTTTCGAATAAATACGAAATGATGGATGCCAACCAATTAAAAAACTTCTTGACAGCCAACGGACAGGCTTTGACTCCTGAGGATGCTCAAGGTGCAAATACCAATTGGCAAGATGCAGTACAACGCAAAGAGGCTTTTTCTCAAAACCATAATTTATCTTTTGGTGGTGGAACCGAAAATACGGTTTATAATGCAAGTATCAACTATTTCAATCAACAAGGTATTATTAAATCTTCTGGATTAAGTCGTGTGGTAGCTCGTTTGTCGATTGAACAAAAAGCCATGAATGACAAATTGAAGTTTGGTTTATCGGTTACAAACTCAATGAGTGATGCAGATTGGGTTCCTTACAGAAATACGGTTCTTGCACAAATGTTGACATATTTACCAACTGTACCTATCAAAAACGCAAATGGTACTTGGTATGATAATTTTACTAAAAGTAACTACTACAACCCTGTTTCATTAATCGAAAATGGAACGGAAAAATTGAAGTATAAAAGCTTAGTTGGAACCTTCTTTACACAGGTGAAGTTACCGCTTGGTTTGACGTATGATTTGAAATTATCATACCAAAACTTCCAAACAAATTACGGTGCGTATTACAATAGTTACTATACGCAATACTATAATAATATCCGTAGTACTCCAGAACCTCCTGGCAACCCGTCTTTTATTAACTTGGTTGGTACAAATGGTTTTGCTACTCGTAACGCTTATGAAAACCGTCAGAGTTTGTTAGAAACCTATTTGACTTGGGATAAACAATTTGGTGATCACTCAATCAACGCAGTTGTTGGGTATTCTTGGCAAGAAAGTATCAATGGCGATGGTTTTCAGTCGACAAGTACCAACTTCCCAGTTGATGCCGTAAGTTACAACAATTTAGGAATGGGTAACCCGTATGCAGTGCCTTCATTTAGAGTGAATTATGGAGGAGATAACTATCAGCAAATCCGTTTGATTTCTGATTTTGGTCGTTTGAATTATAACTACAAAAACAAATACTTAGTCCAAGCATCTGTTCGTCGCGATGGTTCTTCGGTATTTGGAGCAAACAAACGTTGGGGGTATTTCCCATCAGTAGGTTTGGCTTGGAGAGTTGATAATGAGCCATTCATGGAAAATCAAAAGATTTT
Organism: Flectobacillus longus; assembly: GCF_030056705.1. Taxonomy (GTDB): domain Bacteria; phylum Bacteroidota; class Bacteroidia; order Cytophagales; family Spirosomataceae; genus Flectobacillus; species Flectobacillus longus. The sequence goes on from NZ_JASHIC010000011.1 coordinate 13,138, forward strand.
TGATGAACTAAAACTTCGTGTAAGTTATGGTGTAACAGGTAACTCGTTGGGCTTTAGTCCATATACCACCAAATTAATTTATGGTAATGTTGGTACGTTCTATTACAACGGAAGCCAACAGTCTGCTATTGGGGCATTGCAAAACGAAAACCCAGATTTAGGTTGGGAAAAAACCGCTACTTCAAATATTGGTGTTGACTTTGCCGTGGCAAAAGGTCGTTTAAGTGGTACATTGGAAGTATATGACAAAACTACCTCAGACTTGATTTGGACGTATCCCGTAAGTACTGTACTTTATCCAAATGGCTCTTTGACAGCAAACGTAGGTAAAATGAGCAACAAAGGTGCTGAATTGACCTTGAATTTTAGTGCGATAAAAACTAAAAACTTCTCTTGGAATACAACCTTGAACTTGGCTCATAACCGTAACAAAATCGAAAGCCTTTCTAACTCAACTTTGAAAACTGACTCAGTGAAAATTGTTCAACCTGATGGTGGTGGTCAAACAGGTGAAACAGTTCAGGCAATCGTTGCAGGTATGCCAATCGGACAATTCTATACTTATGAATATGCAGGAAAAGACGCCAACGGTGTTTCTCAATATTACAAAGCGAATGGAGAGTTGACTACTCGTCCTGAGATTGGTAAAGACTATCGTATGTTGGGTAATGCGCAGCCAAAATTGTTGTTAGGTTGGACTAACTCATTTACCTACAAAAACTTCGACTTGAATGTATTCTTCCGCTCGGTGCTTGGAAACAAAATCATGAATGTAACCCGCGCAGATTTGTATAGACCAAGTACTGCTCGATTTACAAACATTCCTGTAGAAGTGGCAAGTGAATCTGCGGCAGATTATAACTCATACCGTTACTCATCAAGATTCATTGAAGATGGTTCATATCTACGTTTAGATAACGCAACGTTGGCTTACACTTTCAAAAATTTAGGTAAAAATTTCAAAAGAGTACGTGTTTATACCTCTGTAAACAACCTTTTTGTAATTACCAGTTACAAAGGTATCGACCCAGAAATCAACCAAGGTGGCCTTGCACCAGGGGTAGACGCCAACAACTTCTATCCAAAAACTAGAACCTTTTTGTTTGGGGTAAATGCGTCTTTTTAATTTACCTCTTAAAGATTTCTTGAAAAATGGTCATACATAGAGTTTTAGACTCAATTCAAATATTGAAAACAATGAAAAGATATTTTAATATATTCCTACTATTTTTTGGTGCTATCGGGCTGTATTCCTGCCATGATTTGGACGTGCCAGTAACAACACAACTTACTCCCGACGTATTTCCTCAAACTCCAGCACAATTTGTTCAAGCTGCAGGTCCGACTTATAATAGTTTTCGTCAAAGTTTTGCTGTTGAATATTGGTTTCTTCAGTCATTGAGTACCGATGAGGCTATTTTACCTGCCCGTGGAGGTAACTGGTACGACGGAGGTCGTTATGAACAACACCATAAACACACATGGAATCGTGATAACGCCCATGTTCAAGGTACTTGGAACTGGCTGACGTCTACAATCTCAATTAGTAATCAAAACATTTATTTGATTTCTAAAGCACCAGAATCAGATGCGAAAAAAACGTCTATTGCTGAACTACGCTCTATGCGTGCATTATGCTATTTTATGATGATGGATTTATGGGGTAATGTGCCAGTAACTACCCAATTTGGAGATACTACCACGGCTCGTACCACAGCTCGTGCTGACGTTTTTAAGTTTATTGAGAAAGAGCTGAACGAAAGTATCCCAAATCTAAGCGAAGTAGTTGGACAAGAAACTTATGGTCGTCCTACGAAATTTACTGCTTATGCCATTTTAGCAAAAATGTATCTGAATGCTGAAGTTTACACTGGTACTGCTCGTTGGAATGATGCTATCGCAGCATGTGATAAAATTATCAGTTCAGGTAAGTTTGCTTTAGAATCCGACTACAGAAAGATGTTCTTTATCAACAACGGACCACAAATCAAGGAGTTTATTTATGCGATACCTTATGACGCATCTGCGCCAAATGGTTATATGTTTTATGCTCGCTATGCTCTCCCAAGATCTTTGCGTGCCAAATATACTTTGCCATTTACGCCTAGTTCGGCTTGCAGTACTTTGCCTGAGTTTTATGCTTATTTCAATGATTCAAAAGACCTAAGAAATCAACAGTGGATTACGGGTAAACAGTTTGACTATAAAGGTAATCCTGTAATGGTGAGTACAACTAAGCAAGGTTATGATGAGGATTATAAAGGTGCAGACGCCTCGGTAGCGCTAACGTATCAGGTAGATATTACGCCAAATGTTGTGATTAAAAATGCAGCTAGTTTTGATTTAGGGAATGACGAAAAAGCTTGGAATATGGGCTATCGTAACAACAAATTCTATTGCGATTCTACTTCAGCAACCCGTAACCAAAATAATGACGTACCTATTTTCCGTTATGCCGACGTATTGTTGATGAAAGCTGAAGCTATCTTAAGAGGTGGAACTGCTACAAACGGGCAAACTGCCTTGGGTCTAGTAAATGAATTGCGTTCAAAACGTACTACTTCGCCTGCGTGGACTTCGGTAACATTACAAGCCGTGTACGAAGAGCGTTCTCGTGAGTTTACATGGGAAACTTGGCATAGAAATGATATGATTCGTTACGGGAAATATGAAGATAAATGGGGCGTAAAAACCGATAACGATGTACGAAAAAGATTATTCCCTATACCAACAAATGCGTTGCAGGTTAACAGACTATTAACGCAAAACCCTGGATATTAGGTATTCATGTAAAATTGTGAGTCATTACTGGAATTGTAATATCGGATTTAGGATTTCTGATTTCGGAACTATTGAATTAATAGGATTAACTAAGTCAGGTGATATATCCGACATCCACAGTCACAAACGGTTAACTCTCAATTCTACAATAAAACTTTACAAAATTTTCACATTGCCAAAGCCAAAAACTTTGGCAATGTGTGTAAATAGGGGTTGCAATGTTTGATTGAGTAGATTTTAAAGAAAACTGTTTTTAACAGTATGGAATAATACTTTGATAAATCCCTTCTTTATGCAAAAAAAACGACTTGATTCATTAGATGCTTTGCGTGGGTTTGATATGTTCTTTATTATTGGTGGTGAAGCATTTATCCACACATGGGCAACATATTCTAATTGGCGACCTATCGTTTGGATGTCTTCTCAACTACATCACAGTGATTGGAATGGACTCACTTTTTATGATTGTATATTCCCTCTATTTATCTTCATTGCTGGGTTTTCGATGCCATTAAGTTTTGAAAGTCAAATTCAAAAACTGACGCAACTTTCACATCCTAATCCCCAATCAAAAATCTTATTTCATCTGCTGAAAAGAACGCTAATTCTTATTTTATTGGGTGTTGTGGTAAATGGCTTTTTTAAGTTTCAAGGATATGAAAATACACGTATTGCCAGCGTACTAGGGCGTATTGCATTGGCGTGTTTAGGAGCAGGAGTTTTGGTGCTTTACACTTCAGTTCGAACACAGATCATTGCTTTTGTCTCGATATTAGTGGGCTATTTTTTACTGGTAAGATTTTACCCTGTTCCAGATTTTGGCGTATTTGATTTTACCAAAGAAGGAAATGTGACAGCGTATTTTGACCGACTTTTTTTACCAGGAAAATTACATCGTAAAGTGTATGATCCAGAAGGAATTCTTTCCACGATTCCTGCAATTTGCAATGCGTTGATGGGTGCATTTACAGCTCGTTTTTTATTGAAAAATCCTTTAAAATTAGATTCTAACCGACTTTTGGGAGCAATGTTTTTTATTGGAGGAGGATTAATTGTAGCGGCTGAATTATGGGCATTGATATTCCCAATCAATAAAATAGTTTGGACATCCTCTTTCGTTTTGATAACAGGAGGTATCAGTATATGGTTTTTGACATTCTTCTATTGGTTTGTCGATGTAATGGGTTTCAAAAAGGTCGTTCAACCCTTTATTTGGATTGGTACTAACTCCATTACGATATATTTGGCTGTGCATAATATCATCAATTTTGAGTCTACGGCGCATTATTTTTTAGATGGAATGCTACAAAATTCTACGATTGATGCACAAAACTTCGGAATTGCTTCAGGCGTATTATGTTTGCAAGTAGCGGGTTTATATTTTTTATATAGAAATAAATTATTCTTAAAAATATAGGTTATAAGTATTAATGCTGAATTTTGAGTGGAGAATTGTGAATGTAAAATTCAAATTATTGAAGCTGTTTAAACTTTTCAGAAAACAGATTTTATGGAGTAGTAAAGATTAGATAAATAGTATATCGGAGGTGAAATTTTGCTATAAATTTTTAATTATGAGCACCTTCAAATAACGAATGTACTATTAACTAATAACGTCTTCTTAATTACCCAATTTTAATTAACATAACATGAAAAAAGTATTTCTAACGCTGTTGGTAAGCTTGTTTTGTATTTTTCAATTATCGGCACAAATCGATTTAGGAGAATCCAAAGCATTAATCAAACGAATTATTCCCACCAGAGCCAGTGCCTTTGAAGTCGGTTATCTTCCACAAGAAAACGGGAAAGATGTTTTTGAAATCAGTTCAAAAAATGGCAAAATTATCCTTAAGGGAAGCACTGGGGTAAGTATTGCTTCGGCATTTAATTACTATCTGAATGAATATTGTCACTGCCAAATTACTTGGAATGGTTCAAACTTGGCATTACCTAAGGTATTGCCAGTCCTCAAAACTCCTGTAAAAAAGAACTCAGATTTTCTTTACAGATATTATCTCAATTACTGTACATTCAATTACAGTATGTCATGGTGGGATTGGAAACGCTGGGAAAAGGAAATTGACTGGATGGCACTTCATGGTATCAATATGCCTTTGGCGATTACGGGCGAAGAATACACTTGGTACGAAGTTTACAAGGAAATGGGCTTTAGCGATGATGATTTAAAAGGCTTTTTCTCTGGACCTGCGTATTTTTCATGGTTTTGGATGGGAAATCTTGACGGCTGGGGTGGACCACTTCCTTTAAGCTGGATGAAAAGTCATCATGAATTACAAAAGAAAATTATTAAAAGAGAACGTGCATTGGGAATGAAACCTGTTTTGCCAGCCTTCACAGGACACGTGCCAGAGGCTTTCAAAAAGCATTTCCCGAAAGCTAAACTCAAAGCTACCAACTGGACAAATGGTTTTGCCGATACCTATATTTTGGATGCTGAAGACCCGCTATTTGCTGAGTTGGGTAAAAAGTTCTTACAAAAGCAAACAAAAATGTTTGGCACTGACCATTTTTACTCAGCCGATACTTTCAACGAAAACGAACCTCCATCAGATGAACCTGCATTTTTATCCAAACTGAGTGCAAAAGTCTATGAAGGTATGCAGCAAGCCGACCCCAAAGCGGTTTGGGTAATGCAAGCATGGTTGTTTTATTCGGATAGAAAATTCTGGAAAGAGCCACAGGTAAAAGCTCTTTTGGAGGCAGTACCAAACGATAAAATGTTGTTGCTGGACTTGGCAACCGAAATTGAACCCGTTTGGAAACGTACACAAGCCTATTATGGCAAACCTTGGGTTTGGAATATGTTGCATAATTTTGGGGGCAACGTCAATCTTTTTGGACGAATTGAAGGTGTAGCCAACGGACCTGTTCAAGCACTGAATGACCCTAATAAAGGAAATCTACAAGGCTTGGGTTTGACAATGGAAGCAATTGAGCAAAATCCAGTATTGTATGCTTTGACAATGCGTCATGCTTGGGATAGTTCGCCATTGGACTTAGACAAGTGGTTGGATGGCTATATCCGTAATCGTTATGGAAAAGTGACGCCAGAAAACCGTGAAGTTTGGCAAATTCTTAAAAAGACTGCCTACAACGGAACAACAATTCGTGATGGTGCGGAGTCTATTTTGACTGGTCGACCAACCTTTGATTCAACGACTATTTGGACAAGAACCAAATTGAATTATCCTCCAAAAGAGCTATTGCCAGCATGGAAATTGATGGTAAAGTCTATCGCAGTAAATGGAAGTAAGGAGGGTTTTCAGTACGATTTAGTCGATATTTCGAGACAAGTACTGGCAAATTATGCGCTGCCTTTGCAGAAAAAATGGGTGACAGCCTATCGTAACAACGATTGGGCTAACTTCGACAAATATGCTCAGGAATATCTAATTTTGATAGATGATATGGATGAATTATTGGGAACACGTCAGGATTTTTTACTAGGCAAATGGATCAAAGAAGCTCGTGCTTGTGGTTTTACGCCTGCTGAAAAAGATTTGTATGAGCAAAATGCCAGAGACTTAATAACACTTTGGGGAGACGCCAATTCACCTTTACACGAATATTCAAATCGTCAATGGAATGGTTTGATGAAGGATTTTTATAAAGTTCGCTGGAAAAAATTCTTTGATGCCTTGACCACTGCTCACCAAAAAGGAGAAAAATATCAGCATGAAGCATTTGAAAAAGAAATCAAACAATGGGAATGGTCATGGGTGACTTCACACAAGGATTTTATGGCTACGCCAAAAGGAAATCCAAATCAAATTGCCCAAAAACTGTTTGATAAATATTACTTAAAAATTGAGCAGTCTTACGAATAAATACATTATTCCCTTAAATCTTTTGGAGACGTTGCTTGCAACGTCTCTACTAATTTAATTCTATTGTGAAAAAAATCTTACTTATCTTATTATTATCGACTTCCCTTTTTGCACAGAAAAAACCACTCGATTATGTTAACCCATTGATTGGGTCGGCACCGAGTACTACGCCAAGTGCCCAAAAACATAGCGAGGCTGGTTCTGAATTAAAAGGACAAGTAGTTCCTATGATTGGCGTTCCTCAAGGACTAACCACTTGGACACCTCAAACAAGAGCTACCGAACAAAAATGTATTCCACCGTATTATTATAACGATGGAAAAATTCAAGGTTTTCGTGCAAGTCACTGGATGAATGGAAGTTGTGTGCAAGATTATGGCACTATGACCCTAATGCCTCAAGTGGGAAAAATCGAAATTAACCCAGAAAAAAGAGCAGAAGCTTACTCACGAAAAACTGAAATTGTCCGCCCTGATTTGTATCAGGTAGATTTGCAAAATTCTGGAATCAATGTTGCCATGACAGCACTTTGCAGAAGCGGATTTTTTAAAATTAAATATCCTAATCAGCAAGAAAACTATCTAATCATCGAGCCAAATTCTGACGAAGGCGTTGGATTTGTACAGGTTTTTCCAGAAAAAAAGGAAATAGTGGGTTATAATCCAGTTCACCGAATCTATCAAGGTTCTGGTCAGCCAGCGGGTTTTAGTGGTTATTTTGTCATACAATTTGATTCAGATATTACTGATTTTGGAACATGGTTAAAAAATGTTGTAACGCCTAAACAAGCAGTTGCTCAAGGAAAAGCAGTAGGCGAAAATGTAGGAGCTTATGTCAAATTTGCCTCAAAAGAAGTAAAAGTTCGGATAGGCACATCGTTTACGAGTATTGAAGGCGCTCGTAAAAATTTAAAGGCAGAAATTTCCCATTGTAATTTTGACTTAGTCAGACAAAGTGCTGCCAATCAATGGAATATGGCACTTGGTAAAATTCAGGTAAAAGGTTCTGACAATGATAAAACGCTATTTTACTCAGCACTTTATCATGCCAAATTGACACCAAGAGTTTTCTCTGATTTTGATGGGAAATACCCTCAGTTTGCAGGTGGCAAAACCATAGAAACTGCTAAAGGATTTACCTATTATGAAGACTACAATCTCTGGGATACTTATCGTGCGGTTCACCCTCTTCATACGATTTTAGAGCCCAAACGCACCGCCGATATGATGCAATCATTGATTGTAAAGGCGGAGCAGGGTGGTTGGTTACCTATTTTTCCATGTTGGAATCAGTACACGGCTGCCATGATTGGCGACCATGCGATTTCGGCTATCGGAGATGCGTATATCAAAGGAATCAAAGGTTTTGACATCGAAAAAGGCTATCGCTATATGCGCAAAAATGCCTTTGAGCCTAATCCTGACGCCAAAAGTTATGAACAAGGAAAAGGGCGAAGAGCTTTATCAAGCTATCTCAAATACCATTATATTCCTATGGAAGATTCTGTTTGGCAGGCATTTCACAAGCGTGAGCAGGTTTCGCGCACGCTCGAATATGCCTACGACGATTTTGTATTGGGTAAAGTGGCTGAAAAATTAGGAAAAAAAGCTGATGCTGAAATACTTGCACAACGTGCGCAAAACTACAAGAATGTCATTGACCCGCAAACAGGATGGGCAAGAGGAAGATATGCGGATGGTTCTTGGATTACCAAATTTGATCCTTTTGCACAGCGTTCGAGTTTTATTACAGAAGGTTCTCCTGCTCAATATACGTTCTATGTGCCACAAGATATTCAAGGATTAATCGCTCAAGTAGGAGGGAAAGAGCGATTTATTCAAAAGCTAGATACCCTTTTTGAACAGGGATATTATTGGCATGGCAACGAGCCAAACAATCAGATTGCGTACCTGTATCCTTATGCGGGTCAGGCGGAAAAGACTCAAAAATGGCTTCGCAAAATTATTAGAGAAGAATATGATACCAGTCCTGGAGGAATGAGCGGAAACGAAGATGGTGGTCAAATGTCATCTTGGCTGGTGTTTAGCATGATGGGTTTTTACCCAGTTTGCCCAGGAAATCCTAGCTACACTTTAGGAAGTCCTATGTTTGATGAAGTAAAAATTCAGACACCATCGGGTAAGTATTTTACCATAAAAACATATAACCAATCAGATAATCATCCAATGATTGATAAAATGAAATTAAATGGCAAGTCGTTTTCAGCTATTGAAATTACACATCAAGAATTATTAAAAGGCGGTCTTTTAGAGGTTTGGATGAAATAAAACACTAAGAGTATGTTTGAAATTTTATTCGGTATTTTAGAAGAAACAAAATTTCCTATCGACACTGCTTACTTTTCTTGTCTTGACACAAGAAAAGTAACAAAAGAAAGTCAAGAAATCCTAAACTCGCCTGCGGCTCAAACAATAGGATTTCAGAAAATAAATACAGGCTTTTTTATTTTTAATGAATTTAAACATGCTCTAAATTTTGGCTAGAGTGTGAGCTGGTTTACTTAAAAACTTTACGCTCTAGCCATATTTTTCATGCTAAAATTTTTATTTTGAATTTGCTTCTCTATCTTCACGACATAAAATTTATGATGTTTTAAAGTAAATAGTTCGTGAAAAGTAAATATTCTACCTTGCTCGTACTTGGAACACTGTTTCTGTGTGCCAAAATTTTCTACAAATACGCCAATATCTCGCAACTTCTCTGGCTTGTCAAACCAGTTGCTATTTGGATTTCTTCGTTTACCAATACTACAATGTATTGGGATGGTTCGGATGGCTATGTCTTTCCCAGTTTGAGTATTTGTATTGAAAAATCTTGTTCTGGCTTCAATTTTTTGCTAATATGTTCTGCAATGTTATCCTATTTAATTTTGCAGAAAAAGAACCAAATTTCTCCAAAATACGGCATATCGATATTGCTGATTTCGTATCTGAGTACGATTGTTAGCAATACCACACGAATTTGTTTTTCTATTTTATTAAGTCAAGCATTTCCTCAGAATTGGATAATACATCATTCTTTTGTCCATCAGGGAGTTGGGGTTCTCACCAATTTATTTTTTCTCATTTTCACGTATTTAGTTTTTCAATACCTATTCAAAACAAGTCTACAACATGAAAAGTCTTCTTAAACCTTTTTGGATTATTTTATCCAATACCCTGCCTTTTTCGGTGCTTCTTTTTTTACTCTTTATTGAATGGCAAACAATTCATACACTCTTGCAGGAAGACACCCAAAAGTACTGGTTTATAGTAGCTGGTATCGTGTTAGGATTGCTGATGATACAAAGTATTTATGCTATAAGGCTCATCATTCTTCGAAAAAATACACCGCTGCCCTACGGAGTAATAACTTTGATTGTGCATTTATTATGCTTAATTTTTTATGTTACTTATAGCGATGAAATTGTGCCAAGAGAAGTGCCCGCATGGATGATTGATGGTAATAAATACGTTTACGTTTTTACCTTTATGATGCCAAGTTTGCTTTATGCTATGATTGTACTAATCCTTGAAACTACGCCTGATGTAACCAAGGTTAGTTTTGCCAAAAATCTTGCGCTTTCATTAGCTATTCCGATTGGATTTTATTTTTTCTTTTTCATGATTGGCTCAGTCTATCATCCAAGCCACATCACAGATTACATAGAGGTCTTCCTCTGGATTTTGATTGTTGGCGTTATGGCTAGCTTTTTTTATTTTGCTACAAGGGCACTTTATATTTTAATATTCGATAAAAATCTACTCAAAAAAATACCTTCTATCTGGTGGAAGATTATCATAGCCTTGATCTTTCCAGTTTTAGGTCTGAGTCTATACGCAACCCTTATGCCTTTAGGGGGATTTTTCGGTGATTTTTCCAATAAATGGTTTTTGATTTTGGCTATTACCAATGGTATAATTGTTTGTTTACCACGAAGTTTAAACCCAAAAATCAACCTATTGCTGTGGATAATGAGAGCAAGTACTTTTAGTTTTACCTGCTATTTCTTTTTGGTATTTTTACCTTATACACCGCTTTCTTTTATTTTGCTTTTTACTGTAGTTTTTGGTTTATTGATGCTTACCCCAAGCGCACTTTTTATAATTCACAGTGCTGAATTATACCAAGACTTTCAAGCTTTAAAACAAAGTTTTAAAGCTTACTATTTGATAATTAGTGGATTATTATCATTTATGCTAATTCCTACAGTTATCATTATTTATTTTTGGAATGCCAGAAACGACTTGCATACAACGCTCAATTATGTCTACAGCCCCAACTATGAGAAAGAATCTCAGACGACTTCGGTTAATCTTAAAAAACTATTGTATTATTTAAAATCTACCAAGCTGAGCCGTCCCGCTACCTTTAGCTGGACTCCCTACATTGACACTTTTTATTCATGGGTGGTCTTGGATAATTTGAGTTTGTCAAATCGAAAAATTAGTGATTTGGAACAGATTTATCTTGGAAAAGAGTCACAAATCCATGTAGAACCCACGACTAATCAAACTACTAGCCTACAAGATATTAGAACCGAAAGTGTGTATGACAGTACCACTCAAACTTGGAAATCTTGGGTACATTTAAGTATTCAGAATGGTAAAAATCAAAATGCAGAATATCATGAAAAATTCAATCTACCAGTAGGAACATTTGTTGCAAATTATTATTTGGATATGGGTGGCAAAAGGGAAGTGGGAATTTTGGCGGAGAAAAAAACAGCAAAATGGGTGTATCGAAATATCTTAAATGAAAGCGTTGCTAGAGACCCTGGTTTATTGTATTTTTCTGATGAGAATATCGTTGCATTACATGTGTATCCATTTACACCAAACGAATTAAGAACTACTGGTTTTCAGTTGATTCACAAAGAGCCTATTGAGCTTTCAATTGGAAATAAAATAGCCAAATTAGGAGTTGATAAACACCCTAATGTAATGTTGAATACGTCACATTTTATCTTTATTCCCAACAAAGAAAAAGCAAAATTATCTGAATCTTATCGGAAACCCTATTTTCATTTTATTTTGGATGTAGCACATGGGAATTCTTTTCAAAGATATACTTATCAATTGCAAAAGTTAAAGAAAGATTATCCTAGCTTTTTTACAAATGCTAAAATAAGCTTGGTTAACTCTTATGTTAAAACAGTCGATTATACAAATAATTGGATGGATGAATTATCGGAAGATGGTATAGAAGGAGGGTTTTTTCTCGAAAGGGCAATTCAACAAATTGCTTATCAAGAGACAAAAAATCAGTCAAGTTTTTATCCGATTTTAGTAGTATTAAGCGACACAATTGCTAATAGTATTTTTACTGAGAATAAATTATCTCATTGGAGTTTTGCTTTTCCAGAAGGAGCTAATTTCCTGCTGTTAGATAAGCAAAATATATTGACCAATCATACTTTAGAAAACCCGATAATTGGAAAATTAGCAAAATTAGATTCTATTTTGTATCCTAAGAAAATACGACTATTTGTGTCGGAGGGTAAGAAATATTTTCTTGCAGATGATGCTAAAACTACAGTTATTTTCAAGTCGAATTCTTTAGAGGAGCCACTTACGTTTTCGAAAGAATCATGGCAATCAGGGATTTTGTTAGAAAGTCAGAGGAGACAACTTTTGCTTCATCCCGAACAACAGGAAAAGTACTGGCGAATTTTAGTGAAGAATAGCTTTGAGAGCAATATCCTTAGCGAATATACTTCATACATCGCACTCGAAAATGAAGCACAAAAAGCAGTTTTGAAGAGAAAACAACGTGAAGTATTAAATGCGAATTCAAATCTTGACTTGGTACAAGATTTGGAGCGTATGAGTGAACCTGAACTTTGGCTTATGATTGCAATGGTAGGTTTATTGGGAATTTATCATGAACGGAAAAAAATTGTCTCTCGATTTTTCTCTTGATTTTTTCTGCTTAAGGTAGCGAGCAAAATAAAAATAATTTTATTCGCTTTAAGCTCTAGGCTTTATGCAGTAGGCTAAAAGTTAAATCGTATTTCTCATGAAGTAATAGAAATTTTTTTGCCTACTGCTTACAGCCTAAAGCGTATTAATGCAATTTTATTTTGCACGATTACTTAAAAATTTAAACAAAACTAGATAGAATCTACTTTTGAATTTACACCCGTTTTATCTAGTAACTCACTAAGTGATAACTGAATCGAGCGAATGTCTTTCCAGTCTTTTAGGATAACTCCCAATGTAGATTCAATGATATTTTTGTCCAATGCCGAGAAATGTAGCGTCACCAAGGCTGTTGCCCAGTCTAAGGTTTCGGCAATACCAGGCGTTTTTTCTAACTTTTGTACTCGTAAAACCTGCATAAAACTACAGATTTGTTCGGCTAGCTTGGCATCAATATTTGGTAAATGATTTCTGACAATCATTAATTCTTTTTCAAAATCAGGATAATCAATCCACAAATATAAACAACGTCGTCGCAAGGCCTCCGAAAGCTCACGTACACGGTTGCCTGTAACAATTACTTGTGGAATAGAAGTGGCTTTGATGGTTCCAATTTCAGGAATGGTAATCTGCCAATCAGATAAAACCTCCAACAGAAAACTTTCAAATTCTTCATCAGCTCGGTCAACTTCGTCAATTAAAAGCACACATTTTTGTGGTGACTGAATGGCTTTGAGCAAAGGACGTTTCAATAAAAATTTTTCCTCAAATAGCCCTTTTTCTTTTTCTTCTACACTGATTCCTGATTCTTCAGTAGCCTTCAAATGCAATAGTTGTCGTTGGTAATTCCATTCATACAAAGCCTGTGAGGCGTCCAAACCTTCATAACATTGCAAACGAATTAGCTCAGTTGCCAAAATCTGTGTCATGACTTTGGCAATTTCAGTTTTCCCAACTCCTGCTGGACCTTCAATGAGTAAAGGTTTTTGAAGTTTGAGCGATAAAAACAACGCCATTTCAATCGAATGGTCGGTAATATAGCCTCTTTCAAACAACAAGCCCCGAATAGATTCAAGCGTGATTTCTGACATAGTTTTCTTGTTGAGAAAGAGACAAAGACACAAAATGAAATACTGAAATAAGAATTCCAACAAAAAATAATCAATAAACTACCGTATTCCAAACTCAAATCACTTTGTGCCTTTGCTCCTCTGTGCCTGTTTAACTAACTTCCACCAAAGCCCTTCTAGCATAAACTTTGGCCAAATGTTTACGATAATCCTCTGAGGCATAGTGGTCTGACATAATACTTACCCCTTCAGCGGCTTTAGAAGCAGCTTCTTCTGCTGAGGCGCCTGAACTTGAAGCACTTTCGACAGCTTCGTCTCTAAAAGCATAATCGGATACACCTGCAAAAGCAACTCTGGTAGCACCAGAAGGCTCTTTTACCGCGGCACAACCAACAATAGCAAAGCGTGAAGCTGGTTGGACAAATTTCTGATAAGTTGATTTTGTACCTTCAGGGGGAATAGGAATCCGAATTTGAGTAATTATATCAGTCTCCTCGAGTATTGTAGAGAAAAACCCTGTAAAGAAATCCTGTGCAGAGACGGTTTTTGTGCCGTCAGCACCTTGAATGACAATGCTAGCATCCGCTGCCAATAACAACGCAGGCCAATCGGCAGAAGGGTCGGCGTGAGCGATACTTCCGCCAATAGTTCCTTTGTTACGAACTTGCACATCACCAATAGCACTAGCTCCTTTAGCCAAAAAAGAGAGCGTGTTTTGTACATCAGCAGACGTGGCGATTTCATGATGCGTATTGGCTGCACCAATAACTAAGGTTCCATCTTCGATACCGATACCTTTGAGTGACTCGATTCGGGTAACATCTACCAAGGTATCTGGTGCATTGAGACGCAGCTTTAGCGCTGGCACTAGGCTATGTCCTCCTCCGAGTACTTTAGCATAGCTTCCATTTTGTAATATTTCGATGGCTTCTTCAACTGAAGACGCTCGTTTATAATCAAATGAATGAGGTATCATTTTGGTAAAATTTTGATGGTTGATTTTCTAGAAAAGAAAATGTTTCCAGTAAATAAAGATACTTTAACTGTTCATCGCGCGCCAAACTCGCTCTGGCGTTGTTGGCATAAGAATATCCTTCACGTGTCCAAAGCCTCCACTCCAGAGGGCATCCAATACAGCGTTGACAACTGCTGGGGTCGAACCAATACAACCTGCTTCTCCTGCGCCTTTTACGCCAAGTGGGTTGTGTGGACAAGGTGTTTCAGTGCGATCTAGCTCAAACATCGGTAAATCGTCGGCTCTTGGCATACAATAATCCATGTACGAACCGTTGATGAGCTGTCCATTTTCATCGAAGATTGCTCCTTCTAATAATGCCTGACCGATACCTTGCGCCAAACCGCCATGAATTTGTCCATCCACAATCATTGGATTAATCACATTACCAACGTCATCAACGGCGATAAAGCGTTTCAGACTAACTTTTCCTGTTTCTTTATCTACTTCTACTACAGCTATATGACAACCAAAAGGATAGGTAAAATTGGCTGGGTCGTAAAAACTAGAGAAGTCTAAGCCTGGTTCTAATCCTGCTGGATAATTGTGGGGAATATATGCTGTAAGTGCTATATCACCGAAAGCCACGGATTTATCGGTTCCATTTACAGTGTATTTCCCATCCGCAAACGTAAGGTCATCGACGTTTGCTTCGAGCTTATGGGCGGCTATTTTTGCCCCTTTTTCAATGATTTTTTCCAAGCTTTTTACAATAGCACTACCACCAACTGCCAAAGAACGAGAACCATACGTGCCCATACCAAAAGCTACAGTTTCGGTATCTCCATGATGAATTTCGACGTCTTCCAAAGGAATACCGAGTTTGTCGGCTACCACTTGAGCAAAGGTCGTCTCATGTCCTTGTCCATGTGAGTGCGCGCCTGTGTACACGCTGACTTTACCAGTAGGCTGCACACGAACTTGCCCGACTTCGTACAAACCTGCACGAGCACCCAAAGCGCCAACTACTGCCGAAGGAGCAATACCACAGGCTTCAACATAAGTTGAAAAACCTACGCCTAAAAGTTTGTTAGATTGAGCCGCTTCAGCTTGTGCTTTTCTGAATTCTTCATAACCGAGCATGGCTACTCCTCTTTTCAATACTTCTTGATAATTACCCGAATCATATTGTAAGGCTACTTGCGTTTGATAGCCAGGCTGATTTACACCATCGAAAGGAGGAATAAAGTTTTTCATACGTAGTTCCACTGGATCTATCCCCATTTCGTGTGCTGCCAAATCCATGAGTCGCTCCAACAAATAGGTAGCCTCTGGGCGACCTGCACCACGATAGGCATCTACAGCATTGGTATGCGTAAAGGCACAAGTCATATCCAAATGAATTTTTGGAGTGGTGTACAAACCTTGCAAAAGAGTTCCATGCAAATAGGTTGGCACAGCAGGGGCAAAGGTCGAAAGATAAGCACCAAGGTTCGCAAATGTTTTGATGCGTAGAGCTGTAACATTTCCTTCCTTATCAAAACCCATTTCGGCATGAGTTACGTGATCACGACCGTGAGCATCGGTAATAAATGCCTCCGAGCGCTCAGAAGTCCATTTTACAGGTCTTTCAATTTGTTTTGAACACCAAGTAACCAAGGCTTCTTCGGTGTAGTGAAATATTTTTGACCCAAATCCACCACCAACATCTGGACCAACAACGCGCACTTTATGTTCTGGAATACCCAACACAAAAGCACACATCAATAAGCGAATCAAATGAGGGTTTTGCGTACTGGTATAAAGAGTATATCTATCAGTAGAAGGTTCATAAAGCCCAATCGCCGAACGAGGTTCGATAGGATTAGGTATCATTCTCTGATTGACAAATTCTAATGAGGTAACATGATGTGAGTTGGCGATAGCTTCATCAACTTCAGCTTTGGGGTTGCCTATTTCCCAGTCAAAAGCAATATTATTAGGTGCTGCTTCATGAACCAATGGGGCTCCCTCTTTTACGGCATCGGCAGGATTGACAACGGCATCAAAAACCTCATAATCTATTTCGACCATTTCGGCAGCATCGGCGGCAATTTCTTTAGATTCTGCAATAACTACTGCCACGGCATCACCTACGTGCTTTACGGTGCTTCCTGTACCAACCAATAAGGGGTGAGGAGGCTCCTTCATAATATCTCCATTTTTGAAATTGACCTGCCAACCCGCTGGTACGCCATTAATACCAGATTGGGCTATGTCGTCGCCTGTAAAGACTGCTACGACCCCTTCAGCTGAGAGTGCGTGACTGATGTCTATACTGTTGACTTTGGCATGCGCATACGGACTGCGGATGATATATGCGTAGGTTTGTCCCGGCAAAATCATATCATCGGTATATTTGCCTTTGCCTGTAATAAAACGCTTATCTTCGACACGTTTTACGGCTTTACCAATATATTTATTACTCATGATTTCTGAATGAATGTTAAGAATGATTAATCGGTGATACGTTTAGGCGCTTACTTCGTTGCTCATTTTCTCAGCAGCATACTGCACTGCTTTTACGATATTGTGATAACCAGTGCATCGACAAAAGTTACCTTCTAAACCATGGCGAATTTCAGACTCGCTTGGACTTGGATTTTTAGCCAATAAATCTGCCGCAGTCATAATCATTCCCGGTGTACAAAAACCACATTGTAAACCATGACATTCTTTAAATCCTTCTTGCAAAGGGTGTAGTTCTGCCCCTTGTGCCAAACCTTCAATCGTTGTAACAGTACATCCATCTGCTTGAACAGCTAGCATTGTGCAGGATTTTACAGCTACTCCATCGACATGAATCGTACAGGCACCACAGCTACTGGTATCACAGCCAATATGTGTGCCCGTTAATCGAAGAGTATCTCGCAAGAAATGGACAAGAAGGGTGCGTGGCTCCACCTCTCGGACATAATCCTTGCCGTTTACATTTACTGAAATCTTAATTTCCATTTTCGATAGTTTTTATTTAAAGGTTTGTATTTGTTTGATTATGAGTGATGTAATTCTATTTTAAGAGGCAATTTCTTCTTCGAAATTGCTGAAAAACTGCTTAGTCAATGTGTTAGCGACACCGCTCAGTACTCGTTGACCTGTGCGAGCCAACAAGCCAGATAGTTTAGCATCACCATCAAAGCTGATTTCCGTTTGCTGAGCATCCACTGCAACCAAATTGATTTTGATGGAGGCATCTGCATTGCCAATTTTACTATTTTGACTAACATTGAGGGTAAAAGTAGATGGTGCTATAATGTCAGATAAAGTAAGACCACCTGAGAATTTGCCACTTACAGGACCCAATTTGATTTCGGAAATAGCTTCAAATTGGTTTTCGCCAGTTTTTTCAAGTCTCGAAACTCCTGGAACAATCTTGGCAAGTATGTCGGTATCCATCAACATCTGCCAGACTTTCTCTATGGGAGCAGCCAAAGTATGTGAACCAGTTAATTGCATATTTTCGTTAAGTTAAATTGATTAAGAGTGATAAAAATCATAAATAATTCAATTGTATTTTTCTAATTTAATTTTAAGTAATTACCAAATGTTAATTAGGTTTGATAATTTTAAATTGAATTATTTCTCTATTTTATAAAACAATTTCTATCTTTCAAAGTAATATTTGTATTTAATCAAGTTGCTTTGAAATAGTACAATTTTTAGAGGTTTTTTTCTTGAAATAATATAATCTAAAACGTTTGATTGTAAATGGTCTGTTTTTAAATCAATTATTTGAGATAACTAAATTCTGAAATGACTCGATTAAAAAGTTTGAAATGAGCTTCTTTGAATTGACATTAAAAGGGTGTCTTACTGTGATTATGCTTATACTAAAGAAGAAGTCGTTTGTCGAAAAAGGTAATGAGATTGGCGTAAAAGATAAGTTTAATAGGTTCGGATTTAGTAAAATTGTTGAAATTGGAGCCTAACAAATTTGTATCCTACCAAATATTAATACAGAAAGTACTTGAAAAGATGAAAGAGATAAAAGCGATTATTGAAGCCTACCAAAGAATAAATTTTGCTACGCATTCTGCTGCCTTAGCTACAGTCGTCCGCGTAGAAGGTTCTTCGTATCGGCGAGCAGGGGCACGTATGCTGGTGAGTGATTCGGGAGAGTGGATTGGAGGTATCAGCGGGGGATGCTTGGAAGGTGATGCTCTTAAAAGAGCTCGTTTGGCAATGGCACAAGGTAAGGCTACCATCGTTACCTACGATACTACCGACGATGATCCTTATCAAATAGGAGTAGGGTTGGGTTGCAATGGCATTATTGATGTCCTACTCACGCCCATTGACCCTAACGATATCAATAATCCTGTTGCTATTTTATCGGATATTCTTGATAAACGTGTACCAACGGTTGTCGTTACTGTCACAGCGACAGATATACCTGAGCAATTGCCTTTGGGAAGTGTCTATAAATACGAAAGGAATCGATTTACCATAGATTTTCCTGTAAGTGAAATACTGGATGAGGTGACAAAAGCAGCAGATGGGGCTTTGTTTTCAGAAAAATCAAGCTCTTATCATTTTACGTTAGACAGCGGTGCCGAAGTAAGTGTTTTCGTAGAAGTGATTTTACCAGCTACTCATATTTTGATTTATGGAGGTAATTATGACATATATCCGATGGTACAATTAAGTAAGGAAGTGGGTTGGAAAGTTTCGGTAGTTTGTAATCCTTTAAAAGTACACAAGCGCTTGTTTGATTGGGCAGATCATGTTATTGCAAAAGAGGATGCTGAGAGTGTCGAAATAGATGCTTATACCGTTGCAATACTAATGGCGCATGACTATGAAACCGATTTTAGAAATATGCGTGCGCTTATTCAGACTCCCATCAAATATATCGGAATGCTTGGCCCTAAAAAGCGTACCGACAAAATGTTTACAAAAATGGAGGAGGAGGGTAAGCCGATTACAGAAGATGATTTGACACGCATTGCCACTCCAGTAGGCTTAGATATTGGCGCAAGTACTCCTGAAGAAATCGCCATATCAATCATTGCCGAAATCCGAGCAATGTTCGCTGGTCGTTCGGGGCAACGGCTGAGACTGAGAGATAAACCGATTTATGAGAGCTAGCTGTTATTATTTAGTGATTGAGCGGTTGAGTGATTGAGTGATTTTTTTGCTAGTAGAGACGCAATGCTTTGCGTCTAAAAAGCGTCATTAAAAAATACAGTTGAAAAAAAGCGGTCAAAATTAGCTTTTCGCCGCTTTTTTTAATGAACATTTATAGGGACAAATCCTATTTACACCAATGCTTCTTCCAAAATAAATCTTTCAATTACTTCAGCAACGCCGTCTTCATTGTTAGAGGCAACGACGACATCGGCATGATGACGTAGGGCATCTTCCACATTATCGACCCAAACACCCAAACCAGCGTATTGAATCATCGATAAGTCGTTACTAGCATTACCAACTGCAATAATTTCATCGGATGAAATGTCTAGTTTTTGAGCTAATCTATCCAAACTAGCAGCTTTGTCGATACCCAATTGCATGATTTCTAGGAAGAAAGGTTTCGACGTAGTAATACTTTTGTGATTTACCTGAGCTTTGAGTTTTGCCATTACTTCAACCAAACGTTCAGGCTCTTCAAGCATAATACATTTGACAGAATCACGGTCTACTGCCTTTTTAAAATCATCAACTTTGATAAGAGGCATCCCAGTAATATGGGTCTCAATATCAATATAAGGTGATTCTGACGATGCAATAATATTTCCATCTAAATAAGTAATAATATGCACGCCGTTTTCTTGACTAAAATCATATAAGGCATGAATATCTTCTTTGCTAATACTTTGTTCAAAAAGCACCTCTTCTGTGGTCATATCCAAGATAACTGCGCCATTATAAGCCAAGATATAAGAGTTATTTTGATGCAAACCTAGTTCTTTGGCATAACTCAACATGGCAGGAGTGGGTCTGCCTGAGGCTAAAACCACTTTTACGCCTGCTTCTTGTGCTTGAGCTATGGCAGTTTTATTTTTTTCTGAGATACGATGGTCATCGGTCAACAAAGTGTCGTCCATGTCCAATACCAACATTTTATATTTCATAAGGGATATATATTTTGAGTCTGAGATTCAGGGATTTAATTTTTCTGAATTCTCAGACAAAAATAAGTTTCGGTATCTGACCTTTGTGCTATCCCTTTGAATAATCAAAAAAGTTCTTTAAATCATTTTAGTTTAATCGTGTACTTGCCATATTGGTCTTGGGAATTTAGGAGCGATACGTTATTTAGGTTTAATACGTCAATGCTGTAGTTTGAACAACATCCTGACTTCTTCATACTTATTTCATACCGAATTACGCCTAATTTGGTATTTTCAGCATATAGTTCATACTCTTTAGTGCCATCTACCCCTTTGGTAAACATTATGTCCCAATATAGAGTGGCTTCAGGCGTTTTTACCATAGTCCCTTTGTAGGTGCTGTTGTCGTTTGCGATTTTGAGGAAGTATCCTGTCGAGTCTGAAACATTTATGCCTGATGAATTCAAAATCTTGAATCGAGGAATTGGAGGAGGCGACACACAGGCGAATCCATCACATTTGAAGATTTGGTTACAGGCATTTAGTAAAATTACTAATGACATCAGGGCGAGAATTAAGCTGATTTTTTTCATCAATTGTTGTAGTAAAGTGGACATAAATAGTTGGAGGTTTATCGTATAGACCCAAGAGTATGGTTTTTGGTTGCATGATTGTCATAATATTTCTGAATTAGCTTCGTTAAACGGCATATAACCTTTGAAAAAATGTTTAAAAAAATAGGCTTTACGATTTCTCTTTCGTTGCTTGGAATAGCTACACAAGCTCAAAATAATTCTCTCAGTCAGATTTTTTATCCTAATATCACCATTAAAACTGAGGCTATTCCTTCTGCCGACCGTGGTGATGGAAAAGATTTTGGTTTGACCAGAACTTCAACCTTGGGTTTTGTTCCGCTTTCCACAGATTTTAATGTTGGAATCGGTTTTGGAAAGAAGTTTGATATTCAAGCAAAACATACCTTTTTGGTAGCTAACTTAAGTCAGATAAACCCAACTATTGATGGTAAAGAGGCTCCTTCAGGTGGTTATAAAACGCTTTCGGCTGGCATTTTTCAATTGAAGGCAAGTTTACGAGATAAATTTTGGCTTTATGGAGGAGGATTAGGCATCACTGAATCTAATGAGACCTTTTTTTCACCTCAGCCTTACTTGTGGGGTGGTGCAGCACGTGTGAGAATTTTGGGACTAAATACCCAAATCATGTACGGCACAGCGGTAGTATTCAATCAAAAGTTTAGAATTATTCCTATTTTTGGTTTCAACAAACGTATCAATGAAGATTGGCGTATTTCTGGAATTTTGCCTTTCCAAGTTACTGGCACACGTAAAATTACAGAATGGTTTAATTTGGGCGGAAATATTGCATTAGGAGGATACAGCGGAGGTTTTCAGGAGTTGGGTACAGGAGAAAAGTTAGCTAGAAAGGAAAATTATCAGCAAGTAAAATTTACAGTTTCAGCCAATGCACACGTGTTGAAGGTATTCAATTTATCATTAGAAGGTGGAATTGTTACTTTTAGGCAAGACAAAATCTTTAATTCAGCGGTCGAAAATCTACAAACGTACCATCCTGGTACAGCGCCATATATCGGTGCGAGCGTGCGATATATTTCTAACAAAAACAGCATGGGTGCAAAATTGATGTCCAAATTAGGAATTTAATTTTTTGTAGAGACGTAATATTTTACGTCTAAAATTGGATGTTCTTATAGGTTTGTCTCTTTTAAAGATTAATATTTTTTACGTTTATTTTGGTCGTCCTAATAAGTACTACTGATTTTAAGCTATTTGGTTTGGAGACGTAAAATATTACGTCTCTACAGGGTTTTGAATGCGGATAACTCCGCACTCAAAACTCCTCACTCCCTAGTATCCTTTTACCAAGTCTGCAATATTTTCCAAGGGCTCATTATTTTCAAAACGTTGAAGATTGTTTAAAAATACCTTGACCTTATCTGCGTTTTCTTCTGCCCAGCCACCTGATGAATGTTGCGTCAAAAGCACATTTGGCATATTCCATAAGACATGATTTTCTGGAAGAGGTTCTTCAACTGTTACATCCAACACTGCCCCTGCGATGGCGCCAGCTTGAAGCTTTTCGATTAAAACAGGTTCATCGACAGCCGAGCCACGACCAACGTTGACAAATAACGCTTCCTTTTTCATTTGATTAAGAAAAGCTTCGTCTATCAAACCGATTGTTTCGGTGGTTTCTGGTAAACAAGCCACTAAAATATCCAATTCAGGCAAATAGGCTCCTATTTCTGACCACGACCAAACTTGTCCTTCAATGGCAGTTCTTGAAAAGATTTTAATATCGCAGTCAAAACCTTTTAGGATTTTAGCAACTGTTTGACCAATCGCTCCATTACCTAAAATTCCGACCTTTTTTCTAAATAATAGATGCAAAGAAGGGCGAATACTACCGCCCACCCACTGATTTTGGGGTTGTAGCACAGATAATCGGTCGATACCACGATATACTGCCATGATACCAGCCACAGCAGTTTCGGCCACTGACTGACCAAAAAATCCTTTGAGATGAGTGATTGGGAAACGACTATGTGATAATTGCTGATAGGGGTCTAAGCCAGCAGAATGTAGCTGTAGCCATTGTAGTTTTGTGCTTTCCTCTGCCCAGTCTAAGGGTACATTGCCCATACAAACACTTGCCTCCAAGAATGTTGCTCTACGATTTTCGGGTAATAGCGTATCACCAAAGCTGAGTTGATAACCTTTTTCTGAAGGTAAAGTGTTGATTAGTAGTTGCTTTTCAGACTCTTTGAGTAATGTGTGGATATAAATTTTCATTTCGAGATAAGTATTATTCCAGAATGTTGAAATATGAATATTGAAATTAGTACAAGAAAACAACTTTACAGTAAAAAAGATAAACTCTATTTTTCCTAAAAGTATTTAGTGGATAGAATTCTACTTTAAAGCTCAGAAGGGTGGTTACAAGTTAATAGTATATCAGTTATCAGTAATTTCAAATAGTTTGAACTAGTTCATCATTAGGGCTGTAAGAGAGTTTTTGATTGTTGGTATTTTATGGTAGAATTAACCCTTGCGATTGCCATTCCGAATGTGGCAACCGCAAGGGTTGATTCTACATCGTTTCTGTTATTATGACAAAGCCCTATTTTCGTTCGGTACAGATTTATATTTTATCATCCTTTATTTCCAAAATCAGCAATCCCAAATTATTTAAACCTACTCAAAACTCACAACTCAACACTCATCACTCCCAAGAATCTGCCATTGTTGTCAGGCTTCTTAATTTTTTGTCAGTCAATGAAAAATCCTATTTTTGACATACTGACAGATTGTCAGCAAAATTAACTGAATTTTCGGTTGGCATTAAGATTGTTAAATACTTTACGTCGTCAGATGAAAAAAAGATATGAAAGGCACAGTCCGAAAGGTGGAATAAACCAATCTTAACATTTGACCTAAAAAGAAAACAAGATATTTAACAATAATTAATTCACTCTAGCAATGGGAAAAATTATCGGTATTGACTTAGGCACAACCAACTCTTGTGTTGCAGTTATGGAAGGTAACGAGCCAGTCGTAATCGCCAACTCAGAAGGTCGTCGTACTACACCTTCAATCGTAGCATTTTTGGATAACGGAAACGGAGAACGTAAAGTAGGAGATCCAGCAAAACGTCAGGCAATTACAAACCCTACAAACACGATTTCTTCAATCAAACGTTTTATGGGTAAGCGTTACACTGAAGTAGGTAGCGAGCTTAAAACAATTGCTTACACAGTAGAACAAGGTTCAAACGATACTCCACGTGTACGTATCGGCGACCGTTTATATACTCCTCAAGAAATCTCAGCGCAGATTTTGACTAAAATGAAGCAAACTGCTGAAGATTATTTAGGTCAAACTGTTACTGAAGCTGTTATTACTGTTCCTGCATACTTCAACGATGCTGAGCGTCAGGCTACAAAAGAAGCTGGTGCAATCGCTGGTTTGGAAGTAAAACGTATCATCAACGAACCAACTGCTGCTGCTTTGGCTTATGGTTTGGACAAAGGTGGTAAAGACATGAAAATCGCAGTATTTGACCTTGGTGGTGGTACTTTCGATATTTCAATCTTGGAATTAGGTGATGGCGTATTCGAAGTAAAATCAACTGACGGTGATACTCACTTAGGTGGTGATGACTTCGACCAAGTAATCATCAACTGGTTGGCAGACGAATTTAAAAATGACGAAGGTGTTGATTTGCGTCAAGACCCAATGGCATTACAACGTTTGAAAGAAGCAGCTGAAAAAGCTAAAATCGAGTTATCATCTGGAGCATCTACAGAAATCAACTTGCCATATATCTTCCCAGTAAACGGAATGCCGAAACACTTAGTACGTTCATTATCACGTGCTAAATTCGAGCAATTGGCTGATACTTTGATTCAAAGAATGTTGGAGCCTTGCCGTCGTGCTATGAAAAACTCTGGCTACAGCAACTCTGACATCGACGAAGTAATCTTGGTAGGTGGTTCGACTCGTATTCCACGTGTAGTTGAAGAAGTAGAGAAATTCTGGGGTAAAAAAGCATCTAAAGGCGTTAACCCTGACGAAGCAGTAGCAATCGGTGCGGCAGTACAAGGTGGTGTATTGACAGGTGAAGTAAAAGACGTATTGTTGCTAGACGTTATTCCTTTGTCATTAGGTATCGAGACAATGGGTGGTGTGTTCACTAAATTGATTGAAGCAAACACTACAATCCCAACTCGTAAATCTGAGGTATTCTCAACGGCATCTGATAGCCAACCATCTGTGGAATTGAACATCTTACAAGGTGAGCGTCCAATGGCAGCTAACAACCGTTCATTAGGTCGTTTCCACTTAGACGGTATTCCACCAGCACCACGTGGTGTTCCTCAAATCGAAGTAATTTTCGATATTGATGCCAACGGTATCTTGCATGTATCTGCGAAAGATAAAGGTACAGGTAAAGAAAACAACATCCGTATCGAAGCATCTAGCGGTTTGACAGATGCAGAAATCGAAAGAATGCGTCAAGAAGCGAAAGCTAACGAGGCAGCAGATAAAGCTGAAAAAGAAAAAATCGAGAAAGTTAACCAAGCAGACTCATTGATTTTCCAAACAGAAAAACAATTGAAAGAGTACGGTGAAAAACTTTCAGAAGGTAACAAAACTGCAATTGAAGGTGCATTAGCAGAATTGCGTACTGCACATGCTTCACGTGATGCAGCGTCTATCGATGCTGCATTAGAAAAATTGAACAACGCTTGGATGGCAGCATCTCAAGAAATGTACGCTCAAGGTGGTGACGCAGCTCAACCAACAGGCGATGCAGGTCAATCAGCTAATGCAGGTGGTGGTTCTTCACAAGCAGAAGACGTTCCATTTGAAGAAGTAAAATAAGAAGTCGGTTTGAGATAAAGTAGGTTAGTATTAAGATTTACTTTATCTCAAATGACAATAGAAATATTCTCACCTGAGATATTTATACCCTAAGCATACGGCTTTCGGCAACAGATTAAAAGTACTATAAAATCTCCTTTTAGGAATTCCTTCAATTTATTGTTGGGAGATTTTATAGTACTTTTTTTTGTGAATGAAAGAGTTATAGGCAATAAAAATGGGCAACTTTAAAAAGTACAAAAAATATAGTATGATTAAAACTATACAAAAACAAAAAGAAACATCAACACGTACCTACAATAAAGAGGTTTTGTGGGAACTACTAAATAAAAGAAGAACTAATTGAAGAAGCTAAAATATTATATGACCATGCAAAATATGCGAGAGCATATTTCTTGGCATATACAGCAAACGAAGAAATTAGTAAAGGACAAATTATAGCTGATTTCATTATGGGAGTTTGTTCCGAAAAGGAGTTCTTAGATTGTTTTAAGAGGCATGACTTAAAATGTAATTATACAAACTTAGTGGTCGAAATAGAAAATCCTTTTACTTTAAAATACTCTGTGGATTCTACTATGGAATTCTTTAAACAAAGGAACAATTCCATGTATGTTGGTTCTGAGGATTACGTTAATATCTCTTCGCCAAAAGATTACATAAAAAAAGAAGAGGCTGACCAAATTATTCAATTTTCAATCGATCGTTTACAAAATATTTTAACCATGGAAGAGTTCAACGGTAGAATTGGCTCAAAGGCACATTTTAAGTAAAATGTTAAAACTGTATTTATATATTGAGAAATACCTTCACTTAAAGAATGTAGAGTTAATTTTTTCCAGATAAGTCAATAGAAGTGAAGTTTATAACCAAGGTTATTTCAACCTTTATAGCTTTCAACTAGCATAAGCATAAATCAATGTGCGATTTATACTAAACTTTAGTTCAGTATAAAACTGAAGTAAACAAACGTCTAATATAAAGTCGCTTTTGAATACACGAAGTAAATCGACGTGGATTCAAAGTATCAATCAAAAATTTTAACCTCAAATAAAAATGAATAAATATAGAATTGCTTGGAATATTGGAGGTAAATTAGTCCATTTGGATCATGACGAATTATCAGTTGACGTAAACGGAAATCCTACTGTGGGAGGACCAAAAGAAGATATAGCCACTTTATCAGATGCAAGTGATATTTTAATAAAAGTATCAAAAATGTTTCCTAATCATACTCTACAGATAATACAATTGCAATGAAAAGAACCAGTAATCCTAGTGCTGGCTTCCAAGCCAGTACTCACATTTTCTAAGTATTCAATCCTAATTTTCAGAATGTTAAACCATTTGAAAATAGTTACAAGGATAAGTTAATAATAGCATAGCACCGTAGGAGCGACAGTTTGGTAGTATTATCGTTATGAATTATAGTCATTTAAGCGCCGTAGGTGCGACAGAACACGATTTACTTTCTGTCGCACCTACGGCGCTTTTTACTGTTTTGCCGTTATATCATCTCTACCAAACTGTCGCACCTATGGTGCTGAATTTGCTGTCCCTCAAGCCTCTACTAACATTTTATACTGTTTTTTTGATGAAATATCTTATATTTGAATCATGCAGTTCCAGAAAGAAATATTGAAACCAGAATTTCAAGCAATGTGTCAAAAGCACAATGTGCTAAAGCTATTTGCCTTCGGTTCTGCTATAACAGATAGATTTGATGCTCAAAATAGCGATATTGATTTACTGGTAGAAATAGATGAAAAAGATCCTATTGAACGTGGTGAAAAATTGATATCGCTTTGGGATACGTTCGAGAATTTTTTTCATAAAAAAGTGGACTTATTAACGGAATCATCTATCAGAAACCCATATCTAAAAAGGAATATTGATGCCACAAAAGTTTTAATTTATGACAGAGAAGGCACTAAAATATTTGTATGATATTCTGTATGCGATTGACTCAATAAATGATTTTTTGGGGACAATATCTTCCTTTGAAGAATATGATGCAGATTATAAAACACAAAGCGCTGTAGAAAGACAATTAGGAATAATTGGAGAAGCAGTGAATAAATTTGATGGGCTGCACCCCGAACTAAGTTTGGAAAACACTCGTAAAATTGTAGGGTTTAGAAATCGACTAATACATGCTTACGATGCCGTAGATTCTGCAATGGTATGGGCAATAGTAAAAAAACACTTAGAGCCTCTTAGCAAGGAAGTCGAAAATATTATCTATAAATAGAACTATTGTCTCCCGCTAGTGCTGGCTTCCTAGCCAGTACTCACTTTTTCTGAGGATTCTATCCTAATTTCACAAAGTTGAATCATTTGAATATAAATCTTAAGGATAGATTTATATTGATAAAGCGCCAAGATGCGACAGATAAACAAAATAAGATTGCATTATTGCCCCCACTAGTGCTGGCTTCCTAGCCAGCACTCACATTTTCTAAGGATTCTATCCTAATTTTCAGAATGTCTAATCGTTTGAAAATAGTTTACTAGGATAAATTTATATTGATGAAGCGCCGTAGGAGCGACAGAAAAACGGACTGTATTCTGTAGCAACTATGGCGCTTTTTAGTAATCGTACAAAAAACGATTACATTATTGCCCTTGTTCGAGACTTAGTCACCGGTATTGCTGGCTTGGCAAAGTTTGAAAATGCCTTTATACAATAATTTAGGGTTGATACTAAAAGCTCCTTTTGAGTATTTTATATAACGGCATATTGTGAGAGTTGAATTTTTGCCATATAATAAAAACCTATCCAAGATTTACAGAATAATGATATAATACACTAATTTTCGTATAAACCATTTGACTTTCTAATACGAGGATAATTTGCTATATAATTTTAACAGGTAAGATTATGAAAATTGGAGTCTATATTCCTGGCCTAGGTCAGTCGTTTTCTAGTGAGTCTCTCAATAAATATGTCGAAAGGTTCACGAATGAACTTAAATCCTCAAATTTGGGGGTAAAGTATACTCTAAAAATTGAGTCTACACCTTTTGCTGAGGAAAAAGAATCAAAACTTATTACTATTTATGAGAAACAGAATGAAGAAAATGTGCCTATATACAGATTTTATGAGTTTAGATACATAGATATTCTGGTTACAAAGTTTAAAGCTTGGTCAGTACTCACAAGAAATTTATGGCTTTTACTTCTTGTCCTTCGAAAATTCCCTCTCATTATCTATCGTGTTTTTTATCGGGAAAGCTACAGTCGACCATGGCAAATTATATATGTTTTCGGCATCTTTTTAATATTATCACTTTCCGTTTTGTTATTAATACCTGCTACTATTGCTTTCGCAAGAGATAGTTTCCAATCGGAAATTTTTTTATACATAAAAACAATTTTAAAGGAGGGCATTATCAGAGACTACTTGAACACTAACCCCTCTAAGATTAAATTTTTGAAAAATGTTTGGAACGAATTCAAAAGTATTTACGGACACGTAATTTTTCCAGTTGTAAATATTTTAATTCTGGCATTACCTAACGCTAATTTATTACTTACAAGTCTTGCTGCAGAATTCGTATGTGCGAATGATTATTTGGAACAAGGGAGACAAAAACAAGTTATCCAAGGATATTTAGAGAGGTTGATAGATAAAATAAGTGAGGATAATGAGAATGCTGAAATTCATTTTCATACCTACAGCTTTGGAAGTTTGGTGGCATTGGATTTTCTTTTTCCTTATTCCAGCTCTGTCAGTAAAAATACAAAGAGATTTGTAAAAGGAATAATTACAATAGGTACTCCAGTTGAATTCATAGAAGCCTACTATCCAACATTTTTTGAAGATAGAACACCTACTATGGAAAGTTTGATTACATGGTTAAACGTGTATTCAGTATCAGATGCGTTGGCGACGAATTTTAGAAATGATACCCAAAGAGCTACAGCGTTGTTTGGTATCAAGAATTTACAAATTATTCCAACCAATATCAATTTCGAAGTTGTCAAGGTTGGAGACTATAACATTTGGCAGTTTTTAACATTAGTAGCCATAAAGGCACACAGTATGTACTGGGATTCTGATCCTAATGGCCAAAGTTGTTTACGTGAAATAGTTTCAAGCATGGAGAATAAAGGTTTTCTGAAAAGAAAAGAATAAGATTTTTATCTATTTCTACTCTCAACTAGTGCTGGCTTCCAAGCCAGTACTCACATTTTCTAAGGATTCTATCCTAATTTTAATGCCATTAAAACCTATTAAGCGCTGAATTTTCCTGTTGTTTTTTGTCATCAAATTGTCATCACTGTTTTTCTATGGTGTTTTGGTTTACTTTTAAAAAATCTTGTAATTTGACATTCTAAGAGGTTTTTCTTCTTGTAAACACTTTAACATATCTCACATGAAAAACAACATTTTCAAACTTACCGCTCTTGTATTGTTCACTTTTGTAGTTGTAGTAAACGCCTCTTTAGCACAAGCTCCCAAACGTATCGATTTTGCTAAAGAAGGTTCTAACTCTTTGGTTTGGGAACAAAAGGTTGAGGCTAACGCTAGTAAAAGTTTTGTGTTCAAAGCTACAAAGGGACAAGTATTGACTTTGAGTTTTATTGACGATACCAAAAAAGGTATGATGGAACTAGGCAAGGAATCAATAGAACCTAATGCTGATCCTTATCAAGCAACCATTTCTGTGACCAAAGACTATACGTTTACGGTAAAAAATAACACTGCCAAAAAGACGAGCTTCAGAATTGCGATTAGTTTGGAGGATGCTAAGGCAAAAAAGAAATAAACACCATCATTCTTCTGTAACACAAATCCCCAGCAATGACTTGAAAAACATTGCCGGGGATTTTTTGTTATATAGATACTTCTGTCTTAATTTTGATTAAATATTGGAAAAGTACTATTGTTGTTTAAGTAAGTGATTTTGTTTATTATTCGTTTTTTGATGCGTTTCGGTACTATGTTTCCGCTTATTGATATTTATAATTCGTCTATTAGATGATTTTGATACAATAATTATCTGAAATTTATATTTTTTTGAAATTATTGAGTAGATTTATACAAGGAATCGATTTGAAATTAGTGACCTTATTATAAAAGATTGAATGGCTACAAAGATTTTATATGATGAAAAAGAACTGTTAATTCATGCCTCTAATGGTAGTGAAGAGGCATTTTCTTTGATTTTTCATACTTATAAAAACAAGCTATACGGCTATTTATTCCGAATTACAGAATCTAGCGAAGTGGCGGAGGATATTGTTCAGGAGATTTTTTTGAAACTCTGGAAAGATAAATCTGACTTAGCCAACATCATTTCTTTTGATTCGTATCTTTTTAGAATGGCAAAAAATTATGCCATCAATTCTTTTAAATCAAGAGCTCGCCAAGCCTTGCTATATGTCGAATACCTCGAAACGCAAACCGAGGAAGACTACAGCACTGACCATAAAATCCAATTTGAAGAAACGCAGTATTTGCTTCAACAAATTGTAGATACATTACCTCCTCAACAAAAATTAGTATATCAGTTGAGCCGCGAACAGTATCTCAAACATGATGAGATAGCCGAAATGCTCAACATTTCTCCCTTAACAGTCAAAAATCATATCATTCAGGCGCTTAATACCATCAAAAAAAGCCTCAAGTATCAGGCTGTTTTGATGATGGCGTTGGCTTTTTGGTATCAATTGAAAAAATAATTTAATTTTTTTTCAATTTGACTAGTCCTATCCTTTTTGAGAATTGTCTTCTTTATAGCTAACCTCTTCCGTGAGCCCTTCGGTTGTTTGTTTTGACCATTGGGATGTTAAATAAAACCATAATCCAAAGGGAGTAAACTCCATAGAAGTGATATGCCTTCGACACGAATTGACTTTTTGATAGATAAATATTTTCAAAGCTCCTGTTCCGAAGAGGAATTACAAGAGCTAATGGAGTGGGTAGACGCAAGTTCGGAAACTGAACTAGGTCAGAAGTTGGCGGGTATTTGGAAAAACTTTTCTTCTGATACTCCAATGCCCGAAGGGATGTCGGAGCGAATACTGACTAATATCTTCAATCATGAGGAAGAAGCGACTCCGATAGAAGAAGAATATAGAGAACCAAGTTTTTGGCGAACCACTTATGGCATGGCTGCTTCGGTGGCATTGATTATAAGCTTTGGCTTTTTTGGTTGGTTGCAGTATAATGCTAATCTGAAAAGAACCGAAAACCGAATTGTAGAAGTAAAATCGTTTGAACAACACGATGTGCTCCCAGGGGGAGACAAAGCTGTTTTGACACTAGATGATGGCTCGAAAGTGGTTTTAGATAATTCTGCTAATGGGAGTTTGGGTAAGCAAGGCGAAACAGATATTCGTAAAACCCAAAGTGGTAAAGTCGTTTATGAAGGTGGACAGGTTGCGGTGGCTAAGCCAATGTACAATACATTGACAACACCCAAAGGTGGTCAATATCAGGTGGTTTTGTCAGATGGCACAAAAGTATGGCTTAATGCTGCTTCTAGCTTGAGATTTCCAACGGCTTTTACGGGCAACGAGCGAAGGGTAGAAATGACAGGTGAAGTGTACTTTGAAGTGGCAAAAAATCCCAAAATGCCTTTCAAGGTTATTACTCAAGGACAAGAAGTGGAAGTATTGGGAACGCATTTTAATGTGATGGCTTTCCAAAATGAAAAGGTTATCAAAACTACGCTACTGGAAGGTTCTGTAAAAGTGAGTAATAATGAAAAGACGGCTGTGTTGCAACCTGGTCAGCAATCGAAGGTGGGTATAAATAGTAATATTTTCAGAACGGTTAATGATGTAAATATAGAGGAGGAGTTAGCATGGAAAAATGGTTATTTCCAATTTAACGATGCAAGCCTAGAACAAGTTATGCGACAAATTGAGCGCTGGTACGATGTCGATATTGAGTATGTTGGCAAAATATCCAACGAGCATTTTACAGGAAAACTTCCTAGAAATACCAATCTTTCGAATGTCCTGAAAATACTTTCGATGAGTGAGGTAGAATTTAAAATTGAAGGTAAAAAGATTATTATTACCCCATAAGTGAAATTGACTACTGAGTATAAATAGGGTGGAATTGCGTTAGTGGAAATTGATTTCCTATTTACTGAAGCTGTTTAAATTTTTCAGAAAACAGTTTTTGGCATTAATTCTTAGCCTTACTTTTTAACTAGGCGTTCCCGCCTTGATACAAAAAGTAACCGCAGCGGCGGCCGCAAAAAAATCAAGAATTTATAATCGGAGTGGCGTACCACCTCGCTGCGCTCAA
Organism: Flectobacillus longus; assembly: GCF_030056705.1. Lineage (GTDB taxonomy): Bacteria > Bacteroidota > Bacteroidia > Cytophagales > Spirosomataceae > Flectobacillus > Flectobacillus longus. The sequence goes on from NZ_JASHIC010000011.1 coordinate 46,495, forward strand.
ACAGTATAAATTCATTGCTTACTCAAGAAATATTACGAAAGTTTAAACAGCTTCACTGTGAAAAAATAAATTGAGCATCAATAGATTATTAAATTACAAATACGATTTTGAGTCGACTGAAATACTGTATTTGTAAACTTAAGTAATCATGCAAAATAAGATTTGATCAACTGAGCATGTAAGGTTATGAAATTTAAAATTTTACATTCACAATTCATCATTCAGCACTAATACTTATATCCTTTTAACTAGAACAGTGCCTGTGACACTTATTTCACAACAAGATATTAAACAAAGAAAAAGCGAAAACGCTGGCACGTCTTCGCTCGAAATCGGAGTTTGATAAAATCAGTTTTCCAAGTATCTTATTTTAAAACCCCAAACAAAAGTATGAATCGCAATCCTATTTTCCAAATTAGGCTGGATTTGCCATGCCTTTCGGCTTCCTGTCGTGGGCACTTTTCCACAAAACTTTACAGGGTCATGAAACTAACCTTTATTTTATCGCTTACGATATGTTTACAGGTAAGTGCCGTTAGTTTTTCGCAGAGATTTAATATCAATCTTCGAAACGCTAGTGTTACACAAGTTTTTAAAGAAATTGAACGTCAAAGCGGTTATACTTTTTGGTATAAATCAGACTTATTGCAAAAATCTGATAAAGTAACTGTAGTAGTAAAAAATGCTAAGCTGGAAGAAGTGCTAGAATCATGTTTTGCGAACGAAAAGATTGAATATTCTATCGTTGACAAAACTATCGTGTTGAAACCCCTTAAATCAGCACCTGTTCTAGTACCAGTGGAATTAGTGGCAACGCCTGTGAAAGGTAAAGTTACATCCTCAACAGATGGAAAGCCCTTGGTTGGTGTAAGTGTTGCTGTAAAAGGAACAACACGTGGTACTACTACCGATGTCAATGGTGAGTTTTCACTCAATGCTTCTAAAAATGAAACCCTTGTATTTTCTTATATTGGTTTTAATGGAAAGGAAATTGCGGTAGGAAACCAAACATTTATTTCATTAAGCCTTCAAGAATCAGCTACTTCGTTGACAGAAGTTGCGGTTGTTGGTTATGGTAGCCAGTCTCGTAAAAACTTATCAAGTGCGGTGAGTTCTGTTAAAACTGAGGAGCTCAATAAAGGTGCTATGACTGATGTGGGTCAGTTATTACAAGGTAAAGTACCCGGCTTGAATATTACAGCAAGTGGTGACCCAAACAAACCTGCTGCTGTTGTTATGCGTGGAGCTTCGACATTGAACAGTTCGCAAGGACCATTTTATGTAATTGATGGTGTGCCAGGAGCAGACATTTCGACAATTGCCCCAGACGATATTGCTTCGATTGATGTATTGAAAGATGCTGCTGCAACTGCGATTTATGGTAACCGTGCTGCCAATGGGGTAATTATGGTAACGACCAAAAAAGGTAAAGCGGGTCAAATGCAAGTGTCTTACAGCTCATTCATCAGTGCAGAAAAAGTATCTAGTAAATTAGATATGATGAATGCAGATCAGTTGAGAAATTTCTTGAAAAAAACAGGTGTTGGATTAACTGATAAGGATGATTTGGGTGCAAGTACAGATTGGCAATCAGCTATTCAAAAAAATACGGCTATCTCAACTAACCATAACTTATCAGTATCGGGTGGTGGCGAACATAGCAACTATAGCGTAAGTGTGAACTACGTTAAAAAAGATGGTATTCTCTTGAATAGTTCTTTGGAAAGAGTAATTGGTCGTTTGTCGGTAGAACAATATGCTTTGAAAGACAAATTGAAGTTTGGTTTTTCTGTAACAAATTCTACGAGTGATGCTGAGGATATTCCTTACAGAAATACAGTTTTGTTACAATCTACCTTGTATTTGCCTGTGTCTCCAATTAGAAAAGCAGATGGAACCTATTTTGAAAACTTACAAAACAACAATTACTATAATCCAGTGGCAATGATCAATAACAGCCAAATGGATACTAAATACAGTAATTTGATTGGAAGTTTCAAAACTGAGTTGCAATTGCCTTTTGGATTAACTTATAATTTGAACCTTTCTTATCTTAACTCAAATAGCCTATCAGGAAGTTTTTACAATAGTTATTATACATCTACTTACAACAACATGTATGATAATCCAGACCCAGGTTTAGGATTTCACTATCAACAAGTTTTTGGGAAAAATGGACAAGCTAGCCGTAACTCATACCAAAATACTTCAAAAATTTTAGAAACTTACTTGACATGGAATAGAGAATTTGGCGACCATTCTTTGAATGCAGTAGTAGGCTATTCTTGGCAAAGCAACAAAATCGGTGAAGGTTTTCAGGTAACGACTAGTAATTTGCCTGTAGACAATATTGGGTATAACAACTTGGCGTTGAGTAATCCTTACGGAATTTCTGGTTACCAAATTAGCTTTGGTCCTGATGGTGTTTACCAAGAAACTCGTTTAATATCTGATTTTGCACGTTTGAACTATAACTACAAAAGCAAGTACTTGTTACAAGCTTCTGTACGTAGAGATGGTAGCTCTGTGTTTGGTACAAATAATCAATGGGGGATATTCCCATCAGTTGGTGTAGCTTGGAGATTAAGTCAAGAAGACTTTTTGCAAGGACAAAACATTTTTGATGACTTGAAACTAAGAGCAAGTTATGGGGTAACGGGTAATGCTTCTGGCTTTAATGCTTATACTTCTCAATTTATCTCAGGAAGTTTAGGAACATACTATTATAACGGAGCTGTAACAGGTGCTTTTGGTCCAACAAAGGCAGCAAACCCAGATTTACAGTGGGAGAAGACCGCTACAACTAACATTGGTATTGACTTTACTTTGGCAAAAAGTAAACTTACAGGTTCGATTGAATTCTATAATAAAAATACGACAGGTATGATTTACTCATACAGTGTTGACCCTATCAAAGTGCCAACAGGTAGTATTGTTGCCAATGGTGGTAGTATCAATAACAAAGGGATAGAATTATCATTGAATGCAAAATTAATCCAAAAAGGGGCTTTTTCTTGGAATAGTGCCTTGAACTTGGCTCACAACAGCAACGTAATTACAAGCTTAACAAATCCATTATTTGCAGGTGGCGACTCGGTATTATTATCTCGTCCAGAAGGTGGAGGTCAGTCAGGTCGTTCGTTACAAATTTTGAAAGCTGGTCGTCCATTGGGTCAATTCTTTGCGTTGGAATATGCGGGTAAAAATGCAGATGGCGTTTCTCAATTTGTAGGTGCTGATGGTAAATTGACAACTACACCTGTTGATGGCAAGGATTATAAATACCTAGGAAGTGCACAGCCAAAATTGATGTTGGGATGGAACAACACATTCAAATATGGCAATTTTGATTTGAATGTATTTATTCGTGGTGTATTTGGAAACAAAATTTTCAATGCAACTCGTGCTGACTTATTCAGACCAAATACTGCTCAATATTCAAATATTTTGGTTGATGCAGGTAACGAATCTGCCTCAGACTACAATGCTTATTTCTATTCATCACGCTTTATTGAGGATGGAAGTTTTATCAGATTTGATAATGCAACTTTGGGTTATAATTTCAAGAAAACAGGAGTTGTTAAAAACCTTAGAGTGTACACTTCTGTGAATAATTTGTTTGTCATAACAGGTTACAAAGGTATTGATCCAGAGGTAAACCAAGGTGGAATTGCGCCAGGGGTAGATTACAACAACTTCTATCCAAAAACTCGTACATTCTTGTTAGGTGTTAATGTATCATTCTAATCCTCTTTTAGTTGAAATCATGAAAAAGACATTTTTACATATATTCGCAATCATTTTGATGTCGGGAGCATTATTCTCCTGCCACGATTTGTATGTTCCTGTTACGACAGAACTTACGCCCGATGTATTTCCTTCAAATACAGCTCAATATATTTCTGCTTCAGGACCCGCTTACGTAGCCTTGAGAGGGAATTATGGTGTGGAATATTTCCAACAACAATCTTTTAGTACCGACGAAAGTATTATGCCTGCTCGTGGTGGTAACTGGTTTGACGGTGGTCAAAACCAAACTATGCACTATCACACATGGACACAAGACAATGGTTATCTGAATGGTAACTGGTACTGGATGTCGACGATTATTGGGGTTTCTAACCAAACTATCAATATTTTGAGAACAACAATGCCATCTGGTAAACCTAAAAATACAGGTATTGCCGAAATCAAAATGGTAAGAGCTTTTGCTTACTACATGATGATGGATAACTATGGTAATGTTCCTCTGGATACATTGTATGGTGATTTTACACCAAAAGCTAATACCCCAAGAGCTCAAGTATTTGATTTTATAGAAAAAGAAATCCAATCCTGTATTCCTTTCTTGAATGAAGAGAACGATGTAACTCAGTATGGACGTCCGAACAAATGGACAGCTTATGCACTTTTGGCAAAAATGTATTTGAATGCTGAAGTTTACACAGGTACCAAGCGTTATGATGATTGTATTGCAGCTTGCGATAAAGTAATTGCTAGCGGTAAGTATTCAATTGAGCCAAGAGCGTCGTATTTGCAAATGTTCTACCCAAGCAATGGTCCACAAATGAAAGAGTTCATCTTTGCGATTCCGTACAATCCAACGATGACAAACAGTTTCCCATTCCGTTCGGTAAACATTCATGCTCGTTACCAAGTACCAAGAAGTATGGCAAAACGCTTTAGTATGCCATATACACCAGCAGGTTCGGCAAGTACTTTACCAGAATATTATGCGTATTTCAATGATGCTAATGATATTCGTAACGGACAATGGTTGACAGGGTTACAGTTTATGGCTGATGGTGTTACTCCAGTAACAGTGACAACCAACAATCTGGGATATGACCAATATTATAAAGGTAGCAACCCTACAGAAACGAAGACTTACCAAGTAAATCTGACGCCAGATATCGTATTGCGTCAAAGTGTAGCGTCATTTGATGTCGGAAATGACGAAATTGCTTGGAATATGGGTTATCGCAATATCAAATTCTATCCTGATGCTACTTCATTGAACCGTGATCAAAATAACGATATTCCTGTATTCCGTTATGCTGATGTTTTAATGATGAAGGCTGAGGCTATTTTGCGTGGTGGTGCGCCAACGACAGGTGCTACGGCTGTGTCATTGGTTAATCAAGTACGTACTCAACGTACAACTTCTCCTGCGCTTTCAACGATTGATTTAGAAGGTATTTATGCTGAACGTGTAAGAGAATTTGCCTTTGAAGCTTGGCACCGAAACGATATGATTCGTTTTGGAAAATTTGAAAACAAATGGGGTTTCAAAACCAACACAGACACTTACCGTAGAATTTTCCCAATTCCACGTAATGCCTTGCAGTTGAATCCAAACTTGAAGCAAAACCCAGGCTATTAATAAGTGATATGTTATGAGTGTAGAGTTTTGAAAAATCAACCTCAAATTCACACTCATAACTTTTACCAATTGGCATAATTTGATTGAATTAGAAATCACTCTCATAAATTTTGAAATAGCGTATAGCAAAATGCGTTAGTGTTTTATTTTACCTCTGACAAGCATTATTGTCTTGTCAGAGGTAATCAAAATCTTACTATCTATCCTACTTAATAAAGCTCAAATAAAAGCTTGAGCTTTGTTTTATCAACTTAATTTTAATACTTCGATGAAAACATTTTACCATTCTCTCAAAATATTTGGTGTCCTGCTAGGCGTATTTTTAGGTGCTGATACAAGGGCACAACTGAATCAAAAAGAATCACAGGCGCTCATAGCACGTGTGATTCCGAAGCAAGCACAATCTTTCGTGGTAGAACCACTGTCGACCTCTGCACCCAAAGATCTTTTTGAAATAGAAAGTAAAAACAATAAAATTATATTGCGAGGAAATAATGGCGTTTCCGTTGCCTCAGCTTTGTATTACTACCTTACTGAGTACTGTCATTGTCAAATTACATGGAATGGCGAAAATCTTGATTTGCCTTCAAAATTGCCACAACTTCCAGCAAAAATTACCAAAACTACGCCTTACCAATACCGCTATTATCTCAACTATTGTACCTTCAACTACAGTATGTCGTGGTGGAATTGGGAAAGATGGCAAAAAGAAATTGATTGGATGGCGATGCACGGCATCAATATGCCATTGGCCATTACAGGCGAAGAATTCACATGGCGAGAAGTGTATAACGAAATGGGTTTTTCGGACAATGATCTAAAAGACTTTTTCAGTGGTCCTGCCTATTTCTCATGGTTTTGGATGGGAAATCTCGACGGTTGGGGTGGTCCTTTGCCAGTAAGCTGGATGAAATCACACAAAGATTTACAGGTCAAAATTCTCCAAAGAGAGAGAGCATTAGGGATGACACCTGTATTGCCTGCCTTTACAGGACACGTACCTGCTGCTTTTAAAAAGAAATATCCTAACGCCAAGCTCAAAGCCACAAACTGGACTAATGGCTTTGGCGATACTTATATCCTTGATTCGGAAGATCCACTTTTTGCCACCCTAGGAAAGAAGTTTATTGATAAACAAACTAAACTTTTTGGTACAAATCACTTGTATTCGGCGGACACTTTCAATGAAAATGAACCTCCAACAGATGAGCCTGCGTATTTGTCAAAATTGAGTGCAAGAATTTATGAAGGGATTCGTCAAGCAGACCCAAAAGGTATTTGGGTAATGCAAGGTTGGTTGTTTTATAGTGATAGAAAATTCTGGAAAGCTCCCCAAATCGAGGCATTGTTGAACGCTGTGCCAAATGACAAAATGTTGCTTTTGGATTTAGCCACTGAAATTGAACCTGTTTGGAAAAGAACAGAAGCCTTTTACGGCAAACCGTGGATTTGGAATATGTTGAATAATTTTGGAGGAAATGTCAACCTATTTGGACGAATGGAGGGTGTAGCATCAGGACCAGCATTGGCGCTCAATGACCCAAATTCAAAGAATTTGCAAGGAATAGGTCTAACCATGGAGGCAATTGAGCAAAATCCTGTGATTTATGAATTGATGATGCAACACACTTGGCAAACGACTCCTGTAGATTTGAATGAGTGGTTGGTCAAATATGCAAAAAACCGTTACAAAACGGAGGACAAGAGCTTGGTAGATGCTTGGCAAATATTAAGAAAAACGGTTTATAATGGCAAAGACATTCGTGATGGTGCTGAGTCAATTGTTACAGGTCGTCCTACTTTTGATTCAACTACAATTTGGACTCGTACTCGCTTAAATTACGCTCCTCAAGATTTATTACCAGCTTGGGATTTGTTTGTGGAGGCGTCCAAAAAGGGGATAAATGCCGACGGTTTTCAATATGATTTGGTAGATATTACCCGTCAGGTTTTGGCTAATTATGCCTTAATTTTGCAGAAGAAATGGAAAATTTCTTACAAGGATAAAAATGCTTTTCAGTTCAAAAAAGACTCTGAGGAATTTTTGACCTTGATTTCTGATATGGATGCCCTATTGGCAACGCGTAAGGATTTTATGCTAGGACCATGGATTAGTTCTGCTAGATCTTGGGGTACAACGCCACAAGAAAAAGCATTGTACGAGCAAAATGCCAGAGACTTGGTAACACTTTGGGGCGATGCCAACAGTCCATTGCACGAATATTCTAACCGCCAGTGGAGTGGTTTGTTGAATGATTTCTATAAACCACGTTGGACGCAGTTTTTTCAAGAATTAACAAAAGCTAGGTCGGAAAACAAAGAGCCAGATTTGAAGTCATTCGACCAGCAAATTCGTGCTTGGGAATGGAAATGGGTTACAACTCAAAAATCATTCCCTACCACTACGCAAGGTAGTAGTATTTTGTTGGCTCAAAAGCTTCATCTGAAGTATCAAAAAGCTCTGTTGGAGGCGTATAAATAATGCCAAATAAGTTTTGTTGGCAGATAACTCCAACAAAGGCTTGATGCAACCAAGCTGTCGCTCCAATGGAGTTTTTACAAAAGAAAATAGAAAACGTTTTTCGACAAACTAATATATGAGCAATCAGTCAAAAAATCTAAGACTCATTTCGCTGGATGCGCTTCGTGGGTTTGACATGTTTTGGATTATGAGTGGTGAGCATATCATTCATGCTTTGGCAGAAACTACGCATATCCCAGCATTTGAGTGGATGTCAGAACAACTGCATCATACTGCTTGGGACGGGGTAACTTTTTATGATATGATATTTCCGTTGTTTTTGTTTATTGCAGGGGCTTCTATGCCTTTTTCCATGCAAAAAAAAGCTCAGGAGGCGGCTGTAACATCGGCGTATCAATTGCCTTTTCATATCAAACGTCCTTTGTATTGGAGTATGATAAAGCGTACCATTACGCTAATTTTTTTAGGAATGGTTGTCAACGGTTTGTTTAAATGGAATGGATACGAACAGACCCGTATGGCGAGTGTATTGGGACGAATTGGCTTGGCGTGGTTTTTTGCAGGACTTATTTATCTCAATTCAGACACCAGAAGACAAGTGTATTGGTTTGTGTTTATTTTGGTACTTTACTGGGCTTTGATGAAACTAGTGCCAGTACCAGGTTTTGGAGCTGGAGTACTCACTAAGGAAGGTTCCTTAGAATCATACATCGATAGGTTGTTGTTGCCAGGAAGATTGCATAGTAAAGTATTTGACCCCGAAGGAATTTTGTCAACCATTCCTGCCATTGGGACAGCGCTATTAGGTGTTTTTACAACTACATTTTTAAGAAGTAAATACTTTACTTCTTCATCTGGAAAGATAGCAGTATTAGCATTTGCAGGACTAGTTTTGGTATTAATCGGCTTAGTTTGGGATATATCATTTCCTATTAATAAAAGATTGTGGTCAAGCTCCTTTGTATGTGTAGTGGGTGGTTTTTCAATTTGGTTTTTTGTTGTATTCTACCTAATTATAGACGTTTGGGGCTTTCAAAAATGGGCAGCACCGTTTATTTGGATTGGTTCAAACTCCATCTTGATTTACATGGCATCTGAAGGAATTGTGAATTTTGGACATACCGCCAACTTCTTTTTTGGAGGACTCATTTTACACAGTCCAGCGCACTGGCATAATGTATTGACAGCCTGCTCTATAACACTTACTCAAGTGATTTTACTAAGAATTTTATACAAGAATAAAGTTTTTTTGAAAGTATAGAAAATGGAATGAACTGGTTAATGATGTCATAGTGACATTATTAGAAATTGGGAGTATTACAGCAAACCCAATGCCGATAAAGGCATTGGGTTTCTTTTATTGTATGCGTCGTTATTAGATAGCAGTATATCCACCATCGACCAAATAGGCTGCTCCAGTAATGAATGAAGCTTTTTCGGTGCTTAAGAAAAGTACTAATTCTGCTACTTCTTCAGGGCGTCCTAATCTGCCAATAGGATGTTTGGCTGCCAAAGCCTCTTTGATGTCGCCAGATGCTTGGTCTAACAAGGGTGTTTGAATATACCCAGGACAAACCGCATTACAACGGATGTTTTTCTGAGCGTATTCAGCACCAATATTCTTGGTCAAACCAATCACTGCATGTTTCGAAGTCGTGTAAGCTGATGACATTGGAGCTGCTACCCAACCGTGGATAGACGCCATATTGACAATCACTCCGCCACCATTTTTCTCCATATATTGAAGCGCATATTTACAGCCGTAAAACACGCCATCAAGGTTAACAGTCAATACTTTTCTCCAACTATCCAAGCTATAATCTCCAGTGTTAGCTAGTTGACCGCCAATCCCGGCATTGTTACAGATAATATCCAGACCTCCAAAAGTACTCACAGTTCCATTGACTAAGGCCTCTACCTCTTCAGCTTTTGATGTATCAGCCTTGATATAAGTTGCTACGCCACCAAGCTCTTCAATTTGCTTAACAGCAATAGCACCGAGTTCGTTGTTGATGTCCGAAATAACAACTTTTGCACCTTCCTTAGCATAAGCAATCGCTACTGCCAAACCTATTCCCGAAGCACCACCCGTTACTACGGCTACTTTGTTTTCTAGCATTTTCATATTATTTAACATTTGTTTTTGAAATGAATGAATTCAATTCGATAGGTGAAATGATTATTGTATCAAATTGATAATTTATATAGGTATGACGTAATTTTTGCTAGGGAGTTTAATGTAAATAGAAGAATTAAGCTTAGAATTTGATTAGAAATAGAAAGGCTAAAAGGCTATTACAATTTGCCAGTAGTTTTAATTTTCCCTAAATAATATTGTAAAAATTTAAGGACGAAATAACGTTTATCTTCTGTTAATGAATCTCCAAGTTCGATTTTCTGACTTGCATAAATGGCAATTTTGTAAAATGGCTGAACTTGGTCTTTATTTTGATAATAACTAACTTCTTCTTCAATGCCAGAAACCGTTTTCCAATCGAATGAATAGCTGGAATGCCAACCAAATACTTTTAATCCTTTTTCAATATTTCCTCCTTTGTTGTTGAGGTGGATATTGAGTTCGCCAAAAATTGATTGTAGAAATAACCAAATCATAAATCCAACGAATAAAATAGCAAATCCTATGATAACAAATTGTACCATACGTTCCATTGATGCCCAATCGAGGATTTCGGTGGCTAAAAAATAGAAAAATGTCCAGACTGAAATAGGAAGAAGGCTGGTTATCAGACCATAACCAATGGAATTTTTTATCTGTAAAGAAATCACATCCATATTCTTCGTTATGCTCATACCTTCAGGTACTTGGGTTAAGTCTACTTCATAGGAATATGATTTTTGTGAAGGCGTATGCTGAAAAGATTCCGAAATCTTAAATACTTGCTGACAAGCATCACATTTACCAATATCAGTTTGGATGTTGATGTTGTAGTTTGAAACAGGCGTGTTACAATTAGGACAGTCCATACAAGAGGTGTTTTGGTTTTTATTTTAAAGATAGAGAAATAGGATTTACGAAAGTGAAAATCATAGATGGTCGAGATATAATAAGGTTAAGCGGTTATAAAATAACTTATATGAGAGATGAGTAATTGCTTGAATCTCAATTTATCTGTCGTAGTTGTTCACGCTCAAAATAGAGGGAATTTTGTGTAATACCTTATTCTGCTATTGTATAAGTGTTTGATTTTCTTTACTATATGTAAAGTATTTCCTATTTTTATCAAAAAAACCTCATTTGATTTATTCCAATCTCATTATGGCTTTACCCAATATTTTTACCTCAAAAGTTTCGAAAGAAGTTATTCAAAGAATTAATACACTTCATAAAGATTCACAACCATTATGGGGTAAAATGAGCGTTTCTCAAATGCTCGCACACTGCTGTGTAACTTATGAATTAGTTTATGAAGACAAGCATCCTAAGCCTAATTTCCTACTTAAATTCTTTTTGAAATCATTTGTGAAAAATTTTGTAGTAAATGAAGTGCCATATAAGCAAAGTTTAAAAACAGCTCCAGCTTTTATTATTACAGAACAAAAGGACTTTGAGACTGAAAAAAATAGACTTATCAATTTTATTTCTCAAACCCAACAACAAGGAGAGGACTTTTTTGACCAAAAGGAATCACATTCATTCGGAAAATTAAATAAGACTGAATGGAATAATATGTTTTATAAACATCTAGACCATCATTTAAAACAATTTGGAGTTTAAGCAACCATGACTATGAGCATCAATTCTTGCTTGGTTTGGGAATAGCTCTGTTACTTTCAGATTTTTAAAGTAATTTTGTATTTGAATAACGGGTTTTCCTTTGGAAGCTTAGTTATCTAGCGAGTTTTACCAAATCAAAACAACAAGCAATTAACATGCTCATCAAAAATGAATCAGAATTAGTTGGTATTAAGAAAATTAGTGAAGTGGTTGCCATAACACTCAAAAAGATGTGTGAATATGCCAAAGTTGGTATGTCAACCAAAGAATTGGATGATTTTGGTGCGGAGGTACTAAAATCCTATGGTGCAAAATCTGCGCCTTATGCAACATATAAATTTCCAGGCTGGGCTTGTATTAGTATCGACAAGGAGTTTTGTCACGGAATCCCTTCAGATAAAAGGATTTTGCGTGAGGGCGAGCTTATCAATATCGATGTGTCGGCCGAACTGGGCGGATATTACTCTGATAACGGCTGTTCGTTTGTAGTAGGAGAGGATGTGCACAATCATCAACCTCTTGTAAATGCATCAAAAGAAATTCTGAAAATAGCCATCGAACATATCAAAGAAGGTGTTAGGATTGCTGATATTGGTGAAATGATTGAAAAAGAGTCTAAAAAAAGAGGATACAAAGTAATCAAAAACTTGGCAGGACATGGCGTTGGTAGAAGATTGCATGAGCCTCCTCATGAGATTCTGAACTATAAAAATCGTCTCAATTACGAGAAATTTAAGCGAAACTCAGTAGTAGCTATCGAGACTTTTATTTCTACTCATTCTACCATTGCCCAAACTCTTTCAGACGGATGGACGATGGTAGGAAACAAAGGAGGATACATGACTCAGCACGAACATACAATTGTAGTAACCGATGGCGCACCGCTTATCCTTACAACAGGAAATGGCGTTTGGGATTGATTTTATTTTTTAATAAAGTTACATTTTACGATTTTTTATAAGAGTTCTCTCATATTTTGAGAGGACTTTTTTTTGTTCAAACTAAATGTTTAAAAATGTAACTAAAAAAATAGTTTCATAGATAGGGGTACAAATTAATTAAAATGTCTTAGTTTTGAAATTAGATAAAACTTATGATAAAATGAATATTTTTTAAGGTTGGTTTGACGTATTAAAGAGCAAAATTCAAACAAATTTGTATATTCGTTCAGAAAATTCAGCAATTATTATCCAAAATTACGAATGAAAAATATTCTTTTTACGCTCTTTTTTATCGGTCTTACTATCGGAAATGCTTGGGCTGATGAGCCTAGAAATCAAACGCTTGTGCGATCGAGAAATGAACAATTTACTCTTAAATTGAAGAAAAATAATTGGAATATGACAGATTCAAAAGGGAATCTATTGTATTCAATTCCAGAGAAAGGCTTCGCGGCCATGTCTGTATTTATAACCAACGATGGCAAAAATGTGGTTGTGATGGATGATTTAATTTCGGGAGGAAAATTAACTAAAAAAATAGCACTTCGTTTTTTTCATGAAGGCAAACAAGTGATGAGTTATAACTTATCAGATTTAGTCAAAGATTCCTGTAATGTTACACGCACTGGTCAGCAAGTTAAATGGGCGCTTGAGGATTTTGATTTGGCAAAAAATGATTCAACTTTTTCACTCGCAACATTTGAATTCAACGAAATCGATTTTAATACCAATACAGGTCAAATTACTAAAAATGCCAAACCCTTTATTGTTGATCGAAATACCTATATTTTGAGAGGGAAATTTTATAAATCTTCATCGTCTGACAAAACCGAAATGCTTGTTAGGAAATATATCTTGGGAGACAAACTACCTTTTGATACTATTCATTTTAGTACCGATATGTACACCAAAGGAAGTTGGGACCAAGTGGTGGTTATTAAAGATGGAATAGACGTAACTCCCATTCGCTTTCGAGGCGAAGTATTTGGAGATGGCTGCCTTATCAATTAAATGTGAGTGTTGCGTTATGAGTGAAGCGTGTAAATTTTGATTATTCAGATCTATTCAATCTTACTAATGTTCAAAATTAAATTGATTTTATCCGCTCAAGGACAAAGGATGGAAAGTTTAAAATGTTTCTTGTAGGAGACCATAAAGACATTTTTACCCAGTGCTCAAAGCCAACAAACAAAAGCCTTTTAATATAATTTTATTTTGCAGTAAAACAAAGTAATAAATACACAATAAATATAACTTACCATGAACATACGTTTTATACTTCAAGAAGAAGACTACCTTCAACACGAGCTTTTTGTGGCTTCTGAAAACAAATTGTTTAAGTTTTCGCCTTCTAAAATCTTAGGAGTCTATTTAGCTGTTTCTGCGATTTCTGGGTATTATTTGTACACACAAAACCATTTGACAGTAGCATTGATTTCTATTGTGGTAGGTGGTGCAGTGATTATGGCTTTACCACGTTTGGTGAGAGGGTATTACAAAAATGAAATTACTAAGTATGTTCAGAACACCTTTGGCAATAGTTCTGGAAAAGAAATAGAATGTGAGTTCTTTATGGATAATATGCTTATGGGTGATGGCGAACGTGCCGCCACTATTGCGTATAATCAAATTGAAAATGTGACAGAGACTAGTGATTATTTTTATGCCAAAATCCAGTCAAGCTCGCACATCATCATTCCTAAAGTTGGAATTGGCAATGCACGTCCTGTAAAGCAAAGACTTTTGAATATTTGTGAAGAGTCGAAAATTCCATATTACGAACAGTTAGATTGGACTTGGTAAAAAATAGGAAATAGATAAATGACCAAAATCCCAATCACAAAGGCATCAAAAGCTCAGTGGTTGGGATTTTTGGTATATTTTGCCACACAACATATAAAACCATGATACAAATTGATTTTGCTAATCGTGTTAAAAGTATTCTCGAAAAAAACGACGGTATCCTTGGTGTAGCCGTGGGAGGTTCGTGGATTGCTCAACAAATAGATGAATTCTCAGATCTAGATTTGGAGATTGTTACCAAAGAAAAAATAGCGCCTCATAAGCCAAATATGCTTGCTATTGCAGAGTCGTTGGGTAATTTTTTATCTGGGTTTAAAGGAGAGCACGTAGGTGAACCTCGTTTGCTTATTTGCCTCTATGACAATCCTTTATTGCATGTGGATTTAAAATTTGTCACACTTGACGAATTTAAGATTCGAGTGGAAACACCGTTTATTTTATTAGATAAAAACGGAGCCCTCCAACAAGCCATTAATGATTCTGAAGCACAATTTCCTTATCCTGATTATCAGTGGATCGAAGACCGCTTTTGGACTTGGATACATTATGCGTTACTCAAAATTGGACGCGGCGAACACCTTGAAGCTTTAGATTTTTTTGGCTTTTTAAGAATGGTTGTATTGGGGCCAATGATACATATTAAAAATGGTAATTTGCCAAGAGGTGTTCGAAAAGTTGAGATGGAATTAGATGCGTTAGATTATCAGAGTTTGATTGAGACAATTCCGACTTACCAAAAACTGATTTACTAAAAAGCTTAAGAAATGTCGTTGTTTTGTATCAAAAGTTACGAAAAGAGCAGTTTGACGACACTATTGTTATCAATCCCAAGGTGGAAACTGCTGTGCTGAAATATTTCTATTCTCTCGAAAATTAATAATGAATAAAAGCTAAAGGGAATCTTTCTCTTGAAAATGAAGTTATCATTATTCCTAGATTCAAGAAAAGATTGTTACCAAATATTAAACATCCTCTTTAGCTTTTATGAACAATATTATTGTCAAAAACTTATTCGAATATTGGACTGTGGTAGGCAGCCTCAATCAGTCACTCAGACAAACGCCTTATTTCAAATATAATCCTATTCAAAACTCTGATTGGCCCAAACGTGTTTTTGAGCTAGAAAACACTCCTGAGGCATTGGATGCAATTATTGAGCTTTTGCCAACTGCCAATTTTCCAGCTAGAATTACCACCTCTGGTTTACACACTATCCAGCATGATGAGCGTTTTCAGTTTAATTTTGGTCTACAAAATATGGCTATGTCTTTAAACGACGCCCAGTTTCCTTATCAAGAAACTCCTGAAATACATCAAGTAGTAGACACAGACGAAATATTAGCCTATGCACATGTGGCTACGGTAGCTTTTAAATACCATTTCAATGCCGATGTTTTTGCGAATGTATTGCATCAATCAGAGCAGGTAAAAGCGTTTGTATATGTCGAAGAAGGGGAGGTTCTGGGTTGTGGAACACTTTTTATTGATGCTAACAATGTGGCAGGTTTACATACAATTGGCACGCTTCCAGCTGGTAGAAATAAAGGTATAGGACGCAAAATCACCGAGCGTTTGTTGACACAAGCCCAAAGCGAAGGATGCTCTATCGCTGTTTTGAATGCCTCTGTAATGGGTGAGCCTATTTATGCAAAACTTGGTTTCAAGACCTATGGCGAATTACAGACTTTTTCAGTAAAAGAATAAAAAATCGGGTTGCCTGCAACATTTGAAAAAATCAGGAGTCTTTATCAAAAAAATAGTTCATTATGAAAAAGACTCCACTTATTTTAATCTTTATCTTCACCACTTTTTGCTGGGGATTAAACTTTCAAGATGCAATTGCATCATACACCAGTATTCATCATAAAATAAAAACTGATACCATAACCGTAAACTTCGGAAATCCCATATTTGATCTCAAAGAAGGAGAAACACTTTCTCTTTTGGTTCAATCTAATGGTTGTTATACCGCTCACTCAAAGCTTTTGTTGATTACGAAAGAAAAAGAATTATTTATCACTAGGCTCTATTTTAACCCAACGATAACATCACAAACCAGCGCTATCAGAATGCCATTTGACCCCAATAATGGCGATTTGAAGGAAACACATACCTTGAGTAACAAAGAAATGGATTACTTTATGAGTTTTCTAATAAGTTTAAATTCAATTAGAGATAAGGGGTGTTCAACGACTGATACTTACGTCTTTAACTCTATACGTTTTAGCATGATAAAAGTTGATGGAACATGCCAATGGAAAGGCTTTGAGCGCTTACAAAAAGAACTTTTTAACCAATAATTAAATACCTTTTGCCAGAGCAATCTGGCATTTTTTTTGTACAGCACCACTTCTCAAAGCAATCGACCTTTTATACGAAGTAATAAGATTTCAATTTGGATTTATTTTATTTTTGAGAATAAACTTTATTTTCTCACTCATGACTAGATTATTACTGTTATTTATTCTGACTATTACATGTACTGGTGTTGCTGGACAAACAAAATATGAAAAAGACTTTGAGTCATTTACGAATATTATTCATAAAAACTATGCTTATCTAAACCAACAAAATATTGATTGGGAAAAAGTAGAAAATATCTACAAACCACAAATTGTGAATATTCAAAATGACAGAGAGTTTATAAGATTACTTGAAAATATGCTGCTTGAACTCCACAACGGTCATTCCTCCTTAAATGTAAATTTGAATACCTCTAATAGATTGATTCCATCTGGTCAAGACCTTTATGTTGAAGAAATAAAAGGAAAATTTTGGATTACAGATGTGAAAAAAGGTAGCAATGCAGACCTTGCAGGCGTATTCATTGGTAGTGAGGTAATCAAATTTAATGGTAGGGAAATAAAGGAGCAACTTTCTAATTTCTTGCCAAGGTTTACCAACAGCTACACGAATGCCATGAAGCAGTTTGCTCTTGATATGTTATTTGCAGGGACACATGACAAGAAAAGAAGTATTGGGGTATTGATTAATGGTAGAGAACAAACGATTGAATTAGACAACAAAAGTTCTATTAAGGATACAGCCATATTAACGGTAAAACGCGTATCATCATCAAAAGTCTGTATAAAAATCAATAACTGTCTATGGAATAATGACCTAATTGCAGCTTTTGATAAGACGCTAGATTCACTTTTAACGACTCCAATACTTATTTTGGATTTGACTGATACCCCAAGTGGTGGCAATTCTACTGTTGCCAGAGCTATTATGGGAAGATTTATTGATAAACCTTATGGTTATCAGCAACATGAATATGATGAAACTGACTTTGACACCAAACGTCACTGGATAGAGTACGTATATCCAAGAAAGAAAGTATTTAAAGGACGTTTATATGTTATGGTAGGGCATTGGACTGGAAGTATGGGAGAGGGAATGGCCATAGGTTTTGACTCTTTTAAAAAGCCGATAGTTGTGGGAACTAAAATGGCAGGTTTGCTAGGTGCAATTGACGGTTTTCATTTAAAGGAAACGAATATTAATTTTCAAATTCCCACAGAGAGGCTTTATCATGTTGATGGAAAACCTCGTGAGAGTTTTGCTCCTAGATTACAGACTCAAAATTCTAAGCAGACTTGGGAAAGTGTTTTGAAAGCAAAATAACCGTTTAATAAGTTTAATTAATTTGTATTTATAAATGTCGTAATTTTACGGCAAAGAAAAATCTGATTATAAATTCAATGCACAATAATAAAGATTATATGAAAAATTATATTTTATTATTGTGGAATAATATGTTTTAGGCTTGTAGTTTCTATCTAATGTTTAATAAATAAATTTTTATGAAAATCAAATTAATTTTACCAATTCTTTTTCTGTTGTTCGTTACATCTTGTAAGAAAAATGATGATCCTGCTCCTGCAACTGTTGTTGGCAAATGGACTATCACTTCGTTAAGATCTAAATCAACGGGTACTTTCTCAATGGATATCACGTTCAACTTATCAGCCGATAGTTATATTCAATTTAACTCGGATGGTACAGGTGTTTCGGCTTCAGCAAATACAGGTCAACCTCTAACTACTGAGAATTTTACTTACAAATTAGATGGGACTAAAATCACCATGACCTCTTCTGATAAAGAGGTTTCAACTGTAGAAATCCAAACCTTAACCTCTACTAGTTTGGTTCTTTATGAAAAAAGAGTGAGTGGAAATGATGTTGGAGAAAGTTGGTTGAATTGTAAAAAATAAGTTACGATTTTGCAAAATAAAGGGCTTGTATTTCGATGCAAGCCCTTTATTTTTTGCCTATATTTAGCTTCATTGTTGAATAATATCCTCAATATGAAGTTATTTCGTTATGAAAACTTTTTCAAGCGTCCGAGTCATTGGGTATCTGAGTTTGCTTTTTTTGAACTTTTCATGTGTGGTTCAAAAAAACGCTACCTTACTGTCTATTGCCAAAGAAAGCTATTGTATTCCTCCACAGAGTACAACAGATTTTAGGTATGGTATTACTACTAATTCGGACTCGGTATTGAAAGCTAATATTTCACTCAAACCAAAGTTTTCAGAGTCCAGTATTCTTATTATGAATGCCTTGAGAATTAATGATGAGATTCATGAAATAGTTAATAAAACCAACAAAAAAAGCCTCGAATCGATGGTTAGATTGAATACTCTCAAGCAACAAATCGATAACCGAGTATGGATGGCTAATTCTGAAATAGATGCTCTCAGTGCCGAACTAGATTGCGAAGGTGAGCGTATTGACCAAATTGCTAATTTTGTAGATAATTCCAATTTGAGCAAAACGACCAAATTGACAGTTGCTTCTATCGTAATTGGAGCAGCGTCAAGTATTGCAACGGTGTTAATATCAAATGAATCATTAAACAATGGCGTAGCAATTGGAGCAGGGGTATTAGGTGCAAGTCTAGGATTTGCTACTTTAAATCCTAAGGGAAAAAAGGTTGAAATAAAAACTAATCGAAACTTATTACGTAACGTATGGCTGAACCAAAATCGGCATGAAATATCGCCTTTTGTGTGGTATATGCTTACCGAACCGCAATTCAGTAATTCAGGCAAAACAACTTTATTACAAAACACTAAGGAAAGGTGGTTAACGTACCAATTTGATGAGAATCTAACTAAAGCCAACAAATCGGTGAACTTTTCAGAAGGGGGTATTTACATTGCGGATGACCTTCATGCACGAAGTCAGATGATTAATCAATTTCAATCTGTGGTTCGTTCAATTAAGCAAAATTTGAACCTTTTTATTGCTGAACTTAATAATGCTTTTGATTAATATGAAGACTATTGGTTACTCGTTTCAAGCTGAATTAAAAATCATTGGCGTTAATCCTTATGTAGATATACCACCACAAATTTTGGATGAAATTTTCGTACAAGCTGGAAAAGATAAAGGGCCAATTCCCGTTTGTGGAAAAGTGAACCAACAGGAGTTTCGGCAAACTTTAGTAAAATATGCTGGCGAATGGCGTTTTTACGTTAATACCATTATGTTGAAAAATTCGCCCAAACGAATTGGAGAAGTTATACATATTGAAATTACATTTGATAAAGAAAGTCGAGCAATAGCCATTCATCCTGACCTTTTGAAGGCACTAAATTCAAATTCTGAAGCCCAGCAAGTATTTGAAAAACTCTCACCATCGCTTCAAAAGGAAATAATAAGATATATCGCAAACCTAAAGTCTGAAGAAAGCCGAGAGAGAAATATCGCAAGAGCTATTCAGTTTTTATTAGGAAATGAACGGTTTATCGGAAGAGATAAACCTTAAAAAGGGATAGTGTTTTTTATTTATCTTCGTATGTTTGAGACTTATTTACAAACCCAATTTTAAATTTTCATTTTACTTCATCCGAAAGCCTATGAAATTTTTACTTTCAGTATTGCTTATGCTTGGTTCGTCGACTCTATTTGCTTGGAATGAGCCAACCTCCAAAGCTCCCAAAACTATAGTGACTGGTGCTGACCAGACAGACCAATATTTCGAATATCTTAAAGGAAAGCGTATTGGTATTCTTGCAAATCCTACTACTATAATTGGTAAAAAACACCTAGTCGATAGCCTTTTAACTCGTGGTATTAATATCGTAAAAGTATTTGGCCCAGAGCACGGCTTTAGAGGAAATGCCAGTAATGGTACAAAAGTTTCGGATGAAAAAGACGCTGCTACAGGTATTCAAATTATTTCCTTATATGGCAAAAAACGCAAGCCTTCAAAAGAGGATTTAGCTGATATTGATTTAATGATTTATGACATTCAGGATGTAGGCTGCCGTTTTTATACCTATATCAACGTCCTAAGAGATGTTATGGAGTCATGTGCCGAATTTAATAAAGAATTATTGATTCTTGACCGCCCAAATCCCAACGGTTATGTAGTCGACGGCCCGATCTTAGATATGAAACTAAAATCTGGTATTGGTCAGTTTCCTGTCCCAATTGCCCACGGTATGACAATTGCAGAATTTGCTCAAATGATTAATGGTGAAGGATGGTTGCCTGAGAAAAAAAACTGTAAGCTCAAAATCGTGAAGGTCTTGAACTATAAACACGATATGGAATATGTGTTACCTGTCAATCCATCACCAAATTTGAATACCCCACAAAGCATTTTACTGTATCCTTCCACATGTTTGTTTGAAGGCACCCGCCTCAATCATGGAAGGGGAACATATTTTGCCTTTACCATATTGGGTAGTCCATTGTACAAAGGAATCTACGATTTTTCGTACACCCCAGTCAGCATCAAAGGTATGAGCGAGTCACCGCTGTATATGGATGAGCTATGTTATGGGATAGATTTGCGTAAATATGATACAAAAGAATTAAGAAAAACTTGTCAAATCAACCTTAAATGGATGATTGATTTGTATAATAACTATCCAGAAAAAGATAAGTTTTTTGATAGAAGTATGAGCAAACAAATTGGCAATATAGATTATTTGATTGGTGTTGCTGATTTTAAAAATCAATTAAAAGAAGGGAAAACTGAGAAAGAAATCAGAGCCTCGTGGGAGCCAGGACTGAGTGATTACAAAAAAATGAGAAAGAAGTATTTGTTATATAAGTAAAGGTAAAACGGTCAATTTGAAAATATCCTTCAAGTTGACCGTTTACTTTTTGTAAAAGGTTTCCAATATATCATTTTGATTATGATCTAAATAATTGATGTAATGTATTCGAGCTTAACTGACGTTATCAATTATATTTTTTCACAAACCAATCTTTTCATCAGCTCCCTAAGAGCTTTTATAAAGGAAAACAAGATAATTCTCCTTTATTCAAGCCTATTATGCAAGATTACTTACACTTCCAATATCCGAAATGGGTAATTTCTACAATCCTTGGTAGACTGCTAAATCACCATTCACTGCTAACTTAGTGTAAGCCGTTTACTCAAATATCGCTTCTAAATTTGGTGATGACTTCTAGAGTCGTTAATTTTCATACATCAAATTTTCTACGTTTACACCACTTCCATACACATATCATATCTGATACTAATCACTACTCTTGAGCATATCATTTCTGTAGATACCATTCATTTCACCACAAAATTTAAGAGTTAATCTTAAGACATACACCGATTTTGTACTGAAAACTTATGGCTATTAATACCCCAAGGCTTATCCATTTGTATAAATGGTGTTGAGAAATTTTGTTGTCTTTTTCGAGAGAAAAATAGAGACAAAATTGCCTTGTGAAAGATATGTCACCCCTCCAATAATTCTCATATAACTTTATTTAAAAATGAAAAAGATAGCCTTATTTCTTGCGATGATAGTCGCCTCAATGATGTCTGTAATAGCACAGGCACCTCAAGTAAAATCTGCAAATCTTTCTAAAAAAGATTTAGCACAAATCGAAGAAATTCTGAAAGGAGCAGATGCTTCAACCTACAGTGTTTCGATAGAAAACAGCGGAAAGGTTACAAGGTTGGGTAGTGCAAGTATCAGAAATCTTAGTACGATTTCGGCGTATCATAAGGCTGGTGGAGTAGCCAATGCCGCCAATGAAATTATTACTACAGTAGGTAATTATGTCAAGACTGTTTGGACTAGCAAGTTTGCATCGATGTATCCAGAAAAGGTAAAGGCAATCAATACAATTTTAGAGAAAAGCGCTAAAAATACCAGAGTCATTGCTGTTCGTCCGAACATAAAGGCGGCTAATTTTACGAAGGATGACCTATCCAAAATTCAGGATATATTGAAAGATGTAGATGCGTCTTCGTATAACCTTTCGATAGAAGAATCGGGCAAAGTTACTCGCTTGGGCAGTGCAAGTATCCGCAATTTAAGTACAGTATCGGCTTATCATAAAGTAGGTGCAGGAGTTCGCGCTAATGAAATTGTGACCTCTGTGGGCAATTACATAAAAACTATCTGGACAAGTGGTTTTGCTTCAAGATACCCTGAAAAAGTCAAGGCTATTAATGCCATTATGGAGGCGGCTGCCAAACGTTAGTAAATGAAAAAGACTGGTGTTTAAGTTAGTAGGCAAAATAAAATTTAAGATTGCGCTTTGGGCTTTCAGGTAACGGCTTTGGGCGGTGGGCTTTGGAAAAAAGCATGGCTGTGGTTATTAAAAAACATTTTAACACTCTTTGCCTTGTGCCTGTTGCCTAAACACATAAATTAAATCTTATTTTGCGCGATTACTTAAGTATTAATGCAAAATAAAATTGCATTAATAGGCTTTAGGCTGTAAGCCGTAGGCATTAGGCAAAAAAGTTTCTATTATTTCATGAGAAATACTATTTAATTTTTTGCCTACTGCATAAAGCCTAGAGCTTAAAGCAGGTAAAATTTATTTTAATTTTGCCTACTTACTTAAATGTAGTTTTCTTTAATAATATTCAGGAGGGGTGAATTTTTTTAAATCGGTAAAACACATTATCAACTTATGAAAAATCCTTTTACCAAGTCACAGATATTGCTCTTGCTTTTTTTTACATTTCATTTTTCAATGATTTGTATTAAATCATTCAGAGAATATAGCGCTATGAAAGTGATTGAATCTTGGATTCATCCTCTCAGAAATGTATCGGAATATTATACCGAAATGGCTGTTTTACAGGCAGATTATAGTTTTTTTTCACCCAATATTTCCCCTGATTTTTTGGTGAGTATCAAGGTGCAAGATTTGAAAGGAAGATGTAAGGATGCTTCTTTTAAGTTTTCGAACACAGAGGTTGAAAAAAGATTTCATACTTGTGTATTAGCACTAAGTAATCTTCCTCCCGATTTGCAGGATATCATGGTAAAATCTTGGGCCGCAAGAACGCTTGATTTACATCCTGATGCGGCACAAATTACCGTAAAAATTGAGCGTAATAAAATTCCAGAAATGTCAAAGTTTGCTCAAGGTAAAAGAAACAAGCCTGAAAAAATGCTAGAAGTTGTTTTTCAAACTGCCGAACCTACAATCTCTCTGTCGCAACCATGAAAAATCTCATGCTAAATTTTCATCAATTTTTTTTCAAGCCAGTTGACCAATTTCCACTGGTTTTTTTAAGAATAAGTATTGGACTTTTTGGTCTGTTACAGTGCGGATTTTTATCATCTGAATGGCTTAATCTATATGGTGTCAATGGATATGTTGAATGGTTTATTTCCTACGATTTGTTTTCAATCAAAGAATTACCATCTATCGTTGGTTTAGCTAATTTTCTGATGCCTTTGGGTATTACTGATAATATGGTTGTGATTTTAATCACTTGTATTTATGTAGTTGCGTTGTTGGGCGTAACACTAGGGTGGCATACCAAAATCATGGTTGTGACTGCTTGGCTTAGTCATTTTATGCTTTGTAATACTGCAATGACATTTGGGTATGGTGTCGAAACTTTCTTGCATGTAGGACTTTTCTATCTCATTTTTGCGCCTTGTAACTTTTATCTCTCTCTTGACAAGCTTCAAGGAAGGGGCGCAGAAGTAAGTGTAACTCCGAACGCTAAATTTATTATCCGAATAATTCAAATACACTTATGTTTGGTGTATTTCAATGCAGGTATAGCCAAAATGATGGGCGATGATTGGCTACAAGGGGAGGCCGTTTGGTATGTAATTGGCAATACCAATTATTCACAATTTGATTTAAGCTTTTTGGCTTCAATTCCTATAATTCCGAAGCTTATGTCATGGTGGACTTTGGTAATTGAAACGGCTTTTCTTGTGTTTATTTATTGGAAACCTAGCCGACGTTTATGGGCTATCAATATCATTTTCTTACATATAGGGATTGGTCTCTTAATGGGTTTGAATATGTTTGCACTCATTATGATAATACTCAATATTGGGGCGTTTTGGTGGCAAATTTTTCCGACTTTCTGGGATACCTTCAAAACACGTTGTACCAATTTGAACGCTTTGGGATTCCAATCTTCCCTTAATATCAAGATAAATCTTGGAAAATGGACATAGCTTTATTTAGTATAAAATCACGCACTCTTCATGAATTTTCATCATATTTGTTTTGTATGAAAGAAATATGAAGTATCTTAATGTACGTAAAATAAAAAACTCAATAGAAAAACAACAACACTCTATTGAGCTTAGAATCCAGAACAAACTCATTTATTCAAAGAAATAAATGAATAAAAATGGGAGATTTTACAAAAAAAGAACCTTATATGAAGAGTTAGTTTTGTATCTCTATACAATCATGCATCGCACATCAACCAAACCGCCTCTTATTTTATTGCTTGGTCGAGATGACTGGCAAAAAGATATCAATCTGAACTATATCTTGGTGCATTATATTCAAAAAAAAGGTATAGCTATTGCATGGGAAGATCCAATTGGTGGGGCAATCTGGGGGATGAGACATACCTTAAATCGTTTCTTTAATATTTCCGAATTTTGGGATAAATTAATGGTTCGTGGTGTACAATTATTGTTTGCAACTGTAAACTGGCGATATTGTCAGCACTTGTTTCGACAATTTAATGATAATCAACATCACACGATAGATGGGCGCTGTCGGCGAGTAGCTTCTCGCATAAAGTTTCTTAGTAAAAAATATGAAGTCTATATAATTTCGAGATCTTCGGGCGGACGGGTAGCTTCATTAATAGCTGACAATGCTGACGTTAAATATATGATTTGCCTAGGTTACCCATTTCAAAATCCTGAAAATGGTAAAGAACCTGAGCGTTATGAACATTTGCCAGATGTACATACGCCATTTTTGATTATTCAAGGAAAGAAAGACGAGTATGGTGGTAGTGAAATATTGGAAAAATACATATTTAATCCAAACACTACGGTATTCTTAGTGGATACAGATCATGGTTTTAACATGCAAAAGCCACAATGGCAGCAATTATTTGATAAAATAGAGGAGGTTTTACCAAAAAGTCAGGTCAAAACATTATCTAGTTTTGACCTGATTCCTACTACTTCATTTGTGTCCAATTAATCGCATTTTCGATAAGTTTGACAAATGTCTCATTTTTCCAAGCAACTTCGTTGTGCCCAAAAGAGGTATAAAATGTTTTACCTTTACCAATGCTTTTACACCATGCTAAAGGATGGTCGTTGCCCATTCCAAAATTTTTATTCGGAGCCAACATCGGAATCGAACCATTAGCATCTATCTTATCTCCATCCATAAAGTAAATAATATTGAAACCTTTAGCACGAGGATTCTCAAAAAATACATACCATTCATCTGCATGCTTCCAGCTAGTTGGTAATCCCTGACTTATAGTGCTGTCAGCTTTAATATCCTTCTGAATTTCAGCGGTTTGAAACTGTTGTGCAAGAGCATGATGAGAAAACTTAGCACCCAATAAATTTTGCTCGTACCAATCCCAGTGATGGGAGTCGTCACCTGCTCCATGAATCCCAATTAAGCCTCCGCCATTTTCAACGTATTGCTCTAAAGCTCTTTTTTGCTCATCGTTGATTACTTCTCCTGTCGAATTGTTAAAAATTACTGTACTAAATTTGGCTAATTGCTCTGAATTAAAAACACCACCATCTTCGGTTTCATAAACAAACCAATTGTTTTTTTGAGCAAGTTGTTCCAATACTGGCTTAGAGGCATCTATTGATGCAGCATGTCTAAACCCTGTAGTCTTTGAAAATACTAATACAGCTTTTTGATTGCTTGGAAAATTGATTTTAGGTTTTTCGGTTTCGTAAGATACTGGAAAACCGTTTTTGACTTTGTAAATGAAAAGCCCCATTGCTACTCCGAGCAAGATAATAATTGTGAGTAAGGTAAAACCTATAATTTTGACTGCTTTTTTCATAATAATTTTTCCTATAATTACTAGTTTAGTTTAAGTAAATATAGGTATTATTATTTTATTGTCCCTGATTGGGACAATAAAATAGCATAAAAATATTCTCATAAATATTTTTATTTCATCTTCTAAGAATTAAATTACCCTCAATTTTTAGTATTTGACACAACTATGTAACAAACAAAAACCATGAAAATTTCAATATATATTTTGACCATGCTTCTTACTAGTTTTGAGTTATCGATTTATGCGCAAGAAACTCCTAAAAAGAATGCTAGCTCTGTTGTATCTTCAGATAAAAAAGCAATAAGAGATGTACTAGTCAAAGCTTATAAGTGGCAAGAAGCAAATACTTCTGATGTTGATTTTGAGCCTATTAGTGACAAAAAGGAAGAACGCTATATAGGTTTGAATTACAAAATCCATCAGAAAAGAATGGTGTCTTTGGAAGGTACAGGCTATTTTTCAAAAGAGTTTCTTCAAAATTATGATGCCATTGCAAAAGGAATTGATGCTCGACTAAAATCTAACAAAGACGAATGGATGGTGGGCGATATGCCTCCTTTTGGCGAGGATGCAAATCCTTGGTGTCGTTGCCAAGATTACCCTAATGATAACCCTTGGGATAAAATCATCTTAAAGAAATTAGATATTCTCGGAGAAACGGCAACTGTTTGGTGGACTTGGGGTGACGCTGTTTTTTCAAAAGGGTTTTCTTACAAAGTTCGTCTTCAAAAAGAAAATGGCCAGTGGAAAATCAGCTATTTACAAGGCTTTGATAAAAATATATTTTTGAAAAAATAAGTCTTAAAATTATCCAATATTCGTGCTTTAATAATTTATACGTGCTGTTTAAACCTCTTTCAAATGGCAAAAAATAAAACCCTCGAAACTGAAAAAAGTGTCTCTGAATTTCTGGATGAATTTGTAGCTAATGAAACCAAAAGGGAAGAGAGCAAAATTTTAATAGATTTGATGTCGAAAGTATCAGGTTATGAGGCCAAAATGTGGGGGCCAAGCATTATTGGTTTTGGGTCATACCATTATGTATACGATAGTGGAAGAGAAGGTGATGCCCCAATAATAGCATTTTCACCTCGTAAAGCAGCTTTTTCGCTTTATGTATTCCGAGGAAACAAAGAAGACTCTATTTGGTTGTCCAAATTAGGGAAATACAAAATGGAGAAAGGATGTATTTATGTGAAAAAAGTAGCTGATATAGACCTAAATATTTTGTCTGAAATTTTGAAAGATACCATCAAATTAACACTTGAACAATATCCTACTCAAACAGATATACTTTAAAGTGATGAGTTTTAGGTTTGTCTTTAAATCCAAATATTACTTTTGAGGGCAACCTATTTTAGGCAAGGACAACTCACAACTCATCACTCATAATTCTACGTTAATATTTACCTTCCATATTTTTGTAGTAAATACTTTCTAATAGGTTTATCTACATACTTCATGATAATATAGGCAAATAAAATCAATGCCAAAGTACCCAAAATGACAACAAGGACAATGTCGATTGTACTAGGTTTTGTTTTCGCCAAATATTCTGCAAAAAACCAGTTAGTCCAATAGTGACACATATAGAGAGGGTAGGAGATTTCACCCGATAGTTTCGCTATTTTTTGAGTAGAAACATAATTGATTGTTCCAGCACCAAGTGATACTAATAAAGGCGAATAGAATAAAACAACCAATAATTCAGAAACCCAATACTTCCCAACATAAGGCATCATCATCATGCACAATAGCATAAAACTAAGCCCTATAAATCCTATTTTATTTTGAATAATCCATTGCTTTCTTTGAATCAAAATGCCAATTAGAAATGAATAGCCAAGACGAGCTAAGCCATCCCAAAAGGTAGTGCCTCCCCAGCCACCTGTGAGTGTGCCTTTATCATAAGCTGTATAGGTAAGAAATACTGTCGCAAAGAAAAGTAATATTTTTAAGGCTGTTACAGACAATTTGTGTAGAATAGTAGCATAGAGAATATTGGCGATATATTCCCAAAAAAGCGACCAAGAAGGAGCATTGAGTCCAAATAGGTTTAGTAGTCTATCGGCCATTGTTGGCATTGGAATGAGCAATAATGATGTGACAGAAAGCAAAATAATTTGAGTAATAGAATACTTGCTTGTATCAAAAGCCGATGGAGCCAAAAACCAAAAAATAATACCTAGTAACGAGCCAATCACAACTAAGGGGTGAAGACGTATAAGACGTAATTTGAAAAATTGCACTAAACTCATTTGCTGAATTCGATCGTCATAAGCATAGCTGATGACAAAACCTGAAAGACAAAAGAAAAAATCTACGGCAAGAAAACCATGACCAATAAAGTTTTTGCTCGAATCTGGAAACAGCCACTCTGAAAAGTGAAAAACTACTACGCCTATTGCGGCAATTCCTCGAAGTCCATCGAGTACTTCAAAATGATTTTTGGTGTTTGGTATTGTACTAGTTGTGGTTTGTGTGCTCATTGATTTAGAGAAAAATTGAAATGTTGGCACAAGAAAGTACAGTTAGTAGGCTTCTTTGTGGGGATTTGTAGGTTTTTGAAACAATTTGAAAAAGAATTGAATTGAATCGACAAGGATTGTCCCATAATTTTAGCATTAATGGAAACAATCCTTGTCGATAAATTACTAATCTTGATTAAATACAAATGGCGCCAGTCCTGAGAATTCCTTCGAGAAAAGCTGTATAACGACAAATTTTGCCAAGCTTTTTGCACTTATTTTATTTCTTGTACAATCCTTCAAATCCGTATTGACAGGTACATTTTCATCAGTTAATTCAATCAACGGAAGACGAATCAGCGTCCAGTCTATCGTAGAGTTGACCAGTAAATCGTATTCAATTTGCTTGTTAGCAGTCGAAATAGGAAAATTTTGTTTCATCCACTGAGTGCCAAACTTTGTTTTTTCACCTTTTTGGTCGCTCGGCGTATCAACATTCAGTCCTGTCGTTACGATATATCTCAGAATGCCTTCTTGTTGCATAGCATCCAAAATGTGCTGTGTCGATTGAGCAAAAATTGTGGGCTCGCTAGGAGGAGTACCTATACCCAACATACTCACCACATGAGTGCATCCATTAAGCAAACGTCTAACAGCATCAATATCTGTTACATCGCCTAACACGATTTCTACTCCAGCAGGAATTTGATTGATTTTTTGTGAGTTTCTGACTAATGCTTTTACCTGAAAGTTATTAGAAAAAAGTTCTTGAATTAGATATGAGCCAGATTTGCCTGTTCCGCCGATAACAGCGATTTTATAAGAAGATGTCATAATTTCTCTGATTTTTAATACAACAAAAAATATCACAACAAAAAGTATGTTGCGAAAAGGAGAACTTCGCCAGCGAGGTTCGATAGGTAGTATGTAAATCAGAGTTTAATAGGTCAAAAATATCGATTTTTTGCTGAAATAATGTATATTAGTTAAAGAATATTAGCTATTTACCAAACTAGCTATAAGTGTATTGTTTTAAGGTATAACAATTGATTCCTTAAAGTAAAGTATATTTTATAACTCGTAATTCTTCATTAATACTTATGCTGTAACTAAAACTATGGTGTTGCTTGAATTTCCTCCATCGCCCATTTTTAAGGAATTTGTCCGCACTTTCCGAATTGTAGATTTTGTTTTTGCGGCAAATCAAATCATTCCCTACAAACCTTATCCTCCCAAGCCAGAACATTGTTTAAGTTTTTATCCACGTGATACCGAAACGGTAGATTATGCAGTTTCTGGTAAGACCAAAGCAAAACTTAAGTCTGTGGTATTTGGTCAGCAAACCGAGGTTACTCACCGTTACGTTGGGCGAGATTTTTTGGTTTTTCAAGTAGTTTTTCGTCCTGGAGCTTTATTTCGCCTTACAGGAATACCGTCTTTCGAACTCAATAATTCCTATATCGATGCTGAGGCGATATTTCCATTGTGTATTAAGGAAGTTAACCTGAAGTTACAAGAAACAAAGAATTATACCGATATGGTAAATATCGTTGAATCCTTTCTGATAAGTTTATTGTCCAGAAAGGTAAAGCCTAGCCACGGATTAGATATTATCACCAACCAGATATTGAACCAATCAACCGTAGTTGATATCGATTGGCTAGCTAACGAATCTTGTTTGAGCACTCGTCAGTTTGAGCGTAAATTTTTGGAGAGAATGGGTGTATCAGCTAAGTATTATAATTCCTTGATTCGTTTTGAAAATGCGTTTCGAATGAAAAACAAATTTCCACAATTAGACTGGTTAACAATAGCAGTGCAATGTGGATACTACGACTACCAACATTTATCAAAGACTTACCAAAAGTTGACCTTAAAATCGCCTACAGAATTCCATTTGTTGGACTTGAACTCTCCTGAAAGAAGCTTTGGGCAGGCAGATACCTACTAAAAATGTCGTTTTTTTACCACTAGATTCCATTTTATGCCTTGCAAATTTGTGTTATAACTTATAACCCAAACAACTATGCAACGTAGAAATTTTCTTTCAACAGCAGTGGTATTAGGCTCTAACTTAACACAGGCAAGTGCTAAAACCAATCAAGCACCAACATCTCCATTTGTGATTCGTTCTGGCGAGAGTCGTTTTCAGGAAAGTACTCAAGTAGGACTTAGTCCTAATAACATTAAGGTATCTTCGAAAGATACTAATGGGCTTCTTACTGTATTTGAATATGTAGGAAAAGAAAAAGGTGGACCTCCTTTACATATTCACCCCAATCAGGATGAAATATTCTTTATTGTAGAAGGAGAGTATCTTTTTCAAGTTGGGAAAGAACAACATAGATTAAAAGCTGGTGATACGATATTTCTACCAAGGAATATTCCTCATGCTTTCGCACAAACTTCTTCAAATGGAAAGTTATTTTTTATGTTTCAACCCTCTGGAAAAATGGAAGATTTTTTTCGAGCGCTTGGTGCGCTTAAAACTCAACCAACTCCTGAGGAAGGAGCACGAATATTTGCTGCACACGATATGCAGGTGGTAGGACCACCATTGCAGTTTTGATTTTTTGTAGAAAAACAAGGGATTATTTTTAATATGAATTTTACTGGTAGAGACGCAGTGATTGCGTCTTATGTCGAGAGTATGGTAACATCAAAAAAGCGGTCGAAAAATATTTTTCGACCGCTTTTTGATAGGTAAATGGTAGGATAATATTCTTTATATATGATTTACTTTTCCATAATCACCTTTCTATGTTCGATACCCCATAGATGTAACTCTTCAACCACCCTTTGTAGCGACTGCCCGTGTGGCGTGATAGAATACTCCACCGTCGGTGGATAAGTATCTACGGCGGTTCGAGTAATTAAAGTATTCGTTTCAAGACTTTTGAGCTCGTTGGACAATACTTTATCTGAAATACCCTTCACTTCTTTTGCAATTTGATTTAACCTTTTAGGTTCAGCCCCCAAGGCAAACAGAATTAATAACTTCCATTTGCCTTGTAAGGTTTCTAAGGTATCCTTGATAGAAAGTATATTTTTGGGACAATCAATGCCGTTTATCATCGTCTTAGGGTTTAGTATTTGTATTACTTTCTTGCAAGTAAGCGCTTTCCTCGAAGAAAGTATCCATGTTTTGTAAAAGCTAAGTGGGTAGTTTTGGTAAAATTAAATTTACAATCATGACAACACACAAACACAATTCCAAGTTCAAAACATTGACTGCCTGGGTACTGCAATTTCTTTTGGCATTGAGCCTTGCCTATGGAGGAGTTTTGAAATTAGCAACTCCTATTGACCAACTAGCTCAGATGTGGCCATGGGTTGTACAAGTGCCTACTTTTGTGGTATGGGGAACAGC
Organism: Flectobacillus longus; assembly: GCF_030056705.1. Lineage (GTDB taxonomy): Bacteria > Bacteroidota > Bacteroidia > Cytophagales > Spirosomataceae > Flectobacillus > Flectobacillus longus. Next base: position 78,943 of record NZ_JASHIC010000011.1, read on the forward strand.
CATATTGGATTTACTTGGAGCAATCGGTATTTTATTGCCTAGTCTGCTTTACATAAAACCTCAAATCAGTCGCTGGGCTGCCTTTGGTATCCTTTTATTAATGCTGTCTGCAATCGTATTTCATCTTGTACGTGGCGAGGCGACGGTTATTGGTTTCAATATTTTTATGATAGTATTAACCATAATTTTATTACGGCTTTGGAAGTCATAATAGCGCTCTATAAATCTACTAAGACTAACACCGTTTCGTTTCAAAAAATAGTAAATTTGGTAATTCTAACCTTTAACCATCTTTACTATGTTGCAAGCAATATTAAAAACGGGTGATACAGCAATGCTCTATTCCACGCTCAAGTCACACCCTGAGTTGGCCAATGAAGGAGTGCCACTCGACGATACTAATCCAGCCTTGGCACATCCCTTGCACCGAATAGCTGATTGGATATTCACAAAGGATATATCAGAAGAAAAAGGAATCGAGTTGGCAGAAATTTTACTAGATTTTGGTGCAAATATCGATGGTCAAAATCTAAAAATCCTTCAGGATACACCCATAATTGCAGCGGCGAGTTTGTACGCCAACCAACTTGGGAAGTATTACCTTACAAAAGGTGCTAATTTAGACCACCAAGGTTGTTTTGGGGGGACTGCCTTACATTGGGCAGCTTGGTGTGGGGGTGTTGAATTATTGGAGGTATTGTTGCAACAAGACCTTGATTTGAATCAAAAATGTATTGAGTTTAAATCTACTCCACTGTTTTGGGCTGTTCATGGGACTTATCAAGATAAAAATATGGTAAGAAATGCTCATTTGAAAAGTATAAAATTATTAGTGAATGCTGGGGTAGATAAAAATATTCCTAATATTGAAGGTTATACCATCTTTGATTTGGCAAAAGATGATGAGGAGGTTTTACGCATATTAAATCGTCACTAATAGTCATATAAGATTTTGACTTACAAATGTAATATTGAGTTAAGTGATTGATATATAGCGATTTGAATGATTTAATTTTTGCCTTGATACGTTAGTCATACTTATCATTTGTTATACAGACTTAAAAAATTAATACATGTTTCCAGAACTTATCCGTTATATTTGAAATGATGTATTGAACCCAAATAGGTATAAACGTATAAGAAATGAGAAAAATTACCGTGAATGCCGCCGTTATGATGTGCCTATGCTGTGTAGGTGTATCAGAACAGTCAGTGGCTAAAATTGCAGTATCGCAACTAAACACTGTAGGAGATGAACCGTCTATGGCTTTTCTGAGGAAGCTTCAAGGAAAGTATCCGTTTGATGTAAAATTATTTAATGCGCAAAGTTTGACTAATCGCCTCAAGAAATTACTTGGAAATCGCTACCAATTTATGGTAAGTACTTGGGCTGTAGAGGTGCCAATTGAAGTGAAAAATAATCTTTTTGTGGCAAGTGGTTGCGAGCAACATAATTGTGGTGCAACTAACTTTATCATTGTTTATGACTTTACTAAAAATAACCTTTCAGTTGGTATTCGTGAAGGAGATAAAGTAAATACATACTCCGAAGATGGAAGTAACTCTCCAAGAGTGTTGCAATGGGTTAACAATTACTAATCATAAAAACATCAAAAGCCTCAGATTTCTCTGAGGCTTTTTTTACAAAGTAAGGCTATAAAGTTAAAGTTTTTATGTGTTAGACTCAATATATAATCCAATATTGATGCTTGGTTTCTTCTTGAAAGAAGAACCTTTAACTTACCCTAAAAAACACCGCTTAAATATCTGTTTTCGTGTCGTAAAACAGAAAAAAGGATTGGTCAACATAATTGGGTGTTAGTTAGTTAAGGTAAAAGAAGCTTTTCTATTATGAATTTTACTATTTGATTCTTCTACGGCTGAAAGTTATTACCATAAAAAATAAAAACAAAATTTTTGAGGAAAAATTTATATCACATGATTTGGTGATATTGGATGCAAATTAGTGATAATTGATGTTTTTGTTGTTTAAGATAAATAAAATCATTGACAAAAGTCAATGATTGTTTAGATAAATGTAATTTTTTATAAAAATAGTTATATTTTGTAGAAGTGATTTCTAATTATTTTTTTTGATTATTTGTAGTTGAACTTCGTTTATTTTAAAATATTAGCCTGCATTTTTAAATATTCTGATGGTCGGCAGCCAATTAAGTTGCAAAAAGTGTTACTAAACGTAGGTATGCTGCTATAGCCGACACTAATTGCGACCTCGCTAACGGGTAGTTTTTCTTCTAGTAATAATTGTAAAGATTTTAATATTCTTAAAATCGTGTAGTATTGAATAAAAGTCATACCTAATTCTGCATGAAATAAACGAGCTAAACTTCTTTGACTAAATCCAAATCTTTCACATAATTCAGGAAAAGCAATGGGGTTATGTAAGTTACTAGCCATAAATGCTAATACTTTTTCTAGTCTTTGGTTATTTGAGAAAGGTAAAGCCAATGGCAAATTCATGGTACTGATTTGGGGTAGAATAGCACGTATAGCCTCTGCAATGATATAATCTTCCTTTGAACTTGTCAAAATATCTCCATGCCAGCGATTAGAAAATAGTAATAATTGGAGCAACAAATCATTGACAGCATAGATACCGATTTGATGGAAAAAGTCAATTTTCTGGTTTGGAATTGGAAAGTACAGATTGCGCATCATGATTTCGGGGGAGCTTGCATGAATACTATGTGGTACTTCGGGAGGGATCCACATATAATGTCTCGCAGGCAAAAAATAGGTTTTGTCGGCTACCGAAATATGTACGACTCCACCTTCGGTGTATAACAACTGCGCTTTTTTGTGCTGATGCAATTGAATATCGTTTTCGCCCATAGCGTCGTGAAAACAATAGATAGAATCTTCAATCTTATCTACTTCTGTAAGATAATATCGTTGTGGGGTCATTTTTTTGGCAAAAATTGATAAATAGTTGGCTTTTGTAGATATTTCTACCACAAAGATACTTCCTAATTTTGTCTTAGCATATTACAAGAAACAAAACAAACAACATAACCAACTCTAACCAATTCCGAGAGGTACATACAATGAATTCAGAGAGAATCCAAATTCCAACTTTGCTAGCCAAGGTAAAAACTGCACAAGAAGCTGCTGCCTTAATAGAGGATGGCATGGTGATAGGCTCTAGTGGCTTTACACGTGCAGGCGATAGCAAGGCCGTTTTGCAGGCATTAGCCGAACGAGCCCAATCTACTCCCCTTAAGATAACCTTGCTAACGGGTGCATCTCTGGGTCATGATACCGATGGATTATTGGCCGAATCACATGCACTCTACAAGCGTATGCCTTTTCAGTCAGATAATGGCTTAAGAAGTCATATCAATGATGGAGAGGTGCTTTTTATAGATCAACATTTAGGCGAAACTGCCGAGTTATTACAAGCCGAAAATATTCGCCCTGTAGATTTGGCGGTGATTGAAGTTGCTATGATTAGAGCCGATGGACTATTGATTCCGACTACTTCGGTTGGTAATTCAGCTACTTTTGTCCAACAAGCCAAACAATTGATTATTGAAGTTAATATGGCTGTGCCAACAAGTATCGCGGGGATTCATGATATTCATATCCCTGAACGTTATCCTTTTCGCAAGCCTATATTGATTGAAAAAGTCGATGACCGTATAGGGAGTATCGGTATCGAATTTGATCCTGCTAAGGTGGTGGCGGTTGTCTTTACAAACTTGTCGGATAGCGCAGCAACAATCGCCCCACCTGAGGCAAAAACGGATGCTATTGCGGCACATTTGATTGAATTTTTTGAAAAAGAAGTTCACAAAGGCAAACTTTCCTACCATTTGTTGCCGCTACAAGCGGGTATAGGTAAGGTAGCCAATGCCATTTTACAGGGTTTTGTTAATAGTCCCTTCGAGGGTCTTACTATGTATTCGGAGGTATTACAAGATAGTACTTTTGAGCTAATCGATGCAGGAAAAATGGATTTTGCTTCAGCGTCTTCCATTACGGTTTCGAAGGAATGGTATCAAAAACTTTTTATCAATTTTGAAAGATATAAAGACAAAATCCTGCTTCGACCCCAGAATATTAGCAACGCAGCGGAGGTGATACGCCGATTGGGCGTTATTGCGATTAATACTGCCATAGAGTTTGATATTTACGGAAATGTAAACTCTACCCATATTTACGGTACCAAAATGATGAATGGAATCGGTGGTTCGGGCGATTTTGCCAGAAATGCCTATTTAAGCATTTTTGTTTGCCAAGCAGCTTCCAAAAACGATACTATTTCGCATGTAGTGCCGATGGTTGCGCATGTAGATCATACTGAGCACGATGTTGATATTTTGGTAACTGATTTTGGATTAGCTGACTTACGTGGTTTAGCCCCACGCGAACGAGCCAAAGTTATTATCGAAAACTGCGCACATCCCGATTATAGAGAAGCTTTGTTGGATTATTATACAAGAGCTTTGGAGAAAGGAGGACAAACGCCTCATTTACTTGGCGAAGCACTTAGTTGGCACGAAAGATTACAAAAAACAGGTAGAATGACCTCTGAATTAGAAAGAGTGTAGCGTCAATCCAGTAAAAGATAGTGGTTTAGATTACTTGTTAATTGGGACAATGAGTATGAGGATGGTACGATATTGTGGTACTTATATCCCATGCCATGAGGGTAAAATAGTTTTGCACCTGTTTTTAAGAATGATATTAGTAAAAATTTATTGGTGGAGGAATTTATAAACTTTCGCCTAAACATATTTTCATTTTTCACTCTCGCAATCGGATATATTTATAGTATCTGTGTTGAATTTATGACAACGTACAAACAGCCAATTCAAGGAAAGAGTTTTTTCCTTGGAGGTTTTCTTATGCTTGCCCAAACCACTTATGGACAACATATTAGCCATACCACAAGCAATAAAGTTTCTTTAAATTTGTCGGAAGCTCTGAACCGCTTGAAAGAAAACAGTCCTTATCTCATACAAGCAAGGATTCAGACAGAAGTAGCACACGAAAAAGTAAAGGAAGAAAAAGAAATACAGTTGCCCGATTTAGATTTTCATGCTTCGTATTATCGTATGAGTAATATGGTCGAGTATCAACATGCTGACCAAGTAGTTCATTACCAGACTATTCCTGATATTTATGATGCGACTGTCAATATCAAAATGCCTCTTTATCAAGGAGGAAGAATTAAAATTGGTATTAAGCAAGCCGAAAAAAGAGTAGAAATTGCTCAACTTCAAGAGAAACAAGTTTACCGAGAAAAAGCCATTGAAGTCATACAAACCTATTTGGGGATTTGTAAGTTGGTGGCGCTTGACTCACTTTTGAAAGAAACCCTTAAAGAACAAAACGAGCGACTTAATTTGGTAAGTGCTTTCAAAAAAAATGGTACAATCACCAAAGAAGAAGTGTTACAAGCAAGTCTTCAATGCTCAAATTCAACTCTCGATATTTTAACCAATGAGCGAAATACAAAAGTATTGCTCAATGATTTGAAAACCCTTTTGCAGATTCCTGAAAGAGATACCTTGTTGCTAGACACAAAGTCGGCCCTCAGCATGAATCATATAGAATTGTTGATAGATAAGCTTCAAGAAAGTGCCTCGAATCGTGAGGAGGTAAAAATAAAGCACCAAGCGACTGAAATTAATGAGCTGGGATACCAAGCCATTAAAGCATCTACAAAGCCTACTTTGAGTTTGTTTGGAACGTTCGGGTACAACTATCCCAACTATATGTTATTCCTTTTTCCGCCACATCCATACCTGTACAGCCTTGGGAGAATTGGGATTGATATGAATTTTAGTATTTCTCATTTGTTTAAAGTCAAGACCAAATTGGCTATGGCAAAGCAGTCGATTGAGCTTTCACAAGTACAAGAAAAGATTCAGAAAGATGTCATTCAAGATGCCATGTATCGTAGATATATGGCATGGCTCGAAACACAGGATAAGATAATGGTAATTGAAAAAGCGATTGCGCAAGCCAATGAAAACTACAGAATTCTGAAACAAAAGTATTTTAACCAAATGGCATTACATACCGAATTGATGGATGCGGATACAGCTTTGTTTCGAACTCGCTATCAACTTTTGTCAGCGAAAATAGATGCTGTGGCAAAATACTACGATCTTCTTTACACTTCAGGTCAACTCAACTAAATTAGCATAGGAGGTTAGTTATTAGATGATTGCGGATGAAAATTCCGTTTTTCTAATAACTGTCTCTTAGGCTTTTCTTTACAATGAATCAAATTAAGCCAAACGATACAAGTCGGATTTTTAATGCAGTAGTAAGTGTTTTTGCCAGCGGACTTACCCTTGGAGGCATTGCCTTAGGAGGCTGGTATATCATGTATTATCGTAATCATGAGCAAACCAACGATGCCCAAATAGAGCAATATGTTACCCCCGTCATGAGTCGTGTGACGGGATATGTAAAGGCGGTTAATTATCAGGATAACAGTTTTGTTCATAGAGGAGATACGTTGATTCAACTTGATGAGCGTGAGTATCGGGCTAAACTAGATATGGCGTATGCTGATTTTGAAAATGCCTTAAAAAACGAAAATGTTATTACTAAAAAGGCACAAACCACGCAAAGCAATGTGGCAATTCATCAAGCACAATTGAGTGCACTAAAAGCGAAAGTTTGGGAAATGGAAAGGGAGTATCAGCGTCAGCTCAATTTGTTGAAAGAGGAGGCCACGACTGAACAGCGAGTAGAAAGTGCCAAAACTGCTTTTGAGGCTGCTCAAAGCAATTATCAGGAGATAATCGAAAAAATCCATAGCACTGAACTGATGGCAAGTGAGGCAAATTCTGTAATTCCGTTTGGTAATACCATTATTCAACAGAAAAAAGCTAGTTTGGATAATGCTAAATTATTTTACTCATACACCGTTATTACAGCCCCGTATGACGGTTGGGTAGGAAAACGAACCATTCAGTCTGGGCAATTGATTAAAGAAGGACAAACGCTTTTGTCAGTGGTAAGTAAGGAAAAATGGATGGTTGCCAATTTTAAAGAAACTCAGATTCGCTTTTTGAAAATCGGTCAAACGGTCGAATTCAAAGCCGATGTTACGGGCGATAAAGTATGGCATGGACAAATTATATCTCTTTCTCCTGCCTCAGGAGCGCGATTTTCATTGCTTCCTCCCGATAATGCTACAGGTAATTTTGTCAAAATCGAGCAGCGAGTTCCTGTAAAAATATCTATCCAAGAAACAACCGATGTCTCCTATCCTTTGTTGAGAGCTGGGCTTAATGTAGAGGTTTTTGCCAAACATTAGAAGGGGAAATACCTTTATTTTTAACATGAAGAAAACATCCATTTTCAAACCTTGGGTACCTAATTGGGCTATTCAGGTGGTGTTGGTAATTTGTATGTTGCATACCATGGCTTTGCTAGGGTTATACACTTCCAATATTTCTTATGCAGCTAGTTATTTCGACATCGAGCCTGAAGACTTACAGTTTAGTATGAGCCTAACCTACGGCACATTTCTGGCGACAATATTAATAGAAAGTCGACTATTCAAATATTTTCCTCCACGCAACTACCTTATTACGATTTATTTGCTTTCGGCAATATTATTTGTGGTTTCTGCCTATACTAATGATTTTGTCGTTTTTGCCTTTCTGCGAATACTTGAAGGAATATTAATGGCATTGCCTTGGATACCATTGCGTATTTTGATGTTGTCTAGAACTAAAAGTCCTAATGCGACCATTATCGTATTCTCGATAACTTATGCTGCATTGCTGGCAGCTAGTCCATTTATTGTCAATATTGCAGTTTGGCTACTCGATACTCACGATTGGAAATACATGACTTTTGGATCGGCTATTTTCCAAATTATGGTAGCAAGCCTGATATGGCTAACATTTACTGCTAATCGATTTCATCGGAAAATACCGCTTTATAAAGTTGACTGGACAAGTTTTGTCTTATTGACCATTTCAATCTTGACAGGTGTATATGTGCTCAATTATGGCGAAAAACTATATTGGTTTCAGTCAGCCAATATAGTAGTTTGTGCCATTACTAGCTTGGTATTGAGTGCATTGTTTATCATACGGCAAATGACCTATCGACGTAGTTGTTTTGATATGAGAGTATTTTCTTACCGAAACTTACGCTTGAGTTTGTTGCTTTTTATTGTTTTCTATATCTCCAGAGCTACGCTGACGATATGTCATACTACCATGAGTAAAGTCTGGCAATGGGAACCGCTCAGGGTGGCACATGTACAATATCTGAACTTGTTGGGCGTCTTTATCGGGATGACTATTGCTGGAATGATGATGGTAAAAAAGTTGCCGACCAAACTGATTTTGATTCTAGGCTTTTTGACGATGGCTATTTACCATTGGTGGTTTACTTTTTTGTTTTTACCCGATGTGGCACTTTCGCAAATGTGGATTCCTTATATGTTGCAGGGTGTTGGGGTAGGGGTATTGTTTGTGCCTTTGGTGCTCAATACCGTTTCGGCTGTACCTGCTTATTTAGCTCCGTTTGCAGGTGCAATCGGTGTGGCTGGGAGATTTTGGGGCACGAATATTGGTTTTTGTTTAGTCCAAAATTTTCAAGTGTATTTTGTCAATAAACATCGATATATTTTTCTAGAAAAACTATTGCCCGAAAATCCAACCATAACAGGAATCGTGAGTACCATACAAGAATCATTTGTTCAAAAAGGATATGACCTTGCGCCAGCGGCTACATTGGCCATGAAGAAAGTCAATGCAGGAGTGCAGACCCAGTCTTTTTTATTGGGAAATATGGAGCTTTTTACCATCTGGGGCTACGGCTTATTCTTGGTAGCGTTATATATTGCTTTTAACAGGCACCTTCGTTTTTCCTTTAATTTGCTGAAAAATAAATACTTTTCTTAGAAGTCCTTATTGAGTGAGTTAGTGGTTGTTTTTAATCAATGCTTCACTGGTAAAGAAGAAATGCTTTGAGATTAAGCATTATCCTATCAAAAAAAGCGGTCGAAAAAATTGATTTTCGACCGCTTTTTTTATGAATATTTGTAAAATAAACCTGTACGAAAACAAGTTATATTTTCACATTTCCGAAATCCGAAATCAGGAATTCATATCACATTCCCAACTCAGCACTCAAAAGCTTATCTTCTAAATTTGTTTTTTCTTCGTTGGTTATTAGAAGATTTATCAAATTCGGCAATCTGATCCGCTGCTTGTTTTTTAGGATTTGCCAACAATTTATCTGCCAAATCAGGACGTTTGAGTTTAATCAAACGTTGCTTAATCCAAGTTTTGATTTCTGGTTTATACCAGAAGAAATATTTATTTTGCGCTAATTTTTCTTCCTTCGTTTTGGCGGTAGCAATTGGCTGCAAAGTGTACGGGTGTACGCCAGAATAATAAATTACCTCGGCTACTGTCATTGGGGTTGGCGTAAAATCCTGAACTTGTTCTAATTGGAAGCCTAAGTCTTTGGTTTCTGCCGCCAAATTAGCCATATCTACCTCCTCACAACCAGGGTGCGACGAGATAAAGTACGGAATCAAAGGCTGATTCATGCCGTGTTTCGTCTGAATTTCATCATATTTCTCCTTAAACTTTCTGAAATATTTGAAAGAAGGTTTACGCATGATTTTCAAGGTATTGTCAGAAGTATGCTCTGGCGCTACCTTCAAACGACCCGATACGTGACGTGTAATCAATTGCTCCATGTATTCATCATGGTTTCCGTCTTGATTGTTTTTGTTGAAATCATCAACCAATAAATCATAACGAACTCCAGAACCCACGAAAGCTTTTTTGATTTTCGGATGCTCATCTACCTTTTTGTACAATTGCGTCAAAGGCTTATGGGAAGTATCTAAGTTTGAGCAAATAACAGGGTGAATACAGCTCGGACTCTGACATCTTGCACAAATTGACTCATCCTTACCTTTCATGCGGTACATGTTGGCTGATGGTCCGCCTAAATCAGAGATATAACCCTTAAATTCAGGATGTTGTGCGATTTGCTCAACTTCCTTCATGATAGAGGTTTCACTTCTTGAAGCAATAAATTTACCTTGGTGTGCCGAAATAGTACAAAAACTACAACCTCCAAAACAGCCGCGGTGCATATTCAAGGAGAATTTAATCATCTCATAAGCAGGAATAGTACCTCTCTTTTTGTATTTCGGGTGCGGTAGGCGAGTGTAAGGCAAATCAAAGGATTTATCCATTTCGGTCTCCTCCATCGTTTTGAATGGTGGATTGATTACCAAGGTTTTATTTCCTACTTGTTGTGTGATACGATTCGCTTGCCATTTATTTGACTCAACTTCTACAATTTTGAAATTGGAAGCATATTTAATTTTGTCTTTCAAACAAACTTCATGACTTGCCAATTCAACCGTTTCCCATCCATTAAATTCTTGCAAAGGCTCATTGGAAGGTTGTAAATAGGCAATTTGGTTCACGTTTTTGATGGTATCCATCGGAATCCCTTGTTTTACCAATCTCAACAACTCCCTGAGAGGTTGTTCGCCCATGCCATAAACCAATAAATCTGCACCCGAATCTTCTAAGATTGTTGGCATCAATCTATCTTGCCAGTAGTCATAGTGCGTTACACGACGCAAAGAGGCCTCGATACCCCCAATCAATACGGGAACGTCTGGATATAATTCTTTCAGGATTTTGGTATAAACAGTTGTAGCGTAGTCTGGACGGTAGCCAGCTTCGCCACCTGGGGTATAGGAGTCATTGGAACGCAAACGCTTGTTGGCTGTATAATGGTTCACCATCGAATCCATACAGCCAGCCGTTACACCAAAGAAATATTTTGGGCGACCAAATTTTTTGAAATCTCTTAAATCATCTTTCCAGTTGGGTTGTGCCACAACTGCTACTCTAAAGCCCTCACTTTCGATAATACGGCCGATTACGGCAGTCCCAAAAGCAGGGTGATCTACGTAGGCATCTCCCGAAATCAATACTACGTCTACATCGTCCCAGCCACGTTTTTCAATCTCTTTTTTGGTAAGAGGCAACCAGTCGGTAATCGGTCTTTCTAACATAATGTAAAATTACGCAAAAAATGCGTGTGTCGTAACGCCCTTAAGAGATACAGGCTAACAAGTGGTATGAATGTTTTAAATGGTGCAAAAAAATCTGCACAGAAGCATACAGTGGTGATAGATTATGAGCTATTAACCTTGATAGCTCGATTGCTAAACAATCTGAGAAGCAAAAAAGTTTGAAAGAATCGTAAAATTTATTGAATGTTGCGGATAATAATTACTTTTTCTTTGAAAATAAAAAGGCGAAGTTAGAAACGTCTAACTTCGCCCTTATATAAAAACAATTGAAATCGAATAAAATTAGGATTGAAAGTATCAAATACGATTCAATCTATTTATTATGCGTGTTTCAAAAGAGTTTGTTCCAATACAGATTTAGGGATATTACCACCTACTAATCTTTCTTTCAATTCACCATTTTTGAAAATCATCAAAGTAGGGATAGAACGGATACCTAAAGTTGCAGGAACTACTGAGTTTGCATCAACGTCCATTTTAGCTACTACTGCTTGACCTTCTACGTCTTCAGCAAGAGCCTCTACAACTGGACCAATCATTTTACAAGGTCCACACCATTCTGCCCAAAAATCTACTAATACAGGTTTGTCTGAGTTAATAAGCTCCTGAAAGTTTGCGTCAGTAGCTACTACGTAATTTCCCATTTTTTTAATCGTTATAGTTAATGTATTTCGTCAAAGTTAAAACATTTTATTCAACAATATTGGTTCACATTTCTAGAAATAATCATAAAATCTGCGTACTAATTATTCAAAATGTTCATTTATAGTTGATTATAAAATATTCTAAATCGACTGAATCAAGTGATATTTTTATCAGATATTTGTATTTACAACAAGACCTTTTTACTAATAGTTCTCGTAGTACTTACGAATTTTTCGAGTTAGCTGATCATAGATTGGTTTAGTAAATTCGGTAAATAGTACTTGTGGTGCTGGAGGAAGTAATTCTTTGTTTTTACAAAGATTCAATTGATCTTTGGTCAAGGCGCGTTCGTCACCATTGAAATTAGCCCATTCATTTACCCACACAAAGCTACCTGGAGTTTTATCTCTATAAATGACTTGTTTGGTTTGAAAATCAATAATTTGCATATCCAAAATGCCATTTGAAGTTACCGTTTTGCGACTTTTGGTATATTTGGCTGTTACTTTATTGTAAACAGGCACTTTCTTACCATTGACCGTAGCTTCGCCTACTTTTACACTATCCTTACTCGTAATATTTTCGGTATTGGTATTCATATAAGTTTGTCCAACCATAAATTCATCGAATTGCAAACGGATGATTTGGTGTGGCTTGAGTTTTATATCACTCGCTTGTTGAGGGCCATAAAACTGTACAAAAATGTTCATTTTAGGATTTGTTCTCAAAAACTCATTCACCTTATCCTGAAAATATTCGTTACTCAACTGATATATTTTTGAAGTGACTGTAACTTGTTCAACCACTACATTTACGGCTGCATACGAATAGGCATCGTCCATTTTGCGAGAAGCATCCTTATATCCTGGAATAATCTCAGAAGAGCGTTCAAAGTCTAAAAATGCCATTTTTGCCTCTTGTCGATTACCTTTGGCATTGCTCAAATGGAAATTTCCAGAATCATATCGATCGGCTGCTGCCAAATTACGTGCTGCTTGAAGGGGTTCGACAAACTTTTTGCCATCACCAACAACACGAATACAAGGAGGACAGTTATCAATAGCCGAACCAAGCTGATTCATGGCATCATATTCGGTGATGACTTTTTCCCAATGAAAAGGTTCTGACGATTTTTCCCAGTTATTAACTCTGCCTTGATGATAATTGAGAGCTAAGGGATACCCTTCTTTCAGAACTTGTTGTGAGGTGCTATTGGTAGGGCTTTTTTGAAGTCTTTCGACAGCTGTATAAACTGCCTCGTCGAAATTTCCTTTTTCTAAAGCTTTTTTTCCTGTTGAGCAGGCGCTTAAGGCCAACCCAAGAAATATGGTATAAAGTTTTGAATTCATAGAGCTTTGATTCGAGTTCTAAAATTTTGTAGGTCTATTAAAACTGCAAACTTTGTCAAGTTTCTTCAAATATCCTAGAATGCAAGGGCAAAATGAATAATCGGGGTAAAAAGCAACGCTTTTTACCCCGATTATTTTATTTCTGATAATGTTTTTGATAAAAACTCTTTTCTACCTGTGATGGATTTTGGGGTTGTTTATTTCTTGAAAAACGATTTCTGTGTGAGAAAAACATGTCTAAAATATCATTTCCATTGACAGTCAGAATGACAACGTCGGGTTCAGCAAATTGAGCTTTTTCTTTGTAGAGACTCACATAATCGTCGATGGAATAACCCCAGTTGGCAGCATTTAACATTTCTTTATCTGGGAATGCTACTTGAAGCAGACTGGTACCTATATTTTTATTATCCAAGAAAGGAAAATACATTTCAGAATCCCCCAAAAACAAGACACGTTGTTTGGTTTTAGTGCTTGATACCTCTGTATCCATCCTCAAGCCTTGGGCATTAGTTTTTACTCGATAAGGCAATCCTTTTCCTCCATCCAAAATTTCGTCATTTGAAGGCAATAAATCCCCAAAAGTTTCAGGTTTTTCCGTAAAAGTCTTTGTTGATTTAACCGTGCTGTATTGTTTGATAATTGGAGTTAACTCCTCTGCAATAATTTTGGCTCCTTCTTTTGACCAGTGACCATCTTTAGGGATTTGAGTGACTACTTTGGGATCTAGCTTAGCTAGTTTTTGTGTTAAATCATAAAATGGAACATGTAAATCTTTAGCGTATCCTTCTACCAATTCTTTGCCAAGGCGATTACTTTTGGTCAAACTTTCGCCTACTTCTGGACTCAAAAAAGTAATAATAAGTTGTGCTCCGTTGGCAGCAACGGCTTTTTGAAGTTCTGTTAACTGGTTTTTGTATCTTTCTTTTAGTTCATTGTACACCTTAGTGGAAAGGGTATCATCTTCCAAGATTTCTTCTCTTGGAATTTCAGGATATTCTGCTTGAACCGTTTCTTTTAAATTGGTCGTTTGCTCCACAGTAGTTTGTTTTTTGTCGCTACAAGCCATTATCAAAATTCCTGTTGTCAAGGCAAAAGCCAAATTTGTTTTTTTCATCATGTCAAAACTGTTTTAACGGGTTGGTAATTTATAAATCTATAATTGTCTGTAATACTAAAATTTAAAGTAGATATACTCAGTAGGATTTTGTGTTGGCCATGCCCAATATATTATAATGATAGAGGAGGCATAAGATGCTATTCTGAATGGTAATGACCATGCTGAAATATCAGCAGGATGACTTCTGTTTCTCTGAAGCCATTCAATAAGCACTATTAACAGGGATAGGCCTAATCCTTCGAGCCCTATGTCTGGTATCGAATAGTCACCTAATCGGAACATTTCCTTGTAATACGTGATTGCCGTAGCAAAATCAGGAGATCTAAAGAAAACTCTGGTGAAAGCGATAGATAAAAAAACTAAAAACATTGAAGTAAAGCCTTTGATACCATATTGTACATCGTTTTTTTCTCTAGTCCAACCTGTCAGAATTGCAAATAGAAATAAGAGTCCATTGAAACTTCCCCATAGAATAAAATTGGCGTTGGCACCGTGCCATACGCCACTCATGAAAAACACGATAAATATGTTGACCATATATTGCCATTTGCTGTTGCCTCGACCCCCCAAAGGAAGGTAAATATACTCTTTGAGCCATGCACTGAGCGATAAATGCCATCTTCTCCAAAATTCATCTATGGTTCTTGAAATGAAAGGAGAGTTGAAATTCGCATTGATTTTAATCCCCAAGAGTTTGGCAATACCCCAAGCCATATCTGAGTATCCTGAAAAATCCATATATACCTGAAAACTATAGAGGATAATCGCAAGCCAAAGATAGATAATCCCTAGCTCGCTGTGATTGTAAAAAATATAGTCTACGGGCTTTGCTAATAGTCCTGAGACAATTACTTTTTTGAATATTCCCCATAAAATTCTTTGACCAGCATCTTCAACGGAGTTTATAGTAATATTTCTTGGTTGACTGTATTGAGGTAAGTCTTTGTATGCAATTGGAATCGGGCCTGACAAGAGCTGAGGGAAAAAAGATAGGTATGCCCCCAAGGTTATTGGGTTTGTTACTGGAGACAACTTTTTTCTATAAATATCGATCAGATAACTGCATGCTGCCAAGGTATAATAAGATAGTCCGATGGTAGAAACAAACTTATAGATAGAAATTGTATGCGAAAAATCACCTATTAGCCAGTTGTAATATTTTGCAATAAATAACTGCGAGAAAATTAGTAAAAGACCTAATGTTAAGGTAACCTTTCGGAGCTGAAAAGTTTCAATGGATTTTCCTAATGACGACGTTATCATGAAAATAACACCCCATAATACACATAGCTTTAGGTCGACCTGTGAATAGAAATATAAACTCCCAACAAGGAGTATTAAGTTTTGAACTTTATAGTTCGCCTTAAAAAGCCAATAAATTGGACATATTACACCAAAGAAATAGATAAAATGAATTGAGTTAAACGGCATATATGGTTTTTGTGTGTTATAATTTAGTAAGGTATGGTTCTTAATGACAATGACTGAAAAATAATGATGAGCGTTGCCTAATTTAATAAAAAATATTATTTATAGGAGCAAGAAGTAAAAAAAGATAAGATTATCGATAAGCAGAGGATGGTAAAAATCGCACAAAAAAAATGCCAATAAAAAAAGGAATGACGATTGTCATTCCTTTTTTAGCTATTTCTTTCCAAATTTTCCTCCGAAGAAGTCTCCAACATTCCAATCAGGTGATTTTGAATCTTGCGCCACATAGTAACCAATCAAATAATTTACTTTTACATGTGTAGCTGCTGCATCAAAATCAAAGGGTTGAGACATGTCATCTTGTGGTGTATGGTAGATGCTACTTCTCCAGCCTACATCCGATTTGCTTCTATCAATCGTGTCGCTTGGGATAGTTTTAAAACCACTTTTGATAAATAAGGCAGGAATACCTTTTTTGATAAAACTAAAATGATCGCTACGAATAAATACCACTTGTTCTGGAAATGGGTCTGGACTAATACCTAATCCCAAAATCTTTGCTGTTTTTTCTACTTGTTGATTCAAGCTTGAATGTTGTGCACCATAAGGAACAATATCTAGAACAGGATGGAAGAAGAAAGGCATATCAATCGCTAAATCAGCTACGATTTTCCCATTAAGAGGACTGTTACTTGCAAAATAATCAGAGCCCAGTAAGCCAAATTCTTCACCAGTAACGATTGTGAAAACAATAGATCGTTTTGGGGCTTCTGGTAAATTTTTGAAGGTTTGAGCAATTTCTAACAAAATCGCCACACCCGATGCATTGTCATGTGCACCATTATAAATCGAATCGCCTTTCACTGGCGCCCCGATTCCAAAATGGTCAAGGTGGGCAGTGTAAACAATATATTCATCTTTCAATTTTGGATCAGAACCTTCGATTATCCCCACCAAATTTGAACCAGCCACAGAAGTAAACTGTGTATTCACTTTAATATTTGCCTGAATATTTAGATCAAAAGATTCGGCTTTACCTGCTTTTGTACTTTCTACAGCCGAAGCAAATGTTTTTCCTGATTTAGCAAATAATTTTTCAGCTTTGTCAGGATTAAAGGTGGCTACAGCTTTCAAGGCTGGGAAGGCATCGTTCGGCTGTCCTTCTTTATTCAACCATTTAAAAGTACCCTGTTTAGTTCTGCGAACGGTAGCTTCCCACGTAGAACGCTTGTCGTTGGGAAAGTTGACAGCGATAACGCCCACAGCACCACGCTTGATAGCTTCGTTATACTTTACTGGGTTTGTCGTAAAGTAGGCTCTTTGATTAGAAGGAAAACTTTCAGGAGCTGCATTGAAAAATACAACGATTTTGCCTTTTACATCAATGCCTTTATAGTCATCATATTGCATTTCTGGTGCCGAAATACCGTAACCTACAAATACCAAAGGCGCTGATACTGACGACTCTGCTTGGGGCATATACGGACTAGCAATAAACTCTTGACCGTAAGTTAATGTTTCTTCGCCTAGAGTCATGGCGGTGAGTTTTTCGCTAACAATCCCTTTTTTCAAGGGAACTGGTTGGATATAACCACCGTCGGGCATGGCTGGTTTTAAGCCAATTCGCATCATTTGTGTTTCAACAAATTTTGACGCAACCGAAAAGCCTCTAGTGCCAGGTTGGCGACCTTCCACCGAGTCGTCTGCCAAAAACGTCATAGTTGCTTTGATAGCATTAGGATTGATATTTTTTAGGTTTTTCACTTCAGGACCACCTTTTTGTCCAATAGCCGAAAAACCCAAAAGGCAAGCCATTGCACTTGCCGAAATAAAAAATAATTTCATTGGTTTTTGTGTTGACGATTTTATGAAAAATTTAGTTTGATTTATAAAGATACAAGTTTTAATCTACGGGAACTGCCGTTGTATATTTTACATGATGAAGAACAACGGTACTACTATGTACCTTAATAGAAGGGATTTCGGCCATTCTGCGCAAAAAACCATCATATTCTTTAATGTCTTTAACATATACTTTGAGCTGGTAGTCAACCGTACCAGCCAAGTGATAGCACTCGATTACCTCTGACATATTTTGTACGATTTGCTCAAAGGTATCGATGTTTTCGTGGGTATAAATAGGCATGGAAATATTGCAAAAAACCACTTGTCCACGCCCCGTTTTTTCGGGATTTACCAAGGCTACATAGCCCGATATAACACCGTCTTTTTCTAACCGTTTGATTCGCTCAAATACAGGAGATGTGGTCAAATTCAACATTTCGGCTAATTCTTTAATGGTTAGTTTGGCATTTTGCTGTAATAACTGAAGAATTTGTTGGTCGGTAGGGTCCAGCATAATATTCTGTTTGATAATTTAATTGTATGTTAATAAAGCAAAATATGCTTATTTTTCTGAAAATGACAAAAATTAGTATAGTGATTTTTATTACTTTAAAGAATAAAATATAAATTTCGAATAAGTAATCAGCATAAACATCTGATAAAATGCCTCTAAAAAGAAACTTGTTATTGTTGCTTATGGCAGCATTTTATCCTTTTTGTAGGACAACTGCCCAGTTAACTCCCCAAAAAATTGCCCAAGTGGATAGTGCCATGCGAGTCTTATATGCTCAGGGTCAATTTAGCGGAGTGGTTCTTTTGTCCGAAAAAGGAAAAATCAAGTTTCAAAAGGCACTTGGGTGGACTGATTACTTACAGCGCAATGCGCTAGATGCGGCTCAGCCCTTCAATCTTGCCTCAATTACTAAACAATTCGTAGCAACGATGACTATGAAACTCTTTGAGCAAGGGAAATTGGAATATGACCAGAAAGTCATAAATTTTATTCCAAATTTCCCTTATCAAGAGATTACAATTCGTCAACTATTGACTCATACTTCTGGTTTGCCAGAATATTTTGATTTGGCAATGAGCCATCTCAATACCCTCGATACGCTCACCAACGATAAGCTCATTCAATTACTGGTCGAAAAACATCCTCCGCTAAATTTTGCCTCTGGAGCAAAATGGGAGTATTGTAATACAGGTTATTTGCTCTTGGCAAGTATTATTGAAAAAGCTTCTGGAACATCTTTCGAACACTTCTTCAGCACTCAAATTGCCCAGCCTTTCGGACTAAAAAACACTTTTGTTTATTTTCTGAATGGCCCTAATCAAAACAGAAAACGTGTTTTAGGTTTTGAAAGGAAAAATGGGAAATCCATTTCCAATGACCTCATTCGTTTGGATGGGGTTGTTGGCGATGGCAATATCTATGCTAGTGCCGAGGATTTGAATAAATGGGTTCAATTAGTTTCTGAAAATAAAGTACTAAAGCCTGCTACTTGGGCAGAGGCTTTCAAACCTGTTATCCTCAATGATGGCACAACCTATCCTTATGGTTTTGGTTGGGGAATTACTAAAAATGGTTTTGAACATACAGGTTCTTGGGTTGGTTTTCAAAATGCTATTTTCAGAAATAATCAATCTCAAACAACTGCTATTTTATTATCCAATGGGACAAATCCCATTTTTAGAAATATCCTGAAAAAAATTCTTTCGGATAAACCTTTTCATTTATCCCAAACACATTTAATCAAAAATGTCAAGTTGATAGATGGTACAGGTTTACCAAGCCAACAAGTTCAGGTTAGGATTAAAGATAACAAAATTTGGGAAATTGGCAAATTAGAACCTTTTGTGGGCGAGACTGTTACTGATGGAAATGGACAAATTCTTGCACCTGGCTTTATTGATTCGCATAGCCATCATTTTGGAAGTTTGGACAAAACTCCTACTGCCATACCAATGCTCAGTCAAGGCATTACGACGATTGTCATTGGACAAGATGGTAGTAGTTATGCCATGGATAGTTTGAGTAAATGGATGCAAGAAAAACCTGTTGCGGTTAACGTTGCTTCCTATACAGGACATGCCACGCTCCGACAAAAAGTGATGGGACCGCGAGGTTTGTATCGAACAGCCAAGCCAGAGGAGGTCGATAAAATGAAAGTGTTGTTAGAAAGTGAGCTTCAAAAAGGTTCTATTGGACTAAATACAGGGCTAGAGTATGAATCTTCTTTTTTCTCAAACCGAAATGAAGTTCTCGAATTAGCAAAAGTAGCTGCCAAAAACGGCGGACGATATATGAGCCATATCAGAAGCGAAGATATAAATCTGACAGAAGCTATCGACGAAATTATTGACATTGGCAGAGAAGCAAAAATTCCTGTTCAAATTTCTCATGGAAAAATAGCCCTTCGTTCTCAATGGAAATCTGCACACGAAATTTTAGCAAAACTTCAAGAAGCTCGTGCAGAAGGTATTCAAATTACAGCGGACTGCTATCCTTATACTTTTTGGCATTCAACCTTGAGGGTTCTCTTTCCCAAAAGAGATTATACCAATCTTGAGAGTGCCCAAATGGCCACAGAACAGCTTTTTGACCCAAAAGAATCTATCATTGTAAGGTTTGCTCCTAATAAATCTTATGCAGGTAAAACGCTGTCAGAAATCGCTAGTTTACGAGGAAAAACTGAAGCTCAAACTTTAATGGATTTAGTTGCTGAAGCGGAGGAGTTTGATAAGAAGAACCCTGATTATGACGAAGGAATTGAAGCGATTATGGGAAAATCTATGGATGATGAAGATGTGGAGGCAATATTGGCTTGGCCACACACCAATATCTGCTCAGATGGGGCAGGAAGTGGACATCCGAGAGGGCATGGGGCTTTTACGAGAGTTTTAGGTAAATATGTTCGAGAGAAAAAGCTATTTTCATGGGAAACAGCCGTCTACAAGATGACGGGTCTTACTGCTGAAAATTTGGGTATCAAGAACAGAGGTCTTATCAAACCAGATTATTATGCTGATATGGTGCTGTTTGACCCTGAAACAGTCATTGATCATGCAGATGTGAAAAACCCAAAAGCCATTTCTTCAGGCATCAAAATGGTTTGGGTCAATGGTGAATTAGTTTGGCAAGACCAAATACCTACAGGGAAATTGTCAGGACAAATAATTATTAAATAGTATTCATTTTTCACCTTAATATCTAATCCTAATAGGGCAATCGCATTGATTTGCTTTTGCCCTTATTTAACACCCTATCACCTCATAAGTATGAACACAGCTGTAGTATTAGCCAACGGTTTATTGGAAACAAACGATGCCAAAACAGCACATGGCTTGATAAGAGGCACTGAGCGATTTGACATTGTTGGTGTAATTGACTCCCCTAAGTTGTCGGGCAAAGATGCTGGAGAAATTTTGGATGGAAAACATCGAAATATTCCCATATATGGTTCATTAGAAGAAGCTATTGAACAATTAAACGAGATTCGTTTTTTAATTATAGGAGTAGCAACTGTGGGTGGGGTTTTGCCTCCATCGATGGTTGGAGTTGTTGAAATGGCGCTGAAAGCAGGTATTTCTGTAGTAAACGGACTTCATGAATATTTGACTGATAATCCAGTTTTTGTCAAATTAGCAGAGGAAAAAAACTTGGAACTCATAGATATTCGTAAACCTAAAAAACGTCAAGATTTACACTTTTGGTCAGGAGAAATCAATCAAGTAGATGTGCCTATTGTAGCGGTTATGGGTATGGACTGTGCCTTGGGAAAACGTACCACAGCCAGATTATTACGCCAAAGTGCAGCTCAAAAGGGTATATCAGCCGAAATGATTTATACAGGTCAAACGGGCTGGTTGCAAGGTGGAAAATACGGCTTTGTATTTGATTCGACACTCAATGATTTTGTTTCGGGCGAATTAGAACATGCCATTGTCACTTGCTGGAAAGAAACTAAGCCCGCCTTTATCTTGCTCGAAGGGCAATCTGCGTTAAGAAACCCAAGTGGTCCTTGTGGATTTGAGTTTATTATTTCAGGAAATGCCAAAAAGGTTGTATTAGTACATGCACCCAAGAGAAAATATTATGACAACGAGCCCCATTGGGGCGAAATACCAAGTGTGAGTTCAGAAATTGAATTGATACAAAAACTTGGAGCTGAGGTGATAGCTTTGGCACTTAATACAGAAGATTGTACAGAGGAGGAATATCTTGGATTTAAAGAAAGCTATCAAAAAGAATTAGGAATCCCTGTTGTTTTGCCACTACAGGAAGGGGTAGAGGAGGTTTTAAATTTAATTTTAAACTAACCCAATACCATGAAAATTGTAGCTATTCGTGCTTATATCAAGTATTTGAAACTTACCAAACCTTATACTATTGCTTATAGTACATTCTCTGATGTACAATTGGTATTTTTAGAAATTGAATTAGCAAATGGGATTATTGGTGTAGGGTCGGCAAGTCCTGCTGAGGAGGTTGTTGGTGAAAATCCAGTTCAGACATTGTCTTCATTACAAACTGATTTTGTTCAAAACCTTATCGGAAGTGATATAAGACATTTTCAACAAATTATTTTTGAAGCGCAGCAGTATTTTGGCTATCTGCCTGGCACCTTAGCTGCTATAGATTTAGCGCTTCATGATGCTTTTTGTCAATATTTAGGAATACCTGTAGTAGATTTCTACGGAAGAAAAATCGAAGTATTGCCAACTTCAGTAACAGTTGGCATAAAAGGTGTAGAAGAAACCCTAGATGAAGCAAAAGCATACCTTTCTGGAGGTTTTACGACACTGAAGATTAAAACAGGATTAGATTTGCAAGAAGATGTAGAAAGAGTAATTGCCCTACGTAAATCATTTGGCAATACCATAACAATTCGTGTTGATGCTAATCAAGGATATGATATAGATACGCTTCAAAAATGGTTTGAACAAACCCAAAGTCTTAATATTGAATTAATTGAACAGCCTATTGAAGTAGGACAAGAAAAGAGCTTGTATCAAACCTTAGATTATACTTCAGTAATTGCCGCAGACGAAAGTTTGAAAGATGCTAACTACGCCATTAAGTTTGCTTCAGAGCCTCAAAGATTTGGTATTTTTAATATCAAACTAATGAAATGTGGTGGACTTTTACCCGCTATTGAAATTGCTCAAATTGCCAAAAATGCTGGAATTAGTCTGTTTTGGGGCTGCAATGACGAAAGTATTGCCAGCATTACGGCTGCATTACATCTTGCCTATGCTTGTCCAAATACAAAATACCTTGACTTGGATGGCAGTTTTGACTTGGCAGAAGATTTGGTAACAGGAGGTTTTGAAGTCAAAAATGGTTTGATGTATCTCAACAAAAAAAGTGGATTTGGGTTTTCTTTGTTAAAGTAATAAATTGAAGTTATCAGTTATTAGTTAACGGATATCTTCAAGGTGAACCATTGATAAAGGTATTACTTTATTTATCCTTTAACTTGCTAAATAGAACGAAGAATTTCTAAAGCACACCACTAGTTTAAAAGTCTGTTTTATGAAGTATCAACTTTATTTATAATCGAATAATCTAATATCATTCAAAAAAACTCAAAACTCAGTATTTCTAACTCAGCACTCATCTATGTCTATTCTCCAGCCCAAAATAGGACTTCGTTCGGCAAGCTTGCTTGTAGTAAGTGTGATTGTTGGTTCGGGAGTTTTCAAAAAAATAGCCCCTATGTCGGCCGAGTTGGGTTCGCCTTGGTTGGTGCTATTGTGTTGGATTGTGGCAGGACTTATCACCTTGGCTGGGGCACTAACAACTGCCGAAATGGCAAGTCTCTTTCCTGATTCGGGAGGGGAGTATCAGTATTACCGAAAAGTCTATAATTCATTTTTTGCATTTTTGTATGGTTGGGGTAATTTTACTGTGATGAAAACAGCCTCAATTGCAGCCCTAGCGTATGTTTTTGCAGAATCATTTTATTCAATTTTTGCCCAACATCTACAGATATTTTCCATCGATGCACCTATTTTAATCAAGGTAATAGCAACGCTCTTGGTCGCATCGCTTAGCTATGTCAACTATAAAGGATTAACAATTGCTGAGAAATTGAGTAATGGACTGACATTTTTGATGTTTTTGGCAGTAGCCGTTTTTGTGTGCTGGGGCTTATGGAGTCCGCAGGGCTCTTGGCAAAATTTAAACCATTCTTCAAATCTCGAAGTATATCACAATCGAACTTCAGGGTCGTGGATAAAAGCTTTGTTTGCTGCCTGTTTAGGCGCATTTTGGGGGTATGAAGGTTGGAATCATATAGGATTTATCGGAGAGGAGGTCAAATCTCCTCAAAAAAATTTGCCTTTGGCACTCACCTTTGGGACGCTTTCTGTCATACTGATTTATGTATCGCTCAATCTGGTATATCTTCGAATACTACCCATTGAAGCATTTATTAGTATGAATGAAACTCCTAATACCATTGCAGCAATTGAGGTGGCGAGAATAATGATTGGCCCAATTGGTACGATATTATTGGCGTGTTTAATTTTGCTTACTACTCTAAACGCCACCAATGGCACTATTTTGATGTCAGCAAGGTTGTTTTATGCCATGGGAAGAGATAAGTTATTTTTTAAACAAACAGCTCATATTCACCCAGAATATCAAACACCTGCTTATGCACTTCTTTTTCAAGCATTATGGTCGGTTCTATTGATTTGGTCAGGTAGTTTTGACCAACTGACAGATATGTTAGTCTTTGCGTCTTTTATTTATTATGGCGCCACAGCATATGGGGTTATACTGCTTCGACAGAAAGAACCAGCGCTCAAACGAGTTTACAAAGTAGTGGGTTATCCATATATACCAATGGTTTTTATCTTATTTTGTTTGGTATTGGTCACAGTCACGTTGTTTACTCAACCTGTACAGGCCATTTCTGGTTTGGGTCTAATTGCCTCAGGCATACCATTTTATTTTTATTGGAATAAAAAAAGCAGTTAAATTCTAGAAATGTAAACGTACTTTAGGAAAACTTTCTTGGGGTGATTATATAAAAAATCAAATAAAAGACTTTTTTATCTTTTATTAATGATTTATCTTTGTCATGTTAATTAACAAAAGTAGTTATGTTTTCTAAAACTTGCGAATATGCTATCAAAGCCTGTATTTATATTGCTTCTCAGTCTTTAGTACAAAAAAGGGTGGGGATAAAAGATATTGCCCAAGCCATAGAATCGCCTGAAGCTTTTACTGGAAAAATCATGCAGGTTTTATCCAAAAATCATATTGTAGATTCGGTAAAAGGACCACATGGGGGATTTGAAATTCCCGAATCGGCGATGAAAGAAAAACGATTGGCAGAGGTGGTGCGCGCAATGGATGGCGACGATATTTTCAAAAGTTGTGGATTAGGACTAAAGGAGTGTTCCGGAGCTAATCCTTGTCCTTTACATAGTCAATTTGCTAAAATTAGAGCCGACATTACCAAACTTCTCGAAACTACCTCGCTGTACGATGTAGCTACAGGTTTGGCCGATGGATTGACCTTTTTGAAGCGGTAAGCTTATTGGTGAGTTGTAAATAAATATTTTTTTTTCGTAAATGGTAATCCTTCAGATAAGGACAAAGAACCGTTTATGAGGAATCGTTATGATGTTGGCAATATCACCATGTAATCATTTTCATAAAACACATTTTTTTAATCATATAAAAGATTAAAAGGTCTTTTATTCTTTATTGTAATATTATGGCAAGTGCAAAAACTATAGAAATCGTAAAGGCTACCGTGCCTGTGTTAGCCGTTCATGGAGAGGCAATTACGAAAACTTTTTATCAATTGTTATTTGAAAGAAATCCTTCTCTCAAAAATGTTTTTAATATGACTCACCAAGTACACGGAACCCAACCGCGTGCCTTGGCAAATGCCGTGTACGCCTACGCTGCTAATATCGAAAATCCAGCAGTGTTGGCAAAAGCTATCACTCAAATCACACAAAAGCATACAAGTTTGTCGGTTACTCCTGAAATGTATGATATCGTAGGAACTAATTTATTAGAGGCAATAAAGGTTGTTTTGGGAGATGCAGCTACCGATGATATTATAAATGCTTGGGCTGAAGCTTATCAAGAGTTAGCTAATTTGTTGATTGGCATTGAAGAAAAAATCTATCAAGAAGCTGAGCAGCAGGAGGGTGGTTATCGTGGACAGAAAAGTTATACAATTATAAAAAAAGAAGAGGAGTCTAGTATCATTACTAGTTTTTATCTGAAACCTACTGATAATACTTCAATACCACAATTCAAATCTGGACAATATGTAGCAGTAAATGTTTCTATTGCTGGTGCTGAAAATACTTTTACACGAAATTATAGTTTGTCAGGTTGTACAACTCAAAATACCTTAAGAATTTCGGTTAAAAAGGAAACAGGTAAGCCCGCAGGTGTTGTTTCAAATTATTTGCATGAGATAGCTCAGGTTGGAGATACCATCAATTTGGGGATTCCTGCGGGTGAATTTGTACTAGAACCTACACAAAAACCAATCGTATTGATTGCTGGGGGTGTTGGAATTACACCTTTGATGAGTATGTACATGAATTTATTTCATCACGCCGAAAACGAAGTTTTGTTTATTCAATGTGCCAAAAATGGAGCTGTTCATGCTTTTGACCAAAGAAGTCGTCAGTTAGCGGGTAAAAAGGAGAGCTTGAAAGTGATTTCAATCTACGATGAGCCATCATCGACCGACCAACCAGATTATCAAGGTTTACTTACGCCTGAAATCCTTAAAGCAAATATCTCATCACTCGATGCTGAATATTATTTCTGCGGTCCAGTACCATTTATGAAACAAGTCAAACAAATGCTTTTAGCATTAGAAATTCCAGAAGGGCAATTACATTATGAGTTTTTTGGGCCAAGTGGAGATTTGTAATAAAACAATCAAATAGGTGGATGTAAAAGTTGAAAGTGCCTACACAATAGAAACAGTTTAAAGCTGAGATGATTCTATGATTTTACATCAAAAAAGCGGTTGAAATTCATTTTCAACCGCTTTTTTGATATTGTTATGCTATTTCTGCTTTAAACGTAAAGTGTAACCTCTCTACCATTAATTACAAATTTTAACATAATTACTAAAGCGCAAATCACTCAATTCGAGATTATTCACTTTGTGCCTTTGTTCCTTCCTAACTATGCCCTTCCAATTAATTCAACTTAAAAGTCACTCCATTGATTTGCTGAAGCTCCTCCAAGAATTCATTATTTGGAGATATTTTATTTTTCCTTGAAAGCATAGTAACCTCAACTTTGTCTTCAGGGTCGACAACTTTTACAGAAACACTACAAGTACCTTGATGTTTGAGAAAAAGTTGATTGAGTGAATCCACAATCATCGCATTTACTGATTGCAGTCCTAAAGTGATACTTAGTTCTTTGGTATATTTATCCCTAATTTCCGAGAGCAATTGCATACTCATAGGCTTATATTCCCAATCATCAGGTTTGCCCCAACGGTTGCGAATAGTACCTTTTACATACAAGAATCTATCTTGTGAAACATATTTGGATAAGTTGACAAAATCCTCACCAAAAAGCGCAAATTCATAACTACCATTATAGTCTTCAAGTGTAAACAACATAAATGGATTTCCGTTTTTGGAATAGCGTTCTACTACTTTTGTAACAATACCTCCTACACTTACTTCTTTCCCTCTGTAGGCAGGATCCATGACTTTATCAAGTGTAGTGGTACAAAAACTATCAAGCTCAAGTCTATAACTATCGAGCGGGTGACCAGAGATATAGATGCCCACAACGTCCTTTTCGAACTTTAATCGCTCCATTTGCGACCATTTTTCAATACTTGGAATTTTGGGTTTTGCAATATCTGCTCCACCACCTTCACCCAGCATTCCAAATAATGATGCCTGTGCCGAAGAAGCTATTTCAGAAGATTTGTTGGCATAACGGATAATTTTTTCAATAAAAGTAGAGCCTTCACTTTCTTCAAAATAGATAGCACGGTGAATTTCTGGATAGCAGTCAAACGCACCTGCATACGCCAAACTTTCGAGTGTTTTCTTGTTTACGGTACGTAAATTTACACGAGTCACAAAGTCATAAATATCCTTGTAAGGACCATTTTTGTCACGCTCCTCGATAATAGATTCTACAGCTGCATCACCAGTTCCTTTGATGGCACCTAATCCAAAGCGAATTTCTCCTTTCTTGTTAACAGCAAACGAGCGGTAAGATTCATTGATGTCTGGTCCCAATACAGGCAATCCCATGCGCTTACACTCTTCCATAAAAAAGGTAATCTTTTCAATGTTGCCTAAAGAGTTAGACATCACAGCAGCCATGTATTCCGAAGGATAGTGGGCTTTTAGATAGCCAGTTTGGTAAGCTACAAAAGCATAACAAGTCGAGTGAGATTTGTTAAAGGCATATTGTGCAAAGGCTTCCCAGTCTGTCCAGATTTTGTTGAGTTTGTCTTCAGGATGCCCTTTTTCTTTGGCACCATCCACAAACTTACTTTTCATTTTATCAAGCGTGTAACGGTCTTTTTTACCCATTGCTTTTCTCAGAACGTCGGCATCTCCTTTCGAGAATCCTGCTAATTTCTGAGACAAAAGCATCACCTGCTCTTGATAAACGGTAATTCCGTAGGTATCCGCCAAGTATTCCTCCATGTCGGGCAAATCGTAAGAGATTTCCTCACGACCATGTTTACGAGCAATAAAGTTGGGAATATAGGCAATCGGGCCAGGACGATACAAGGCGTTCATGGCAATCAAATCCGAGAATTGATCGGGCTTTAAATCCAACAAGTGCTTTTGCATCCCGCCAGATTCAAATTGGAAGGTAGCGTTTGTCTCGCCTCTTTGGTACAGTTCGTAAGTTTTTACATCATCAAGAGGAATAGTATCTAAATCGATAACTACACCATAATTTTGTTTAATCAAACGAAGTGCTTCCTTCAGGATAGAAAGGGTCTTCAGACCTAAAAAGTCCATTTTGATTACTCCTGCATCTTCAATGATTTTACCTTCAAATTGCGTAATCAATAAGTTTACTTCTTTTGAAGTAGCAACAGGCAAAATTTCTGTTAAATCCTTGGGCGCAATAATAATCCCAGCAGCATGAATACCCGTACCACGAACAGAACCTTCCAAAACCAAGGCTTCTTCTAATACTTTTGAACGCAAAGAACCTTCTCGACGTATTTCACGGAGTTTCTTAACGTTTTCTATATCTTCAGCTTGTAATTGTTCTTTTTCTGCAAGTGATTTTTCACCAATTAATGGGGCATTCATTACTCTATTCAAACTAGTGCCTGGTTTATCAGGGACTAATTTTGCTAGTTCATTGGATTCATTCAGTGGTAAATCCATTACACGAGCTACGTCTTTGATAGACATTTTGGCAGCCATTGTACCATACGTTACAATGTGCGCAACTTGCTGTTTACCATATTTATCTACTACATAATCAATTACCTTTTGGCGACCTTCATCATCGAAGTCCGTATCAATATCGGGCATTGATTTACGGTCAGGATTCAAGAAACGCTCAAATAGGAGGTTGTATTTAATCGGGTCAATATTGGTAATACCGATACAGTACGCCACCGCCGAACCAGCCGCCGAACCACGACCAGGCCCTACAAATACGCCTAAGTCTCGACCTGCATTGATGAAATCTTGTACAATCAAGAAGTAACCTGCAAATCCCATCGTTCTAACTACGTGTAGCTCAAACGCCAAACGTTCTTTGATATGAGGTTCCTCCCAATTTTCACCATAGCGATTACGAGCGCCTTCCCATGTCAAATGTTCGAGGTAATCATCTTGAGAAACAAAACCAGCTGGAATTTGATAGTTAGGAAGCAAAATATCTTGCTTCAATTTCAAATGGTCACACTTGTCAACGATTTCGTTGGTATTATCAATTGCCTCTGGAATATGACTCCAAAGGTCAGTCATTTCTTGTGTTGACTTAAAATAAAATTGGTCATTATAAAAAGCAAAACGCTTTCCCTTCACGCTTTCGCCATCATCAACATCCTTGTAAGTTGGCGTAGATTGCTTTTCGCCAGTGTTGATACAAAGTAAAATATCGTGGGCGTTGGCATCTTTTTGGTCGAGATAGTGAGAGTCATTGGAGGCAATAACTTTTACGTTATATTTCTTCGCAAACTTTAACAAAACCTCATTGACCTTCAACTGGTCGGGAATTTCGTGGTTTTGTACCTCGATATAATAGTCTTCACCAAATAAATCCAGCCACCATTTGAATTCTTTCTCCGCTTCTTCCTCCCCGTGTCTCAAAATGGCCTGAGGAACAGACGCACCGATACAGCATGTTGTGGCAATTAACCCTTCATGGTATTGTAGAATCAACTCTTTATCAATACGAGGATATTTACCGTATAAACCCTCGATGTAGCCCAATGAACATAGTTTTACCAAGTTTTCGTAACCTTTGCGGTTTTTGGCAAGCATCAATTGGTGATTACGACGGTCTTTTTGTTCTTTGGAGAAAGCTTTTTTGTGGCGGTCTTCCACGACATAAAACTCGCAACCTACGATAGGTTTTACGTCTCCATGTTTTCCAGCTTCCGCGACAAATTGGAATGCTCCAAACATATTCCCGTGGTCAGTAATGGCCACAGCAGGCATATTATCAGCCTTGGCTTTGGCAAAAAGCCCCGAAATTTTTGAAGCTCCATCAAGTAAGGAGTACTGTGTATGACAGTGTAAGTGACTAAATTGCATAATTTCTAAAGGTAATATTGGCAAAGAAATAGTTTAAAGAAACCTATTTCAGAATTAATTTCATTTCTACAACAACTGAATATCTGGTTCTTCGTGGTCAAAGAAAATTACGTTCAGGTAATCCAAATAAGGTTTTAATATCTTACACGTTTCAGTTACCTGTTCCACAAAGTTGGGTGAAAGCACCTCTTCATTGGTGAATTTTTTCCAGAAAAACATTTGTTTCCATTTCAATAACTCAATTTCTGGATGGTTTTTATCATAACC
This sequence comes from Flectobacillus longus, assembly GCF_030056705.1. Lineage (GTDB taxonomy): Bacteria > Bacteroidota > Bacteroidia > Cytophagales > Spirosomataceae > Flectobacillus > Flectobacillus longus. Next base: position 109,445 of record NZ_JASHIC010000011.1, read on the forward strand.
TTTTGGAGACGTTTTTACTTTCTCACCTTCGGGCGTTCCAAAGGTTTTGACAAAAAGTGGGTCAAAGATAATACCTTTTAAACTTTCTGGACTAAAATCTATTTCTTGACGAAAAGCGGCGAGTTGCTCGGCAGTTGGCGAATACATACCTCCCCCAAGGAATGAACCACCATTTTCGATATGTAAATAGTAATCCATTTTTCCAGACTTGCGTCCGCCTTCCGAAAAACTAGCCGAAAGCCATGTTTTATAGGGATCTTTGTTTGCCGAAAAGCGCACATCACGGGCAATTCGGTAATTACAGTCTTTAATTTTTACGCCAGACAGGTTTTCAAATGTTCCAATACTATTAATTAATTCTTGGATGCTTTCTTCAAAACTTGCTTTTACCCCATCATATTCTTTCTTGTTGGCGTGAAACCATTCTCGGTTATTGTTGATTTTGAGTTGATTAAGGAAGTCAAAAGTTTGTTGAGTAATGGCCATGTGTTTACTTTTTATAGATTTGTATCAGTTCTTATTTGTGAAGTTACTCAAAATGTTCAAACCATGATTTGACGGATTGGAGGAATTTGTGGAATTTTGTATAAAAATGGACTCGAAGCTTGCGAAGGCTTCAATATCACAAAGAACCAATTAATCCTTCTAGCATGAGAATACTAACAGGCATTCAAGCATCGGGGCGTCCACATTTGGGAAATATTTTGGGAGCGATTCGCCCAGCCGTAGCCTTGTCTAAAGAACCAAATAATGAATCATTTTTGTTCATTGCCGACTTACATACTTTAACAAGTTTGAAAGATGGTGATGCACTTCGTCAAAATACTTATGCTATTGCAGCCGCATGGTTGGCTTGCGGATTTGACCCTGAGAAAAACTTTTTCTATCGTCAATCAAGGTTGGCTGGTTATCATACCGAATTGATGTGGTATCTTAATTGCTTTACGCCATTTCCGATGTTGGCTAATGCTCATAGCTTTAAAGAGAAATCTGAAAAGTTGGCAAGTGTCAATGCTGGCTTGTTTACCTATCCAGTATTACAAGCGGCAGATATTGTACTATACGATGCGCATTTAGTGCCAGTGGGGAAAGACCAACGTCAACACCTTGAAATGACACGTGATATTGCTTCTGCATTTAATCGTCAGTATGAGGAGGAGGTTTTGGTGCTTCCAGAAGCAAGAATTGATGAGTCAGTTATGACAATTCCTGGAATTGATGGACAAAAGATGAGTAAATCTTATGGCAACTTCATCGACGTATTTTTACCTGAAAAAGAATTATTGAAAGTTGTCAAGAAAATTGTTACAGATACAAAAGGATTGGAAGAACCGAAAGACCCTGATACCTGTAATGTATTTAAGTTATATGAATTGGTGGCAACAGCCGAAGAGATTGCTTCAATGCGTGAAAAATATTTGGCAGGAGGTTTTGGTTATGGTCATGCTAAGCAAGCATTGCATGAAGTATTAGTTCGTGAGTTTGCTGAAGAAAGACGTTTGTTTGAGTATTATATGAATAACTTGGACGAGCTAGAAGCAAAATTGAAAATCGGAGAAGCTAAGGCGGAAGAAATCGCTAAAGCAACGATTGAGCGTGTTCGTAAAGTTTTAAGATTTGTTTAAAATATCAAACCGTGTCAAGTGAGTGCTGAATTGTGAGTACTGAGTTTTGAGTGTAATTTTATGATTACACTTTTGACACGGTTAATTTTCTCCTCATCAGATAAGAATAGCCTCATTTTTATGTTGGAAGCTCTCAAATCATTAGATACACAAGCCTTTCTTTTGTTGAATGGTATTCATCATCCTGTCATGGACAGTTTTATGAGTTTGATGACCAATAAGTTTACATGGATTCCTTTGTATCTCTTTTTTCTCTATTTTATTGTAAAACAAGAAGATAAATCAGGCTGGAAGATACTTGTTGCTATACTGTTATGTATTTTGATTTCAGACCAAGTTTGTTCTGGTTTGCTCAAGCCTTGGGTCGCTAGATTACGACCTTGCCATGAGCCCAGTTTAGCTAATGTGATACATTTGGTAGGAGGTTGTGGAGGACAATATGGCTTTTGCAGTTCGCACGCTGCTAATAGTTTTACCTTAGCCGTATTTTTCTATCTACAATATGGAAAGCAACACGCTTGGGTCAAATTTTTATTTCCTTGGGCAATAATTGTAAGTTACAGCCGTATCTATGTTGGAGTTCATTACCCTGGCGATGTAATTTGTGGAGCTTTGATTGGCTCACTTGCAGCTTATGGGGTTGTAAAAGTTCTTCATAACATTCAACGCTCAAAAAAGTTTACTCATTAACAATAATTGATAATCTATGAAAATGCTCATTAACCTCTTTGGAATAGGCTTTATTTTGCTATTCTCTCATTTTTATAAAACAGAAAGTACTTCTGTTGAAGGAATGTGGCTAACGGCAGATAAGCTTTCCAAAATTTTAATTTATGAAGAAAATGGGAAGTATCATGGAAAAATAGCTTGGCTAAAACAACCTTCTATTAACGGAAAGCCTGTGTTAGATAATAAAAACCAAGATGAGTCATTGCGCAACAAACCCATGTTAGGTTTGATACTACTGAAAAACTTTATTGCTGAATCAAAAAATACTTGGAGAAATGGCACTATCTACGACCCAAGAAGCGGGAAAACGTATGACTGTGTTTTAACACTCAAAAACAGTAATACATTAGATGTGAGAGGATATATTGGTAAACCAATTTTTGGGAAGTCGGTAACGTTTACAAGAGAATAAAAGGAAAGAAATTTATTCTTTAATTGATATTAAATTCAAGCATATAAAACGGAGAAGTCTCACTAAGGCTTCCCCGTTTTTTTTATGAACTTAATCAAATGAAAATTTATACATAGGAGTACCAATTGAAAGGCAGCCTTTAAAATATTTCTGCAATCTGCTGTGTCCACTGGTCGATAGTATCAGCATTGGCACGGTCTGCTTTATCAAAGAAAAAGTGTTTTTTGATTTCCAAACGGCAATACAAGTAAATACCCTTGTCCGAGGTAAGTGATAGAGCTTTGTCCATTCCTATCTCACCATATTCAGCGTGTGATTTCCCGTGTGTGTTAATAATTACGGCTTGTTTTCCTGTTAGTAACCCTTTTTGAATACCTTGGTCATAACGGTAAGCAAAGCCATAACTGAAAACTCTGTCAATATAGCCCTTCAAAATAGCAGGTAAACCTGTCCACCAAATAGGGTGAATAAACGTAATACAATCTGCCCAAGAAATAAAATCTTGTTCCGTTTTTACGTCTTCTGCAACTTGCCCTTTGTGTTGTCCTGCAATATCTTCTAGTGAAAGAACAGGATTGAAGTTGAGTTGGTACAAATCCCTAACCTCCACTTCATGTCCATTGGTGGTAAGCTTCTCAATTACTGCCTTTTTGAAATGCCCGTTCAAACTCTGAGTATTTGGATGAGCGTAAATAATCAAATGTTTCATTGTTCTACTTTTTAAATGTGATGACACAAAAGTAGAATAGTCCTGCCTGCTAAAATTGTAAGAAAACGAAATCAGTTGATAGGATTACAAATGTCCTGCTGGAATTTTAGGTATTTTGTTGGGCTTATATTCAAATAATGCTTGAAATCGTTGATAAGTTGACTTTGGTCGTAATAGCCGCATTCGTTGATGATAGTGAACCAATCATTTTTTGATGACATTGAAGTACTATTTTCTATCATCTCAACAGCTTTTATAAATCGTTGATAGCGATTAATCTCTTTAGCTGAGTATCCAAAATACTTTTTATGATTGATTTGAATGTTGCGTTCAGATTGTTTGGTGCTGCTCGCAACGACTTTTATTGAGTTTAATGATTTTTCTTTGAGATTCGTTAGTTCTTCCGCTATTACATTTCGTTCACGCAAATAAGGTTCACAAAATTCAAGTATGTAGTTTACCTGTTGGTTTACATTGTCGATTGTATTGAGTTTATACCATAACGCCGTAAAACAATTCTCATCTGATAAGTCATCGGGGTTTATCGGTACATTTTGGGTAAGCGAAACGTTGCCGAAGAATCGAAAAAAAGCATCGTTTTTGAAATTGGCAACCAAAATTTTTGATTTGGGAGGTAACGAATAAGAAAATGCCCTCTTAATTGTTCCTAACACAAAACACTTTTCAACTTCTATTTGTGTGTTTTGTAGTGAATGCAATAATGCTTTGGCTCCAAAATTGAAAATCATAATGGTTTGATAAGAAGGCAATAACGTTTTTGTTATGGTTTCGCTCGATTGATTATGGGCAAAATAGAAATGTGAAAATACGTTTTCGTATGCTGCATGAACAACTATTCGGAAGCTGGAATATGTCTTATTGTGTATCATTATTTTCTCAGAAGTTCTGTCGTTTTGTTTTATAACCAATGTAGATTATTGAATACGAAACAGTTATTAAACCATAAAAATTGAGGTGAGTCAGATTTTTCAGCTAACAATTTTACCCTTCATTGTGGCAAAACCTGTATTGAATAAAAATTTGTTAACAAAAGAATTAATTTCTAGGACAATTTAACTTCAAAATTTATAATGACAATAAAGAATTCTATCTAGTTGAACCTACCAAAAGAAAAACTACTAAGATGTAGCCTCAAGTGAACTATATCTTAGTAGTATGACTCAAAGTCTTATCGGAGCTTTTGGGAGTCGTTTATGTGGTTTCTCCATTAGGTTTTTACCTCTTAGAGACTATTTTATTTGAATACTTTTTACTAAACCCTATTGCTTTGTTACATTTCCCATTTCCAACAAAAACTTCATAGTATCTACACCATCGGCATAATCTGCCAATTTGGGACATTGCGCATCTCCGAATGGAACTGAATTAGGATACCAACCATCTTTTGAAACGATACACTGAATTTTTTCTTCATGGAGGGCTAATTTCTCTGCCAAATCTTGCTCATTTTCATATTCCTCATAGAAAATAACGGAGATAGGAGAGACCAAATTTTCACTTGGCGTAGCTACTAAGAAACCATTGTCAAAATGTTTTACGCCATTAATCAGATAAATAGACTTGTTGTAGTCGTAATTATTTTTGTATTTATGATTCAAGAAAATGTCACCTAATGGCTCAATGGCATCATAGAAACTGATGAACTCGTAGCCTTTTGGTACATATAATTTAGAAACATTGCGACAGCCCAACCCAAAGTAAGAAGTAATATCTTGTCCTAGCGCCAAAAACTCTTCTGTAGTTTCATCGCCCTTGATTATGCCTAACGAACTACGATTTTTACGAATAATATGTGGTTTGTTTCGGAAGTAATATTCAAAATAACGAGCTGTATTGTCTGAGCCAGTTGCAATCAAAGCATCCACATTTTTCATTTGTTCAGCAAATTCAATGGGAAGTTCTGGTGCAAACTCTAATAATTTAGAGATAAGCCCTCTCATCAAAGCGGTATCTTGTGTGCTAAGTTTTACTACGCAGATATGCCCCGACATCAACACACAGAATAAATCATGGAATCCTACCGCTGGAATATTTCCAGCCATAATTAATCCTACACGTTGAGGATTTGGGTTTTCATTTGGGATTTGATAATTACCAATCCATTGGCTAATAGCCGTTTCATCCAAGAAGTAATTAGCGATAGCCTCGATAGCTGAACGAGTATTTTCGGGAGTAAACCAGTTATTTTGATGGTAGGCTAAATCTACCCAAAGTTCAATTTCTGATTGATTTTTGGGGTCTTTTAAAAAGCGTCCAAGCGCCCAAAAAGCCTCAATTCTTGCTTCTAATGTCATAATTATTCGATAATTTTCACAAAGGTAATCAAAAAGAGGAAATAAAATTTTTACAATAGTCTTCAAACTATCTAGTCTATTCGCTGTTTAGTTATTAAATTTGTGGCTAGTTATCAGTTATCAAAACCATTATCAATAAATTTTGAATTTAGCGCGATAATCTTTTCCGATTAACCGATAGCCATAAACCGATAACGTTTTAATCAATTATTTAAAAAGCTATGGCAATTATTATCACTGAGGAGTGTATCAACTGTGGAGCCTGCGAACCAGAATGCCCAAACACTGCAATCTATGAGGGTGGTGTAGAGTGGACTTGGTCAGGTGGGACAAAATTGGTCGATGTTGAATTGGAAGACGGTACTGTTATCAACGGTAAAGACCCAATGGCTCCTGTTTCTGACGAGTTTTACTATATAGTATCTGATAAATGTACTGAGTGTATGGGATTCCACGAAGAACCACAATGTGCAGCTGTTTGTCCAGTTGACTGTTGTGTTCCAGATCCAGACTATGTGGAAGACGAAGAAACATTGTTGGCTAAAAAAGCATGGTTACATGCAGAATAACATGGTATAGTACAATTGTACTGTAAGGCTCTAAGCCCCGATTTCTAGAGAAATCGGGGCTTTTTTATTGAAAAAATCCAAAAAAATATCAAAATGTGCAAAAAATAATATTTGGTATATCGGTTGATTTGCCAAATAAGTTTAAAAACGAACTTGTTTGTTAAATTTTTATGTAAAAAGAGGTAATATTGGTTTATAAAAAGATTGATTTTGGATTATTTTTTGAAAAATAGCAAAAAATAGGTTTAAAAATTATCTAAAAAATTTGGATTAATGATTTTTACCTATAATATTTGCAATGTAATCAAGCATTAATAATTAATCAATTAACCAAATAATATTATGAAAAAGACTTTAACGGCATTATTTTCTTTGTTTTTAGCAGTTCCTGCATTTTCTCAAGATAAGGAAGAAGATAAAGGTAAGTTTACATTCTCTGGATACATTGATTCTTACTATTTGTCAAACTTCAATAATCCTAGAGATATGAAGAACACAGGTGCTTCTGGTACAGCTAGAGCATTTGATCAAAAAACTGGATTCTCTTTAGGTTTGGCTCAAACTAAGATTGGATACTCAACTAGCAAATCTGATGTTGTTTTAGACTTGACATTCGGTCCAAACGCTGACTTGGGTAACTACGGAAATAACATTGGACCATTAGGAAAAGATGGATCATCTTCATTGATTATCAAACAAGCCTATTTCAACTGGAAGGCTACAGATAAATTAACATTGACAGCAGGTCAGTTTGGTACACACATCGGTTATGAAGTAATTGATGCTCCAGTAAACTACCACTACTCGCTTTCAAACTTGTTCAACAACGGTCCTTTCTACCATGTAGGTGTTAAAGCTGCTTATGCAGTGTCTGACAAATTTGCTTTGATGGGTGGTATAGTAAGTGGTGTTGACCAATTGTACAGCAATAACAACAAACCAGGTTTGATTGCACAAGTATTTGTTCAACCAACAGCAGGATGGAACGTATATGTAAACGGTATTACAATCAACCGTAACTCAAAAGACCCTGTTACAGGATTGACACCAACAGGAACATATAACTTGTTAGATGTAGCTACTACTTATCAAGTAACAGACAAATTTTTGTTTGGTTTGAATGCTGCAACTGGTGAGCAAGGTGGAAAGACATGGGGTGGTATCGCATTGTATCCTAAATACGATTTCACTAGCACATTTAGCTTAGGCGCTCGTTACGAATCATTCTCTAACAAAGACGGTGTAACTGCACTACTTGATGCTACTGGTAGTGGTGTAAGCGTAAATTCATTCACTATCACTCCAACATTTACTGTAGCAGACGGTCACTTGTTATTGAAACCAGAATTCAGAGTAGACTCTTACGACAAAAACTTCTTCGTAGATGGAGATGGTAAAGATGTAAAATCACAGTCAACATTGACTTGGGCTATGATTTACAAATTTTAATTAAGATATTTATTTACACTAAGTCAGGAATACTATCCCTTTATTCCTGACTTAATATAAGATAATCGTCATATATCTATTAAGAATATGACATTCTCTGAAAACAAAATCCATAAACCCTAAAACTTTTAGTATCATGACACAACAAAAACCCACTTGGATCCCAATGTTGATCCTCCTGGTAATTGCAATTTTTGCAGCTTTTGTACCAACTCCTGGTCCAGCAGTAACTGAAGGTCTTGACACAGGTGATATCGCTTGGATGTTAGTATCCGCAGGATTAGTATTATTAATGACTCCAGGTTTGGCATACTTCTACGGTGGTATGGTTAACCACAAAAACGTAATTTCTACAATGTTGCAATCATTTATTGCGATGGGAGTAATTACGCTAATCTGGGTAATTTTTGGTTTCTCATTAGCATTTGGTAGTTCAATCGGCGGTATTGTTGGTAACCCATTAGATTACGCATTTTTCAAAGGTGTATTCGACGGAAAACCTTGGTCATTAGCTCCAACAATTCCATTTGCTTTGTTTGCATTCTTCCAAATGAAATTTGCTGTAATCACTCCAGCTTTGATTTCAGGTGCATTAGCTGAACGTATCAACTTCCGTGCTTTTGTATTGTTCATGGTATTGTTTTGTGTAGTAGTATATGCTCCATTGGCTCACTGGACATGGCACCCAGATGGTTGGTTGTTCAAATATGGTGTTCTTGACTTTGCAGGTGGTACTGTAGTACACATGTCAGCAGGTTGGGCAGCTTTAGCAGGTGCTATTTACTTGAAACGTCGTAAATCTCATGTTGAGGCAAACATTCTTCCTCCAGCAAACATTCCTTACGTATTGCTAGGTACAGGTTTATTATGGTTCGGATGGTTTGGTTTCAACGCAGGTTCGGCAGTAGGCGCAGGAGCATTAGCAGTATCAGCATTCGCTACAACACACGTAGCAGCAGCTTCAGCAGGTTTGTCTTGGGTATTGTTTGATGTAACACGTGGTCGTAAAGTATCAGCATTAGGTTTCTCAATCGGTGCAGTAGTTGGTCTAGTAGCTATCACACCAGCATCTGGTTTCGTATCAGTTCCTGCAGCTATCTTTATCGGTACTGTTTCAGCAATCGTGTCTAACATTGCAGCACACTGGAGAGCTAACTCTAAATTGGATGATACATTAGACGTATTCCCTTGCCATGGTACAGGTGGTATGATGGGTATGTTGATGACAGGTTTGTTTGCTTCAAAAGCAATCAACGGAGCAGTAGCAGAAGAAGGTTTGTTTATCTCTGGCGACGCTTCATTGTTCATCAAACACATCGTTGCATTAGTTGTAGTATCAGCTTTCGCTTTCTTAGCATCTTACGCATTGTTGTTTATAACAGACAAAATCGTTCCATTGCGTGTAACAGAAGAAGAAGAAAGAGTTGGTTTGGATATTTCACAACACGACGAATCTTTAATCGAAGTTTAGGATTAATAACTATACAAGCATGACCACAAGTAATGGTTCTTGTGGTTTTGTTTCAGAAAAAATGCCCTCAGACTATGTCAGAGGGCATTTTGTTGTTATATACACCACCACATTTTCGAATTGTCACTAAAGTGTCAGTAAAATGTCAGTAAAGTGTCAGTTGCAGTTAAAAAAAAGAATGGAAAAAGACTCAAATTTTCAAAGCCATTTACTATCAGAACCAACCCTCGTAAAGACCAAAAACGTGAACGGTTGGTATTCGGTGATTGAAATCTGCTTGTTTCCTATGTTTTAATTGATTTTTTCTGAACTATCTGTAAGGCATCAATTAAAAAATCCAGTGCCATTTTAATTATTTGAGTAATTTGATAGCCTTGAAGGTAGGAAGTTGTAATTATTTTTGGTTGCATAGTTTATCATCAGGTATCTCATCAAGACGAAAAACTAAGGTGCCTTCTTCAATAAGATACCTTTAATCGGAATGGTTTGGTTATTCTATTCAAGAGTAGGAAAAGGTTAATTAGGTTCGTAGTTTGTAGAGAAAAATAATGATTGAGTTAAGACTAAATCCTATTGAATTGAGATGTACTTTTGTATTATGTATTACAGACGAAAAATATTACTTTCATTAATTGAATTATTTGGAGGAAAACTTGATAAAGTAAGCCTCCAAAAGTTAACGTTGCTTTTTACTAAAGAGCAAGAAAAACCAGTATATCATTTTGTGCCAAACAAATTTGGGTGCTATTCATTCCAACTTTCAGCAGATTTGAGCGCATTGACTAAGTATCAGATTTTAGACCAAGTGTCAGATGAGTTCATAAAAATTGACAGCCGTAGTTACATTAAGGACCTAAAAGAAGTGGATCGTAAATCTTTTGTTAGATTAAAATCCGTAAACTTTAATAAATCTAAGGACGAGCTGATAAAACTTACCTATCAAAAATATCCTGAATTAGCATTTAATAGTATAATTATTAATAAGTACCTATCGGAACCAGAAATTGAAGCCATAAAATTACTTAAGCCAATATCAGAAGAAAGTGCTCTTTACACAATTGGTTATGAAGGTGTTAGTCTCGAAGAATATCTTAATAAACTAATTAAATATGATATAAAAGTTTTGTGTGATGTTAGAAAGAACCCCTTAAGTATGAAATTTGGGTTTAGCAAGCATCAACTCAAATCTGCTTGTGAAAGCCTTGGTATAGAATACATACATATTCCTGAGCTAGGTATAGAATCGGATAAAAGACAACAACTTAATTGTCAAGTTGACTACGATAATTTATTTGTTTCTTATAGAAAAGAGGTTCTTAATAACACTAAATTATATCAAGAAAAAATATTAAATTTATTAAAAGATAAACACCGAGTCGCATTAACATGTTTCGAAGCGAATATTTGTCAATGCCATAGGAAAGATTTATCCGAATCCGTAATAGAGCATTCCCACTATCATTATAAACTACAGCATATTTAATTATGGCTAAAACCAAAGTATTAATCACTGTAAAAACTTATCCTACACTTTCAAATAAATATGGAGAATTAGTTTGCACCGCTGGTTTTCTTGAAGATGGAAGTTGGATAAGAATTTATCCAATAAAATTTCGAGAGAAACCTTTCCATGAACAATACAAAAAATATCAGTGGATTGAAATAGACTTGGTTAGAAATTCGAAAGATTATAGATTGGAAAGTTATAGACCTTATTCTCATGATACACAAATTGAGGTTGTAGGTAATATTCCCTCTGACAAAAAAAGTTGGGATAACAGAAGAAAGTATGTTTTAAATAATGTTTATAATAACCTAGAATCTTTGATTCAGGATTCCAAAGACAATACTAAATATACATCGCTTGCAGTTTTTAAACCGACTAAAGTAATTGATTTTACTTACGAAGAAGTAGAACGTGATTGGGATAGAGAAAAGGTTCAACAATTCAATCAGTTTAATATTTTCGAAAATGTAAGTGATGGAATCCCAAAAATTGTCAAAAAGTTACCATATAAGTTTTCTTATACATTTGAAGATATAAATGGCAAAAGAAGTAAACTAATGATTGAGGATTGGGAAGTTGGTCAGTTATTTTGGAATTGTCTTTCTAAACAACAAAATGAGCAAAAAGCTTGTGTGCAAGTAAAAGAAAAGTATCTTGATGATTTTGCAAAAACAAAAGATTTACATTTCTTCTTAGGTACAACACAACAACATCACTTAACTGCCAAGAATCCATTTATTATAATTGGAACTTTCCATCCTAAACATATTGAGCAATTAAGCCTTTTCTAAAATTTTTACATAAAGTAGTTGATAAATGCCTATTAACGTTAACTACTTTATGTGAAGAAAGTAGTGTTATTCTGTACTTTAAGAATTTACTATATTGCCAAAAATAAGTTCTACATTTGAGCTCTATATCTTTTTCCTTATATCCATCATCAATATTAACATTTCTTGGTTATATCGGCCGTTATTAAGAATTAACTCTTCATAAGTTGTTAGCCATCGCATGGGTAGATTGATGGTCATGCTTGTGATAGTTATTCTTTTGTCAAACACTACTTAGAACTTGCCTTAATGATTAATAACCCAATGATTTTCCTAAAGTAAAAAATAAAGGTATCTTCACAAATCCGACGGAGTTCTCGTTTAGGAAAACTTATTATCTGGGTTTACTCATCTTGAGACTAATCTCACAATCCTACCAAATACTGTAAGAATCCCCTTACCATTTTCTACCATTTTCGCTCCTTTTTTCCGATATTTGTAGTCGCAGAAATTAGAATGTATTTTAAATTCGGTTAATCAAAAATGATTTATGGGCTATAGCTTAGCCAAAAGCACCGATGTGATGAAGATGTTATTAGTATGAATTTTACAGCAATAGATTTTGAAACTGCCAATAATAGTAGAAGTAGTGCGTGTGCTTTGGGGGCAGTCAAAGTCGAAAATGGCGTGATTACTGAGAGAAAAGAATGGTTGATTCGCCCTGAACCGTTTGAGGTGGGGTATTATCAATTCCGTGTGCATGGCTTGTCGGCACAATTGCTGGAGGAACAACCAACCTTCGACCAAGTGTGGCCTGAAATAAAACCCTATCTTGAAAATACTACTTTAGTAGCCCATAATGGAAAGTTTGACTTTGGGGTATTGAGTACCGTTCTGGAATTATATGGCATTCCGCCAATCAGGTATGCTTCTTTGTGTTCTTTGGAGTTGTCGAAAAAGATTTGGAAAGAAGAACCGGGCTATGGCTTGAATACACTCGCAACAAACAAACTCAATCATCGTTTTAACCACCATAATGCGATGGAGGATGCGGAGGTGAGCGCTTTGTTGTTATTGAGAATGGCTGAGGAAATTGGAACGAATGATGTATATGAAATTATTGCTGCTTATGCACCTTCACGTCCAAGGTTTTATAAGAAAAGAAAATTCTTTAAAGGCGGAAACCCTTCATAATCTACTGAATATAAAGGATAAAATGAGTAATTGAACAATTTGGAGAAAATTCGCTTATTGTTAGTATTATTCTAAGAATATTAATTATCTTTGCAGACCACAAGTTTGGTTTCTTGTGGTTTTGTTTTGTTATAAGAAAAGGCTGCTCAACTCTGAACAGCCTTTTTTGTTTTAATGACTTTCGAATAATACTTCGGCTTCTTGAACCTCTACTAGCATTTTTTCATTAATGCTTACCAAGGCAACTTGCTTAGTTTCATTGATTAAGAGTGGGTCATACTTGGCTGTCACTCGAACATAATTCTCAGTAAAGCCTTGCATTTGTCCGTCTTCTACATCTTCTTCAAATAGTACTTCAAAGCTTTTTCCTAATTGTTGCTCATAGAAATATCGACGTTTTTTGTCTGACAAAATATGCAACATTTTCGAACGTTCGGCACGTTTACTTTGTGGAACTACAGGTTTTATACCAATAGCAGTGGTATTTTCACGCTCTGAATAGGTAAATACGTGCAAATAGCTAATTGGTAATTCGTTTAAGAAATTGTATGTTTCCAAAAACTCTTCTTCTGTTTCGCCTGGATGACCTACAATGACATCGACGCCAATACAACAGTCTGGCATGAGTTCTTTGATTTTTTGAACTCTATCTATATATAACTCTCTTTTATAACGACGACGCATCAAGCCCAAAACTTTGTTTGAACCCGATTGTAAAGGTATGTGAAAGTGCGGAACAAAGCGTTTTGACTGCGCCACGAATGCGATAATTTCATCTGTCAACAAGTTTGGTTCGATAGACGAGATTCTAAAGCGGTTGATTCCCTCTACTTCGTCGAGTGCTTTGACCAAATCGAAGAAGGTTTCTTCTCTATTACCGTTGCGCAAACCAAAATCCCCGATATTTACACCCGTCAATACAATTTCTTTCACACCACTTGCTGCAATTTCTTGCGCTGCCTTTACCACATTGGCAATACTGTCTGAACGACTGGCTCCACGTGCCAAGGGAATCGTACAATAAGCACATGGGTAATCACAACCATCTTGTACTTTCAAGAAGGTACGAGTACGGTCATTTAATGAATAAGAAGTATGATAGTCAATTGCCTCTTCGATATTTTGATTGTAAACCTTGGCTTTTTGACTACTAGGTTCTTTTACAAAACCATCCAATAAATCAATCAATTGAAACTTTTCAGCCGCACCCAAAACAGCATCAACTCCTTCAATATCAGCGATTTCTTGGGGTTTCAATTGTGCGTAACAACCAATAATAGTCACGTAGCCATTAGGGTTGATTTTGTTGGCTTCCTTGACAATTTTCTTACATTTTTTGTCGGCATTTTCGGTTACCGAACAAGTATTGATGATAAATATATCGGGCTTTTGATTGAACTCTACTTTTTCATACCCTTTCGATTCAAACATTCGAGAAATGGTTGAAGTCTCCGAATAGTTCAATTTACAGCCTAAGGTATAAAAGGCTACTTTCTTTTTATCCGTATGATTCTCAGTGTTTTGCATAAATCTTTTTAGAAATCTATTTGGCAAAGTTACAGCTATAAATTCAAAAATGCTTGAAATGATAACTGAAGATATGCTTTTCCTTGTTTTACAAGGTTTGAATCGACTTTTCCTGAGGTTTCGATGAGGTTTTTACCTTGGTTGTCAAAAGCAAAATTTCCTCTTGGAGCTACCCAGCCGAAACCATCATTGAAAACATAATATGCCGATGGTTGATAATTTTGTTGAAATATATTTTTAGACCATTGATAAGCTGGATTGCGCTTACGAAGTTGAGCTAGGAGAGTCGCCACCAAATCATTCTGTGAACAAACGGCATCGATTACTTTTCCTTTTACCTTCAATGCACCGCCAGTCCAAACCATTGGAATATGAAAATTGTCTATTTTTTTGTCATCTTTTGGCAAAGGATGTCCATGATCTGCCACAATAATGACGATGGTGTTTTTCCACCATTCTTGTTTTTTAGCTTCTTCAATAAATTTACCCAGACTTCTATCGGTATAATGATGTGCATTGATAAATTTATCCTTCATGTCATCGCCTTTGAAAACCGTTTCCATAGGTACTTCAAAGGGTTCGTGGCTACTTAAGGTAAAATAATTGACAAAGAAGGGCTCTTTATACACATTCAAATCATGCAATAATCGATTAAAAACCACATGGTCGTGTGCGCCCCATTTGGAGTTCATATCCTTTGGGTCAAAGTTTTCTTTGGTAATCAATTGGTCAAATTCACCAGCCAACATATAAGACTTAATATTGGCAAATTCGGGCTCACCACCATAATACCATGCTGTACTGTATCCCAGTTTTTTGAAATCCTGACTTAAAATCGGCAAATGAGCCGTTTTCTTTGGCATAGTCATGACACTCGCCGTTGGTTGTGCAGGAAATGCGCTCAAAATAGCAATCAATCCTTTATCTGAACGGTCACCACTGGCAAAACAGTTCCTAAAAAGGATACCTTCATCCGCAATTTTACCTAATTCGGGCAAAACACCTTTCAATCCGCCAGTTTTATCAAATACTTTTGCCGTAAGACTTTCCCATGTTATGATTAAGACATTGGGTTTGGTAATTGTTGTATCTATGACATATTCAGTCGTTGGCGAATTATTTTGTAGGGTAATTAATACTTCTTTTTCAGCTTCTTTTATTGGTAAATATTGATAAGGATTACCTTTATCGGCAGTTTTATTAAACCAAGAATCTGCAAAATTCCAAAGAGGATTAATAGCTGCATGATTAGCAAATAGCTTGTTTGAGAAATAAACTGCACTTTGGTTGATTGGTGCTAATTGTAACCCTCCACGAATTGGAATAATTAGTGCGGCAGCTAAAAAAAGGACAACTGGAAAGTTGAGCCAAGGGAGTTTTTCAAACCGTATTTTTTGAAAAAGAAAATGAAAAGCTAGTATTGAAATGATACTAATAACTACCCAAATAAAAATTAATAAACTAGTAGGGGAAGCTCCTGCCGAAGCCATCATTTCTTCGGGGTTACTCAAATACATCAGAGGAGTAGTATCTATCCTAAAACCCCAAGCACGATAGAGTTCCAAATCTATGGTAACAATCAAAGTACAAATGATGACCAATATATAGGTATAGTATTTGACAAAACTCAAAACGGGTTTTTGAATTTTGGGATTGATCGAAAATGCTAATAAGGTAAATGGTAAAATACTCAAGTAAGCAGCAAATGAAGCATCTAAACGAAGACCAACTACAAAAATCTTCATTTGAGTCAAACTATCGAGAGCATGGAATTTATTAAAATGATAAAGAACGAAAACTTCTTTGCTGATGATAAAGTAGATAATCCAATAAAGGTAATATCTCATTAAAAAGTACAATCTATCTAACACGGCCTATAAATTTTTCCGTAAAGTTACGCCCATTTTGTAAATATTTGGGAAGTGTGGGCAAATAAAAAAGCCCACCTTTTGGGTGGGCTTTAAATATATCATTATGCTGATTAAACGTTAGCAGTTTTTACAGTTTTGATGATACGAGCTGCAACTTTGTATGGATCGGCAGCAGAGTTTGGACGACGGTCTTCCAACCAGCCTTTCCAACCTTTTTCAACTGCAGCGATTGGGATACGGATAGAAGCACCACGGTCAGATACACCAAATGAGAATTGATCGATTGACTGAGTTTCATGCTTACCTGTCAAACGCAAGTGGTTGTCAGCACCATATACAGCGATGTGTTCTGCAACGTAAGGACGGAATGATTCGCAAATAACTTCGTAAGTTTCTTTGCTTCCGCAAGTACGCAATACAGTATTAGAGAAGTTAGCGTGCATACCTGAACCGTTCCAGTCTGTTGCGCCTAGTGGCTTACAGTGCCAGTTGATAGCTACGTTGTATTTCTCACCTAATCTTTCCAACAAATAACGAGCAACCCAGATTTGGTCACCAGCTTCTTTTGCACCTTTAGCAAAAATTTGGAATTCCCATTGACCAGCAGCAACTTCAGCGTTGATACCTTCAACGTTCAAACCAGCGTCCAAACAGATGTCTAAGTGCTCTTCAACGATATCACGACCGTAAGCATTTTTAGCACCTACTGAACAGTAGTATGGGCCTTGTGGAGCTGGGTAACCGTTAGCTGGGAAGCCAAGAGGTTTGTCAGTTTCTAAGTTCCACAAGAAATATTCTTGTTCAAAACCAAACCAGAAATCGTTGTCATCGTCTTCGATAGTTGCACGACCGTTAGATTCGTGTGGCGTACCGTCAGCGTTCAAAACTTCGCACATAACCAAATAAGCATCTCTACGAGCTGGGTCAGCACAAATATATACTGGTTTCAATAAACAGTCAGAAGAACCACCAGGGGCTTGCTCAGTTGATGAACCGTCGAATGACCACATATCGCAGTCTTCTAATTTTCCACTAAAATTGTTTTCAATTTTAGTTTTGCTACGTAGACTCTGAGTTGGTTTGTATCCATCTAACCAGATATACTCAAGTTTTGATTTTGCCATGATAATTTAACTGATTTTTATTGATTGGTTAATTATTTCGTAATTCTTGGTACAAATATAAACTAGTTTATGAGAAAAATACAAAAAAAATTTCAAAAAAGATTTAAAATTTAACTTGTTTGATTGCATTCGTCAGTTTTGAGTAAAAAATACTATCTGCATAAATGCTTAATTTCCTCTTAATGCGAATTATATTTTGTGATATCCAAAAGTACAAGATATAATTTTGCAATAAAAGAATAATGCAAAATATTTTCTATATTTATTGGAATAATACAATTTTTTCTTAAAAGATTTTATTTTGAATTCATTTGATAGTTTGTACTTAAGCCTAAAATGGTGTTTTTTTCATTTTTTTTCTGAATCCCCGATGTTTTTCAAACTGCTTTTAAAGTAATAATGCAATTATTATAGATATAGTATATGTATAACGAACTAGATTTTGCAGAAAAGCTAAAACGATATTAGGGTATTTATACGGGTTTCTGAAAAAATCCTGATTGTTTTTATGAATCTATTGTCTATTTTTGGACTGCAAACAATTTTGTCAACCAAAATTCATATTTTCAAATTATGGCAATAGCAAGATTTAAAGCTCTTGAATTGGCTCAGTCACGCCAGACTGTCCCTGTTAAAGTGCCTACTGAAAAAGTAACTGACTTTTATGGCAGTAATACTTTTAATGACGAAGTGATGCGTTCGCTCCTTAGTCCAGAAGCATATCTCAAAATTACCAACGCTATCCAAGATGGGAAGAAGATAGACCGTGAGGCGGCCGATGAGGTAGCAGCAGCGATGAAATCTTGGGCACTTTCAAAAGGTGCTACACACTATACTCACTGGTTTCAACCATTGACGGGCACAACCGCAGAAAAACACGATGCGTTTTTTGATGTGACTCATACGGGTAAAGCAATCGAGAAATTTAAAGGTAGTGCTTTGGTTCAACAAGAGCCAGATGCGTCTTCATTCCCGAATGGTGGTATCCGTTCTACTTTCGAAGCTCGTGGCTACACTGCATGGGATCCTTCTTCTCCTGCTTTCATTATGGAAAACACTGCTGGTACTGCCACGCTTTGTATTCCTTCAGTATTTGTTTCTTACACTGGTGAGGCGCTTGACTACAAAACTCCTTTGTTGAAATCAATTGAGTTAATCGACAAGGCGGCTACTAAAGTAATGAATGAATACTTTAGCCGTGATGTGTCTAAAGTAACCGTTACATTAGGTGCTGAGCAAGAATATTTCTTGGTGGATGAAGCATTGTATAATGCTCGTCCAGACTTGATGATGGCAGGTCGTACTGTTTTCGGACATTCTCCAGCAAAAGGTCAACAATTGGAAGACCACTATTTTGGTTCGATTCCTTCAAGAATCAATGCCTTTATGGTTGACTTTGAATTGGAAGCCTTGAAATTGGGTATGCCAGTACGTACACGTCACAATGAGGTAGCGCCAGCTCAATTTGAGGTAGCTCCAACATTTGAGGAAGTTAACTTGGCTTGTGACCACAATGCTTTGTTGATGGACTTGATGAACAAAGTGGCTGCTAAACACAAATTAAGAGTGTTGTTCCACGAAAAACCTTTTGCGGGTATCAATGGTTCGGGTAAACACAACAACTGGTCTTTGGGTACAGATACAGGTATTAACTTGTTGGGACCTTCGACGAAACCGAAAGAAAACCTTCGTTTCTTGACGTTCTTTGTGAATACCATTAAAGCCGTACACGATCATGCAGACTTGTTGAGAGCCTCTATCGCTACTTCTGGTAACGAACACCGTTTGGGTGCAAACGAAGCTCCTCCTGCGATTATCTCTATTTTCATTGGTACCGAAATGAGTCGTGTATTAAATGATTTAGAAAACCTTTCTGACTTGAATGATATTAAGTTAGAAAAAGGAGATAATGTGTATTTGCGTTTGGGTATCAACAAAATTCCTGCATTGTTGTTGGACAATACCGACCGTAACCGTACTTCTCCATTTGCCTTTACTGGTAACAAATTCGAATTCCGTGCGGTTGGTTCATCAGCGAACTCGGCTTCACCAATGACGATTTTGAATACCATTATGGCAAACCAATTAATTAAATTTAGAGAGGAAGTAGATGTTATCCTCGAAAAAGGAATTAAGAAGGAATTAGCTATTGTTGAGGTATTGAAGAAATACGTGAAGGAAACTAAACGTATTTTGTTTGAAGGAAATGGCTATTCTGACGAGTGGGTAGAAGAAGCAGCAAGTCGTGGCTTGTCTAATTTGAAAACTACTCCAGAGGCGTTGGCTAAATATATTGAGCCTTCTGCTATCGAGTTGTTTACCAAATACAGCATCTTTAGTGAGACAGAAATGCACGCGCGTTTTGAAATCGAATTAGAGAACTACATGAAAAAAGTACAAATCGAGTCTCGTGTTATGGGCGATTTGGCAATCAATCACGTGGTATCTACTTCATTGAAATACCAAACACAATTGGTAGATAACGTACGTGGACAAAAAGAAATCGGTATCGACCCGCAGTATTATGCTCCTACGGTAGAGATGATTAAGAAGATTTCGCAGTACACGTCAAAAATCACTACTTTGGTAGATGAAATGACTGAAGCTCGTAAAGAAGCAAACAACTTAGAAGATGCTTACGAACGTGCTAAAATGTACAGTGACAAAATCAAAAATTATTTTGAAGAAATCCGTTATTGCGTTGACAAGCTTGAATTAATTGTTGACGATGATGAATGGCCTTTACCAAAATACCGTGAGTTATTGTTAATTCGATAATTTTAATGCCCTCTATTCTCAAATAGAGGGCATTTTTCTTATATTTGACAAAACATTAAGAAAATCTATTAAAGTTAAAATTATGGCACAACCAAAAAATTTAGGGTTTGACCCAGCCGAAATCGCTCAATTAAAGCAAGAATGCCAAGAAGCTGGTCAAAAATTTGTGTACTTCGAAGACGAGCTAAATGATGAACCAGACAATGTTGAAGAGTTTGTTCATGTTCAATTTGTAGGTGAATACAAAGGCCAAGAAGTGATTTATGATGCTGTGCTTTATACTTTGCGCTTGCATTATAGTAGCGTTGTGTTTGAAGCTGCTGAGAAAAAAGCAGTAAAGGCATTTCCTAAATACGTGCCAATGGATCAACGTTCGGCTAAGTACAAACCTAATGAGGCACTTGATGAGGAAGTGGATGTTTTCATTGCTGAGATAATCGATGAAATGGAAGAGAATGAGGAAATTAAGTTGTCTGAACATATTGAAATTGATGAAGAATTTGAATATGGTATCGGCATTGACGTATGTTTGAATGTAGATGAAATCACAGAAGAAGTTGTAATTAAGTTTGTTGACGATTTCTTGACTGGAAGTATCAGACTTGACCCAACGCTTTATTCTTTCAAAACTGATCACGACGAATAAAACAAAGCATGGTCAAAAAGTAAGGTCGCAAAGCTAAAAAACAGGTTTTTGCGACCTTGTTTGTTTGGAATCAACAGAAGATTACGCATTAAAGCATAAAGTTTAACATAAAGTGGAATGAATTTATTTTATCAACCAGAAATTCAAAAATTACAACAACTAAGTGAAGAAGAGTCTCGTCATGCTATTAAGGTATTACGCTTGAAAGAACGAGACGAAATTCATGTAATAGATGGAATAGGAGGGTTGTATCGTTGCGAAATAAGCAAAGCAAATGATAAAAAATGTGAATTTCGCATTCTGGAAACAAAGCTAGCATTTGGAAAGCAACCTTATCGTTTTCATCTGGTTATAGCTCCAACCAAAAATTTGGATAGAATAGAATGGATGGTAGAAAAATGTGTCGAAATAGGTATTGATGAAATATCTTTTATCCAAACCCGTTATTCTGAGAGGAAGGAAATCAAAATACCGAGAATTGAAAAAGTGGCAATTGGTGCCATGAAACAATCCTTAAAAGCATATTTACCCAAAATTAATGAGATTCAAACATGGAAAACCTTTCTGACTAAACTTCCAGAAGCGGATTTTCATGTTATTGCGCATTTGGAAGAGGGAGAAAGGACATTGTTGAAAGATATTCCAATGCAAAAACAAAGCATTTGCGTGCTGATTGGTCCTGAAGGTGACTTTTCGCCAGAAGAAATCGAACAGGCTTTGAGCAAAGGATTTAGACCAGTAAGTCTCGGTGAAAGTCGTTTGAGAACCGAAACAGCGGGTTTAGTAGCTTGTCATACAGCGAATTTGTTGAATCAATAATATATACAATCCGTCCATTTAACTACGATATTTATACTATATGATGCGATTTAGACACCTTGCTTGCATTGTACTCGGAATTGTACTTTTCCTAGGATTTCAACCTGCCTACTCTCAGGCATCTTTTAAGATTGCAAAGATGAAATACGGCGGAGGTGGAGACTGGTACTGTAACAAGACATCACTCGGAAACCTCATTAAGTACTGCAATAGCAACTTGCGAATGAACATCTTTCCTGAAGAAGATATTGTAGAGCCTGGTAGCCCCGAATTGTTTACCTATCCTTTTGTGCACATGACTGGTCATGGAAATGTGGTATTCTCCGAATCAGAGGCTCGCAACCTAAGAAAGTATCTGTTGAGTGGTGGTTTTTTACACATTGATGACAATTATGGACTTGATAAATTCGTTCGTAGAGAAATGAAAAAGGTATTTCCTGAGCTAAATTTTGTGGAATTGCCTTATAATCATCCAATCTATTCCCAGAAGTTCAAATTCACCAATGGTCTGCCCAAAGTTCATGAACATGATGGCAAAGCTCCGCAAGGATTTGGCTTGATTTGGGAAGGGCGATTGATTTGTTTTTATAGTTACGAATGCGATTTAGGTAATGGCTGGGAAGATCAATCTGTGTACAATGACCCCGAGCCAATTCGCCAAAGAGCATTGCAGATGGGCGCCAATCTTTTGTCGTTTGCCTTAACCTCTTTTTAGGAAAAAATAGCCTTTATAAACAATAGGTTAGTAGTTTAGAATTTGTACTTTTCCTGAAAACCATACGATTAATCCTGACTAAATTTGCAAGAAAAATGACATTTGTCAGAATAATTAATGATTAAAACAATTTAGGATAACAAAGAGTATATTTGTTGTAACATTTAAACAACTTTTACACATGCAATTGGTATTACCCGCATTTATCATTCACTGGTATTTGTCATTATTTAGCCAAACATTTTTCTTGCACCGTTATTCGGCGCACAAAATGTTTTTGATGAACAAATTCTGGGAGCGTTTCTTCTATTTTTTGACTTACGTTTCTCAAGGTTCTTCTTATTTGAGCCCTCGTGCTTATGCGATTTTGCACCGAATGCACCACGCATTCAGCGATACCGAGAAGGATCCGCACTCACCTCATTTTTCGAGCAATGTGTTCACAATGATGTGGAAAACAAAAGACATTTACAATGCACTTTTGAATAGTAAAACAAAAATTGAAGAACGTTTTGACCACAATTACCCATACTCAACTTTTATTGAGAAATTGGGCGATAGCTGGATGTCGCGCGTTGGTTGGGGAGTTGCTTATTCTGTGTTTTATATCGTTGCATTTGTGTACTTCGATATGCACTGGGCATTCTTCTTTTTATTGCCAATCCACTTTTTGATGGGACCTATCCACGGTGCTATCGTTAACTGGTCTGGTCATAAGTATGGATACCAAAATTTTGATAACCACGATAAATCAAGAAACTCATTGATTTTTGATTTCTTGATGATGGGTGAATTGTTCCAAAATAACCATCATAAATTGCCTAACAGCATGAACTTTGGTGCAAAATGGTACGAAATCGACCCTACATATCCAGTGATTAAAGTTTTGACATGGTTGAGAATCATTCGTCCGAATGTGAAACCAGCAGATGCACAATTCTAATTTCGAAAAAGAATAAATTTTTGAGGCTATCCAATCAACTGGATAGCCTTTTTTTGTAATTATCCGTTGATGTTTGCGACTCATAGATTATATACCTTAATTCAATGACAAAACGAATGCTTCATGATACAAAAAATATGCTTTCTCAGATGTAGACAATTCCTTTCAATTCTTCAAAAAATGGGATGGATATATACATTTCTGGCAATATGTTTGTTGATAGGGTTGTTTCTGCAACTAATTGGTATTTCGAAAACAAGTCCTTTGTGGATTCTCATTCTTCCTTTTTCAATTATTCCTTTTCACCAAAACCGAAAGGATAAGCGACTACTACAGCAAATTTTCTTGGAAAAAACATGGCTTGTGTATCTATTCGAATACGAAATGCTAACAATTCCTTTTGTTGGATGGAATGTACTCTGGAGTCAAAATTGGCTGTATGGGAGTTTTACTGTTGTGATTGTGGCATTTCTGGCAAGGTTTCAGCCTAATGTTGAACTCAACTGGCGTGCTATTCGATTGAAACACTCATGGATTCCTCCCTCTCAGTTTGAATGGCATGCTCACTTTCGACAAAACGGATGGGGAATATATGGACTTTATCTTTTAACAATCATCGTAGGTATCTGGCATTGGGCTGGTTTTATAGGTATTGGTTTGGTGACAATTAGTTTAGTAGGTTGTTATAATTTTTGCGAAAGCCAATTAATCTTAAAATTAGACCACCAGAGTGCTCGTGGGTTTTTAAAAGCAAAAATTCTTTCTCAGTTATTCCTCTTTGCAAAGTTTATTGCACCAATTGTATTATGGTATATATTCCGATTTCCTGAACACTGGTTAGCCTATCTGATTTTACTATTCTTTTATTTGCTCAACTTTACTGTATTGATTTTAAATAAGTACAAATCCTATATCCCTAATGAATCTGTCACATCAGGAAAAGTATATGTTGTAATGACTTTGTTGGGAATGTTACTACCTTATTTCTTCCCAATTTCTATCGTACTTTTTATCGTATTCTATCCAAAAGCTATCAGAAACCTTCAAACCTATTTTTATGCTTAGTATTAATCACCTTAGTTTTTCGTATGAAAAAAATCTTGTTTTAGATAATGTATCCTTTGAGGTCAATAATGGAGAAATACTTGGCATTTTGGGTTTAAATGGTGCAGGAAAATCTACTTTACTAAACTCGATAGCTGGCTTTTTACCATTACAGCAGGGAATAATTCAGTTTCAACATGAGCAACTGAATATAAAATCAATAGCAATGCTCGAAACGCATAATTATTTCTATCCGCATCTTACCGCTCAAGAATATCTTCACATTTTTTTTAAAAATGGACAAATGGTCGACCTTCAATCTTGGGCAGAAATGTTGGACATACCCTTGAACCAAGAAATAGAAGATTTTTCGACAGGTATGAAAAAAAAGCTGGCATTGCTAAGCATATTAATACTTGATAGACCAGTAATGATTTTTGATGAACCTTTTAATGGGCTTGATTTAGAGTCTAGTTTTCTGCTCAAAGAAATCATTTTGAAGTTAAAGGCAAAAGGGAAGATTATCCTTTTAACATCACATATTTTAGAGACACTTACGGGAGTATGTGATAAGATATTATGGCTAAAAAAAGGAAGTGTAGCGAATGTTTTTGAACATGATTCTTTTGAAAATATAGAAAAAATCCTCAAAGAAGACCGGACAAAGCTTGATACTTTGCATCACCTTCTTTGAGGATTTAAAACCTTTTAGATAAACCTTAGATAAGGTTTCGTTTTGGGTCGAAGCCTTCTAAATAATCAGAAACTCGTTTGACAAATTGTCCACCAAGCGAGCCGTCCACAACACGGTGGTCGTACGAATGAGAGATAAACATCTTTTGACGAATACCTATTAAATCACCTTGAGGTGTTTCGATGACGGCTGGTTTTTTCTGGATAGCACCAAAAGCAATAATTGCCACTTGCGGTTGCATAATGATCGGTGTTCCCATGATGTTACCAAAAGTACCGATATTTGAGATGGTGTAAGTTCCACCTTCGAGGTCTTCTGGTCTCAACTTGTTTTCACGAGCACGTTGGGTAATATCGTTGACCTTTTTAGTCAGACCAATCAAATTGTAAGAATCTGCATTATGAATTACAGGAACAATCAAATTGCCATTTGGTAAAGCTACAGCCATACCAATATTGATGTTTTTACGATAAATAATTTTATCACCATCCACCGAAGCATTGATTTTAGGGAAATCCTTAATGGCTTTTACCACGGCTTCAATCAAAAGAGGCGTATAAGTGATATTTTCACCGTATTCTTTCTTAAAGCTATTTTTGATACCTTCTCTCCACAAAGATACCGTTGTCATATCTGTTTCAACGAAAGATGTTACGTGAGGAGCAATGCGTTTTGAGTCAACCATTCGGTCGGCAATCATTCGACGCATACGGTCCATTTGTACGATTTCGTCTTGACCAGAGAAAGTAATTGGAGCGGCTTTAGGTGTCTCAACCACAGCAGTTTGAGCTACTTTAGTGGCAATACTTGCAGGATTTTGACGATTTTTTAAGTATGCCAAAATATCATGTTTAGTCACACGACCTTCCGAACCTGTTCCTGCAATTTGGGATAATTCTTGTGCCGAAATTCCTTCCTCATTAGCAATACTCATAACCAATGGCGAATAGAAACGGTTAGCTGTATCAGCAGAAATAACCTCTGCGCTCGCTTGATTGGTAGGGTCTAAATTAATTCCTGTCAGCGACTGAATTTCTTGGATTTCCTTTTCGATAGTTTCTGAAACTGGCTCAGAGCTGGCTTCACCATCAGTTTCAATAATACAGATAGGCTTTCCAATAACAGCAATATCACCCTCTTGTACCAAGTACTGTTTTACAATCCCAGCATGCGATGAAGGCACTTCAGTATCAATTTTATCTGTTGCTACCTCCAATAAGTATTCGTCTGCCTCAATGCGCTCGCCAACTTTCTTTAGCCACGAAAGCACAGTAGCCTCCATAATACTCTCACCCATTTTGGGCATAATAATTTCAATTTGAGCCATAATTGTAAGTTTTTTGTTTTGTTTTTGGCTGTAAAGTTTAAATTTCGGTTGTGTGGAAGTGCTCAAACCTCATTTTCGGCCGAAAATCCGAAACTGTTCAGTTATTTCAAAACTTTTCTCAATAAATTAAGTATGTTGATAGAAGTTAAATGAATATTTTGCTCTCTAAAGCCTCCCAATTGAAGCTTTTGAGTATATGTCTGATCTTTTGTTGCTACCGCAATCCAAATTGTTCCTACGGGTTTGTCAGGTAATCCTCCGTCAGGACCAGCAATACCACTGGTTGCCAATCCGAAATCAGTACCTAATTTTTGACGTACATTTTCAGACATTTGAATAATGGTTTCTTCCGAAACAGCTCCAAATTGGTCTAAAGTTTCTGGTCTTACACCAAGTTGATTGATTTTGACCGAATTATCATACGAGATAACACTTCCCCAATAATAACTTGACGAGCCCGCAACTTTGGTAAATTGATGAGCTAAATATCCGCCTGTACAGCTTTCGGCTGTAGAAACAGTAAGACCTTTTTCTTTCAAAAGTCTTCCTATTGCAACTTCTAGCTCAATATCTTCGAGTGCATATACAAACTCCTCAATGATTGGAATAAGCTTTTGAACCTCAGAAGCAACTTGAATTTTTATTTCTTCCTCATTTTCGCCAAAACCCGTAAGTCGCAGTTTGACACTTCCCATCGAGGGCAGATAAGCGAGCTTTATGTTTTCAGGTAAAGCATCTTCCCAATCAGCAATTTTTTCTGCTAAAATAGATTCTCCTATACCGACAGTTCTGATAATTTGATGGAAAATAGTAGGTGTTTTAAAATGACCTTGAAGTTGAGGCAAAATCGCATCTGACATCAGTCCTTTCATTTCGTAAGGAACCCCTGGCATCGAAATATAAATGACTCCATTTTGTTCAAACCACATACCTGGCGCTGTACCTAGTTTGTTTTGAATATATGTAGCATTAAGTGGCAATTCGGATTGACCTAAATTAAGTCCTGTAACTTCTCGACCTCTTTTATGGAAAAAAGCCTTTAGGTCGATAAGGGCTTGTTCGTGGACGGCTAGTTCTGTTCCGAAGAATTTACAAAAAGTTTTTTTGGTAATATCATCCTTTGTAGGACCCAATCCTCCAGTGACCAATACTACATCCGCACGACTCGAAGCCTCAGAAAAAATCGTTAGAATCGCCTCTTCGGTGTCTCCAACGGAAGATTTTCGGACGGTTTTAATACCAATTTTATCTAATTCTGCACTAATCCATTGCGTATTAGTGTCTGTAATCTGACCATACAGGATTTCATCCCCAATTGTAATAATCTCTGCTTTAATCATTGCTTAAAAGGTTCAAGATGCTTTTAGGATTAATTTATTCAACTTTCAACTGAATAAACCACGTCGTTTCGGATAAGCCCTGCTAAGAATTCATTATTTTTGCCCAAAATTACACATTTTCGCCACTTTTGTCGTTTAATTCAATAGTACAAAGCAAAAGATTTTAAAAGACCGAGCACTGAAATCTTAGATTTTGTTACTTCTATTCACTCTTAAAGTCTGAAAATGAAAGTAATCGAGGACGACAGGTTCTCTCCATTTAAACAACATCTTATTTATGAAAAGAATTCTTATCGCCATCTGCCTATTAGGTACAGTAACTAGTTGTCAATCTCAAAACCTAGGAAATATCTTAAAACAAGCCAATGATGTATTGGCAAATGCGAGTAAGGGCGGACTTACTTCAGATGAAATAGGTAAAGGCTTAAAAGAAGCATTGACAGTTGGTATCAAAAACTCTTCGGCACAAGCAGGGGCGCTCGATGGATTTTTGGGTAATCAAACCATTAAATTATTGTTTCCACCCGAGGCACAAAAAGTAGAAGCAAAGCTTCGTCAAATTGGCTTAGGAAGTGAATGTGATAAATTTATCACGACTTTAAATAGAGGTGCAGAAAAGGCGGCTGGTCAGGCAGTACCAATTTTTGTGGATGCTATTAGCAAAATGACAATTCAAGATGCTTTGAGTATTTTGAAAGGTGACAAAGACGCTGCTACACAATATCTAAAACGTACATCATCAGACGCATTGGCTAAAGCATTCGCTCCAATTATGGAAGAATCTATCAATTCGACGGGCGCGACCAAATTGTATGGCGATATTGCAACTACTTATAACAAGATTCCTTTTACAGCACAAAAGCTAAATCCAGATTTGAAAGGATACGCCACACAAAAGGCAATCGATGGATTATTTGTGTTGGTTGCACAAGAAGAACAGAAGATTCGTGAGAATCCCGCTGCTCGTGTAACAGACCTTCTCAAAAAAGTATTTGGTTCTAACTAGTTTTTTGTGCTAAATTCGCTGTAAGCTTTTGTTTGCACTAAGCAAACTTTTCGACTGAAATCGCTGTTTCATCTGAAAGCTTTAATTTTCCAATATAGATACTTGCACAATATTTAAGCAGGTGAAGAATTTATCATGAAAAAATCAGAAATCAATTTTCAAGTAACATTAGACGACCAAAGTATTCCAGAGCAAATTCAGTGGACTGCTACCGAAAACCCTAACGAAGGAATTGAGGAAACAAAATCTATCTTTATTGGTGTTTGGGATCACTACCACAAAGGGACGCTTGCTTTACCTTTATGGACCAAAGATATGGATGTACTTGAAATGAAACGTTTCTATATCGAGATGATGGGAAGTATCGCAGAAGCCGCTATTCGTGCTACTGGCGATGAAGCCATGGCAATCAAAATCGACACTTTGTGTAAAGATTTGAGCCAAACTTTGAAGGAGGAAATGAAAGCAGCTCAACAGCAACAAGCTTAATTTTCTAACATCTGAAAGCTGATTATGTTGGAGTTTTCCAGCATAATCAGCTTTTTTATTGCAAATATATTTGTTGTTTCCAACCATATCCCTAATACATTCACTATGAAAAGAGCTTTGCTAAGTATTGTCGTTTTGTTGTTATTGAGTCTTTCTACGATTGCCCAGCGAGGTGTCAATTTTATTTCTGGCGGAAATTTACGAACCGTTTTTGATTTGGCAAAAGTTCAAAATAAAGCGGTATTCTTAGAGGCATATGCACCCACTTGTCATGTTTGTATGGCGTTTAAACCAACTTTCGAAAACCAACAAGTAGGGGATATTTATAATAAAAATTATATTTCCTATAAATTGGATATGACATCGCCTGAAGCGGCTGGTTTTTTACAAAAACAAAATATTTGGATTCCATCAACGCCAACGTTGCTGTTTTTTGACAAAGACGTTAAACTGATGCACATTGCGATTATGGGAGAGAATACCAATTCGCCCGAGGCGCTTATTTCGTCGGCAATGATTGCTTTGAACCCACAAAAGAGAGCAACTGGCTATAAAGCTATTTATCAAAGTGGAAACAGAACTACTAATTTCTTGATTGATTATGGCTATATGGCTCGTATTCTGAAAGATACAGTCATGAATATCGCAGTATTGAAAACGTATGCAAAGTCAATTCCTACCACCCAATACACCAGTAACGTGAATTTTGCTGTGCTTCAAAAAGCTATTATGGATGATGAGAATCCTCTTTTTGTGTACATGATTAATCACCTTGCTGAATTTAATGCCAAGTTTGATAAAAATTTAGTGAAGCAAACAGCTGAGAATATTATCATGTATTCGCTTTATTCGAGTAGAGGTAATAAATACTCTTCTGCTAAAATTGCACAAGTAAAAGGGAATCTCGCAAAACTTGGGGTGACTCAAAAAGCAATCGGTGTACGTGTGTTTAGAGAGGAGGCTACTGCTTTATTTAGAGAAGGAAAATCAGCGGAGGCCATCAAAATATTAGAATCAATCATCGATGCTAAAACCGATAAGGCAAGCTATACTTATCTAAGTAATTTTGTGAAATCAAGAACTTCGGATAAAGCTGCCTTGACAAAAGCAAATGTTTGGGCTACAAAAGGGCGTTAGTTTTAGAATTGTAACAAAACAAAAAAGGTGAATGATATTGAGTCATTCACCTTTTTTGTTAAATTTTATGAATATATTCAAAACTCGTTCTTAAAATATAGTCAGAATCTTCATCACCTAATTGCACAGCTTGCTGGAAATCTTCAATAGCATTTTTCCGTTGACCTAATTGGTACCTTGCCATTCCTCGCCATCGTAGTGCTGTCGGGTTTTCACTTCTAAAATGCCAATCAGCTTTATCAAATTCTAAGAATGCACCGTCATAATCCTCTAATTTGTACAAAATCTTTCCTTTGGTTACATAAGACTCTCCAACTGTATTATCAAAACTCAAAGATTGTTCGATGTCATACAATGCCGAATATAAGTTTCCCAATTGCAAATTACAAAGTGAGCGATAATAATGCGCTTTGGCTGATTTTGGAAAGCGTTTTAGTTTTTCGGTAAAAAATGAAAGTGCTTCTTTATATTTTCGATGATGAATTAGGTGTTCACCATCTTCTAGCTTCTCCCTATTTTTAATGGTAATAAACTTCTCCTCCAACCAATTGAAGAACATCAAGGTTAGGACAAACGGTAAAAAGAAAAAGAGGACTAGCCATTCCATAGTACAGAAACGATTGCTATTGGTTTATAATTGTGCTAACTCTGTTCGAAGTTTTTTGGTTAAGCCTGATACCACAATTTCATAAGAGTGGTCTACAAGTTCGGATGCCATCTTCGAAGGAGTTCTTTCAAAATTAACGGTATTCCAATGTTTTTTGTTCATGTGAAAGCCTGGAATAATAAAAGAAAATTCCTCACGAAGCGATACAGCTTTTTCAGGGTCACATTTAAGATTTACCGTAAAAACTTCGCTGTCAAGCCCTGTGAGGGCAAATATTTTTCCCATGACTTTATATACCAAAGTCTCAGGACCAAAGGGAAGTTCTTCTGTAACACCTTTTTTTGACAAACAATATTCTCTGAACTGTTCGATGTTCATGTCTAGTAAGATTAGCGAATAAAGGCACGATAAACCATAACGATTAGACAAACTAAAAACATCAAAATCGAAATCTTGTTGATGAAGTGCATCGTGCGCAAATTGAAGCTTGTCGGTTTCGACGGGTCTGGTTTAGAGAAAACTCTAAGAAAATAACCAAAGGCTTCACCTAATTTGAATTGATCTTTGATACGACTCATGGTTTTGAAATCTATTGTGAAACAATATTTATTTGAGTGTAATTCTCTGTTAGTATAACAAAGAATCTAATTTTACAATTAAAGCATATCCGCTAATTCTGCATTTTGCGCTGGCTCAAACCACACACCATCTTCTTTAATTAGCTCAATAAGCTCATCAACTGCACGGTCGGCATGCACAGATTTTTTAACTACTTGCTGTCCACGATACAAAGCGATTTTATCTTTTCCTATACCGACATAGCCATAATCGGCATCTGCCATTTCGCCAGGACCGTTTACAATACAGCCCATAATTCCGATTTTTACACCTTTTAAATGATCCGTTCTTTTACGAATCATTGCTGTGGTTTCTTGTAAATCGAATAAGGTACGACCACACGATGGGCATGAGATGTACTCAGTTTTACTCATACGAGTTCTAGCAGCTTGCAAGATACCAAATGCTGTAGAATTGTAGATTTTCGCCAAGCCTTGGAATTCTGATTCGGGGGTATTTTGAGGTACAGAAAGTATAGCTCCATCGCCTAAGCCATCTACTAATAAACCACCTAAATCCGTTGCTGAAAAGAGTTGAAAATCACTAGCTGACATAGCTCCGTATTGACGCCAAATAACAACAGGAAGCTTTATTGCTTGACTTATTAGCTCAAAAAAGAAGCGTCTTAAGGCTGGCATTCCATGCGTATTATTCGTAGAAATCACCAAAACAGCCTTTCTTAAAGATGATAAAATTGAAATAAATTCTGGCTTGAGATTGTCAATATTAACTGCAATGAAATTCAGGGAGTTATGTAGTTTAATATCTTTTGAAATAGTCTCAATAGCTACCAAAGGGAATAAATTTTCTGGACAATTTTTCTCTGACCAAATTTTGTAGTCAACGATTTCTTTAAGTCCCATTGGCAACATGAAAGATGCTGGCTTTTGACCTGAGTACACAAAATCGGCACCTAAATCATTCATTGCCCACTTGTCAGTAGCAGGTAAGTAAAAATGACCAATCGACTTTAAATCATCATGTTCATTAATACCTACTTGAGAGTAGTCTGCAATCACTCTTGGAACGTTATGTCCACCAAAAACTGCAACGTCTTCGGTTGCTCGTCTGAAGTGTTGGAATGGATTTATAGGCGAGTCAAATGCTTCAGAAAGTTCTGTGTTTGCAGGTTTCCAAGCTGGAATCAATGTAGTGGTTTCGGCACGATGTGTATATCTATCGATGAGACTTTTGGCAACTGGTGCTTCAAATTCAGGGTCTTCCGTCAATGAAACACGCACGGTATCTCCAAGACCATCTTCCAACAACGTTCCGATTCCGACAGCCGACTTGATACGACCATCTTCACCTTCGCCAGCCTCGGTTACACCAAGATGTAAGGGATAAGGTTTTAGTCCTTCTTCATCTAACTTTTTACAAAGCAAACGATAAGCTTCAACCATTACTTGTGTATTCGAAGCCTTCATTGATAAGACGATATTGAAGTAATTTTCGTCTTCACAAATTCTCAAAAATTCTAAGGCAGACTCAACCATTCCAAGTGGTGTATCGCCATATCTACTCAAAATTCTATCGCTCAACGAACCATGATTGGTACCAATACGCATGGCAGTACCGTATTCTTTACAAATTTTAATTAGAGGAACAAACTTGTCTCTGATACGTTCTAATTCTGCTTGATACGACGATTCAGTATAATCAATAGTTTCAAAACGCTTTTTGTCGGCATAGTTTCCTGGATTGATACGCACTTTTTCGACCAATCTTGCCGCTAGTTCTGCTGCATTAGGCGTAAAATGTATATCAGCAACTAATGGGACATTGCAACCACGCTTACGAAGTTCTTTGCGAATATTCTCTAAATTTTGCGCTTCTTTTACAGAAGGTGCTGTAATACGTACCAACTCACAACCAGACTCCACCATTCTGAGCGTTTGTTCTACCGAACCAATGGTATCCATGGTATCGATAGTTGTCATAGATTGGATACGAATTGGATATTGTGAGCCCATCCACAAATCTCCGATATTTACAGAGGTTGTTTCACGACGTTTATATTCGGTAAGAGAAGTACAATACTTGGTGCCTTTTTCGATAAGGTTCACTATTTGAGAGTTATTCGACATAACGAGCTAAAATATAAATTTGAATTTTTGTCAAAACTATTGACTGTGCAAATTTAGGGCTTATTGGTAGATTGACAATAAAATACCCCGACTGTTTCTATAACAACAGTCGGGGTAGGAAGGTTATGAATTAAGGCTGAATATTTTAGAAATCGCCAAATTCATCAACCAAATATTTTTGAACTAACGAAATATCACCTTTTGAGGTTAAATCAGGTACATTCTCAGCTACAGGAACGGTGGTTACTAAACCTGGATTCTCTTTTGCCATACGAGTAACCGCACTTGGCAATTCACGTTCGTTGCGGATGGGATTGAAAGGTTCAGACTGAACATATTTCAAAATATCATCATATTTAAAGTGAAACACGTTCATATTAACTCCAATTTGTCCAGCCACACGCTTTGCTTCGGCAATTTGTTCGTCGTTGGGTTTCTCTAAGATTTCTACCAAACTACCATCTTCGTTTGTTTTGATAATCGCAAAAGCTTTAACACGTTCTGGTTCTACACCCAATGCGTCAGCGTTGTAAGACACTACAGCATTCGGAATTTCTGCATCCTTTAAAAGTGTAAGTACAGAAACTGAATACAAATTGTCGGAGTTACAAACTGTAAAGCGTTCGCCTTTCCATTCAGGTGTTTGCTCCAAGGCTTGTTGAATAGCATCGGCTGTTCCAGCAGGCTTTTCACGGTCAGGTGCAATCTGTTGTGTTGCAAATTTAAAAGTAAAGCCCCAAGCTTTGCCATCAGCTACCAATTGATCATAATAAGGTTGCGTTACAGTATCTTTCGGGTTTTTTAGAATCAAAACTTCATCATATCCAGCACGATGCGCATTATATAAAAGATAATCCATAAACGGACGACCGTCTTTCCCTACGCCAATCATACCTTTTGGAAGTGTATTTGCTTGTTCGATTAGCTTTTCATCCAAATTTGAATTGCCGTCTGTTTTTTTCATGCGAGAAGACATCCCGCCTGCCATGATTAATAGTTTTGCCATATAAAAAATGCTCGATGAAAGTAGCAATATATTTTTTGAGAATAGTGTTACTGTCGCCTCAAAAGCGAGGTAATATATTACCGCAAATTTAGGAATAGTTTTTATTTTTTAGCCAAACTAATTAAAAAACTCTGATATCCCCAAATTTCGGTTTCTGTGTAAGTTTTGAGTGCAATCTAAACTGGTTCAGAAACAGGAGTTTGTGGGCGATGAAGCAAAAACTATATTTTAGTAATTCCTTATTTTTGCACAATAAAGAATACCAAACTATGCTAGATTCTTTATCGACTCAAACCTCGGGTAAAGTTATTATTATAATCCAATTCCTTTGTATCTTTGAGTTACTAAATGCAAAATCACTTTTAATCATCACATTGAACAATCTCAATCGATTCTGTGTTTATTAATTCGGAGGGTCATCCAAAACCATTTGATGTTTATGAGACAATTGTATTTTGTTTAATGTTTTAAATAAAAATTTAAACAAAATCGAAACATTTTATTCAAACATTAAGTTTGACTCAATGAAAGAACTACTCGCCGATTTAGTTTAAGAGTGTTGCTGACAACCTTTCAGACGACTTTTAAACTTGACGACTAAATCCCCGATGAAATATAGTTTGTTTCAGTTGGAGCGTAAGCTCGGGATATATTCTGCCCAATATGTCCGTATGTCTCTAAATTCACTTTTAAATTAGCAAAACTACAATGAGTACAAAGCGAGTGGCGGTGTTCCGCAAAGAACACTTTAATGCCGCACATCGCCTTCACAATCCCAATTGGTCGGATGAGAAGAACGTGCGAGTTTACGGTAAATGTAACAACCCAACCTTTCATGGTCATAATTATGAATTGATTGTACAAGTGATTGGTGAACTAGATTCCGAAACAGGCTATGTGATTGATATGAAGGTGTTGAGTGACATTATTAAGACAGAAATCTTGGATAGATTTGATCATAGAAACTTAAATCTTGATACCGAGGAATTTAAGGATTTGAATCCTTCTGCTGAAAATATTGCTATTGTTATTTATGACATCCTAAGAAACAAACTAAACCCAAACTTGGATATAAAAATCAGATTATATGAAACAGAACGAAACTTTGTTGAATACCCTGTTGGATAATAATGGAAAATTATTGCTAACTGATGAAGAAATTGGCGATGACCACATTGCGACTTCTGTGGATACTCCTATGCGTGCTGATGCCTTCGAGCTGAGTGAAGAAGAGAAAATAGCTCAAATTGAATATCATTTCAGACAAATTATGGAAACCTTAGGTCTAGATTTAACGGATGATTCGTTGAAAGGTACTCCAAAACGTGTAGCAAAAATGTATGTCAAAGAGATTTTTAGTGGTTTAGACCCTAAAAATAAGCCATCTATTGCATTGTTTGAGAATAAGTATCAATACAATGAAATGTTGGTTGAAAAAAATATTTCTTTCTATTCAAATTGTGAGCACCACTTTGTACCAATTTTTGGCAAGGCTCATGTGGCTTATATTGCTGAAGGAAAGGTAGTTGGCTTGTCAAAGCTAAATAGAATTGTTCAGTATTATGCAAAGCGCCCGCAAGTACAAGAGCGCTTGACAGTACAGATTGCTAGGGATTTACAAGAAATTTTGGGTACTGAGAATGTAGCAGTAATGATTGATGCCAAACACCTTTGCGTTGCATCTCGTGGTGTCAAAGATGATACCTCGTCGACAGTAACAAGCTACTATGGTGGTAAATTTCAAGAGGAAAGCGTACGTCAGGAATTTTTGAAGTATATAGGAATCTAGCAGATAATGTGATTGTTTCTTGAAGCTCAAACAAATTAAGACATTTGAAGTTTATACTTTGAATGTCTTTTTTTGTTTAAAAGAATTTTTAAAATATTCCACAAGATATGATAAAGAATTATTTAGTTATTGGTGCTAGCTCTGGTATTGGAGAAGCAATTGCCTTGCAACTGCTTGGTGAAGGGCATCAAGTTTTTTCTGCTTCAAGAAATGCTCCGTCAATAGAAGGAATAACTCATTTTACTTGGGATGCTAATTCCACTGATACTTCAGTATTGGGTCAATTACCCGAATCGATAGATGGACTTGTTTATTGTCCTGGTACAATCAACTTAAAGCCAATCAATCGCTTGAGCTTAGACGACTTTAAAACTGATTTTCAGATAAACCTGATAGGAGCTGTAGCTGTGATTCAAGCAGTTTTGCCCAAGCTCAAAAAAGCAAATGGAGCATCCATCGTATTGTTTAGTACAGTTGCCGCAAAAATAGGGATGGGTTTTCATGCGTCGGTAGCAGCATCTAAAGGAGCGGTTGAAGGATTGACAAAATCTTTGGCTGCTGAGTTATCCCCTGTAAAAATTCGAGTAAACTGCGTGGCTCCATCCTTGACAGATACACCTTTAGCTAAAAACCTGCTTTCTACGGAAGAGAAAAAAGAAGCTTCCAACAAACGTCATCCCCTTGGAAGAGTTGGTACAACAGAGGATATCGCCCGTATATCTACGTTTTTATTAAATGATTCAGCCTCATGGATTACTGGGCAGATAATTGGTGTTGATGGAGGTATGGGAAGTATTAAAGGCGCATAAATTTGAAAGATTATTATTGACTTTGGTATTTTTTCTGTAAAATTGGAACAGCATATTCGTCCGAGTGTGCTGTTTTTTTAACCTATAATTTTACAACTATGTCGTTTTTACTTGTATTATTAGTTATTGCCTTCCCTCTGTTGGCGCTTTCGTTTGCTATTGTAAACCAAGGAACTGTCGCAGTTGTGACTATTTTTGGGAAATATCAGCGAATTATGACGCCAGGGCTAAACTTCAAAATCCCATTTGTTGAAGCAATCTTTAAGAAAATCTCTATTCAAAGTCGTTCAATTGAGTTAGAATTCCAAGCTATTACTGCTGACCAAGCCAATGTGAATTTTAAAGCCATGTTGGTGTATGCCGTAATGAATCAAGAGGAGCAGACAATCAAAAATGTAGCGTTTAAGTTTATGGATGAGCGCTCATTTATGCAAGCCTTGATTCGTACAATTGAAGGAACAATTCGTGCATTGGTAGCAACTAAGCGTCAGGCAGAAGTACTTGGTTTGAGAAGCGAAATTGTGATTCAGGTAAAAGAACACATCGATAATACGCTCGAAACGTGGGGATACCATCTGATTGATTTGCAATTGAATGATATTGCATTTGATGAAGCAATTATGCGTTCGATGGCACAAATCGTAGCCTCGAATAACCTAAAAGCTGCTGCTGAAAACGAAGGTCAAGCTTTATTAATTACCAAAACTAAAGCTGCTGAGGCAGAAGGAAATGCTATTCGTATTGCAGCTGAAGCCGAAAAAGTGGCAGCACAACTACGCGGTCAAGGGGTGGCTTTGTTCCGCGAAGAGGTAGCTAAAGGTATGGCAGAGTCTGCTAAGGTAATGAAAGACAATCAATTAGACGCATCACTTATTTTGTTTTCGATGTGGACTGAAGCCATTAAGCATTTTGCTGAACAAGGAAAAGGAAATGTGATTTTCTTGGACGGCTCTACCGAAGGAATGGAGAAAAATATGAAACAACTTACAGCTTTACAACAGCTTAAAGAAGTAAAATAGACTCAAAACCGTAGACCTTATCTTTGAAGGTCTACGGTTTTAATAACAAATCTTTTATTAAGTCTTTTCTTTCAGCAGTCAATAAATGCCCATTTTCAGGTAAATAGATATATTGCTTTGGAGCCTTCGTAATTACAGAATCGAGATAAGCTCCATTTCGAGTATCAATAATCCAATCTTTGCCTCCCTGTAATATAATTACTGGACAGTGAATTTTACTCCAATCCTTTTCTAAATTCGCTAATTCTTCTTGATGTGCAAATTTTTCTTCGCTTGCTCTATTTACATAAGAAGGTAAAAAAAACTTTATAAATCCCATATTCACGGGCTTAGAAAACCACCAGTATTTTTCTAGTTTTGGGGCACATGCAGGAGAAATTAGTAATAATTTTTTGACCATTTCTGGATAGTCCATTGCTAATTTGGCGGCAATGGCAGCTCCATACGAACGACCTACTACGGTAACTTCATAGTTAGGATATTTTTGGAGTAATGTGTAAAATGCCTTTGCTTGTTCATCAATAGAAACTAGCCTATTATCAGAATGATTATACCCAAATCGGTCTGCTGCAACTATTTTGAACTCTTTTAGTAACAATGAATCATTCAAATAATTTTTATATCCAAACCAAGCACCTGGAGCTCCATGAATGAGAAATAGTAGTTTGTGTCGGATATTGGTAGATTGAGAAAAATAGATTTTTTTATGGTCATATTCTGCGTAACCAAAGTCAGGTTTTGGGGGTAAGGCAGTATAATATTCATCTACTTGACTAGCACTCATGGTAAAGCCTTGTAGGCAACCACATAGTCCTAAAATACTACAAATACTGGCGAGAAAAAGAATACTATATGCTTTCAATGAAGTGTTTCTGATTAAGAGATAAATTGACTTCATTCCATTCGATATGTTTGGAAATAGGAAATTTACGAATTGGACAATCTTGCACTTTACAATAATAACAGCAATCGTCTAAACATGGGTCGGCATGTATAAAAATTTCGACGTTACCATGAAATTCAGCACCTAAAATATCTTCAAACTCATGGACATTGGCATGCACGACTTCAAGATTATAATAACGTGGCAAAGTAATATGACAGTCGATATGAAGATCGGCACCGTAGTGTTGGATTCTTAAATTATGAATATCTATCCATTCAGATTTTTTATTATTTTTCAAAATCTGTACTACTTTTTCTAATGTATCTAGGTCTGTTTCATCCATCAAGCCACCAATGGATTTTCGCATAATCTTTATACCACTCCAACCCATATAAACGGCAAATATCACTGACGCAACGCCATCCACCCATGCTGATTTGGTAAATACCACCAACGCAACTGCTGCAATCAGAATGATACCGCTTTGTGCATCTAATTTGAGGTGCTTCCCGTCGGCAATTAAGGTTGGTGATTGGTATTTGATGCCTTCTTTTTCAATATAATATCCTAAAAACCAATTGACTATAACGCCTGAAATAATAATGCCCAAACCTAACGGTAGGTCAGAAAGAGGTTGAGGATTGAAAAAGTTTTGGGTAGCATGAAATATGATAAAGATACTAGCTAAGACAATCAAGACTCCTTCAAGGCCAGCCGAAAAAAACTCAATTTTCCCATGCCCATAAGGGTGGTTGAGGTCTTTGGGCTGTGAGGCTAAATAGATGGCATAAAAGGCAAAACCACTGGCAACTACATTGATGATTGATTCGAGTGCATCGGTTAAAATTGCACTTGAATAGGTCATGTAATAGGCCACAAACTTTATAATCATTAATAGTGTACTGACTATAAATGAAGCTAAGATAATCCGATATTTAGGGGTCATGGTATTGTTAGAATTTCCACAAAGGTACTGAAAGGGAGTTGATTACTGGTTTGGGAAGTTTTATTTATCCTTTACCATTTTGAAAAAAAATATTACTCCAATTTTCTTTTAAGCCTTCAGTTTATCAAACGAAAAATATAGGGAATGATTTAGAAAACCGAATCGATTTCGGAATAGTTCAAATAAAACGTAATATTTCCTGTTTTGTATCTCAGCTTCTTGCTCTACCTTTGTGATATGACAAAAGAAAAAAATCCTTGGACCAAAACCTCTTCTACCCAAGTATACGACAATCCATGGGTAAGTATTCGACACGAGGAAGTGATTAAACCTAACGGCGAACCTGGCATTTATGGGGTAGCGCATTTTAAAAACAAAGCGATTGCAATTGTTCCTGTAGATAGTGATTTAAATACTTGGCTGGTAGGACAATATCGTTATCCTTTAGAAGAATATTCTTGGGAAATTCCTATGGGTGGTGGCGCCTTGGAAGTAGAAAGTATCGAGTCTGCCAAACGAGAATTGAAAGAGGAAACAGGTATTTCTGCCGAAAGCTGGACTGAGTTAGGGCGTATTCATACTTCTAATTCTGTAACCGACGAAGTTGGTTATATGTATTTGGCCGAAAATCTCACCTTTGGCGAATCTGAGCCAGATGATACCGAAATTTTGAAAATTCAAAAAGTAAGTTTGTCAAAGGCAATCGAAATGGTTATGAACTCAGAAATCACTGATTCGCTGAGTATTGCCGCTTTGTTAAAAGTTGCAAGATTGAAAGGAATTTAATTAAGAAAAAACATTTTGTTTGGTAAATAATAACGCACCTTTTTTTACTGAAACAAATTTTAAGATATTCATGTATGATAACAGCAGCGTTTTTTGGCTTTTTGTATGGTTTTATTCTATGCTTTACTTTTGGTCCAGCCTTTTTTAGATTGATCCAAACGAGTATAGACAATGGTTACAAAAGTGGGATGTTGATTGCCTTGGGAGTTACGGCAGCAGATGCTATTTTGATGTTTTTTGCAGTTTTTGGAACTGCTTTATTGCCCCAAATCGACAATTTTGATGTTTATCTGTCTGTAGGAGGAGCGGTGTTATTGATTGGGCTAGGGTTAATCAGTATTTTCAAACAACAACCACAATTAGTTTATCCCAAAACCAAATTTGGTACAGTTCTTTATTACTTTACCTCTGGGCTATTTCTAAATCTACTTAATCCTTCTAATTATATTGCCGTATTTGGTACATCTACTTATCTAAAAGGAGCACAACATTTTGATTTAGAACAGATTATTATCTTCTTCTGTCTGAGTCTGGTAGCAACAATGTTAGCAGAATCGCTTATTTCGTATTATGCTAATAAAATGAAAAAAGTGCTTACTCCCAAAATCATTGCTCGAATTAACCAAGTCGCTGGCTTGGTTTTTATTGGCTCTGCTATGGCTATCTTGTATAAACAGTTTATGTTTTAACCATGAATATCCTCATCGCTTGTGATTCTTTCAAAGATGCTCTTTCGGCAACGGAGGTATGTATTGCTATTGCTGAAGGAATTCTTTATAATTTTCCAGAATCTCAGATAATTCAAAAGCCATTGGCTGATGGAGGTGAGGGAACACTCGAAGCATTAAAGGTGGCACTGAATGGAACTTATCAATTTGTACAAACCTTTGATGCCCTGCACCGACCTATTGATGCTAGTTATTTGTGGATAGCTGAACAAAAAATAGCTGTTGTCGAAATGGCAAAAGCTTCTGGGTTAGAATTACTCAAACCTGAGGAAAGAAATGTTATGAAGACTTCTACCTTTGGAACGGGCGTACTAATTAGACATGCACTTGATAAAGGAGCCCAAAAGATATTTTTGACCGTAGGGGGGAGTGCCACCAACGACGCAGGAATGGGAATGGCGAAAGCATTAGGCTATAAGTTCTTGAATGATAAAGGAAACGATTTGGAAGCGTCAGGCGAAAATTTAAAGAAAATAGCTTCTATCAATGCCAAGTATATAGATAAAAGAATTCATTTGACTGAATTTTATGTGGCAACAGATGTCACAAACACACTTTTTGGAAAAAATGGAGCTGCTTACATATATGCGCCACAAAAGGGTGCGAATCAAGAGGAGGTTATAGAATTAAATCATGGTCTTGAGCATATTCATCAACTTTTTAAAGATACATTTTCAATAGACACACAAGAGATAGCAGGTTCGGGCGCAGGTGGAGGAATAGGCGCAGGGGGTATTTGTTTTTTAGGAGGAAAAGTCATTTCGGCTGCCCACTGGGTTTTTGAAGCTATCGGTTTATCATCAGCGATTGAACAAACTGATATAGTTATTACAGGTGAAGGTCGTATTGATAGTCAATCTTTTCAAGGAAAAGTGCTTTCTGAAGTCTTGAAATATGCTAAAACATATCATAAACCTATCTTTGGGGTAGCTGGACAAATTCAAGAACTTGATAAGCTTTTGGAAATTCCCGAAATGGTATATGTTAGTGCTATTCAGACTGGGCCACAATCACTGGCAGATTCGTTAAAAAACTCCAGAGAATTACTTATTCAGAAAGGAAAAGTTATCGGGAAAATGCTCAAAACGATTTATCATGGATAATCCTGAAGAATCATATCGTTTGTTTGAAAGAACGGTAAATTCATTCCAGATTCTCAATCAAGAGGAATTACGAAGGTTTTATACACTTTTTAAACCAATCGGTTACAGCCGAAAATCTGTATTGACAGAGGCTGGTTCTACAGAAAAGTATTTATATTTTGTAACTGAAGGTGTCCAAAGGATTGTCTTTCAAGATGATTTAGGGTACGAAGCTACTATTTTATTTACCTATCAAGCAAATTTTGGAGGTGTTCTTGATTCAATGCTGACAGGTCGAACTACCAAATATACTTATGAGACTCTGACCAAATCTACCTTGTTGCGTGCCA
This sequence comes from Flectobacillus longus, assembly GCF_030056705.1. Lineage (GTDB taxonomy): Bacteria > Bacteroidota > Bacteroidia > Cytophagales > Spirosomataceae > Flectobacillus > Flectobacillus longus. Next base: position 152,368 of record NZ_JASHIC010000011.1, read on the forward strand.
ATATTTACGAGGTTCGAGATTTAGGGAAAATCTACCCTGCGATAAATCAATTACTGTTTGAAGGTTTGTTGTATGCCTTTAGTGGTTTGCTCGAAAGATTAGTAGAAATACAATGTTATTCAGCAGAAGAAAAATTTAGAATTTTATTGAAAAGAAGTCCCCATATTCTTCAAATCGTTCCTCATAAGTATTTGGCAAATTACATTGGAATCGACGCAACCAATTTTAGCAAGCTCATTAATTCTATTAAATTATAAATCTTAGAAAATACCAAGATTTTAAAATTATGGCTCATTTACCTTTGTATTGAAATCAACTATTTTAAATCATGGGATTAACCTATTTTGATACAAAAGAAGAACTTCTCCATTTTTTATTACAACTCACAGAAAAACAATTGGATAAGGTTGTAGAATGGCGATATACAGCCGATGCAATAACATTATTACAAGCTAGCCATACAGCAGGGTGGAGTGTCGCCCAATGTTTGGCACATCTAAATGCTTACAGTGACTATTATCTGCGAAGCTTTCAAGAAGGGATGTCAACTAATGAGAAATTCTTGCAGAATCATTCCATCAAATCGACATGGTTGGGGAAATTGGCAATCAAAAGTATGCACCCTGAAACAGGAAAAAGCAAGTTTAAAGCAATGAAAGGCTATATTCCTGACTCTGAGCTTCCTGCACTTGATGTATTAGATAGGTTTATAACTCATCAAAAGAGTTTACTGGAAATTCTTAGGCTTGCCAAAGATTATCAACTCAATCAGATTAAAATCCCTATCTCAATTGCAAAATTTTTGTCCTTGAGATTAGGTGATGCGCTTTATTTTTTAATAATCCATCAGGAAAGACATATACTTCAAGCAGAAAGAAATTTGAGGAAATAAACTTTTTCCATTAAGGTTGCGACTTAGAACCTATTTACTATTAACCAAAAAAGGCATTCGAAAAACTCATTCCGAATGCCTTTTTTGATACTATATTCCCCAATAACATATCTCTAGATGCAAAGCATTGCATCTCTACTGATGTAGATTTACGCTATTTATTTTGATAAGAAATTTTCCCAATCTTCAATTTGTTCTTTTTTCTTAATAACTCTTGGGAATTTATTTTGACCACCAGTTTTTCCTTTTGAAGCTAAGAAATCATAGAAAGTTTTGGTAGGAAGTACATGAACTTTCATTTCACGGAGTGCATGTTTTCTTTCAACCGGATAATCATCATTAATTTCGCAAAGTGTTTTATCGATAAACTGCTCCAATGCTGCTTCTTCGATTTTATCGTCAGTGCCAACATACCAGTGGTGGGCAAAGGTTGTTTCTGCTTTTTTGCCCACAACGGTAAACTCTCTAATATCAATGTTGAAGTGTTTAGAAGCCAATTCAATAGCTTTATTCATATTATCAACAGAAAGGTGTTCGCCACAAAGACTTAAAAAATGCTTAGTTCGACCTGTAATGACAATTTCTGCATTTTTCTTATTGGTAAACTTAATAGTATCTCCAATCAAATATCGCCAAGTTCCCGAAACAGTCGAAATAAGCAAGGCATATTCTTTTCCCTCTTCTACCTCGTCAATCATCAAAGTTTCGGGACGCTCTACCATAGTACCATCCGAATCAAAGTTGTTCTCGTTGAAAGGAACAAATTCAAAGAAAATACCATTATTAAGCACCAAACGCATATCGCTATTAGGATGTGTTTGGTAAGCCAAAAAGCCTTCCGATGCCAAATAGGTCTCGATATAAGTAATAGGGCGACCAAGTAGTTTTTCAAAACCTTGTTTGTATGGCTCAAAACTTACTCCACCATGACAGAATATCTCCAAATTTGGCCAAATATCATGGATATTGTTGACACCATATTCTTTAATAATTTTTTCCATCAATAGCTGAATCCACGCAGGAACACCTACGATAAAGCCAATATCCCAATTTTTAGCTTGCTTGGTAATTTTATCTAGTTTTTCACTCCAGTCGCGAGTAGCAGCTATTTTTTTGCCAGGCTTATAAAATCTTTCAAACCAAAAAGGAATTTTTCCAGCAGTGATACCACTTAAATCGCCTTCATAGTGTGTGCCCATTTGTTGTAACTCGGTACTACCACCTAGCATCAAATAGCCCTTTTCATAAAGCTGAGGAGGCAAATTTTTGTAGGCACCTAGCGACAGAATCTGACGAATAGACGTTCTGTGAATAGCCTTTACCATATCCTTAGTCACAGGAATATGTTTGGAGGCAGCCTCTGAAGTACCTGAACTTAATGCAAAATACTTTACACGACCTGGCCATGCGACGTTTTTTTCGCCTTCGTGTGCTTTGTACCACCATTCAGCATACATTTTGTTGTAGTCGTAAACGGGTACCTGATTTTTAAATTTGGTATAATATTCTTTATCATCCGAAAACAAAGCTGCATTCATGATGTCTTCAAAATTGAATTTGTCACCAAATTGTGTAAATCGTGCTTTATTCAACAACTTAATCAGTGTCTTTTTCTGTAGTTTGGCATGATTCGTTTTTTTACGCTGAATCACTGTTGTCAAACCAATTCCTTTCTTTAGTAGATTACCGACTATTGCCATATTTTTGATATTTTGAAAGAGAAAAGTACATTGTGATTTTAATGTTGTATTTACAAAGCTACATTGCTACTTAATCTCTGAATTGTATTTAATGAATTTCAAAGTTATTGTTAAATTTTGAGGTTAAAATAATGCAAATGTTAAATTCTCAACTGAGCTTTAGCATTTATTCACCCAATTTAATAGATTTTAAAATGTCAATCGCTTTATAATCAGTTAAATCGAATTGAACAGGCACTATCGCAATATAGTTTTCTTTTAAAGCATCTTCGTCGGTATTTCCGCCTTTATCATCATTTTGTAAGTAACCATCCATCCAATAATAGGCTCGACCATAAGGATCTTTTCTCTCTTCGAAGGTTTCACGAAAAAGGGCATCTGTTTGACGGCATATTTTAATTCCTTTGATAGCCTCTTCTGACTTTGCAGGAATGTTTACATTCAATGCCACTCCATGCGGAAGACCATTTTGTAAGATTGTTTGAGCAATTTGTTTGATGTAGGGCTCTCCATGACTAAACTCGATATCTGCCCCAAATTCGCATAAAGAAAAACCAATTGCAGGAATACCCTCAATTGCGGCTTCGATAGCTGCCGACATCGTTCCACTATAAATTACTGCAATAGACGAATTGGAGCCATGATTAATGCCACTTACGACTAAATCAATTTTACGTCCTTTTAAAATATAATGCTTCCCGAATTTTACACAGTCTGCTGGTGTACCACTACACTTATATGCTTTTACATCGGGTAAAAAATTATGTACTTCGCTCACACGTAAAGGACGATCAAGCGTGATTGCATGTCCCATACCTGATTGGTGTGAGTCAGGCGCTACCACTACTACTTCTCCCAATTGTGACATGATGGTGGCTAATGTTTTGATTCCTTTAGAAGCAATAGAGTCGTCGTTTGAAATGAGAATTAAAGGCTTTTGCATTGCAAAGTTGATTTTAGGGATTGTCTTAGTTTGTATTTAATTTGATCAGCAATAGGCTCTATGCTTTATGCAGTAGGCTAAAAGTTAAAAGTATTTATCATGAAATAATAGAAGCTTTTTTGCTTACAGCCTAGAGCTGATTAACGCAATTTTATTTTGCACTAATACTTGAGTGAGAAGCCCTTATTAGTAAATAGCATAATCGTTATTTGTGGATGCCAACAAGCAAAAGTTTATAATCAAAGCGTGCCACGGATTTAATTTTTCCTACTCCTTAAAGTAACAGAAAAGGTAAATTAATTCAATAGATATGTTAAACTTTGACAGAATCTGAAAGATTATGAGTGAAATCAAAAAACTGATATACGATTAACTCATAACTTATTTTTACTTACTGAAAGGCTAATCACAAATAACGTTTTCTCCCACAAGAAAAATGATTACATTTGAAAAACAATGAACAAAAACAACCTCAAATTTTGAATTTATTTAGAAGCTTATTTCTAAAACGTCCACTGATTTTGACCCAAAGATAATAGGCTTTTAGAGATTAAATTTAGTTTTGAGCTCAATAATACCATGTTGAAAATTATTGGTAAACTGATTTTACAGCTAAGTGGCTGGAAGATTGTAGATAAGACTCCCTTAGGAATTAAGAAATATCCCAAAGCAGTAATTATTGCTGTGCCACACACCTCCAATTGGGATTATCCGTATGCTATGGCTACCCTTTATGCCATGGGATGTAAGATTCGCTATCTGGCAAAGGATTCACTTTTTAAATTCCCTCTTGGCATTATAATTCGTGGCTTGGGAGGAATCCCTGTTAATCGCTCTCAAAAGAATAATTTGGTGCAGATGATGACAGATTTACTCATAAATGCGCCTGAGATGCAATTGTTAGTTCCTGCCGAAGGTACACGCTCCTTTACAAGCGAATGGAAATCTGGTTTTTATCATATCGCCAAAAATGCTGGCGTTCCGATAGTCCTTGGTTTTTTGGATTTTGGAAAAAAAGAAGCAGGTTTTTTAGGTGTATTCCAGCCTTCAGGAAATTATGAGGAGGATTTACCTAAAATTCAATCATTTTATAAAAATATTACCCCCAAACACCCAGAATACTTTTCATTAAAAGATGCAAAATTTGATTAAGTTAAGAGAAGCAACAACTGAGGATATACCTTTGATTCAAACCATCGCCGAACAAACTTGGCGACCAACTTATGGACATATCTTGACTGAAGAGCAAACGCTGTTTATGTTAGACATGATGTATTCTTCAGAATCCTTGACCCGACAATTTGAAACAAATACCTTTGTTTTTGCTTACGAAGGTGATACTCCACTCGGATTTGCAGGCTTCGAACGTAAGGATGATGAAGTAATGAAACTTCATAAACTGTATATGCTCCCCACTGCCCAAGGTAAAGGCATTGGAAAATTATTGATTCAGGAAGTGGCAAAATATGCTAAGCAACTAGGATTGAAATTTGTTCATTTAAACGTTAATCGCAATAATAAAGCGATTGGTTTTTATGAGAAACAAGGTTTTAAAATCATTAAAGAGGAGGATATTAATATCGGTAATGATTATTGGATGAATGACTACGTGATGCAATTAGAAGTGTAGTGTTGATTATGAGGAAAAAGAGATTAAACTTTTGTATGTTCAGTTTGGTCAAAAGGAAAAATTTCGAAACCTTTAATTCTCAGTCAATCATGAAAAAAATCCTTGTTTTAAGTGTTACACTATTAGTTGGTGCAATTTCAGTAAAAGCTCAAACTAGCCAAGAAACTACAAAAGAAAGAAAGCGCGAAAGGGTAGAGGCTAGACTTGCCAATTTGACACCTGAACAGAAAGCCAAGTTAGAAGAAAAAGCCGCCGCTCGAAAAGCCAAGATGGATTCATTGTCTCCAGAAGAAAAAGCAGCTTTAAAAGGAAAGCGTAAAGAGCTTGTAGAAAAATGGAGAAGCTTAAGTCCAGAAGAACGAAAAGCACTCAAAGCAGAATGGAAGGCTAAAAAAGCGGGAAATTAGGAAATAAGACAAGTTCTGAGTTTTGGATATTGTTTTAAGGTATTTTTATGAATAGGATGAGACTTAAGTCGCATCCTATTCATAAATGAGGTAATTACAAAATTACTCAACCTCTAATCACTCACTCCTAATTATAGCCTTGTAATTTTTTCAAGCACCTGTTGAATCAAACTTTCAGTATGTTTTTCTGGATTTTTTGAAAATTGATGAGTCATTCTTGACGCCACTATAGCGCTCATCGAAAGTACTTCATGTCCTAACAATTCCCCAAATAGATAATATCCTGCCGTCTCCATCTCCAAATTTGTTAACACATTTCCCTGAAAAGAAAATTGATTAAATTTTTGAAGTAAATTTCCTTGTTTAGGATTATATCTCAATACTCGTCCTTGTGGCGCATAAAATCCTGGACAAGTCACTGTATTGCCTTCAAAATACAATGGATTCTTATCGTCAAATAGCAAATCATAAAGTTTTTGAGAGCCCGATGAAGTATAGGACAGAAAATCCAAGTTCATTTGTGCTTGTATAGCTTCCGAAAATGGAGATATAGAAGTAGGATAGAAATGACCTAAAGCATCAAATCCAATTCCTCTTTTGGATACTACATAACTGTCAACTGGAATAGATTCCTGCAAACTCCCCGAAGTCCCTATGCGTATGATATTAAGACTTGTATGTTCTTGTTTGGTAGTGCGAGTAGGTAAATCAACATTGACAAGTGCGTCCAGCTCATTCATCAAAATTTCGACATTGTCAGTACCAATCCCACTAGAAATGACTGTAATACGAGTACTTCCTAAATATCCTGTGTGAGTCACAAACTCACGTTTCGAGACCTTTTTTTCAACTTTGTCAAAATATTTAGAAACTACCTCTACACGGTCGGGGTCGCCTACCGTAATAATTGTATTAGCAATATCTTCAGGGCGTAAGTTCAAATGATATATGCTTCCATCAGGATTCAGAATTAAGTCCGTTTCAGAAATTGTTTGCATAGTTTTATCAGTTTAAGATTGTTGATTTTCAAATTCTAAGTTAAAAATAAAAAACCTCTCACCGTAATGAGAGGTTTTTATTTTGTATCAAATTTTAATTATTCTGCACTAAGCTGAAAGCTAGAATAATCTACGTTTGTTTTCTGACGACTTTTAAATCCAAATTCTGGCGAATAATTATCAGATTGTTTGCTGTAATAACCAGAAGGATTATATGGGCGTTTGCGAGGATGACTTTTACATTCTTCAGAACAAGCACCTTCCATTTTTTCTAAACAGCTAGGACAAATCGGTACATGCTCATTACATTCTGGGTTAGCACAATTCACCATGTGGTCACTAATGGTTTCGCAAATATGACATTTTGAAATAACCTCAGGATTTACAGTATTGACAGATGTCGTGACACGATTATCAAAAACATAACATTTACCCTCAAAATCCTCTCCACCTTCCTCTAAGCCATATTTAATAATTCCTCCATGTAATTGATATACATTTTCAAAACCCCTTTCAATCAAATATGCTGAGGCTTTTTCACATTTGATGCCACCTGTACAATAAGTAATGATTTTCTTGTCTTTCAAGTGTTCAATTTCATGAACATGGTCAGGAAGTTCACGCAAGGTTTCCATATCGAAAGTTACAGCACCTTTAAACTTTCCAACCGAATGCTCATAATTTGAGCGCATATCTACCAAAACAACATCAGGGTCATTTTTCAATAATTCCTTAAAATCCGCAGGTTCAAGATGCTTTCCTGTTCTAACACGAGGATTTACTGGTAAATCTGAATTAACGATTTCTTCTTTGACACGAACGTGCAATTTGGCAAAAGCATGTGTGTCATGCTCCTCTACTTTGAAGTCGAAATCGCTTCCAGCAAAAATTGGGTCGTTTTGCAACCAATTCATGTATTTTTCACAATCTTCAACTAAACCAGAAACAGTTCCGTTTAAGCCTTCCGACGCTACGATAATACGACCTAAGAGGTTGTTCTCGATACAATATAAGTGGTGAATTTCTCTATATTCCTCAGTATTAGGAATAGGAGTATAATTGTAATATAAAAGCACTCTGTATGGCTTCATCTTCAACATGAGTTACAGATTAAAAAAATGATTTAAGTTGCAAAGATAATTAAGTTATAGCAATGTCACAAAATGATTGAACCATCCTTGATGTGATGAGTTTGGATTTTGAGGTAAAAAAATAGACCTTTGCACCGTTTTAAAAAAGAAAAACGTTATTTCTCGAGTGCGAAATGGACCTCGCACAAGAATTCATATCTCATCATCATTTTCATTTTATGCACATAGCAGTTACAGGAAATATTGGCGCAGGAAAAACCACTTTAGCCAGCAAATTGGCAGAGCATTTTGGTTGGGAAGTGCTTTTCGAAGCAGTAGAAGGAAATCCTTACTTAGCAGAGTTTTATTCGGACATGCCCCGTTGGGCTTTTCATTTACAAATGTATTTTTTGAAAAGTCGTTACGAACAAGTGATGCAAATACAGCGTTCTAACCGCCGTATTATTCAAGATCGTACTATTTATGAAGATGCTTTTATTTTTGCGATGAACCTTTACAAAACAGGTATTATGAGCGAAAATGATTACGGTACTTATCGTGGTATTTTTGATTTGATGATGCAAACTGTTAAAGCTCCAGATTTGACTATTTATTTGAAAGCCGATTTACCAAAATTAGTTCGTCAAATCGAAAAGCGTGGTCGTGACTTCGAAGCCAATATTTCACACCAATATTTAGCAGATTTGAATGACCATTATGAAGAATTTGTGAATGGTTATACCGAAGGCAAGCTCTTGGTAATTGATGTAAACGATTTGGATTATGTTAATAATACAGCTCATTTTGAACAAGTAATAAAAGAAGTTGATAAGGCGCTTCTATATCAAAAATAAGACTTTAGCCTGTTCACAAATCTCTAATTGGTCGAAGTAAGAACAAATAGAAATGAATATTGCTCATTGTATTTCTTACAAAATTATATTATATTTCAGCAGTCAGCCATACGTTTCGCTCCTATAAATTGAATTATTGAATATATTACTGAATTCGACAAATGAATCAATCGCTTGCCGTCATAATTGTTGATGATTTGAAATTTAATCGGTTTGCTATTCGTGGAATTCTCAAACATTTTACATGTGAGATTTTTGAAGCTAATAACGGACAAGAAGCCCTTGATTTGTTGAAAGTGCTCAAGCAATCTAAAGTTTTAATGCTTTTAGATATTGAAATGCCAATCTTGAATGGAATAGAAGTGTTGAAGATATTAAAAGAACAACCGCCACAAAATTTGTTCGTTGTAATAACTTCTTCCAATGATTATTTTCATTATCGTAACGAGCTACAATATTTTGATGTTTTAGGTTATTTAGAAAAACCTATTGAGAAAAAATCAATTTCGCAATTCATAGAATACGTTTTAAAAAACTAGGACAATTTAAGCCTAAACCCAATGTCGAGAGAAAACTTTTACGAACCCGAAGAAAATGATTCCGAGTCAAACTCAGAGTATAATCAGTACAACTTTCCAGAATTGGCAGAGAAAATTCGTAATTCTACCTCCTATATAAATGTCTTGAAACAACAAATTGCTGAAGAGCCCCAAGACACGGAGGAACAGACAAAAGCAAAATTCAAACGCCTAAAAGAGACATACTATAAAGCTATGTCTGAAGGGGAGTTTAAAAACTGACACAACTCCAAAAGGCACTCACTTGTGAGTGCCTTTTTTGTTATAGATAACCCAAAGCTTATATTCTGTCTGAATCGTCATATAAAAATCTTTTGGGTTATGAGTTATGATAGGTCAACCTAAGATATTTGTTTGTCCATTATAACCCACTAAGATAAGATGAGAATTAAGTACCCAAGCGATTTGATTTTTGAGATACTCAATGAAATGCTAACAGGCAAAAGCATGAACTCTATAGCACGTGAGAAAGGTATTCCAATTTCTACAATTTTTAGCTGGAAGCAACAGCATATCGACTATTATACAAAGATAGAAGACCAAAAAGAGAAATTTAGAAGACTTAAAGAAAATTACCAAAAAGCAGATATGAAAAAGAGTAAAATAAAATAAACAGAAGTTGACTAGCCTCTCTATTTTGAGAGGCTTTTTTTGTACTTTAGACATAAAAAAAGCGTTCTGATTTCTCAGAACGCTTGTGACGATGGGGAGACTCGAACTCCCATACGGTTACCCGCACTACCACCTCAAAGTAGCGTGTCTACCAATTCCACCACATCGCCTTGTACTTTGATGATGCAAAAGTAGAGAGATAAATTGACAAAGCAAAATAGTACTAATCACTTTTTTTAAATAAAAAATGTAGGATTTTTTTAAGTATTTGAAAATCAGAAATTAAATTAGCATATTATTTTTAAACTTTTTTTTTGATGGCATTAGAATTAGAAGGTACTTTGATTAAAGTACAACCTGAACAGACAGGAAGCGGTAAAAATGGTCAGTGGGTAAAACAAGAATTTGTTGTTGAAACACAAGAACAATATCCTAAAAAAGCTTGCTTCTCGGCATGGGGTGATCGTACTGCTGATTTGAAGCAATTTGCTTTGGGTGATAAACTTAAAGTAACTTTTAGTGTAGAATCTAGAGAATACAACGATCGTTGGTACACAGACTTGAGAGCTTATCGTATTGAACTTGCATCGGAGTCGTCGGCTACTGCTTCAGCGCCTAATACCTATCAAGCGCCAGCGCAACGTCCTGCTACACCACAAGCATCATCAGTAGATTTGCCGTCATTTAGTGAAGACGAAGATTTGCCGTTCTAAGTACAAAACAAAAATAGCGTTGAGAAATCAACGCTATTTTTGTTTATACAAATGCTCCTTTAAGTTTTTGAGATTTAAGCCAATCAGGCTTCGTAATGGTTACTTCTGCTCTTAGCTCGTTCAAAAGTGAATACAAACCAAAATAGGTTCGATTGATATAAAGCCCGTGTTGTGAACCTCTCGCTACTTTTGAATTTCTTAATTCGTCAAGCTTCTGAAGCTTTTCTGCGTATAAATATACCTGCTCAAAATAACTATCATCGGCAAAATCGAATGTGTCTTCTCCAAATGGACGACCGAGCAAGTAAATCATCTCTTTAAATAATTTTGAAAAGAACTCGGATTCTTCTTTCGAATCTGATGATACAATGAATTCTAATGTTTTGAAAATAGAATTCATTTTTTGTTCATCTTCGAGCGTGTCGAAATTAATTAGAGCAAAATAGTTGTCGTAAAACAAATCTGGAATAACCTTGATACAACCAAAATCGATTATACCCATTGTGCCATCTTCACGCATTAAGAAATTTCCTGGATGAGGGTCTGCATGAACTTGACGTAAAGTATGAATTTGATAATCATAAAAATCCCATAATGCTTGCCCAATTTGATTTCTGATTGCTTGTGACGGGTTTGTATCCAAAAATTCTTTCATGTGTAAGCCCTCAAGCCAGTCCATCGTCAGAATTTTATCACACGAAAATTCTGGATAATATTTCGGAAAAAATACATTGGGGATATGAGCACACGCTTTCGAAATTTCTACCGAACGTTCTAACTCCAAAACATAATTGGTTTCTTCAAGCAATCGTTCACGTACCTCTCCCATGTATCTTTCTACATCCTTGTCGTTGAGACCAAACATCGCAACAGCGATAGGTTTTACCATTCGTAGGTCAGCGCCAATACTTTCCGAAACACCAGGGTACTGAATTTTAACCGCTAGTTGTTTTCCATTAAGTTCAGCTTTGTGAACCTGCCCGATAGAGGCTGCATTAGAAGCACTCAAGTCAAACTTATCATAAAGCTCACTTGGCGATTTTTTGAAATGCTTTTTGAAAGTTTTTACCACTAATGGCCCCGACAGCGGAGGCGCTGAATATTGTGACATCGCAAATTTCTCACGATAGGCTCTTGGTAATAGCCCCTTGTCCATACTTAGCATTTGTGTTACCTTCAGAGCTGAGCCTTTCAATTCGCTCAGTGACTCATAGATGTCTTCAGCATTTTCTTGATGTAACTCTTCTCTAGGAGTAGTAGGGTCAATTATTTTTTTGACATTATGCTTGAGATAATTACCTCCAATTTTTACGCCTGTCTTTACAAACTGAGTAGCGCGTGCTACTTTGGAGGTAGGTATCGAATTTTGTTCTTTCATAAAAAAGGCACTAATTCTTTAATCGAATTAGCATTAACGATTTTGATACAAAAATTTAGCAAAGTCTAACACAGAATCCAATGCAGAGCTAGCCATTAAATCAAATGAGGTATTCACAGCTTTTTCGATCATTGCGTCTGTTTGTTCAAAACCTTTAGAGCGGTCTTTTACCCAAAAATCCAAAATCATCAAAAGCTGAAGCCATAAAGCATCAGGGTAGCGCTCGTCCAAGTATTTTCTAGGTTGTACTTCTTTACTTTCTTTTCCTTCTAAAACTAAATCTCGTGTAAAATCTTTGAAAGCTGTTTTTAGGTCTGTTAAAAAAGTAGGCGTTTTTAACTTACGCTTGTCAATCAACCTCCAAGTTTGTGAGGCATAACTTCTATTTTCTTTCAAAACCTCTATCCAAGTGTAGTAAAAAGCTAAAAGTTTTTCTCTTACAGAATAGCCTGCATAGATAGAATCACTTTCGATTCGTGTAACTGTATCCTTAAAGAAGTCCAGCCAAATACTGCTTTCTAGTAGTTCAAATGAATTATAGTATTCATAAAATTCTACTTCCTTCATTTTTAACTTTTTGGTAAAAGCATACACCGAAGCTGGGTGAGAACCATTTTCTAAAAAATGTTCAATAAAGGCCTGTTTGATTTTTTCTGATTTTTCCATACTCTTTCCGTTTGTGTAGATAACATCAAGTAAAAAAACATTGTTTAATTAAATTATGAAAATTTTCAATAAAAGTACAAAAGCCCTCCATGAAGACTGTATCATAGAGGGCTTTTGTTATTTTAAGATAAACATTCTCAGTACTTTAGTTTCCTTGGAGGTATTTACTCTTAGAAAATACATGCCATTTGCGTAGCTGGAGGTATTAATTAAGTAGTAGTTGGAGGTAACACTTTGATAGTTGTACTCATTTAAGGTATTTCCATTTTCAGAAATGAGTTGCATCGTGATATTCTCGGTTCCACTAAACTGCACCTTTACGTTGGCGTTGCTCTTGACAGGATTAGGGTCAATGCTTACTTGTAAAGTGTTACTCTCAGGTACAATGGTCGAATTATTAACCAATGATTTTCTTCGATAGCTTAATTCTAAGGCTGCTCTGGTCCGTATCTTTTGATCATTTGTAAAAAGACTCATACATACATCAGGAGAATAATCCATATAATTCTCAATTTGATTGGTAACTGTAATGCCATCACATGTGGAGGTCATTTTGTTGCAAGTAAAGCCAGCGTTTAGGCTCTCAATCGTTGGAGTATCATCACAATAATCTGTACCGCAACGAACATCGCCTGTAGGATGTAATAAGCCCAACCAGTGACCAACTTCATGGGTGGTGGTTCTGCCCATGTTATAGGTTGTGCTAATAGTCCCACAACATTTACCAAAATAACGATAATCTATGACTACACCATCAAATATTTGTTGTTCGGCTGCTTCGGTAGTATTGGGTACAAGTCCAGGTAGATAGGCATCAAATGGAAAACCCGAATAGCCAATAGTGAGAGGTGTGGCGGTAGTGCCACTCTTCACTACATAGATATTCAAATATTTGTAGGGATTCCATTTTGAAAAAGCTGTAATCGAACTCAATTCTTTAATAATATCAAATCCAGCTATGCTGGTATAATGTCTGGTAATCCCTTTGGTAGTTTCACCTGTAGCAATTGAGTCTGCCAAAAAGAATTCAATCTGCATGTCTGCTCCAATAGGATTAGTATTATAGCCAGCTGAACCTTCTTTTTTACGGTAATCTTCGTTTAGGGTCTGAATCTGTGATAAAACTTGTTCGTCACTGATATTAATATTGTTATTTCCACCAATGATTTTACTAGCCGTATTATGGATAATATGAACTACAACAGGAATACGGATAGTCGAATATGCATTAGTCCTTGAGGCCTTTAAGGCGTTGGTATATTGCTGAACTTGGTATTCAAAATTACTTTTTTGTTGTAACCATTTTTGGTTAATGCTTTGATTCAGAGAGTCCTGAAATACAACACCACATTTGCTTTGAGCAAATGTGGTGTATGAAAAGATAACAGCTAGTGTACTTAAAATGCTTTTTTTCATTTTTGGAAAGATGAATGAGATTTTTGGGCTTCTTTTTCTGCATCAGCTTTATCGTAAGCCATAATGATGTCTCTTACCAAGCGGTGACGTACAACATCTTTACCATCAAGTTCAATAAAAGAAATACCCTTGATGCCCTGCAAAATTTTGGTTGCTTCCACTAATCCAGACTTTACTTTGGTAGGTAAGTCTATCTGTGATTTATCACCTGTGATTATCACTTTCGAATTTACGCCCATACGAGTCAGGAACATTTTCATTTGCATAGGAGTAGTGTTTTGTGCCTCATCCAACAATACAAATGCGTTGTTCAAGGTACGCCCACGCATATAAGCCAAAGGTGCAATTTCAATAACACGGTTCTCGATAAAGAACTTCAACTTTTCAGGTTGAATCATATCGTCTAAAGCATCATAAATTGGACGTAAATATGGGTCAATTTTTTCTTTTAAATCACCGGGTAAAAAGCCTAAATTTTCACCTGCTTCAACTGCTGGGCGAGTAATAATAATTTTTTTGACTTCCTTATTTTTGAGCGCCTTTACCGCAAGGGCAACCGCTGTATAAGTTTTACCTGTACCCGCAGGGCCAATCGCAAATACGATGTCATTTTCGGCAGCGGCATCGATGAGCTTCTTTTGGTTGGGCGACTTTACACGAATAACCACGCCTTTGGTGCCGTACAATAAGACATCATCGTCCTCTTTTAAGATTACAGGTGCCTCTTCTTCATTATTCTTATCCCTAGAAAGATACGTTTTTACTTGTTCTGTTGTAATTTTGCCGTACTTCTGAAAATGCACAACCATCGAATCTATAATTTCGGTAATCTTGACAATATCAGAAATAGAACCTCTGATGGTGATTTCGTTACCTCTGGAGATAAGTTTACTTTGAGGAAAAGCTTCAGCTACTACTTTGATATTGCTGTTTTCAACGCCAAGGAAACCAACCAACTCAACGTCTTCGAGTGTAATTATTTTTTCTGTCAAATCTAAAAATGAATAAATGTTAATCGATGATTTAGTATTAGAAAGTACTAATCTAACAAAAATAACGCTTGTTTGTGTTCGATTCTTATAAGATTAATTCTAAGTTTTTTTTTGACTCTGTAAATCAAACCCTTAGGTTTTTTTTGCAAAATGGGATTGTGGTAATGTGAGAAAATATTTGTAAAATTGTATTAATGGAACAGTCAAACAGAAATAATACCTTTAAAAAGCCCTCCAATTTTGCTGGAGGTCGAATATCTGCGACCAATCGTTGGCTGGATACAGGTTTGGGTAAAATACCACCTCAAGCAGTCGATTTGGAAGAAGCTGTGCTTGGGGCTTTGATGATTGAGAAGGATGCTCTTACCGCAGTGGTAGACATTTTAAAACCTGACTCATTTTATAAAGAAGCACACCAAAGAATATATGGCGCCATTACTCAGCTTTTTGCTGCGTCTGAGCCGATAGATTTGCTTACAGTAACTAATCAACTTCGTACAAATGGTGAACTTGAAATGGCTGGTGGAGTTTCGTACCTTGCCGAATTAACTCAAAGAGTTAACTCAGCTGCCAATATCGAATTTCACGCGCGCATTGTAGTAGAACATTCATTAAAACGACAATTGATTACAGTATCTTCTGAAATCCAGAAGATGGCTTATGAGGATACAACAGATGTATTTCAGTTGTTGGATAGGGTAGAACAAGAACTTTTTAGAATTTCGGAGGCTAATATTCGTAAAAACTACTCGGATATGTCGCAAATCATGCGAGCAGCCTTGTTGGAATTAGAAATGAAGAAAAATCAGAAGGATGGTCTTACGGGAGTTCCTTCTGGATTTAGTGCTTTGGATAGAATTACTTCAGGTTTCCAAAAAACAGAATTAATTATTATCGCTGCTCGCCCCGGTATGGGTAAAACAGCCTTGATTCTTTCTGCTTGTCGTAATGCAGCGGTGGATTTTGGTCAAGCAGTAGCGGTATTCTCTTTGGAAATGTCCTCTGTTCAGCTTGTCAATCGTTTGATTTCATCAGAAGCTGAATTAGAATCTGAAAAACTAAGAAAAGGTAATTTGGCTCCTCACGAATGGGCGCAATTACATGCAAAAATTGGTCGTTTAACTAATGCCCCAATTTTTATTGATGATACCCCAGCGTTGTCACTTCTTGAACTCAGAGCTAAAGCTCGTCGTTTGAAAGCCCAACACGATATACAGATGATTGTGATTGACTACTTGCAATTGATGTCGGGCGATACAGGAGGAAAAGGAGGAGGAAACCGTGAACAAGAAATTGCCACAATATCTCGTTCCTTGAAACAACTTGCTAAAGAGCTAGATGTGCCTGTAATTGCACTTTCGCAGTTGAGCCGTGCAGTAGAAACTCGTGGAGGAGATAAAAAGCCACAATTATCCGATTTACGTGAGTCTGGGTCAATCGAGCAAGATGCGGATATGGTAATGTTTATTTATCGTCCAGAATATTACGGTATTACGCAAGATGAAAATGGGCAGTCGATTGCAGGAATGGGAGAGTTGATTATTGCTAAAAACCGTGCAGGCTCTCTAGATACTGTTCAGTTGAGATTTATTGGCAAGTACACAAAATATTGTGATTTGGATGCTACAGATTATTCAAGCTTTACCAGCGGAGATTCTCTACAATCTTTTGCAGCTGTTCCTGATACAATGACAACATTTGAAGGCGGAGCGAGAACAGTAGGTAGTAAAATGAATAACTTCCAATCTGGAGGAGGAGAAATGCCATCGTTTGGTACAACTCCACCAAATCAAGATGTTCCATTCTAAAATTGAGTGAGTTGCGATTGAGTGAATGAGTGATTATTTTAAGAGATGTTATTCTGAAATATAATATCAAAAAAGGGGGCGAAAATTGTTTTCGCCCCCTTTTTTTAATGTATTAAAAATTTGGTGAATAAGCCTAATCTTGAATATGTTCTTAATCTAAAAATAATCACAAATCACTCAATCACAACTCACTAAATTAAACCTCTATCTCTTCACCAATTTCACAACGTTCTCTACGTGGTGAGTTTGTGGGAACATATCTACTGGCTGTACAGCTTCAACACGGTATTTTAAGTCTAGTAAAGCCAAATCACGAGCTTGAGTAGCTGGATTACAACTTACATACACAATCGTGTGTGGTTCGGCATTTAAGAGTGTCTGAACCACTGGTTCATCCATACCTGCACGTGGAGGGTCAGTAATTACAACGTCTGGACGTCCCTTAGCATCAATAAATGAATCGTCCAAAAGCTTACGCATATCACCTGCATAAAACTCCGTGTTGTTGATGCCATTAATTTGTGAGTTTACCTTCGCATCTTCAACAGCCATTTCCACATATTCTAATCCAATTACTTTCTTGGCCTGTCTAGCGACAAAGTTGGCAATTGTCCCAGTTCCCGTATAAAGGTCATAGACAAACTCAGAACCAGTCAATCCAGCATAATCACGCGTAATTTTGTATAATTCATACGCTTGTTTAGAATTGGTTTGGTAAAAAGATTTTGGTCCAACTCTGTATTTTAAGCCTTCCATTTCTTCTACAATGTATGGCAATCCTTTGTAGTTAACTACCTCTAAGTCAAAGAAAGTGTCATTTCCTTTAGTATTGATAATGTAGTTTAACGACGTGATTTGAGGGAAGTTCGCATCCAAAAATTCCATCACCAAGCTAATTTGCTCTTCAGTAGCGTAGGCAAACTGAACAATTACCATCAAGTCGCCTGTTGTAGCAGTACGAATTATCAAATTACGTAAGGCGCCTTTTTCTTGCTTGATTTGCTCATAATAATCAATTTGATGTTTTTGAGCTAATTCATGCAAAGCATTACGAATTTGATTCGAAGGGTCTGGTTGCAAATAGCAGTGGTCTACATGTAAAATTTTGTCGTAGCGCTTTGGTACGTGAAATCCCAAGGCATTACGACAAAACTCTTCACCTGACTGAATTTGCTCAATGGTTAACCAACGGTTTTGAGAGAAAGTATATTCTAATTTATTCCTATAATAGAATGTTTCTCCAGAACCTAAGATAGGATTGATGTTAGGAAGATCTACTTTGGCGATTCTTTCCAAGGCATCAGTCACTTGCTTAGTTTTAAATGACAATTGGGTTGCGTAGTCAATATGTTGCCATTTACAGCCACCACAAGTGCCAAAATGATCGCAGATCGTTTGAGTTCTGTATGGGGAACTTGGCTTTATATTTTGAGCTGTCGCTTCATAGTAGCTTTTTTTCGATTTCGTAATGCGTAAATCAGCATAATCGCCAGGAGCCACAGGTCCGTCGATAAAAATAACTTTATCCTCGACACGACTGATACATTTTGCCTCAGCAGCAAAATCTTCTACCAAGACATTTTCAAAAATGATATTTTCTTTGTGCTTTTTTCTCATAAGGTTGCAAAATTACAAAAAAGACCCACATAAATCGAAATCTTTGGAGTACATCTAAACTAAAAAATGTATTTTGCTAATTAATCCCTAATTTTGAAAATCTTAAACACAAGTATAGATATAGTATTATGAAAGATAAAGTAGTCATTATTACTGGGGCATCGTCGGGTATTGGTAGAGCAATGGCTTTTGCTTTTGGCAATGAAGGTGCAAAAGTTGTAATCACTGGACGTAAGCAAGCTCCTTTGGATGAAACTAGCAAAGAGCTTAGTGCAGCAGGGATAGATAACCTAGCTATTGTTTCTGATGTAAGCCTCGAGGAGGATAACATAAAGGTAGTAGACCAAACAGTTGCCAAATATGGTAGAATTGATATTCTTATCAATAATGCTGGCATTTCGATGCGTTCTATGTTTGAGGATTGTGAGGTAGAGGTTATCAAAAAGGTCATGGATATTAATTTCTATGGAACTGTGTATGCTACTAAATATGCTTTACCTTATATCAAAAAGGCGAAAGGTTCTATTGTAGGAATTTCGTCGATTGCTGGATATCGTGGATTGCCAGTTAGGATTGGTTATTCGGCCTCAAAATTTGCCATGAATGGCTTTTTGGAGGCACTTCGAACAGAATTGCTTCATGAAGGTGTACATGTGTTGACTGCTTGCCCTGGTTTTACGGCTTCTAACATTAGATTTGCATCTTTGGGTAGCGACGGACAAACCAAAGGTGAAAGTATGCGTGATGAGGGAAATATGATGTCAGCCGAGGAGGTTGCAGCCCTTATTCTTAAAGCTGTGAAGAATCGTAAGAGAGAACTCATTTTGACCGCTCAGGGTAAGCTTACGGTATTTCTGAATAAGTTTTTACCTTCTTTGACAGATAAGCTTGTTTTTAATACTCTCGCTAAGGAAAAAGATTCTCCTCTAAAAAGGAACTCATAAACAGGAGTCCTTCTGAATTGATTGAATGAGTGATTATCTTAAAATCACTCATTCAATCATTACTTATTCCACCTGCCAAAGATCAGTTTGCTTGACATACAAAAGCTGGTCTTCCCAAAAAACTCTTTTCCAAATATCACTTCCTCCAATAATATTAAGGCGATGCCCTTTGTTAATGACATATTCGACGGGTGCTCCTGCCGATGGGCTTTTCCTTAAAATTACATGATTGGCATTAATAATACCTTGATGGTATTTGTCTGGCAGATTCAATAAGGTCCAAACGCCAATTAAATAAATTCCTAAAATGACTTTTTGAGATGTAGGAATATATTCATGTCTGTATTTTTTGCCAATCAATACGATAAAAACATATAATCCTATCACCAACATTAACGCCACCAAAAATCCAGAATAGGTTTTGTAGACCAATATTAAGAAATTAAAATCATTTAATTCGTACCCTTTTAATTCGTGTTCTTGTGCAATTGTGTAGAGTTTTGAAAGAATTTTATCATTCGGACTTATCTCAAAAGACTTATTTAGGTAATAAAGTGTTCTCAAATAGTCTCTTTTTTGCTCATTGATTTTGGCAAGCTTTAAGAAAATGATATGCGACGGATGTTCCAATTTTGTCAATTCTCGTTCAAAAATCCTCTCGGCTGCACCATAATTTTGAATTTTGTATAAAGAATCTGCTTTTTTTAGTGATGCTGTATTGTCCAGACACCTAGAAAGTTGCGGAATCGTAACGAAGAAAAATAAAAAAAATATAACTTTTTTTAGATGGATGGCTTGCATTATGTTTCTAGAAATAGTAGTTTTGCACCGCAATTAAGGAAAACGAAACAGAACAACAAAAATACTGAAAACGCTTCTTATATGCAACGATTCCGTAGCTCAGTTGGTAGAGCAATACACTTTTAATGTATGGGTCCTGGGTTCGAGTCCCAGCGGGATCACCGAGATATCTAGCACGATAGATGTTTTAGAATAAATTTTTTGACTTAGTTTTTACGATGTAAATTGTAGAAAATGAGTACCGATTCCGTAGCTCAGTTGGTAGAGCAATACACTTTTAATGTATGGGTCCTGGGTTCGAGTCCCAGCGGGATCACTGAGATGTCTAGCACGATAGATATTTTACAGTAATTTTTTTTGACTTAGTTTTTACGATGCAAATTGTAAGAAATGAGTACTGATTCCGTAGCTCAGTTGGTAGAGCAATACACTTTTAATGTATGGGTCCTGGGTTCGAGTCCCAGCGGGATCACCGAGATGTCTAGCACGATAGATATTTTAGAGTAAATTTTTTGACTTAGTTTTTACGATGTAAATTGTAAAAAATGGGTACTGATTCCGTAGCTCAGTTGGTAGAGCAATACACTTTTAATGTATGGGTCCTGGGTTCGAGTCCCAGCGGGATCACGAAGATTGTCAGTGACAAATCTTCCCTTCGCCTCCAGAGTGGGGCATTTTTATATATAGTGAAGCGGCTACGTGCCAAATCACACGATTCCGTAGCTCAGTTGGTAGAGCAATACACTTTTAATGTATGGGTCCTGGGTTCGAGTCCCAGCGGGATCACCAAAAGGTTCAGAGATTTCTCTGAACCTTTTTTGTTTTGCCATAATTCATAGAACTGGATCAGTTTAGGATAAATAAAAATCTTTATTCATTAGAATCCTTTAATCCATCTAAAAATTCACCAAAACTTTTTGCTACTAAGTATAAATTATCATAATTCTGATCATCCTCTATACTGTAGTCTACTTCATTTTCATGATCCCAAAAATACACATATCCTTCATCACTGGAACTACAAGATATACAAATTAAATTCCCTCCAGGATCATGCGCTATTGGTAATATATGGCTAGGTAAACGCTTTTCATCTATTTTAAAGTTTCTAATATAAACTTCTAAATTATCAGCTTTTCCGTCATAAATAGCAAGAAACCAATCAATAGAAGACCTTGTCCAAGTTCCATTTTCATTGAAACTAAAAACGTTGGGAGTACAATACCCTCCATTGTATTTTAGCAAATGGTCCTCATAATCATAATTAAGTTTAAGACCAACCAATTCTTCGACTTTTTCGATTTGAAGAAAGGATGTTGGAGATTCTGTTAAAGTTTTTGTTCTGTTTTCTCAACAAATGCTTTAATGCAAAATACGAAACGTTATCTCCTTTAATTTATCGCCATCAGAGCTTGAGCTAGATTCTATTCCTTTGGCTTGTAGCTCTATTTGTTTGATGTCGTGAATGATTTGTATGACTTTGGGTAAATTGTAATTCCTGATGGTTTGCACGTAATCTTTGGCAAAGAATGGATTAATTCCTAGGAAGCTTGCCAAGCCCTTATCTGACTTATCGGTATGCGTGTGGGCAAGAAGTACCTTACTAAAGAAATTGTACATCAAAAGTATCATTGGAGGCAATGGATTGTCTTTCGGATTGGAAGCGAAAAACTGTACAATTTGATTCGCTTTCAGCACATCCCTTTGTATGAGGGCTTTTTGAAATTCAAAATAGTTATACTCTTTACTAATTCCTACAAAGCGTTCTACTACGGAGGCATTGATTTCTTCGTCAATTTTGAGATTAATAACAATCTTATCTATTTCTGAAGCCAAACGCTTTAAATCATTCCCTACATTCTCTACAAGCATCTGTACGGCCTTTGGACTGATCTTTACGCCAGATTCATGACAATACTCAATTACCCAATCAGGTATTTTGTTGTCATACATCTTTTTGGAGGTCATGACCAATCCCGATTGATCTATTGCTTTGACCCATGCTTTTCGTTCGTCAACTGAATCCTTGCTTGCCAAAACCAAGATAGTCGATGCTAAGGGGTTTTTGGCATAGCTTTCAAGTACCGATTGCATATCTTTTTGCTCGATTCCTTGAATGCTCTGCGCTTCTTTTACGATAACCACTTGCTTGTCGGACATCATCGGAAATCGCTTGGCATACGACATAATACTGGGTACAGTATGGTCTTTGCCGTAGATAATATACTGATTGAAGCCCTTATCGGCAGCCGATAAGGCGTTTTCTTCGATGAAGTCTACTACTTTGTCAATAAAATACGGCTCGTCACCGTGGAGTAAATAAATAGGGTGAAAATGTTTTTTCTTTACTTCTTTAAATACTTCTGCAAATAATTTGGGCATGACATTTGGTTGGCTTTGATACTTACTTTTACAAAGATACAATATCAAATGCTCGATTTCTAACAGTTAACTTAGCGTTCAAGATTAATTTCAAGGTATCTTAATAAACTGGATTCTCTATGAATTTTTGACAATGAGCTTGTATTTCTGGAAAAAATTGAAAAAAATCATCTTCAAATTCCTGATACTGTGTAGTTAATATTTCGGTAGCATTCTCAATGTCTGATTCATATTTCAGACGTGAAGAAATACCTTTTAAAGACCATTTTAGTCCTTCTAAATTGGCATAATTAGTCAGCCAATCTCTTGAGGTCATCGAGATAATCATTCTATCGAGTGCCGCAGGAAGGTCATCTTCTCGCTTTTGGAGTATTTGATAAAAATTAGCACTAAAAACGTCTAATTCAATGGTTGAAAAATGATGAAAGTTTTTCGCAAAAATATGATCATAGAACATATCAATCACGATACCTGAAAATTTATGGTATCGATGTCTTATTCTACTCATACTTTGTTTTACGATAGGATGCTGGTCGGTAAAAGTATCAATTCGACGATGCAGGGCTATACCCAAAATGATATCCTTGTTATAAGATGTATCATGTAGTTTATTTAGGTGACCTTTCACATAGTCTCCCAAAAAATTACCAAGAATAATGTCTTCATTATCCCCAGATAAATATATATGTGATAAGTAATTCAACTTTTTACAGAATTTTGATGTTGATACCTTATAAAGTTAAGGAAAAAAGATTACGTTTGTAAAATAAACGAAGACTCTTCCAGATTCTTTCAAACAGGTTATAACTCTTGCCGATGACAGGAATAACTTGTTTTAGTATATATTCGCATCGGTACCAAACACTTAGATATAATGCAAATTTCAAACGCTAAAGTTGTGTCATTGACTTACCAATTAACAGTGACAGACAAAAATGGTGACCGTGAGTTAGTAGAAACAGTAGAGCAGGAGCACCCAATGGTATTTATCCACGGCATGAGTGGTTTGCCAGAAGCTTTCGAAGATAAAATAGCTGGCCTTGTAGCTGGAGATACTTTTGAATTCTCGATTCCTGCTGAAGAAGGATACGGTGAATACGATGCTTCGGCTGTAGTAGATTTACCAAAAGATATTTTTAAAGTTGATGGTGAACATGTTGAAGAGATGTTAGAAGTAGGTAATTTTCTTCCAATGACTGATGATCGTGGAAACCGTCTTCAAGGTCAAATCATCGAAGTAGGTGAGGATTTTGTAAGAATGGACTTCAATCACCCTTTGGCTGATAAAGAAATGTTTTTCAGTGGCGCTATCTTGAGCGTAAGAGAAGCCACAGAATCAGAACTAGATCATGGTCACGTACATGGTGAAGGTGGTGTTCATCATTAATTATCATGAAACAAAAAAGTCGCATAGTGTGAGCTATGCGACTTTTTTGTTTATTTAAACAAATGTGATAATCGATTTTTATCATATTGAATCACTTCTACGCCAAACTTCCTCAAAAAATCTACTCCTTCATCAGCTACTAATCCTTTATATTGTGCATACGAGTCAAGGAAAACTACTTTGCTAATTTTCATAGAGAAAATAATTCTTGCACAAGCAATACAAGGAGACAATGTTACATATAACGTTGCTCCATCTACTTGTGAACCATTTTTGGCAGCAAATAAAATTGCATTTTGTTCGGCATGAAGTGCCAAAGAGCAGCTTCCTTTTGAATCACGTGCGCAGCCATGTTCGGGAAATTCTTCATCACAGTTGTGTGTGCCTGATGGTGGACCGTTATATCCGATAGAGATAATGCGAGTATCTCTTGCCAAAACAGCACCTACTTGGGCTTTAATACAATGTGAACGTTTGGCGATATTTACAGCCAACTCCATATAAATATCATCAAATTCGGGTTTTGCCATGATGTGCTATAAGATTTGGGAAACAGATAGGAGATAAATCATTCGTAAATACAACACTATTTTGAAGCGAATTTACAAGTTTTTATAAAAAAAAAGCCTTTCTGCGAGAGAAAGGCTTTTTTAGTAGCGGGGAGCAGAATCGAACTGCCGACCTTTGGGTTATGAATCCAACGCTCTAACCATCTGAGCTACCCCGCCAAGGGGCAAATTGTAATAATTTTGTAGCGGGGAGCAGAATCGAACTGCCGACCTTTGGGTTATGAATCCAACGCTCTAACCATCTGAGCTACCCCGCCTTGTTTTTCGTGATGCAAAATTAGACAATTATTCTATCGAAGGCAAGTGATTTAGAGCATTTTTCTGAAAATAATTCGTAACGTATATGGTTACTTATTGGTATTCAGTATCTTATGAAAGGCAAAAAAAGTGAAAATATTTTTTTTAGGATAAATTATAGTTTGATATTTTAATCAATTGATTATCAGTATTTTGTGCATTATTTTACGGCTTGTAGGTGTAAAGATGTGATAAATACTTGCATATTATCTAGATAATTATACCTTTGCCAAAAAGGTAAATTTAAATTCTTGCGTATGAGTAAGCACAAGTTTGTTATTGAGTTCGAATTAAGAGCATCTCCTAAAGTTTTGTTCCCGTACGTAAGTTCAGCTTCGGGTTTGCAACAGTGGTTTGCGGAGAAAGTAACTTTGAAGGATAGCTCTACTTTCGACTTTGTTTGGGATGGTGAAAGTCACATTGCCAAATTGTCTCAATTACGATTAAATAAATCCGCAAAGTTTGATTTTGTCCCTTCTAACCCCGACGACCGTGATCATAATTATCTCGAGTTCAAAATGGATGTTAGTGATTTGACAGGCTCAACCTATTTAAAAATCATTGACTATTCTGCAAATTCGGATGAAGAGGAGTTGACTGAACTATGGGAAGATTTAATTTTTAAATTGAAAGAAATTGTAGGTAACTAATGTTAAACTTAAATGCTAGTTGATGAGATATGATTTAATCCTGCCAACTAGCATTTTAATTTTAACGCGATTGATTTGTTTTTAGAAAGACCATAATGCTCAAATAGCCTAGCGTGTAGGCTATGATATCTAGCCACGAAAAGGCACTTCCAATCAACATTGGCATAATTTTGTATTTTGCCAGTCCTGACGTTTCTAGAAAATGTATTTTTTGTAAAAATTCTAAAAAATAGGCAACTCCTAATGCTCCTGTTGCCAGTTTGGTATCATATTGCTTTGTGCGATAAAAGAAGCTTTTCAAAAATGTGTAGGCAAATATCACCGCAATAAAGTCCCCAAAAAAAGGCCGAAAGAATGCATCATGGGCATAAAGTGCCAAATAGGCTTCATAAATGAATAATATTATACTAATGAATGGATACAGCATACATCGATACGTTGCTGTTTGAGAGAACGAAGTTTTCATAATGAGTTATTCAAGGTGTTTTACCTATTTACAATGAAACTGAATGGCATTTTTTCTAGTTAAGAAAATATAACATGCGTTTCGCACTTCAAAGATATGAGAAATATTAAACAAATTCATCAGCCTCATTATGCACCCATTCGTGATTTGGTAACTTATGGGGTGATTCCAACACGAACTTTAGATTATCTTGATCCATTTCTTTTCTTGAATCATCACGGGTATCAAGTCTATCCAAAAAATAACCAAGGTTTACCATTTGGTCCTCATCCACACAGAGGAATGGAAACGGTGACTTTTATTTTGGATGGTGATATCAAACACCAAGATAGCACTGGACATTCTAGTGTGATGAAAGCGGGAGGGGTTCAATGGATGACTGCTGGAAAGGGACTAATTCATGCAGAGACGTCTTCAGAGGAGTTTATGAAAGAAGGAGGGGCTCTTGAAATACTTCAATTATGGATAAATCTGCCTGCTTCCCATAAAATGATGGAGCCTCAGTACAAAGGATTGGACAAAGAAGATATTCCTACTATTTCGAAAGAAGGTGTTGTTGTCCAAGTATTGTCTGGTAGCGTTGAAGGAACTCAAGGACCATTTGAATCAGTGACTGGAGTAACCTTTACTACGGTAAGCTGTGCTGCGGGCTACTCATGGAGTATGGATATACCTGCCGAGGATACCATATTTTTCTATATTGTAAGAGGTAATATTAGATTGAACGACCGTTCAATTGAGAAAAGAAATTTAGTAGAGTTTGATTATCAGGAAGGTAAGTTGTCATTTGATGCCATTGAAGATTCTTACGTCCTTTTAGGGCATTGCAAGCCATTGGATGAACCAGTTGTTTCACAAGGTCCCTTTGTAATGAATACAGAAGAAGAGATTTATCAAGCCTATTCTGATTATCAAAGAGGATTATTTGGTAGATGGAACTTTTAATAAAATAATCTTTCTGTATTACGTATAATTAAAAGGGTATCTAAAGCATTTTTCTAGATACCCTTTTTGTATGTATGCCCAAAACAGAAAAATATGAGAAATATCCTATTTAATGAACAAACCTCTTCATTGTCACTTCATTAGCGATGATGTGTTTCTTAAAGTTTCTTAAAACTTATTTTAAGATTAAAATTCTTCGAAAAGGATTTCGTTAATTTGACTGAAAAGAAATAAAGTAAGTAAACAAGGTCTGTTACCTATTCATCTTGCGATAATTTTGTATGACTACTTAATTGGTTAAAATATTGCTTAAGAAATGGTAACTTTGCGTTGCAAATTATTGTGGATGTATGAAAAAACTAGATAAGCTTATCCTCAAGGCTTTTTGGGGACCATTTTTACTAACCCTTACTGTTGTAATATTTATATTTTTAATGCGCCTAATTGTGGTCTATTTTGCCGATTTATTCGGGAAAGACCTAGGTGTGGAGTTATATTTTGAATTATTTTTCTACTTTAGTCTTATTACCATTCCGATAGCATTGCCTCTGGCCATGTTGATTTCTATGTTAATGACTTTTGGAAAGCTTGGAGAGTTTTTTGAACTAACAGCTATCAAGAGTGCTGGTATTTCGATTAGTAGAGCCTTGCGACCGATGTTCGCTGTCGCGGTGTTGGTGGCTGGTTTTTCGTTCTGGTTTAATAATGTGCTTTGGCCATGGGCTAATCTTAAAGGATATCGTTTGTTATACGACATTAAGACGACCAAGACTACGCTCAATATCAAAGAAGGAATTTTTTATAATGAATTACCAGGTTATAGTATTAAAGTGAATAAGAAGTTTCCTAATGGTAAATCTTTGAAGGGCGTCATTATTTATGATCACTCAAAAAATGATGGAAATAAGCATGTCACCATCGCTGATTCGGCTTTGATGTACACGATTATGGATAAGCAGTATCTCGTGTTTGAGTTATATAATGGTCATGATTATGTGGATGATGCTGACAGGTCGTCTGGTGCAGATGCAACAGATTTTGTATCGCATTCATTCTCTAAAAGTAAAGTAGTGATGAGTATGTCAGCCTTTGATATGCACAAAACCGAAGAAGACCAATTTAAGCACCATCAAATTATGAGAAATGTGCTTCAATTAGGAAAGGATGCGGATTCTTTGTCGAGACTGACCACTGATTACCGTAAAAACTTTTTTGAAGCTGCTAAGTCCTATTATATATACAGTTTGAAAACTTTACCAGCTACTATTACTCCTGAGCAAAAAGCGATTATGAAAAATCAAGGAGATTGGGTAGGGAAAATAATTAAGAAAAAAATTAAGCCTAATCCTTATGAACATTTAGATTTTGCTGTTTCACAAGCTAAGAATATGATTTCATTTGCTGAAAGTAATGTATTTACACTGACAGCTAAAAATGAAGATTTACGCAAAACCAATTGGTTTTGGCATCAGAAATTCACGGATTCAGTAGCTATCTTTGTTATGTTCTTGATAGGTGCGCCACTAGGAGCGATTATCAAAAAAGGAGGATTTGGTATGCCCGTTGTTGTAGCGATATTTTTCTTTATTCTTTCTTATGTGATGACTCAGCAAGGTAAGAAACTTTCAGAAGAAGGAAAGGTGATGGTACAAGTAGGAGCTTGGACTTCAAATTTGATTTTGTTCTCTATCGGAATGTATTTCTTTAATAAAGCTCGACACGACTCACGTTTGTTTGAATCTGACGTTTATGTAATGGCAATGGCAAGATTGAAGGATAAAATTGGTTCACAAGCCACATTAAGAAAAATATTTTCTAAAATCGGGATGAAATTTGCAAATAACTAAGAAAATTCCTATTTTTGCACGTTTACAAAAATTCATTAATTTAAACTGGTTGAAGATGTATTTAACTTCAGAAAAAAAGCAAGAGATCTTTGAATCTAAAGGTCACTCGAAGTCTAAAATCGATACTGGTTCTGCTGAGTCACAAATTGCATTGTTTACTTTCAGAATCAATCATTTGACAGAACACTTAAAAATCAATAAAAAAGATCACTCTACTCGTTTAGGTCTTTTGAAATTGGTAGGAAAGCGTAGAAGCTTACTTGACTATCTTATCAAAAAAGATATCACACGTTACAGAGCTATCATTGCTCAGCTTGGCATTAGAAAGTAATTTACTTTCAGCAAACAGGGAATTCTATCTGATAGGATTCCCTGATTGCATAGACGGAGATCGTCTTCCCCTCTTCCATTTGGGTCTTCGTTAATAGTTGATAGTTATGTTAATCGTGAAGCAGCCATTCATCATCAAACTACACTATTGGCAATTGACGATTCACTATTAATGACTGCAAATCCAACAAAATCCTTTTACATTTCGTTGATATCAAGTAGCGTAAAAGGTAATAAGCAAACAATTTATGGCGTTTAACGTAATTACGAAAAAAATCACAATGCCTGATGGTAAGGAAATTACCATCGAAACAGGCAAACTCGCGAAACAAGCCGATGGGGCTGTTGTAGTGAGAAGCGGAAATATGATGCTTTTAGCAACGGTTGTTGCTAACCAAACACCAAAAGACGGTGTTGACTTCTTGCCTCTTTCTGTAGATTACCAAGAAAAATTTGCTTCAGCAGGTAAAATTCCTGGAGGTTTCTTGAGAAGAGAATCTAAGTTATCAGATTATGAAGTATTGGTAAGTAGATTGGTAGATAGAGCTTTGCGCCCTACTTTCCCTTCTGATTTTCATGCAGATACACAAGTAATGATTAACTTGATTTCTGCTGATGCTGAAGTTTTACCAGATGCTTATGTAGGTCTTGCTGCAGCTGCTGCTTTGGCAGTTTCAGATATTCCTTTCAACGGTCCTATCTCTGAAGTTCGTGTTGCTAAAATTAACGGTGAATATATCGTTAACCCAGAAACATCGATTCTGAAAGATGCAGAATTAGAACTTATTGTAGCAGCAAATGCCAACGATATTTTGATGGTTGAGGGTGAAGCTAACGAAGTTTCTGAACAAGAAATGTTAGAAGCACTTCGTTTAGCTCATACAGCTATTCAATACCAATGCGCTGCTTTAAAAGAACTTGAAGCTGAAGTTGGAAAAACTCAAAAACGTGAGTACAAACATGAAAATCACGATGAAGAGTTAAGAACATACTTGTGGGATACTTATTTCGATCGCTATTATGAGGTTGCTAAATTAGCAAATCCAAGTAAAAAAGCTCGTCGTGAGTCTTTCAAAGCTATTGAAGATGAGTATTTTGCTTCATTGCCAGAAGATTCTACGGTTAATAAAAGCTTGGCGAAATGGTATTTCCATGACATCGAAAAAGAAGCTGCTCGTCAATTGGTATTAATCGAACGTTATCGTTTGGACGGTCGTAAACTTGACGAAATTCGTACTATTACTTGTGAGGTTGATTATTTGCCAACACCACATGGTTCAGCTGTTTTTACAAGAGGAGAAACACAATCGTTAACTACGGTTACTCTTGGAACAAAATTAGATGAGCAAATTGTAGACCAAGCAATGGTGTCTGGCTACAATCGTTTCTTGTTACACTATAACTTCCCAGGATACTCTACAGGTGAGGTAAAACCAAACCGTGCTCCTGGTCGTCGTGAGGTTGGTCATGGAAACTTGGCAATGCGTGCCTTGAAAAAAGTGTTGCCTCCTGATGCTAAAAATCCATATACAGTACGTATCGTTTCTGATATTTTAGAATCAAATGGTTCATCATCAATGGCTACTGTTTGTGCAGGAACGCTTGCGTTAATGGATGCAGGTGTACCTATCAAAGCACCTGTATCAGGTATTGCAATGGGACTTATCTCTGATCCTAAAACTGGAAAGTATGCAGTACTTTCAGATATCTTAGGTGACGAAGATCACCTTGGCGATATGGACTTTAAAGTGACTGGTACATCGGCAGGTATTACTGCTTGTCAGATGGATATTAAAGTTGACGGTTTGTCATACGAAGTATTGACAGAAGCTTTGGAACAAGCAAAACAAGGTCGTTTGCATATTTTAGGTAAAATGCAAGAGACTATTGCTGAGCCACGTAGCGACTACAAACCACAAACTCCAAGAGCTACTGTAATCAGAATCTTGAAAGAGCAAATTGGTTCAGTAATCGGACCAGGTGGTAAAGTTGTACAGGACATTCAAAAACAATCTGGTGCAACAGTTACTATTGAAGAGAAAGAGGATGGCGGTTACGTATCTATCTTCTCGGCTAATAAAGCTGCGATGGAAATTGCTGTTAAAATGGTAAAAGGAATTGTAACAATTCCTGAAGAAGGCGAAATCTATGATGGTGTTGTTAAGTCAATTATGCCATTTGGAGCATTCGTTGAATTCTTACCTGGCAAAGACGGTCTTTTACATATCTCTGAAATCAAATGGGAACGTCTTGAAGCAATGGACGGAGTACTAGAAATCGGAGAACAAGTAAAAGTGAAGTTGATTGAGGTGGATAAGAAAACTGGTAAATACCGTTTGTCAAGAAAAGTTTTGTTGCCAAAGCCTGAGAAGAAATAGAACAAACTTAAGGTTATTTACGTTATTTTAATAACGAATTAAACTATATTGTTAAATTTGTTTCCTACCAAACAGTTATATTCTTCACTTATATAACTGTTTGGTATATAGTTTTCAGGAAGTGCTATTTGAGCAAAAAAGTATTGTAACTAATTATTACAGTATTTTCTCCTCAAAAAACTCTTTATTCCTAATTGTTAACCTACTAAGAACTTTAAGAGGTAGTAACTAATATGAGACAGCTAAAAATTAGTAAGCAGATTACCAACCGAGAATCACAATCACTCGATAAGTATTTGCAAGAAATTGGCAAGGTAGATTTGCTAACGCCAGAGGAGGAGGTTATTTTAGCTCAGAAGATTCGTGAAGGAGATCAACTTTCGTTAGAAAGATTGACCAAAGCGAACCTTCGTTTTGTGGTGTCTGTTGCTAAGCAATATCAAAACCAAGGCTTAAGCTTAGGTGACCTTATCAATGAAGGTAACCTTGGTTTGATTAAAGCAGCTCAAAGATTTGATGAGACTCGTGGATTTAAGTTTATTTCGTATGCGGTATGGTGGATTCGTCAGTCAATTCTTCAAGCTTTGGCAGAGCAGTCACGTATCGTGCGTTTGCCACTCAACCGTGTGGGCTCTTTGAACAAAATTTCAAAGACTTTCTCTGAGTTGGAGCAAAAGTTTGAACGTGAGCCAACACCAGAAGAACTAGCTGAAGTACTCGAAATCACAACTGGAGAAGTGGTAGACACTTTGAAAATCTCTGGTCGCCATGTGTCTATGGACGCACCATTCGTTCAAGGAGAAGAAAACTCTTTGTTGGATGTTTTGGAAAATGACGGTGAAGACAAACCAGATAGCGGCTTGATTAACGACTCACTTCGTCGTGAAGTACAACGTGCATTATCAACATTGACTCAGCGTGAGGCTGACGTAGTAACGCTTTACTTCGGATTAAATGGTGAGCACGCGATGACTTTAGAAGAAATCGGTGAGAAGTTTAACTTGACTCGCGAACGTGTACGTCAAATCAAAGAGAAAGCAATTCGTAGATTAAGACATACATCGAGAAGCAAAGCGCTCAAAACTTATTTGGGCTAATATGCTTACAATGCCTTTTCAGAGCCTCATTTATGAGGCTCTTTTTGTTTGTAGTGAATGGTAAAGAAAAAGTACTGTAAGTGAATCGTCATTATTAAAAGATGTTAGGTAAGGGGGAAAATAATATGAAAATAGCAGTAGTACAGATACGACCAATTAAGGGTGATATACCTTCAAATATAGAAAAACACTAACAACTAATCCGTCATGCTATTTCGCATAAAGCTGACGCCATATTTTTTCCTGAACTTTCTATCACAAGTTATGAGCCTGAGTAAGATAATGTATTATTTTATACATAACTATATTGTAGCAGTAATGGAAGTCAATTATCTTCTCGAAAAATCGGAATTAAAATTTGTCAACATAAACAGCTCGTTGATAGTTGTATTATTATGGGAGAAGGAGGTGGAATAATACTCTCTCAACATTCTTGTCTAATAACAGAAAATAAAATATTAATCTGTTGCGGAGACTCTGTGTTTTGCTTATCTCTGCCAAGTTTAAAATTATTATGGAACCAGAAATTGGATGACATAACGTGTTTCCAAATTTTTAAGTGTGAGGATGATTTTCTCATTCATGGAGAAATAGATATAACAAGAATAGATACAGAAGGGAAAATAAAATGGAAATTTAGTGGAAAAGATATTTTTGTATCGCTAACAAATGAAAACGAAATATCGATTGTTCCTGACGGAGTTTTGCTAATAGATTTCGGACAAACAAAATATAAAATAGATTTTGATGGAAAGCTAGTATGGACTAATAATTCTAATAAGTAAAGCATCAAAATAGAAAAAATAAAACAAGAGAACCAAAACCTTATATGGCAATATTACAACCCATTATTAATATAGCGGAAATACTGGTTACTAAAGATGTGACTGATGCAATAATTTCTCCAGGTTCCCGCAATGCACCCTTAACGATTGCTTTGGCAAGACATCCAAAGATAAAGGCCTTATCAGTATCGGACGAGCGATCGGCTGCATTTATCGCCATGGGAATGGCACAAGTAAAAAATAAGCCTGTTGCCATTTGTTGTACCTCTGGGTCGGCGGCCTATAATTATGCACCTGCTGTGGCTGAAGCCTTTTTCCAAGAAATACCTTTAATTGTCCTTACAGCTGACCGACCAACCGAATGGATACATCAGCATGATGGTCAGACGATTTATCAGGAAAATATTTATGGAAAACATGTAAAGGCTTCGTATCAGGTAGGCGCAGATTATTCGCATCCTGATGCTCGCTGGCATATCGAACGAGTGATGAATGAGGCTATCAACACAGCTAATACTTTTCCCAAGGGTCCAGTTCATGTCAACATTCCTTTACGTGAGCCATTTTATCCTTCAGCTGAAGAGCAAGTTATATTTGAATGTCCAAGAAATATTCGTCAGCATTCGTCAAAAGCTAGTTTGAGTCAGGAGACTTGGGAAGAGTTACTTGCCCAAATTGAAGATTATTCGAAGGTAATGGTTATTGCTGGACAGGATGCGACTAACCCTGAAGTTAATCAAGCGTTAAAAGGATTACAAGAAGAGTTTGGATTTGTAGTGGTTGGAGATTTGATTGCAAATACAAAAGGCGAGTTCATAGCAAATCATGATTTGTATCTAGGTCAGTTAGACGATAGCTATGCTCCAGAACTTTTGATAACTTATGGTAAATCTGTGATTTCAAAATCGTTGAAGCAGTATATCAGAAAATACAAACCTGAAGCCCACTGGCATGTGCAAAGCACAACGCATTTGATTGATACTTATCAAAGCCTTACAGATATTGTTTCGATAGCTCCTGAAGACTTCTTCAAAGAATTATTTGAAAGCTTGGATATGAGAGCTTATAAAATGGGTGATGAGGAAAAGTCTTTTGAATACCAAGAACAATGGTTTAATCTTGAAAGAAAATCTTCAAGATATATTCATCAGGTTTTGAGTAGCAACGATGTTTGGAATGAGTGCTCGACGTATTATAAAGTTATTGAAAATATTCCTGCGGGTTCACAGTTACATCTAGCCAATTCGATGGCAGTACGATATGCCAACTACCTTCACTTACCAAATATTAATGAAGTAGAAGTTTTTGCTAATAGAGGAACAAGTGGAATCGATGGCTGTGTAAGTACTGCTGTTGGTGCGGCTTTGGCTACAGAAGCGCAAGTATATCTTTTGGTTGGAGATGTAGCTTTTTTCTATGACCGTAATGCGCTTTGGAATAATTTCTTGCCATCGAATCTCACTATTATTTTAGAGAACAATAGTGGGGGAGGAATTTTTCGTATGATTGATGGACCAAGTCAGCAACCAGAGCTTGAACCATTTTTTGAAACTGCTCAAAAAATGACTGCCAAGCTAACTGCCGAGGAATCTAACATGGAATATTTATCAGCTACGAATTTTGAGCAGTTAGAAAATATCCTGACTACAATTCCACAAAAGTCTATTCGTGCCCGACTTTTTGAAATCCATACTAACTCAGTAGAGAATACGGCTTTCTTTAAGAAATTTAAAACTAATTTTATAGTTTAAAACCTGCTAAAGCCTAAAATACATAAGCCCTGAGAATCGAACGAGCTGTAATTATACCTAGAACAAGCTCAAATATGCGATTCTCAGGGCTTTTATTTAGGGGTAAAAAAGCTAAAAAGACCATTTTTTCAGTAATATAATGCTGAATATCGGAGAGTATTTAATTTTTATGAAAACTTAAATTTGTATTATTTTAATGCTTATTAAAGAAAAATCCGAGATAATACTTTTTATTATTGTACTATTCTAATATTACTCTAATTTGCTTGTGAAATAGACTTGAGAAAACAAATTAGTGAGCAAAGTAAGAAAATGACCTATTGCTGAAGCCTTCTCCAAAATTCTATCAAACCAAAAAATCCCTAGCAACATTTTTGTCGCTAGGGATTTTTTGGTTATTGAATCGAAATATTAGGGTTAAGTTTTTTAGCCTTATCAAAATACTCTTTGGCTTTTTGTGTATCTCCTTTTTTCTGGAAATATAAACCTAAGTTACGAATAGCGAACGCATTTTCGGATTCTATTCTTAAGGAGTGTTCGATAGTTTCCTTTGCTTCATCCAACTTCCCTAATTGGAGCAATATATATCCTTTGTTATTGAGGTAGTAAGCTTGAGCAGGTTTGAGAAATATCGCCTTTTCTACCAAAGGTAAAGCCTCTTTATATTTTCCTTCTTCGCTCAAAATAAAAGCTAGGTTGTTTAGCGCAAAGTGTTGTTTAGGGTTAATACTTAAGGCCTTTTCGAAATCCTTTTTTGCTAAAGGATAATTGTTTTGTTCAAAGTACAAATACCCATGATTGGTATAGGCCTCAGCATTATTGGGATCAAGTACGAGTGCTCGTTCATAAGCTGCTGTAGCTCCCGAATAATCTTGTGTCTGAGTTTTTATATTGCCAAGAGTAACGTAGTAAAAGCTAGAATCTTTATAAACCTTTCCAATCTTGTTAAGGTCTTGCATCGCTTCCTGAAAATTACCTAGGTTAAATAACAGTTCGGCGCGATTATAGTAAGCCTCCCAGAATTTGCTATCTACCTCTATGGCCTTATTGAAATCCTCTAGCGCTTTCTCAGGCTTATCACTTTTTTGATATGCCAGGCCTCTATTATTATAAATATCGGCAAAATCTGGCTTCTTGTTCAAGGCTTCACCATACCAATGAATTGCCTCGTTATATTCTTGTTCTTTTAGTTTGAAATTACCTCGCTTGAAAAACTTGATAGCTTCTTCATTTTTATCAGTTCCACAAGACCCAAGACTCAACATGGCTGCTGCCATGAGGATAGGGAATAGCTTTCTACCTTTCATTGAATTTGAGATTTATTCATTAATGTACATTTACTCAAAATTACGCTATTTTGCTTGAAAGACCGACTAATGTGCAGAAATCCTATAAGAAGAAACAAATGAGTAAAATGTTTAAAGAAATGGAAGAGATGCCTTAACTTTGTAAAAAACAATTGCTGTTTTATCATCCATTAACAATTGATTATAGTATGTTAAAAGCTGAAATGTTGACCGAAAAAGGTCTAATGGTTATAACGTTTTTCGAGGAGGATGCTCCAATTCACGTAAAGAACTTTGTTGATTTATCGAAAAAAGGATTTTATGACGGTGTAACTTTTCACCGTGTACTTCCTGATTTTGTAATTCAAGGAGGTGACCCAACAGGAACTGGTGCAGGTGGTCCTGGTTACACAATTCCTTGTGAGTTGACTGGAAATAACCAATACCATGATCGTGGTGTTTTGTCAATGGCTCATCGTGGACCAAATACAGGTGGTTCACAATTCTTTATTTGCCATAGTCGTAACAACACTGCTCACCTTGACCGTAGACATACATGTTTTGGAAAAGTTGTTGAAGGTTTGGACGTAATTGATCAAATCCGTCAAGGCGACCAGATTATCAGTGTCACAATTATTGAGGAAGAAGCATAGTTATGTACTTTATCGGAGAAATCCCCAATCCAAAATGTAAGGTTTCCTTATATAAGTGGAATAACAAGTATTTTGTAAAATTTGAAACTGCTGACTTGGAACAAACTTTCAAAATTTCAGAAACGGAAGTTTCGGGAGAATCAGAAGTGCGAGAATTAATTACAGAAGAATTTGTAGATAAAGTGGTAAAACGCTTTGAAGATATGTATGGCGATTTGCATAATGCCTTGAATCCCTACTAACAAAAAAGCCCTGAGTATTCAGGGCTTTTTTTATGAATGATTTATTGGATAAACATCCATTTTTTGTAAAGTGCTTTTTGCTGTTCTGTTTGATCCGCTATTGGCTCTAGCTTGTAGGATTTAATTGGATTTTTAGAAAGTGTTACCGAGTAAGTTTTTTCTAATCCATCTCTTTTTACTTTTACCTCAATCACATCTCCGATTTTTTTCGAAGCAATTACTTTCGTTAAATCATCTACTTTCAAACCATCGATGCTCAAAATCTCATCGTTGACATTCAGTCCATAATTGTAGGCAGGAGAGTCTCTTCTTACAGATGAGATTTTTCCAGCTCTTAAATCAGCACCAAGAAAAGCATTGTTATTGTCAGCATTCGTATCTACGATTTTCAAACCAACTGGGGCTAAGTATACATTATAAGGAATAGACTCAGTACCGAAGATATAATTCTTGAAAAAAGACGACATATCTTTGCCCGCTACAATATCGGTAGCCTTCATGAATTCTTCATCTGTAAAGCCACGACCTAGTTTTTTGTAGTAATTCTGATAAAGGTAACGCATTAAATCGTCTAGGTTCTTTTCGCCTTTCGTTGAAGACAAAATGGCTAAGTTTAAAATTCCTCCTAACACAGCACCTTTGTCATAATAGGATACCGTGCTATTACGAGAGTTTTCGTTTGGACGATAATATTTAATCCACGCATCCCAGCTAGACTCAGCTGCTGATTGAATAGCATTACCCGGTTGGTTTTCAATGGTATTCACATCGTCCATATACGATTTGATATATTCTTCAGGAGAGAAGATACCTGCACGGCGGAGGATATAATTTTCATAAAAACTTGTACCTCCTTCAGAATACCACAACATGTGCGTGTAGTTTTCGTTTTCATAGTCGAAAGGTCCTAAAGCTTTTGGACGGATACGCTTTACATTCCAAAGGTGGAAATATTCGTGAGCAATAAGACTTAGAAAACCTTTGTATGATTTTTCATTTTCGTACACACCACGTGAAGTTTGGCAAGTAGTAGAATTAAGGTGTTCTAAACCACCACCTCCAGCAGCAAGGTTATGAATCAAAAAAGTATAGTCTTTACAAGGGTGTTCTGTCACCACGCTCTTGGCAGCTTCGCAAACACGTTTAATGTCGTTAGTTACTTTTTCGGCATCATACTTTGCCTCGCCATACATGGCAATTTTGTGAGGAACACCAGCTAAATCAAAGTTTAAAACTTTTTGATTACCTATCTCGATAGGAGAGTCTATCAAAATGTCTAGGTTATCTGCCAAGAAAGTATTTTTAGAAATTTCTTTCATGCCAGTCGAAATCGTTGACCAGTCTTTGTAAGGAGTAATTTCTAAAGTTGAAGGTAGTGCTTTCCATTCATTCACATACATGAATACACTTGCTGGGTTAAGATAGCCATGAGAATCATCCAAAAACGAGGTACGAACGGACAGTTCATAAGCATAAACTTTGTATTTTAGCGTTACTTCCTGAGTGGAGGCATTCACTTTTATACGCCAAGTATTTTTGTTGATTTTGTCAAGAGACAATGGTGTGTTTGCTGAGGAGGCAGTTACTGATTCCACATTTTTAGCGTATTCACGAACAAGGTAAGAACCTGGCGTCCAGACTGCCATTTTTACATCGACGAAACCTTGCTGTTTCATTTTGGCATCTAGCGTCTTCAATTTAATGACTACATCAAAGTAGTGAGACTGAGGTTTTTCCATAGAAAGCGCATAAGCAATCTTGGATTGGAGCTTATTAGTTTGAGCTGATGAAATTACGCTAAACAGTAAACAGATAGCGAAAATTGAGATTTTTTTCATAATTTAACGTATGAATTTTGCGTTTTTAAAACGTGAAACTAACAAAGCCTCGCCTTTGAAACAAGTAAAATTTGGCTAATCTATTATCCCAACAAAACATAGATACCCAATAAAAAACATATCTAATGAAAAAATTACCTTCGATTGTATTTTTATCCGTTGCGGCTACATGTACTATTTCTGGTTATGAAATTTTTGCGCAGAGTACGCTCAACTATAATGAAGCAAATATTCATTTTAGAAACGGACAAGAGTATTATGAATCCAAAAGCTTTGAAGCGGCTCGTGCCGAATTTGAACTCTATCTCTCTGAACATCGAAACTTCTTAGACAAAAATGACCCTAATCAGGCTTGGGCGAAGTATTTCATCGTGATGTGTAGTTTATACCTAGATCGTGCCGATACTGAACTCCTTGCCGACCGATTTGTTCGCGAATATCCCGAACATCCTGTAGCAAGTAACCTTTTCAGAGAAATTGGAAATTACTTCTTTGATAACGGTGAATATGGTAAGGCCATAGACTATTTGAGTAAAACAGCCAAAACTGATGAAGAATCCCACTATCATTTGGGTATTGCCTATTACCAAACGCAGTCGTATGCACAAGCTTTAACGGTATTTACGCGTCTTCGTGAAAGTCCAAACCAAGCTTATGGTCCTCCCTCGGCGTATTATGCAGGAGCTATCCAGTTTCAAAATAAGAATTATGATGAAGCTATCAGCAATTTTAATCTTGCTGAAAAATCTACGCAGTATAAAGCCGAAATCCCCGGATGGATTGCTAATGCCTATTATCGTCAAGGCAAGTATAATGAAATGCTCGATTATACAGAAAGAGTACTACGTGAAAAAGGACGTAAACTCGATGACATTGCATTGCTAACGGCGGAGGTATATTTTAATAAAGGGAATTACGAAAAAGCGGCAACTTATTATGGTGTTTATAAAAACTATAAATCACAAGGGATGATGCCAGTGGTGGCGTACCGTTATGGATATAGTCTTTATAAAACGAATCAATTTTCAGCTGCTACTGATCAACTGAAAAATGTTGCCTTGCCCAAAGATACTTTGGGTCAGAATGCTTCTTTTGTTCTAGGGATTTGTTATCAGAGAGTTAGTAATCTTACAGGAGCGTTAGGTGCTTTTGATCAAGCTAGTAAATTATCATTTAATAAGCCTGTACAGGAGGAGGCTACCTTTAACGTAGGTAAAGTACTTTTAGATTTAGGTCGCTCTAATGAATCTGTAAAAGCACTTGAGGGTTTTATTGCTCAATACCCAGGTTCAAGATTTGAAGATGAAGCAAACGAATTACTTTGCGAAGCATATCTTTCTTCTAATAACTTGTTGGCAGCGCTTAATTTTGTAGAAAAACTTCGTAGAAGAACTCCAAGAGTTAACGCTGTTTATCAGCGAATAGCTTTTAACCAAGCTGTTAAAAAATATAATGAAGATGGATATGCGGAGGCAGTTACCTTTTTTGATAAATCATTAAGCGCTCCAGAATCTCGTGATTTAAAATACAGTGCGATGTATTGGAAAGGGGAGTCGTTGGTTGGTTTGAATCAAAATGCAGCTGCAATTGATTTGTATAAAAAAGTGATTGCAGCTACTGATAAAGATGTACCTACTTTACCAGAATATCAACAAAAAAGCCGTTATAGCCTAGGATATATTTATTTGTCTACCAACCCAGCGGAGGCTAATGCTTATTTTAATGAATATTATCAACGTGGAGGTACAGATGGCAATGTGGATGATGCTCTTTTACGAATAGCAGATTCTTATGTAGCTCAGGGTCAATATGCTCAGGCGCTCAAAGCTTATGATAAAGCTTATCAAACGGTAAAAACAAATAAAGATTACGCCCTATATCAGAAAGGAACAATTCAAAATATTTTGAATGACCCTAATGGCAAAACAACACTAGAGGAGGTTGTTCGTATTTTCCCACAGTCTAAATATGTGGAAACTGCACTACGAGATTTGGGAGATAATGAAATGTCTGCCGAGCGTAGTGAAAAAGCAATTGCTTATTATTCAAGATTAATCTTGGAGCGTCCTCAAAGCGCCTTGGTGCCTTATGCAATTATGCGTAGAGGAACGGCTTTCCAAAATATTGGAAGAACACAAAGTGCTATTTCTGATTATAAGTACTTGTTGAGAAATTATATCAATGATTCTAATTATGCCTCACAGGCTATGGCAGGTTTGAATGAGTTGATGGATCCAAGTTCTCCAGAGTATATTGAGATAAAAGCATTGTATGCCAAAGCAAACCCTAATGATACAAGTTTGAGAGAAAAAGAATTTGAAAAAGCGAAAGGGCTGTACTACGACGATGCGCATGACAAAGCGTTGGTAGCATTAGGAGAATACGTTCGTAATTATCCTGATTCGCCTGATACCCCAGAAGCTAAATTCTTAATTGCAGAAACGTATTTCAAACAAAAAAATAAAATGGATGCTCTCCGCAATTACTATATTGTGATTGCAGACAACAAATACAAAGTACTTTCAAAAGCTTATACGAAGGCAGCTCAAATCGAACTTGAAAATAATAATTATTCAAGAGCGATTACAAACTATCGTGGGGTGTTAAGAGTTTCATCAGATCGTAAAGATAATCAAACGGCAATTCAGGGTTTGATGGATTCATATTTCAATACACCGAAAAATGACTCTACGATTTATTACTCAAAACAAATGGTATTATTGCCTGAAGCAACTGTAGCACAAAAAACAAAGGCTTATTATTATATGGGAAAAGGCTACTTGCAAATTGGAGATAATATCTCTGCAACTAGCTCATTTAATCAAGGGGTGGCTCTTGCAAAAGATGATTATGCGGGTGAATGCCAAATTATGTTAGCAAGAATGCTTTACAGCCAGAAAAAATATAAAGAGTCAAGTGAAATGATTATGAATAAGTTTAACAATGAGTTCTCAGGGGTGTCTTTACCAGTGATGGGGAAAGCCTTTTTGTTATTAGCTGATGACTTTATTGGAATGGAAAATTATTTTCAAGCAAAAGCAACCTTGAATTCAATCATTGATAAACTACCAGATGAGAATTCGGTTGAGCAAGCGCGTGTAAAATTACGCTCTATTAGTAACAAGTAATCTAAATTTATTCTTAATCAAAGACTTTCATTTATTATGCATCATACATCATTAAAGCTTTCTCTTGCCAGCATTATGCTACTTGGACTATCCACACAAGGATTTTCTCAAGTAAATAAGAAAGAAGGGAAAATAGATAATTCAGAAGTAAGTGTAACTAAGGAACAAAAAAAGATTGTTGTGCCACCACCTGTGAGAAAACTCGAAAAAATGGTGACACCTCCCAATACTGTTCCAAGACCTCCTTTGAGATTTTTATTTTCCGAAGTGCCAAACAATGGAAGAATCACCGAAATTTCGAATCAGGCACAAATGCCTGTAAATCCAGTGACTCCTGTTCAGTTATCCAAATATAACAATGTAATAAGAGCAGGTTTCGGAAATTTTGGACATACCTATCTCGAAGGGCACGCAGGCATTGCTGTTGGGCAAGAAAACTATCATGGCATCTATGTCAAACACAACGCTTATCGATTAGGTCCTGTTGGAGCTAACTATTCTGGTGAATCAGATAACCAAATCAAAGTACACAGTCGCACGCAATTTAACTCGGTAAAATTGGAGGGCTCTTTGGGATGGAAAAGAAAGGGCTTTTATTACTATGGGTACCAACCCCAAGTTTACTCTTTTGATAAAGAAACAATTTTTAATTCATGGAATAAATTCAATTTTGATGGAACAGTATCAAACACAAGCAAAACATCGCCAATTGATTACGTCTTTCATTCAAAATTATCGTACCTATTTACAAAAGTAGGGGCAAACGAATTACTTTGGGATGCAGGTATGTCAGCTTCATTTCCATTGACGGATAAACTTTCGGCCAATTTTGATGGACAGATGGTATTGGCACAATCTCAGGATTCATTGACCACTTATCGTAATTTATACAAGCTAGTTCCAAATTTTAAATATAAAGAAGAATTATTTAGTGTAACATTGGGTGTAATGCTTGCCAACAGCAAGGAAAAAACCACCGAAAATGAAACATACGTATTGCCTGTACTCAAAGCTGATTATCAGTTGATGGATGGCATCAAGCTTTATGCAGGATATGAAGGTGATGTAATGGCTAATAACCTCACGACAATTCTTCAAGAGAATCAATGGTTGGGTCGTTTCCAAACCTTGAAACCTACCCGAAAGCTTTCAGATATATATGCGGGTGTTAAAGCTAACTTGTATGGCGGACTTTCTGGGGAGTTGAAAGGGAGCTTTGCTACTTATAAGAACTTCTATACATTGAATAATTCTCGTTCAGATTCTACAAAGTTTGAAATTTTGTATTCTAATGATACCACAAAAGTTCATGTAACAAGTCTTTCAGGACAAATCAATTATGAAATTCCACAATTGTTTCGTTCGTCTTTGTTAATGGATTATTACCTATATGGTAACCTTGGCAACCTAAAAGAAGCATGGCATCGTCCTGCTTTCAAGGCTACATGGTCAAACCAGTATCTTATCAGAGAAAAAATGCTAGTTACATCAGATTTTTATGTACTCACAGGACTGAAAGGGCTAAATGGACAGACAAATCAACAAGTTACACTTAACCCAATATTTGATTTGAATCTCAAATTCACCTTCTTTATCAGTGAAAGATTTGATGTGTTTCTTTCAGCCAATAATATTTTAAATAAAAATTACCAAAGATACCTATATTATCCTGTTCAGGGGGCTAACTTCCTTGCAGGATTGTCATTTTCTTTTTAAATTGTAACACAATTTCTTAAGATCGTGTAATTATTTTTTTCAATAATTCAGGTTATTGATTTTAAGATAATTACACGATTTTTTATTTTCTGACAATTCTATGGCTACAATTCAACACTATATTCAGGAGCTTTTATTCGAGCGCGATTGTGTGGTCGTTCCAGATTTTGGCGGCTTTATCACAAACTTTCAAAGTGCTAAATTAGACCGTTCGTTGAATTATATCTCTCCTGCCAAACGCTGGGTGGCATTCAACAGTCTTCTAAAAAATGACGATGGTTTATTATCTCATTTCATTGCTAAGTCGGAAGGAGTTTCGGTTGAAGAATCGACTATCAAAATAAGAGCATTTGTTGATGCGCTTAAGTTTAGACTTAGAAATGCAGAACAAGTATATCTAGAAAATATCGGTTTCTTTGAACTTAATAAAGAGAATAAATTAGTATTTACTCCATTATCTGATCAAAACTATTGTTCTGATAGCTTTGGACTTAGTGCGGTTAATATTTATCCTTCTAAAAGAAACCAAGATATAGAACTCCCTCAGGTTGAGGCTAAACCTAAATTATCAGTATTTAGAGGTGCTGATCGTGCAGCCGAAAGGGTAGCTAAGACCTCAAAAAGAACTGCTGCTACTGTCAAAAAACTAGTACCATTTATGACAGGTGTTGCTACAGCAGTATTGTTAGGCATTGGGATACTTTCTTACGAAGAGCAAAATAGCCTAAGTACAATGAATCCTTTCGTGGGCATTACTACAAGAAAACCTGTACCAGCCCCTATAATCGAAACAAAATCTAAGTTTGATACGTTGTCTAGAGAAATCAAACCTCGTCAAGATTCAGTAACAACCTCTCAAGGAAACAACCTTACCTATACCAATAATGATGATTATTTCGTTATTGTTGGGAGTTTTGGTAATGAAACAAATGCACAAAAATTTGTTAAAGAACTTCAATCGAAAGGATTTTCAAATGCAAC
The DNA here is from genome assembly GCF_030056705.1 of Flectobacillus longus. Lineage (GTDB taxonomy): Bacteria > Bacteroidota > Bacteroidia > Cytophagales > Spirosomataceae > Flectobacillus > Flectobacillus longus. Next base: position 197,115 of record NZ_JASHIC010000011.1, read on the forward strand.
TGTGATTGAACCAGAAAGAAAAGGAAGGCTGATAAAGGTATCTGCAAATACATATCATAATGAAAATCAAGCATATACTGAATCAGCTGCTATCAAGTCGAAACTAAGAGCTTCTGCTTGGATCTTTAAATCTTCAAAAAAATAATAGCTTTAACGAATGTCTACCTACAATCTAGAACAAGAAGAAAGACAAAATCGGCAATTCGCCTTTATTGTTACCAGTGCAGTTAACATACTCTTATTTATCATGCTTTGGTATGTGACTGTTTGGAACGCTGAGGAAAATAAAAAAGTAGAAAAAATTGGTGGTGGCGGATTTGTAGTCAACTTTGGAACAGACAAAGATGGTAGTGGTTCAATTTATACCAAAAACCATGGGAATAAGGCAAAAAACGAATTTGATTCAAAACCTGCTGAAGTTAAGCCCTTACCTAATAAAGAGCCTACTTCAATTGTTGAAAAAGTAAAACCAGTTAAAGCCAAACCAAGCCCAGAACCAGAAGTCATTAAAAGTACTCGACCTAGTCCAGTAAAGGTGCCAGAAGTAACCAAAAAGGTAGAAAAGGCCAAAGAGAATCCTAAAGCAAATGTACCAGTTACAAAGCCTGCTCCAGCTAAACCAGTTGAGCAGCAAGTGATTAAAGGCGCAACTATTCCAGTAAGAACAGGCGGTAATGGTACTTCAGGTACAGACTCTAGAACAGGTGGGGGTTCTGATGGTGATGGAAAAGGTGTTGGAAACAAGGGGCAGCCTAATGGAAATACAGTAAAAGGCGGTACATATAACCCCGTTCCTCCTGGAAGTGGTAACGGAGGAAATGGTGGAAATGGCTCAGGAACTGCCATAAGCTTGGCTGGTTGGACATGGAATAGCCGACCAGAAGTAAATGATGATTCGGATGAAACAGGAATAGTGAAATTTAGACTAAAGGTAGATTCAGACGGAGTTGTTCAGGTAGTCGAAACAATCGAATCAAGCTTGAGTCCAGCTGTAACACAGAAATATAAAAGAGCCGTACAAAAATTAACTTTCCGTCCGACCTCCGCAGGAGAAAGACCTGAAATTTCGGTTGGAACCATAACATTTAGAATTTCATCAAAGTAGTGCGGTAACGCACTACTTTATTTTTTTGTATTATGAATTATCAAGAAACAATCGAGTATCTCTATCAATTACTACCTGTTTTTCATAGAGAAGGAAAGAAAGCATACAAAGCAGACTTAAAAAACACCTTAGCGATTTGCGAACATTTAGGCAATCCTCAGCATAAATTCAAGAGTATTCATGTAGGGGGTACAAATGGTAAAGGGAGTTCATCCCATTTTTTAGCATCAATTTTACAAGAAGCTGGATACAAAACAGGGCTTTATACCTCCCCACATCTCAAATCATTTACTGAACGAATCAAAATCAATGGACAACCCATTCCAGAACAGGAAGTAGTAGATTATGTAGAGCGAAATAAAGCCTTTATATTGGATTTAAGACCTTCTTTTTTTGAATGTACTGTTGGATTGGCTTTTGAGTACTTCTCCTCTCAAAACGTAGATATAGCTGTAATTGAAGTAGGTCTAGGGGGGCGTTTGGACTCCACGAATGTAATCACACCAGAGCTTTCCTTGATTACTAATATCAGCTTTGATCATACGGACATATTGGGTAACACCATTGAGCAAATTGCTACTGAAAAAGCAGGGATTATTAAGCCAGAAATACCAGTGTTAATCTCCCAAAGACAACCTGAAGCCGATATTGTATTCCAACATAAAGCAGCGGCTACTTCATCTATAATATCCTTTGCTTCAGATAGATACGAATTGAATGAATATTCAGTTGATTCTAATTTTGCAAAAGTAGAATACACAGACACTCAAAATAAGGAAAAAATCAATCTTCAATCTCAACTTATTGGTAGGTATCAAATTGATAACCTACGGGGAATTATTAACGCTGTAGAAATTCTCAATAAGAGAGGTTTCGCTATTGATAAAAAGGACTTGGAAAGGGGGGTAGCTAAAGTTGTTACAAATACAGGGCTAAAGGGCAGATGGCAAACTTTACGAGAAACCCCGAAAGTGATTTGTGATACTGGTCATAATATTGCTGGAATTACAGAAAACTTAGTGACACTTGAGAAGTATAATTATCATCAATTATGGATGATCTTAGGATTCGTAAACGATAAGGATATTCGAGCAATTTTAGAAATCTTACCTAAGTCCGTTAAATTTGTATTCTGTCAGGCAGATGTACCACGAGCCCTTGAAGCAAGCGATTTACAAAAGTTGGCCAAGGAGTACCAACTCGAAGGCTCAGTAATTAAGGATGTCAATGAGGCAATTGATTGGGTGGTTCAACAAGCCGACGAAGATGATTTTGTATATGTTGGAGGAAGTACCTTTGTAGTAGCAGGAATTCATCAAATATAGGTCAAATCGAATGTTCTGAGAATTAAATGTATTGAAATTAGGTACAGGTATGAAATTTCATTTGATTCTCAATCGATTCATTTTTGTTTATTTTTGAGGTAAATTCTTATTTATCAGATAGTTTTATTCGTTTTATTATAACAAAATTTTGCCGTGTCAAGAAAGAAATCAGACAGGTTTGCGCTAAGTAGAGCGCTTTCTAACGTTTTAGAGTCAGGAAAACCACTTTATGAAACAATCAAAGGTCAGTGGAACGAAATTATGTTCGAGAAAAAACAACCAATCGTTTTGGAGCTTGGTTGTGGGAAAGGGGAGTACACTGTTGGCTTAGCACAAATTTTTCCAGAAAAGAATTTTATCGGAGTAGATATTAAAGGTGATAGAATTGCTGTTGGTGCTAAATTTGCTAATGAAAATAGTCTTTCAAATGTAGCATTTCTAAGAACTAAAATTCATCAGCTATTAGATTTCTTTGAAAAAGATGAGATTACTGAAATATGGATAACCTTTCCTGATCCACAACCATTAAAAAGTGGAATAAAGCGAAGATTAACGAATCCTAGGTTTTTAGAGTTATATAAAGAAATCCTCAAAAATGATGGTTTATTACATTTGAAAACAGATAGTGAGCTTTTGTTTGATTATACTTTGGAAGTTTTACTTGCATTTGGCGTCGAAGAATTGGCTTACACGAAAGATTTATATAATTCTGAACTAAATATCCGTCACTATGGAATTAAGACCAGATTTGAGCAAATATTCACCGAAAAAGGATACAATATCAACTACTTGTCAGCGAAGTTTAAACATATATCTTAAATAACAATAGTTAAAGTTAAAAGTCCCTGCATTCGTGGGGATTTTTTATGTTCTTAGGATTGGGTACATTCGATACGAATGTCTTATCAGAAATTTCATTCTAATCTCAGGAGGCATTGTCAACTATAGAAATGTTATACTATTCGCAAAAGTTACGCAAAAGGCAAAAAAAAAGGAGACCGAAGCCTCCTTTCATGTCAATATGTTGAATTATTTGCTGATTAATTCAGCGAAATATTTAACAGTTCTAACCAATTGGCTTACATAACTCATTTCGTTGTCATACCAGCTAACTGTTTTCACTAATTGTTTGTCACCTACAGTGATAACTTTAGTTTGAGTAGCATCGAATAAGCTACCAAAGCTAATTCCGATGATATCGCTAGAAACGATTTCATCCTCAGTATAGCCAAATGATTCGTTTGCAGCAGCTTTAGCAGCAGCATTAACTTCTTCAACAGTTACTTTTTTATCTAAGATAGTAACCAATTCAGTTAAACTACCTGTGATTGTAGGAACACGTTGAGCACCACCATCTAATTTACCTTTCAATTCTGGTAATACTAGACCGATTGCTTTTGCAGCACCTGTGCTATTCGGGATAATGTTAGCAGCAGCAGCTCTAGCACGACGTAAATCTCCTTTTGGATGTGGAGCATCTAAAGTATTTTGATCGTTAGTATAAGCGTGAACTGTAGTCATTGTACCCATTGAGATACCGAAGTTATCGTTTAATGCTTTTGCCATTGGAGCAAGACAGTTGGTTGTACAACTTGCAGCACTAATAACATCTTCCGTTCCATCTAATGTTAAATGATTAACATTGAATACGATTGTTTTCAAATCACCTGTTGCTGGAGCAGAAATGATAACTCTTTTTGCACCTGCTTGTAAGTGAGCAGCAGCTTTGTCTTTGTCTGTGAAGAAACCAGTACATTCTAAAACTACATCAACATCGTGTTCTCCCCAAGGAATATCAGATGGACTACGTTGAGCATAGATTTTTACTTCCTCACCGTTAACGATAATGCTATTTTCTGTAGAAGTAACTTCTTGGTTGAATCTACCTTGAGCACTGTCATATTTCAACAAGTGAGCTAGAGTAGAAGGACTAGTTAAATCGTTGATAGCAACAACGTCAATACCAGGCATGTTGTAGATTTGACGGTACGCTAGACGACCAATACGACCAAAGCCATTAATTGCAACTTTAATTTTAGCCATTTTTATATAAGGGATAATAGTTTAAACACTCTACAAAAATACTGGATTTAGAACCTTTTTCCAAAGAAAGAAGAAGAAAACATAAGTAAAAACAATAAAATAGAGTAGTTTATTCATTAGCAGCAATGTTATAATTATTAGTAATTAGTTATCTAAATTAGTATTTTGCTAAAATATTTGACAGTACATTTAGCAAAATGTCTGATATTACTAAAAATAATAGCGTTTCTCCTTGTATAAGATAATACTATCACCCTAGTGTAAAACCGATTGTTACCATTGAAAGATGTACAAGTAACTCGCTTGCGCTAGTCATTTAGAATGATAGTGATACTTATATCACTACACAGATTTAATCGTCAAATTTCATACACTTAAAAAAAAATACAGTAAGATGGATTATCTAAAAGTATTAAAACCTGCAATCAGATTTTAACTAATATTTACCGATGAAAATCTAGAGATTTTGAAAACATCTTCTAGAAATAAGAATTACCTTATATAATTTTAATCTTGGTTCTTTATTTCAACAAACACAAAATATGAATAGGAGCGAGCAACATTCTTTTCATTTTGATAAAATAAAAACACCTTGACATTTGCCTATATCTTATCACAACTACGGTTGGTATTTAAGTTGAGATTTTTCCAAAGTAGTACCGTCGTTTTATTAAAGAATAAGACCGTATTCTTACACTGATCATTTTTCAATTTTGAAATATCTTATGAATTCAACATAAAATATCCCTACTGGACAGCCTTCAATATTGCTTTTTCTGCTCATGTTTTAGCCTCCACCTATAAGTCTGACTATTTTTTTAACATTTTTTAAGTAGTCAAGACCTTTCTTTTAGCTTAAATATTATAGAAAAAGCTAGGATTTTTCATTTATTTTTCATTTCTTTGTTTAAGAATAATTACTTATTCTTTAGCTCATCCTTACATTAAAAATCTTCTTTTATTAATCATTTCTATTGTGCCTCCTCAGGGCTCATCATTGCTTGTATTTTCTAATTTATTTAACCAAACAATATTCTGTTTCTAATATTTCCTACTTTTATATCACTTTACAACTTTCATTAAATCAGATATTTAACACTTCCTATCTCAAGTAATAAATCAACCTCATTATGATGGTTTAACACAGCTAAAATCCAGTTTTTTTATTCAAACAAGCTGATTTAGCTCTCCGCAAAATACCCTCAAAAAGCTGATTTTCCTCCACGTATATAGTGTCTGTATCGGTTAAATATGTTTTCTTTGTGCTTGAATTAAAAATGTATTTATTCACAGTATTCAATGGAAAACGTAAAAGAAATTATCGAGAAGGCTTGGGAAGACACTAGCCTCCGCTCAACTCCTGAGACAATACAAGCAATCGAATATGTTGTAGAGCAAGTAGACAAAGGTCAACTTCGTACAGCTCAACCAAACGAAGACGGTTCATGGACTGTTAACGACTGGGTGAAAAAAGCTATCGTGATGTATTTCCCAATTCGTAAAATGGAAGTACAAGAAGTAGGAATCTTTGAATTTCATGATAAAATGAAATTGAAAACCGACTACGCTGGGCTTGGCGTACGTGTAGTTCCTCCGGCGGTGGCTCGTTATGGCGCATATCTAGCTAAAGGTGTAATTATGATGCCTTCTTATGTAAACATTGGTGCTTTCGTGGATTCTGGTACTATGGTTGACACTTGGGCTACTGTAGGTAGTTGTGCTCAAATTGGCAAAGATGTTCACCTAAGTGGTGGTGTTGGTATTGGTGGTGTATTAGAACCACCTCAAGCAGCTCCAGTAATTATTGAAGATGGTGCATTTATTGGATCAAGATGTATTGTTGTTGAAGGCGCACATATTGGCAAAAGAGCCGTTTTAGGTGCTGGTGTAACTATCACTGGTTCTTCTAAAATCATTGATGTGACTGGACCAGAGCCTGTAGAATATATTGGATATGTTCCTGAAAATTGTGTTGTAATTCCAGGCGGATACATGAAAAGATTCCCAGCAGGTGATTACAATGTTCCATGTGCTTTGATTATTGGAAAACGTAAAGAAAGTACTGATTTGAAAACATCCCTAAATGCTGCTTTGCGTGAAAACAACGTAGCTGTTTAGCAATAGGAGAGAAGTATAAAACATCAAAGGGCTTGCTATTAATAGCAAGCCCTTTTTTATGCCTTTTTATGAGATTTAACACCTTTTTATTTCTTATCTGAAGCGTTCTGACACTTTAGCCTCTTTTATGCCCTTAGCGTACGAATAAAACCCTTCACCGCTTTTTACACCTAATTTCCCAGCCTGAACCATATTCACCAATAGTGGGCAAGGAGCATATTTAGGATTCTTGAATCCATCATACATTACTTTCATTATCGAGAGACAAGTATCTAATCCGATAAAATCTGCTAATTGTAATGGTCCCATAGGATGCGCCATACCTAATTTCATAATCGAATCTATTTCCACTACACCTGCAACTCCTTCAAATACACTTATAATTGCTTCATTAATCATTGGCATCAAAATTCTATTCGCAATGAATCCTGGGTAATCGTTCACAACCACAGGAACCTTGTCCAAGGCTTTTGTCCAATCATATACTGATTGATATGTTTCTTCGCTCGTCGAATAGCCTTTGATAATCTCTACCAGTTTCATTACAGGCACTGGATTCATAAAGTGCATTCCTATGACCTTATCTGGTCTTTGTGTGTAAGAAGCTATCTGTGTAATAGAGATAGAAGAGGTATTAGTGGCAAGTACACAGGCTTCAGGGCAATGTTTATCTAATTCCTGAAATATTGTTTGTTTCAAAGTAGGGACTTCAGAGACTGCTTCTACCACTAAATCTGCCTTCTGAACTGCTTTCTCAATAGAAGTAAAGGGTTTAATCAGTGCGATGGTTTTCAATTGAATTTCGGCAGTTATTAAGCCTTTTTTGACTTGTCTATCAAGGTTATGTTGAATAGTCTTCAGAGCATTGTCTAAAACGTCTTCACGAGTATCAACAATATTTACGTTAAAGCCATTTTGAGCAAAGGAATGGGCTATACCGTTTCCCATAGTTCCAGCACCTATTACTGCAATGTTTTTCATGTTAAAATTAGTCTGAGTGAATGTAATTATTTTGTTTGTTAGATCTTGAAGTAGGAGCAAAGAGCACTGAATTATAGTTCTTGTCTTATCACAAGCCTAATAAAAAGAATAATAGCTGAAATTTACAGAAGAATTACTTATTCACAAGCTCATTATAACCTAGTTTTCTTAATAAGCTGAAAATCAATAATATAAATCTTGTATATACATGTATGAAATAAAAAAAGTAATCTTGTATATACAAGATAAATTCTTGAGAAAGAATGGGTTAGGAGAGGCTGTAATTTGATTCACAATTAGGGATTCTAGCTGAGATATTGCATTTTTGTAAATAGAAATGAATTCAACAAATCAATTAATAAAATGGAAAAACAGAGAGTAGAAATTGCCTTGGGAAAATACAATAACCTGGAGGTGATCAAGGAGCTAGAATTTGGTATGTATTTGGATGGCGGCGATGAGGAAATTCTAATCCCTCGTTCTTATATTCCTGAGGGTACAAAAATAGGAGATTTCATAGATGTGTTTCTTTATAGAGATTCAGAAGATAGACTTATTGCCACTACTATGAAACCATTTGCTCAAGTAGGAGAATTTGCCTATTTGACCGTAAAAGATGTAAATCAATTAGGTGTATTTCTTGACTGGGGATTAGTAAAGGATTTACTGGTACCTTTTGGCGAACAATCTCATAAAATGGCCGTAGGAAGAAAGTATTTGGTCTATATATATGTAGATACTCAAACGGAGAGGATTGTGGCTTCAGCAAAGATTGATCGCTTCTTACCTAGTGATAAAATCTCGTTTACAGAAGGACAGAAGGTTTCAATTCTTCCTTACGAATATACCGACCTAGGAATAAAATGCCTTATTGAAAATAATTCCCTAGGCGTACTTTACAAAAATGAACTATTTAAAAATGTAAACATGGGCAGTTTACAAAGTGCATTTATCAAAAAGATTCGAGAAGACGGCAAAATTGATTTAACATTGGAAATTATCGGATTTGATAGAATTGAAGAATGTAAAATTACATTATTAAATAAACTTTTAGCCAACAACAAGTACCTCGAGTTAAATGATAAAACGGCTCCAGAGGTTATTTATGCCAGTTTACAAATGTCAAAAAAGGATTTCAAGAAAGCCGTAGGCGGTTTGTTGAAAGAAGGGAAGATACAGTTTCATAATGACGGTATTTTACTTTTGTAATTATTTAACATTGTAAATACATTTGTAGATCGATATCTATTGTATTATATTTGTAATACCAAATGTAAATTTTACATTATGCAATAATAATCACAAATGATTTACACTAGTAACATGGATTTAAACAAAAAAATAGAGCAAATAATAGTAGATAAAGGAATGTCTCCAAGCTTCTTTGCAGATGCTATTGGAGTTCAAAGAAGTAGTATTTCTCATATCCTTTCAGGTAGAAATAAGCCTAGCTTAGACATTATTCAGAAGATTTTAAGGGTTTTTCCTGATATTAACAGAGATTGGCTACTTTTTGACACTGAAACACCTTATGATAATCAAGCTTCAAACACTATACAATCTCCTGTTTTTCAGCAAGTTGTACCTCAAATTCGAGAAAGCTCAAACGCACGAGAATCCAGTAAATTTATGGTACCTGAGGAAAGGATTATACAACAAAACCTCAGACGTAAGGTCGAACGTCCAGAAGTGCCATCGAATCCTGTTGCACCACCAATTTCGGTGGCTCCAGAACCAACAGGTAAAAAAATTGAACGTATTGTGATTTTCTACACAGACGGAACATTCATGGAAAGCAAGCCAATGTAGAGACGGGTTTATCCCGTCTCTTTTTTTGTATTTTTACAAGTAACCCAAACTGTAGTTCCGCTAAGTTTAAATGGATTACTTTGTCGATATTGCATTGATGTAATAGTAATGCTCGTACCTACTTATTAATTTTCGCTACTATTCAAATTGTACAATTTTTGAGCTGCGTTTATCTTTCTATATAGAGGGTTTTACTAAGACTATTTTGAAGTAAATTACCTACGATATGGCCTCTTTGTATATAGCCATAAAATGAATATATATTCACTTTATGGCTATATTGAAGACTTTTAAGATAGTCAAATACCAATTTTAACACGAAACTATCTTAATCTAAAAGGTAAAAGAGAAGGATAAAGTGACGAATATTTTGTGATTTTGAAGGCTAATTTTTAGTAATCTCTTTTAGTTATTCATTGAAAACCTACATTAGAATGTTAAAATATTCTGCTGAAAACGAATCTTTAATAGAGATAATTAATGTACTTGTGTATCTGTTTGCATCTTCTAAGTTGTGACGTATAACTCTTTTTATACATCCACAGGCAGGTTTAAAACCTTTTCAACTAGGGAACTATTTAATCAATTTACTTGTAAAGTATGCCCTTTTTTTAATAAATATAAGAGAACTACAGTTTGTTTGTATAGTAATTGTCAAGCTTGAAATCCTTATTCCTGAGTATTTATTTTATAAAATATCCTAAACCTACTGACTTATTCAGTTCGACTAGTGTTTTGGAGAAGGCTTCTTACTCACTTGGTACCCTAATTCATGGTCTATTTAAACTTAGGTAAATGATTCTGAATATACTCTTAGCTTACAGCTGTTTCTCTACAGTATATTTCTTTCATACCTCCAGATTTGACTGTCAAACCAAGTTTGATGCGAAAATATAGATTTTGAGTAAAGCTATATTCCCAAAAATCCGCTCTATAATACACCTGAGAACTATAATTTGTATTAGCGAATACACTTCCGACCTTTTTCGACTTTGATCCCAAAATGATATGGTGATGTTTCAGCATAAGATGTATTGAAACTTAAAGAGTGAATTTGTAGCAAAAGGTATAGGGTGATAACCTATTTTATAAAAAGAAAATGAATAAATTTCATATATAAAGGATTGGAAATCTATACGATTCTTATTTTTACAGCTAGAAATCTACTCAAAATAGGGCATTATACACGTTTTTTAGGCAGTAGGGGAGGCTATTTTTAGACATTCAATGCTAGCATTGAGCAGTGAAAATAGGGGCTTAAATTCAAAATTTTGAAAAGAGTAGGAGAGATTTTATTATCATTTTTAATTAATTATTAGGAGGGAAGGGGCTCATTTTTTTGCTCCGCCCCGACTCTCAATTTTATCTCTCTCCATTCATGACTCTGTCTTATCGCTACTTCTACTATGGAATCTTTCCCACTCTATACACGTTGTCTATCCCATCCATTTGCTTCCTATTCTATTTCATTAATAGTTGATATTCAATCTTTTATCTTTAACCCTTAATAAAATATTTAGTATTATTCCGTGAAACTCCTTTACTTGTCAACAATGTTCCACGTGGATATATAAGTGACTGACAACCAAATTGTTATATCAAATGTAGAATATTTAATTTTATTGAAGAATTTATATTTATATAAATCATATATAGATATTATTAAGACTAAAGTATATATAATATTTTGAAGAAATAGAATAGTTAAGGAGTTTTGGCAATGATTGCGTAAATTGCGACATAAAATTAAAAACTATAAGTATAAATGGAAAAGTTAGATTCGTTGAACCAAGTTGCAGCATTTCATAAAACTTTCAAAGCGCCGATTTTGGACACACCACAAGTACCATCAGAGGATAGAAGCAAGCTTCGTGTAAGTTTGATTGCTGAGGAGTTGAAGGAATTGGAAGATGGTATTAGAAATAATGATATTGTCGAAATCGCAGATGCTCTTTGTGATATTCAATATGTATTGTCTGGTGCGGTTCTTGAGTTTGGACTTGGAAATAAATTTGTTGAATTGTTTAATGAGGTACAGCGCTCTAATATGAGCAAAGCATGCCAAACGATTGAGGAAGCCGAGGCTACTGTGAAATTCTATTTTGAAAAAGATGGTACTGAAGCTTTTATCGAACCAGATGGAGATCAATATTTGGTTTATAGAAAAATCGACAATAAGATTCTTAAATCAATTAATTATTCGCCAGCCAACCTAGAAGCCATTTTAAGCAAGTAAGTCTCTTAGAAGCAAAATAAATGCGGTATTTGAAGCCACTGAGAATCGTTTATTTAAAAACATTCTTTAGTTGGTTCTGAATACCGCATTTTTATTTAATGCTAAACGCCTTAAAATTAGCGTTAAAACGTGTTGTTTCACTCATAAAATAGCGATTTTGTTGGTGTTATATATGAGAGGGCTGAAGAGAATCGAGAACGCCAAATGACAATACAGTAAAACAGCCTGTACCCCGATAAATGACTGATATTGATAGCTTTAGACAAAAATATAAATGTTGTATAATTTATATTATGTTAAATAGAACTTTTAAGAATTAATGATACATCACAATGTGCTCTCTTCTATCTTATAATAAGATGTCTAGTCCTGAAAAAAGTTGACAAGGATTAGATTATAAAATTTGATTAATATTAGCCTCGGAAGGACTTACTTTCGAGGTTTTTTTCTTCCATTTTATTAATGGTATTTCTTTTTGC
>NZ_JASHIC010000012.1 GCF_030056705.1 Flectobacillus longus
TAGTTAATGTGTTAATTTTGTTCATGGCTCGTCTTTTTTAGTTTGTTTGGTTTTGCAACTACAAATCTAAAAAATTCAAGCCTTTTTTTATGATACTTCTGAAACCGTGATAATGTCTAATAATTCTTATTAAATGGATTTAGGTTTGATCTCGGGCTTTCGAAATCCTATTTTACTCCTGAACAAAATGTCATAAAATCGGAAAACAATCTATATCATCGTTTTTTCCATATCATGATAAAGTAAGATTTTCCAATTTTCTTCTTGGGCTTGATGCTTCCATTGAGTTCTTAGATCTCTGGCTTTTTTACCGTCATAATCCGATTTGTAGGCAATGCTATGTTGCCAGTAACTTTCCTGTGGAAGATTATCTGAGCCAAAGAAATAGGTTTCAGCACCGTCTCTAATCCAAAATACTTGTAAATATGGTGAGTGCCCTCCTACTACTTGATAGGAGATTTCAGGTGTGAGTATTCCGCTATCTTCCTGCATCCAAACCATGTTAGGTAGATGCTGTAATGGTATTAGTTTTGAGAAATTATAGGAGGTACTTTGTGTTTGCAAAAGTGCATATTCGTATTCTCTCTGTTGTCCAAAAACTTGGGCATTTGGAAAATTTATTTGGTATTTCCCATCCTTGATAACTCCCAAACCATCAATATGATCTTTATGAAAATGCGTCAGAAATACCTTAGTTATTTGTTCGGGACGAATTCCCTCTTTGGCTAACAAATCAAGGATAATCGGGCGCCCTAAGTCCTCGTGCCCCGAACCAGTTTCGATAAGGATATAATCGGTATTGGTAATGACTAGAAAAGGTTGCACTGCTAGTTTTAAACCTTGCTCATGTATCGCAGAGGTCAATGGGATAAACGCTCGATTTTTATCAACAAAATAGTTGCCTTCTTGTAAGGGGACAATTTTCATATTTTCAAGTGGAGTATGAGCCTATACACTCAGTACACGGCTCTTATTCAATATTTTATTTCTTAAAACAACCATGGTAATGATATTGACAAATGCCAAAACTACCAATAAACTGACAAATTTTTTGACACTAAAATGAGCAATCATATAGCCACTCAGCAGAGGTGTCAGCGCTTGTGCAACCATTGGTAGACCCGCTAATCTGCCCATGATTGTTGCATACGAGTCGGCGCCAAATATCCATAAAGGTAATGTTCCTCGCAAAATTGAGCGCATTCCATTGCCCAAACCAAAACAAATTACCGCTAAAAAAGCTATTTGCTGACTCATTAAAAATAACACCAGCCCAACAAAAATGGTTACTGACGATACCAAAGCTGAATTTAAAGGTGTTTTTTTAGGTAAAATTGCATCCAAAAATCGTATTCCCACTTGACTTGGCCCTAACATGGCACCAACACTTATTGCCATAGTCAAGGGAAGTCCATTGTCATTTAAGATTTCTACTAAATGGACTGAAATCCCAGTCATCAAGATAGAACCAATGGTAAAATTTACTAAAAGTATCGTAAACACACTGGTATTTTCTAAGCCTGTTGGGAGTTCTTGTTGAATATTCGTTGAGGTATTTTCCTCCTCTATCATTTGTACTTTTTCTGGAATCAAAAATTTGTGAACTGGAAAAACCCAAACGATAAGAATTCCTGCATACACAAAACAAGCATTGCGCCAGCCATAATGATTCAATAAAAAAGAAAGTAAAGGCCAAACAACCGTTGTGGTAAACCCAGAAATTAGAGTTACTTGTACAATAGATTTACGGGCGATTTTACCATATTTTTTACCTAAAGTAGCAAAAAGTGCATCATACAAACCCATTGCCATAGCTACACCAACCACACACCAGCCTAATAAAAATAGCAAAAAATGATGGGATAAACCTATGATAATAAGCCCCGCTCCCATGACAAATCCTGCATATAACAAATTGTAATTTTTAGCGATTGTCTCAATCATTTTTCCCACTTTAGATGCCAACATTCCTGATACCAACATCGCCAAAGACAAGGCGCCATACACCAATTGGTGCGACCATCCTGTTTCTGCAATAATTGGTTTGGCTAAAATAGCCAGCAAGAAAAATGACCCACCCCAAAGCAATATTTGGGTAAATCCTAAGATAAAATTTTTCGGTAATGAAACCGCCTTATATTCGATATTCATGAATTGGGATGTTTTACGTTATGCAACATTCTTCTCAATATCATCCACACTCTAGAAATGCTTCATGATTACGCTACAAAGTTGTAGAGAAGTTTTAAATTCGTAAAACGCTTTTTTTCTATCACATCAATCGGTATTTTCGATTTATAAAAGCCTTCTCAATTTCGGATTTGGGATATTTGATTTCGGATTTATAACAAATAAACCAAAATAGGGAATCCCCTAAAACAAACGCCAATTCACAATTCACTAACTCACAACTCACTAAATACCCATGGAGCTTCGTCAATTAAAATATTTCCTCAAGGCTAAAGAATTACTCAATTTTACAGAAGCAGCAGAGCAACTCAATATTAGTCAGAGCACTCTTTCTCAGCAGATTAAGCAGCTAGAAGATGAACTCGATATACCGTTATTCAATCGTATTGGCAAACGTGTTAACCTTACCGAAGCGGGTGCATTATTTGCAGATTTTGCTTTTCAAAGTATCAATAAGGCACAGGATGGATTGCTGATGCTAAGGGACTTACACAATTTTCAAACAGGAAAAATTACGATAGGGGTTACTTATGGACTGCGTTATGTACTGACTCCTGCACTGATTCGTTTTGCGACGCAATACCCACAAATTAAGATAAAAATCGTATTTGGTACTTCAGAAGAATTGATAGATAAATTAAATCATTTGGAACTTGATTTTGCCCTAAGTTTTTTTGGGGATATAGCTGTTGAAAAACATTTTGATTATCAAAATCTATTTTGCTCACCTATGACAGTTGTGACAGCTCCAAATTCAGCATTAGCGCAAAAAGAGATGATAACTTTAGAACAGATTACGCAATATCCATTGGTTCTTCCTGCCAAAGGATATATGACCAGCAAATTTGTTCATGATTTATTTGAGCGCCATGCCTTGTCGCCTAATATTGCGATTGAAATCAATGATATTCCGACTTTATTGGAATTGGTCAAAACAGGAAATTGGCATACGATTTTGGCAAAAACTTCGGTTAGTCAGAAAGACGGATTGGCAACGATTCCGCTTCTTGGTGAAAATATGGACCGAACGGCTATGATTATTTCAATGAAAGAAGTTTATCAGAAAAAGGCTGTCAAAGAATTTTATCGAATTCTGCATGAGGAAATTAACTTGTAATATAGTTTTCTCGTTGTCTTTTACATGTTCGTTTGATTTTTTATAACTTTACTTCATGGAAAAGGTTCATACATTAGAAGATTTTTATCTAAATAGCGCAGATTGTTTACCCGAAAACCTCCGTAAAGACGTAGGGCATTTCAATGTATTCAAGATGGAGGATTATATTGGTAAACCGACAAAATCTGTGCCTTATAGTCGCAAGGACTATTACAAAATTTCGTTGATTATTGGCAATAATATTTATCACTACGCTGACAAATCGATTGAAGTAAAGTCTGCAGGAATCTCATTTGCTAATCCTATGATTCCTTACAAAATCGAACGAATCGGGGAATCTCAGCGAGGATATTTTTGCGTGTTCACAGAAGCTTTTTTGAATCAAATTCCTAACATCAAAGAATATCCTATTTTCAAGCCTGGCAGTTTTCCCATTTATAATCTCGATGAGGAGCAAATTGAGGAGTTTCGACTTACTTTTGAACAGATGTCAGCTGAAATAAATGTCGATTATGCCTTCAAATACGATTTTTTGAGAGCATTAGTACAACAGGTTATTCATAAAGCCATGCGCTTGTCGCCCAATGATAATATCCAAAAACATACACATTCGGCCAATAATCGTATTACCTCTTTATTTGTGGAATTACTCGAAAGACAATTTCCGATTGAATCGCCTTTACAAAGAATGAAACTACGCATTCCTGCCGATTTTGCGGGGCATCTTTCCATTCATATCAATCACCTCAACCGTGCCTTGAAAACAGTTACAGGTAAAACTACCTCTCAGTTGATTCAAGAAAGGGTTTTGCAAGAGTCGCAAACCCTCCTCAAACATACCGATTGGAATATTGCGGAAATAGGATACGCCGTTGGATTTGACGATCCTTCGCATTTTACTTCCTTTTTCCGTCGTTCGTTGCAAACCACTCCAAAGTTATTCCGAGAAATATAAATTGTTTGATTTTTTATAGTTTCTGTTTCGTTTGGGATAACTGTACACAAGAGTTTTGTAAGAAATTTGCATCAGATTTTTAGTAAAAACTTTTTCAAAAACTAATAAAACAAAACCTATGAAATACAATTATGTAGGCGAAACTGGTCTTTTGGTATCAGAATTATGCCTCGGAACTATGACTTTTGGCGGACAAGACGCTGGTATGTGGAGTAACATTGGACAACTTCAACAGGAGGAAGTAAACCAATTAATCAAAGCAGCGATTGATGCAGGAATTAACTTTATCGATACGGCCAACATTTATTCATTTGGTCAGTCTGAACAACTACTCGGACAGTCACTTATTGACCTCGGTATCCGTCGTGATCAGGTGGTGATTGCAACCAAGGTTTTAGGCAGAATGGACGAATCGCCTAACAGTGCAGGCTTGTCACGCTATCATATTTTTAACTCAGTAGATGCAAGTTTGAAACGTCTTCAAATGGATTATGTGGACATTTTGTATGTTCACGGCGTTGACCCTCGTACTTCGGTTGAGCAAATTGTACATACCTTAAATGATGTAGTAAATGCAGGAAAAGCTCGCTACATTGCCATTTGTAACTGGCCCGCATGGATGGTGGCTACAGCGCAAGAAATTGCCAAAAGCCACAACTGGCATCATTTCATTGGTTTACAGTACTATTACTCGGCTGTTTCTCGTGATATTGAGCATGAATTAGTACCGATGGCACAGCATCACAAATTAGCAATTTTCCCTTGGAGTCCATTGGCTGGTGGTTTCTTAAGTGGCAAATATACCCGTCAGCAGGTAGTAGCGGGGTCGAGAAGAGAGAATTTTGATTTTCCTCCAATCGACAAAGAAAAAGCTTATGATTTGGTAGATGTTATGCAGGAAATTGCAATAGCTAATCAAACCACCGTGGCACAAGTAGCTTTGGCATGGGTTCGTCATCAACCAGGTGTTACCAGTACGATTATCGGAGCTAAAACAATTACTCAGTTACAAGACAATATTGCTTCGACTCAGATACAACTTTCGGCTGAAGATTTGCAGAAAATTGATGCAGTGAGTCCACTTCCAATGCAATACCCAGGCTGGATGGTAAAACGTCAAGGAGATTATAGAAAATAATTGAGTGGATTGTGATTTAGTGATTATTCTTCGTGAATTTAACTTGTAGAGACGCAACGATTGCGTCTGAGGATGTGTCAATGGGGAATAGAATAAATAATCAAAAAAGGCGTTCGAAATGAGTTTTTCGAACGCCTTTTTTGATTCTAATACATTTTACAATAATCCCTCAATCAAAAATCACTAAATCTAGGGAATGTCTCTTTTTTTGCTATTTCAACGCTTCTTTGATTGCTAATGCTGCTTGCAAGACGGCAACTTTAGAGGCCGTAACACCTGAAATAGGGTTCAACATACCGTAGTCATGAATCAATCCATTATATCTTGCTAAAGTAACTTTTACACCTGCTTCATTGAGCTTTCTCGCATAAGCCTCCCCTTCGTCACGTAACACATCATTTTCGGCTGTTTGTACCAATGCCTCTGGCAAACCTTTTAATTGCTCTACCGTAGCTTGTAAAGGTGAAGCGTAGATTTCTTGACGTTTTTCTACCTCTGGCAAATAGTTGTCCCAAAACCATTTCATCATATTTTTAGTCAAAAAGCGACCTTCTGCAAACTCGTTATATGAACCTGTCTCGAAGTTGGCGTCGGTAACAGGCCATAAAAGTACTTGTAGTTTTATCGCTGGTCCGTGGTTATTTTTTGCCATAAGCGCAACTACCGCTGACATGTTCCCTCCTACACTATTACCTACTACTGCTAAGTTTTTACCATTTACGCCTATCTCTTTACCATGTTCGGCTACCCATTGTGTAGCAGCATAAATTTCATTGATTGCTACTGGATACTTTGCTTCTGGCGATGGAGTATAATCAGGAAAAACAGCCACGGCGCTACTATTTACCACTAGGTCACGGACTAATCTTCTATGTGTTGGATAGTCTCCTAACACCCAACCTCCTCCGTGCACAAAGATAAAAACAGGTGCGTTTGGTTTTACGCCTACAGGCTTGGTGATATGTACTTTTACTTTATATCCATTTTGAGAAATTACTTTTTCGCTCTCTTGAATTCCAGAATAATCTACCTGAACCGATTTCTGAGCACCAATCAATACTTGACGTGCATCGGCTGGACTGAGTTGTTCGAGCGGTTTACCATTACTTGTGTTGAGTGCTTTCAAAAACAGTCTTATTTCGGTAAAAACTTGTGGGTCATCCTGACCAGCATAAGGGCGTAATTGACCCAATGTGATATGCGCCATTAAAGCGAATAATAGTACTAAAAATGATTTTACAATTGTTAATTCTTGAGTGCTGCCATTATTTAAGGCAAGTGCTTGAGCTTTCATGTTTTGATTTGTTTAGTTGTTGTTTCAAATTGATATGACAAAATTACTCCAACGAACCACCCAGATAAAGGCACAAAAGCATACAACTATTGTACTTTTTTCCCATGAAGGTATTTATTTCTAAAATTAGTCGTCGTATCACCTACTTTTTGAGCAAAAAGGCGATTAAAATAGGCAGGGTCGTCATACCCCAAGTGATACGCAATTTCTTTAGCGCTCATTTGTGTGTAGGTCAGAAGGCGTTTTGCCTCCAAAATAATACGGTCTTTGATTACTTCATTGGGCTGAGACAAATGCAATCTTTTAAATTTATGTGTCAAGGTTTTTGGGGCAAACCCCAATAAGTCCGCATAGTCAGCGACGCTATGTTTTTCTTTATAATGGATTTCTACCAATCGACTAAAATCTCGATAAAACTCCATGTCACTATTAGTTCCGTCTTGAACTTGGTGTAGTTCTTGCTTTTTCCAGATGCGAGTCGCACGAATGATTAACTGTTTCAAATATACTCTTAACATTTCTTCCTGCCCTGATTCGTTCATGGTCAGCTCCTCCTCTATTTGTGCCCAAAGTTGATTTGCCCATCCCTGTTCGCTTGTAGGAAGTTCCACCATCGGCATATTTTGCAAATTGTTAAACAATAAACCATCGCAAGCCACCTCGGCATCATGAATTTGAATACAATAAAAATCACGGTTGTAATACAACATGTATCCTATCTGCTCACCCACTTGGTCTATCTGTAAAAACTGATTGGAGTTCACAAAAAACAAACTCGGTTCTACCGTTTGGTATTCTTGAAAATCTACTTTTAGTTGGTATCCTTGGGGCAAGTACAAGACCTTAATAAATGGTTTGTACATATCACTATTAGCTGATGCCAAAGTATCCGTTGAAAGTGGTAATAAACCTAATTTTTTATAATGTGATTCGAAAATAGAAGGCGTTTGCTGAGTCATGTTAGCGGGAGGTAAGGATTCCTTTTTTAAAAGAACTATTTCGAAATTACTTACGTTGATTGAGTTTAACAAATCTATAACCCGACCTATGTCTTATTGCAAAGCTATTCAAAATATGCAAGCTGCCGACCGCAAGGCCTTGCATGCCAACTATCATGACTATCACTACGGCTTCCCGATTCACGACGATAATGCACTATTTGGAAGATTGATTTTAGAAATCAACCAAGCGGGTTTGAGCTGGGAAACAATCCTCAAAAAAGAACATGCCTTTAAAGAAGCCTATAGTCATTACGATATCAACAAAGTAGCTTCTTACACAGAGGAAGATAGAGAAAGGCTTTTATCAGATGCTGGCATTATTCGCAATCGCTTAAAAATCAATGCAGCGATAGAAAACGCAAAAAAAATTCAGGTTTTGCAAAAGGAATATGGCTCTTTCGAAAAATGGCTAGAAGCACACCATCCCAAAACCAAGGAAGAATGGGTAAAACTTTTCAAAAAGACTTTCAAATTTACAGGAGGTGAAATTGTAGGCGAATTTTTGATGAGCATTGGCTATCTCAAAGGTTCACACGACGACGATTGTCCGACACAACAAAAAGTACTTGCCCAAAACCCTAAATGGGCGGAAGTTTAATGGTGAATTCATTCTGGTTTCCCTCCTTTAAATGGGTTTAGAGGAGGGGCAACTAGGATATGAAATAGCTACCCATGTTTTTTTAGTTTCATAACAACTTTATAAACGTGAGAGCCTAAATTTTTAGGATATTCTTCATCTTTTTCATCTAATTGCTTTGCTTGTTCGATAGCAAAATCAACGGTTGGAAGAAATAACTCTGGCTTGGGATTACTTTTATTATACGCACCTAAAATTTCCACTATTTTAGCATCTACGTAATTTTTCTTGCTACTTACTTTCCCATTTTTCAACATTAAATTAAGCTCTTCTTCACTGTATTCTGCGATATCTTTAATGTGTAAAAGTAACCAAAACTCAAAGCAAGGATTACTCACAGCGACAAACATATTTGACTGCTTTTTACATTCTGAAATTATATCTGGAATGTTTTTCCATCTATCTGTATCAATTATCATCCAAAGCTCATCGGTATCCTTAAAATTATACTCATCTTTTGCTTCCTTTTTCAGTTTTCTAAAGACGTGATTTGGAGCACTATTGGTGTCTTTTTTAGGTCGTTTTAGGAGGTGTAAAAATATCAAGGCATCATTGAAAACCTCTGAGTTCTTAAATTCCTCAAAATAGATTTCTTCCGTATCGTTCCCTTCAAAGGCTAAAACTATTATTTTTTCTTTTTCTAAAGAATTGCTTTCTCTAAATAAATCCTCTCTTTCTCTTGGCATAATTTACAATAAATGATGATTTAAAATTGTAAGCTTATTTCTATTGCCTATGCGAGGTACTGCCTTAAATCTTCCTAATAAATAATCTTTTCTAATTTCTTTGTCGAATCGTACATTGTAATCTTCGAGAGAATGAAGTTTACTGGCTCCAAAATTATCTTTTACCACAAACCAAACTTCATCTTTTCGTAATAATTTTTGAGTTAATACAGATGATTCGTGACTAGCCAAAATAAGTTGGCTATTAATATTTGTAGCTTTTGAAATAAACAAATCGATTAAATCGTACATCAGATTAGGGTGCAGACTCCTTTCCATTTCGTCAATAATAAATACATTATCACCTTTTAACAAGTCCATTAAAAGTGGTATAAAATCCATTATTCTATTTGTTCCGTCAGACTCATCACTTGTATCAAACTTTTCTAATTCGTCCTGTCCTTTAACAGAATGCTTAGTCATAAATTTCTCTACAACTAAATCTGTATCTTTTATAGAAAGAAAATAGGTGGTATTTCTATTTGACAGAATTGAAGCTCTTACATTTTCTGACTTCTTACTTAATAGATCTTCTTTTATTTTACTTAAAATTGATTTAGGCACATCTACGCTATCAAAATCAACTTTTTCAAGGCATACACCATTAATACCAGTATCAAAATATTTTAAAAACTGCTCAAATGTTGTTAATAACTCTTCATCTTGATTCAATTCAAACTTCAAACCCTCATTGTATTTGTCATCAGGAAAAATAACTTTTAAAGAGTTTTGAAACCAATCTATCACATTCAGTATATCTTCAATTTTTGAAACATTTTCTTTAACTTTTCGAGTTCTGATTTCATTTAAAAACAACTGATTATTAGGTGTTCCTTTTGCGATAAATTTCAAAAATTGCTTTTCTTCGTCAGATTTGATATTTTTCACAATATTATCCAAATCATATATTTGGCTATTATTGATGTTTCTTTCAAATATTTTCACTTCGCTCTTCAAGCTCACCTCAAATAGCCATTCCTCCTTTATGGCAGTGGAATCAAAAACAAATCCATAAGCATAATTTTTGCCATTGTGTTGGATAACATATTCGATTCTAGAATCTTTATTAGTACAATTTTTATCTAATCTGAATTTTTGATAGTCAATAATAGATTCAGGATTTGTTCCTCGTAATACCAATCTTTTTCCAAATTCGATTGCTTTGATGAGGTTTGACTTTCCAGAAGCATTGGCACCAAATAACACGGAAGTTTTAAGGACAGAGATTCCTTTGATTTTTTTTGTCTTATGTTCTCCCTTTAGCGTTCCTTTGCCTGGTAATAATGAGAAATTCTGTCTGCCATTAAATGACGAAAAATTCTCTACAGAAAACTTAATTAACATACATTTTAGTTTTATCTATGCAAATTTAGTGATTTTTTCACAAATAGTGTATTTTTAATAGGTTTTAACAATCGGTATAAAGGCATTCTGAAAAAAATAAGGGCGTGCATATTAGCATAAGCTACTTTTATCCCCCTAAGCTTCTAAAACATCTATTTAAGCTAAGATTTGAACAAAAAAACCTCCTCTAAAATGGGTTTAGAGGAGGGGAATAAAATATTGGGGGTTGCAATAGAAATGACTGTTATCTATTAGTATTCTGTCATTCAAATATTTAGTCTATTCAGCAGAAAAGTACTTGTAGTTTATAAGTATCATTGTATATTTTTTTACATTTGTCAATGTTAATTAAACGTAATAGTATAATGCTAATTAAAGAACTTAAAAGTACAAGTCAAATCTCATCCTTTCTTCTAAGAATTGCCTTTGGTCAAAACGACTATGAACAAGGTTTAGACAAAATTGATAGGAAGAAAAAGGGTGTTTTCTTTACAAACTCTGTTAACACAGTCGAAAATTTACTAGATGTTGTTTTAATTGATTCAGGAATTTTTACCAAAAGAATCCTTGAACCGTCTTGTGGTCAAGGTATTTTTATTTTACAATTGTTATCCGATATTTATTTAAAGTTTCCTGATGCTTTACTGATTTCAAACTTTATAACAAATAATATTTTCTTTGTTGATGTCCAAGATGAAATGGTTGAAAAAACCAAAAGTAATATTCAAAAATTATACACTTTTCTTTTTGATGAAGCTTTTCAAGGTTCATTTAACGGAATAACTTGGGATTTTACAGATAAAGTTTCTTCTGGATTATCGCTGTTTGATGAAGTTAGGACTACTCCATTTTCTAATTTATATAATTCGTTCGATTATGTAATCGGCAATCCACCTTATATTACATTGTATGGAAGAAGAGATAAAAAGGAGAATGAAGAACAAAGAATAAATTACTTAAATAATTATCATCAATTTCCCAGTTCAGTAAAAAATGGGAAACTTAATCTTGTGATGTTATTCATAGAACACTCGCTTGATTTTTTGAAAGAGAACGGTCAGTTGAGTTTTATTATTGATGTTTCTTTTTTTGAAACAGCTTATGAGTTTACAAGAAAATATTTATTAGACAATACAACTATTGATGAGTTGCAGGTAAACATTAAAGATTTTGATGTTGCGAGTGGTCAAGTAATTATTAAACTTTCAAAAACTAAAAGTGTAAATCATAATGTACAAATCATTGACCATAAAACAGGAAATCGATATTTGGTTGAACAGTCAAGTTGGTATAATAAAAATGATGAGTATAAATTCAGATACAATGGGTGCTCCATTTCAAAGCAAATTTTAGACAAGGTTGAAGCCAAAAAAGATAAAACCATATTACAATTATACCCAAACAAGAATTTACGTACTTGTGTGATGCTTTTAGATATGGAAGATAAATTTACTTTCATAGACAAAGGAAATAGAGAAGAAAATTTATTGTATCCCTATTATCAAGGTTCAAAAGCGCTTTCCGAAAAGTATGGTAAACTGGATTTTAAAAAATATTTTTATTACGATAAATCCTTACAAGATTCTATTAATGATGAGTTAAAAATGGAACTTGAAAAACAAGGCATTAAGAATAAAAAAAGATTAGGGTTAGGCGAAACGATTATTTATGATAATCCAAAATTGTTTATTAGACAGTCGGCAAAAGAGATAATTGCTACAATTGATTTAGGTAAAAGTTCGGCAAATAATAGTCTTTACGTTTTTTCACTGAGAAATAATTCTGCAGAAACAATTGAATTTTTATATTTTTTATGTGGCTTTCTGAATACAGACTTTGTAACTTACTATGCTCAACAAATGAATATAATAAGGTTTTCACAAGGCAAACAACCGCAAATAAAAATTGGTGATTTAGGAACTATTTATATCCCTAGTGACATTAAATTACAAAATGAAATATCAAGATTCTGTAAAGAAATCTACACCAATTTTGGCTCAAAAGATTCAGTCAAAACTCAAATAGATAAATTGGTTTACTCTTACTATGAGTTGTCTAATATTGAAATTACTACGATTGAGGCAAGTATCAAAGATTTTTGATACTTGCTTCTTGTGATTTATTAAGCTCTTTGAGCTGGTCTAATGATAAGTCTTTTTTGAAATTACCTTGTTTTAAATTTTCTAATTCTTCCGTTGCCTTTTTCAGTTTTCTTTCGTTAGATTCAATTTTCTTTTGAAGTAAAAACTCTAAAAATTCTTCTCGGGTTCTGTATATTGGTTCTGCAAAACCATTGACTTGCATTTGGTTTGCAGGTGTTATTCTCATTGTACTACTAACATCCTTAAGGAAATATGATTTTACAAATATCTCCTTATTTTTCACAAACTCTAACCCTGTTTCATTTCCTTTGTAATAGACAAGAATATAAGCTAAATAAAAATACCCACTATTGATCAATGTCAGTATTTTGTCTGGTGTACCACTATCAGGATTTGTGTCGTCATTATCAACATTAATGGCTTTAAAATCAATCCAAAGCAATTCTTTGTGGTTGTTGATTTCAAAAAATGTTTGTATATCAAAAGGATTTTTTGTTTTCCCTTCGGGTGAAGCCAAAGACTCTTTAAAGTATTGATGTTTTTGGGTAAATTCTACAAACTTGCTTTCAAGAAATTTGCTAATTCCATCTCCAACTCGTTCACCCTTCTTAACAGCAATATTTAATTTGGGATTTGCAATGATTATATCTCTTACAAGTTCATCTAATTGATTAGTAATAAGTGTTTCGTATGCTTGAATATCCATATTTACTTAAATAATTCTGATTGAAAAAATTGATAAACAGACATATCAAGAGCTTTTGCAATTTTTTCAATGTTTGCTATTGAAACATTTCTTTTCCCTTGCTCAATACTTGCGATATAGGTCCTATCAAGCTCACAAATAAATGAGAACTTTTCTTGACTAAGCCCCTTTTCATTTCTAAGTTCTTTAAGCCTTATTCCTAGTTTAATTCTTATGTCCATGTGTATAAAGTTCCTTGTTTGTAGTTTATAAAACAACGGACTATAAGTATAGTTATGGATATTATTTGAAATAATTGCACATCATTTAATAATTATAGCCTCGATTCTGTGAGCTTGCTACCAACGAAAATCCCCCCCAACAACTTTCTTACCCAACGTCAATATACCAATAAAACCCTGACAGAAATATCCATTTCCATCAGGGTTTGTGTCACTATTAGCGTTTCTGGTTAAGCTAAAACTTCTCTCCTACGGTAATGTGTGTGCTTACCGAAATACGATTCCATGCATTTATTGCAACTACAATCATAATGACTTGGGCAATGTAATCTTCGCTGAAGTATTTCAGGGCGTTTTGATAGGTTTCTTCTGTCAAACCTTTCTCACTGATGAGCGTAATTTCTTCTGTTATGGCTAATACCACCTTTTCCTCCTCCGTAAATAGGTCTGTTTCTCGCCAAGCATCTAGTAATAGAAGGCGCTGCGTTGTTTCACCATTTTTTAGGGCGTCTTTGCTGTGCATATCGATACAAAAAGCACAATGGTTGATTTGTGAGGCACGCAACTTGATAAACTCTTTGTGAGTTTTACTTACTGAGGTCGTTGTCAAATATTGTTCTAATCCGTACATGGCTTTCCAAGCCGCTGGCTGTGATGCGTGAATTTTTACTCTAGTTGTCATGGTATGATGTCAATTTGTCGTTTAAAAATATCCATCGAATTTTATTATTATTTTCGTCGCTGGACTACATGACAAAGTTCACTTTTTGACTAAAGAAAAAACTTAAACCAGTTTAAGAACGCTCAAATGCTACTTTTTTTCTAAGGTTTTTTTCTTGCGAAGTTCACTCAAATACTCTGGTGAAAAACCCAGAAATGATGCCAATACTTTCTGCGGAATCCGCTGAACAAATTCGGGGTAATGCGAGGCAAAATGTTCATAAAAAATATCTTTCGACATCGTATAAAGGAATTTGACCCGAAGCAAGGACGCCGAGTACGCTCGTTGGTAGACTTTTCTAAAATACCGTTCCAATTTGGGTACTTCACACAAGAGTTTTTCCAAACTCTCGTGAGTAATTACCATCACCTCTACTTTTTCGAGTGCTTGTATGCTAAAACCCGATTCTCCAGATTTTTCGAAGGCCATCAGATCGGTCATCCACCACGTTTCAAGCGCAAATTGAATGGTTTGCTCCTGCCCTTTTTCATTCATAAAATACAATCTCAAACAGCCTTTCGACACAAAAAATAAGTTCTTACAGATATTACCCTCTTGTAACAAATGCTCTTTTTTTTGATATTCTTGCCCTTGAAAATAACTCAAAACACAAGCAATTTCGGTATCTGTCAATGTAATTTGTTCGGTTATATGTGTAATAAGTGGATGTTGAGACATGGTTTGGAGAGTTTAAATTGGCTTGTAGTTTTTGTATTTTTCACTTGATTCAGCAAACATAATTTCGTCTGTCGGATATTCATAATCAAATCAGAAAAGACTGTCAGATAGCCAGAAACAAAACCATAATTTTATCCATCTTTTTCAAGATTCTATCCATTTTACCTCAAAGTATAAATAGTGAATTTTGTATAAGTTTTTAAACTATTTCAACAGAGAAATAGCTTTAGGCTTCGTATCCACATAAACCTAGCCACTATATTATATTGATTTATGGATTTTAAATGTTGATGCTACATCAACTCACCCTTTTTCAACGCATAAACATGGATAAAATTAAACTTTACCTCGTTGCACTTTTATTGTTAAATACTTTTTCTATTTTTTCACAAAACAGTCTCAATTTATCAGGACAATGGCAAGTAAAACTTGACCCTGAAAATGTGGGCTTAAAGGAGCATTGGTGGTTTTCTGCGTTTTCAGAAAAAGCAAATCTCCCTGGTTCATTAGCCGAAAACAATTTAGGAAATGATATTACTCTTCAAACGCCTTGGGTCGGCGATGTGATTGATAGTTCTTATTTTTTTTCACCCAAATATGCCAAGTATCGTTCGGGAGACCTCAAAATTCCCTTTTGGCTTAAGCCTAAAAAAAGCTTTGTAGGCGTGGCATGGTACAAGCGTTCATTTGATATGCCTCAAAATTGGACAAAAAAACGTATTATTCTCCATCTTGAACGTTGTCATTGGGAAAGTTCTGTTTTTGTCAATGGTAATTTTTGCGGTACTCAAAATAGCCTAGTAGCCCCACACGATTACGACATTACGGATTACTTAAAGGCAAAAGGCAATAGTATTTCCATCAGGGTTGATAATAGCGTTCGACTATATATCGGTCCTAATTCTTCGAGTATTACCGACCACACTCAAACCAACTGGAATGGTGTAATTGGCGATATTAGTCTGCAAGTGCAAGAACTTGTGCACATTGCCGACGTCAAAGTTTATCCTCATATCAATACTTCTGAAGTTGAGGTAAAAGTGTTAGTAGAGAACAAGTCCAAAGAAGATTTTTCGGGTAAATTAGCATTAAATATCAGTTTAAAAAACGCTGATAATCAATCTTTTTCAGAAAACATTTCAGTCACTTCTCATGCTCAATGGATTATTAAAACCATCAAAATTAACAATCCTAAATTCTGGGATGAATTCAATCCTAATCTTTATACGCTAGTAGTAAATTTAACCAAAGAAAATCAAACACTTGATGCGCACAAGCTTCAGTTTGGTATGCGAGAAATCAGTGTTAAAAATAAAAGGATTCATCTGAACAACCGTCCTATTTTCCTCCGTGGCGATGTCGATTGTGCAGGATTTCCTCTCACAGGCTATCCTTCTATGGAGCGTTCTTATTGGGAGAAAATAGGTACAACCATCAAAAATTATGGTCTCAACCATTTGCGTTTTCACTCGTGGTGCCCACCAGAAATAGCGTTTCAAGTGGCAGATAGTTTGGGGATATATCTATATGTAGAAGGACCACTTTGGGCGAATCAAGGTAGTGCCGTAGGGACCGACGGGTTGATAGACCAGTTTATTTTCCAAGAATCTGAGCGAGTGGTACAAACTTACGGCAATCACCCTTCATTTATCATGATGTCTTATGGCAACGAGCCTGCTGGTAGTAAACAAAACGAGTTTTTTGCTCGTTTTGTCAAACACTTCCAAGCTCTCGATACCCGTCACCTCTATACGTCGGGCGCTGGTTGGCCGATGATTCCAGAAAGCGACTTTCATATTCATTCAGATGCTCGCATACAGCGTTGGGGCGAGGGCGTTAATAGTATCATCAACGCCAAAGCTCCTTCGACTACTTACGACTGGTCGGGAATCATGGGCAAAATAGACAAGCCTTATATCAGTCATGAAATTGGACAATGGTGCGCCTATCCCAACCTCGACGAAATCGCCAAATACAAAGGCGTTTTGAGAGCAACCAATTTTGAGATTTTTAAAGAAACCTTAGAAGAAAATGGGTTGGGCGACCAAGCGAAGGACTTCTTATACGCTTCTGGACGATTGCAAACTTTATGCTACAAAGCTGACATAGAAGCGGCATTGAGAACACCTAATTTTGGAGGGTTTCAACTTTTAGGGCTACACGATTTCTCAGGACAAGGCACAGCACTTGTGGGTGCACTTGATGCTTTTTGGGAATCTAAAGGTTATACTTCTGGAGACGAATATCGTCAGTTTTGTAACTCAACGGTGCTGTTGGCACGTATGCCAAAGCTTATTTTAACAAACCAAGAAAACTTTGAGGCGGCTTTAGAAATAGCGCATTTTGGTGCAAAACAGCTCTTGAATCAAACGATTCAATGGCGTATTCATGACGAATCAGGGAAGATTTATCAAAAAGGTTCGTTTATAAAACCAGAAATACAAATCTCTAATAACCAAATCATTGGCAACATTTCTGCATCGCTCAGAAACTTCAAAAAAGCACAAAAGCTCATTCTTTGGACAACCATAGCGGGCACTACTATTCACAATTCGTGGGAGTTTTGGGTATATCCATCACAAGTAGATTTGAAATCGGCACAAGGCAATGTCCTTATCGCAGAAGAACTAAGTCCAGAAGTAATGACTGCTTTGGAAGTGGGCAAAAATGTATTGCTTTTGACCCATGGTAAAATCAAAAAAGGCAAAGGCGCTGAAGTAGCTATTGGCTTTTCGAGTATCTTCTGGAATACCGCATGGACAAGTGGACAAGCTCCGCATACGATGGGATTATTGAACAACACACAGCATCCTATTTTCAAAGATTTTCCGACAGAAAAGTTTAGCAATTACCAATGGCAAGACATGCTATCTCATAGCCAAGTGATGTTGCTCAATGATTTTCCTAAAACGCTCAAAGCTACAATCCAACCTATCGATACATGGTTTGAAAACCGTCGTTTGTCACTAGCTTTTGAGGCAAAAGTTGGAAAAGGCAAGCTCATGGTGTGTAGTATAGATTTGGTGAAAGATTTAGAAAATCGACCGTCTGCACGACAATTCAAATATAGCTTGCTCAAATACCTCAACAGCAAAGACTTTAACCCAACACAAAACCTAGAGACAAAAGCAATACAAGCGCTTTTCTAATAAGTAGGAAGACGTTATTAGTTAATAGTATATGGGTTTTGTGAAGGCATTGTTATAACCAAACCATACCTTAAAAATACTATTAATTTAACCTTTCTTATTACTTAAAACACAACAGTTCAAAGGTAAATCCAGTGGTTCAAGGATTTACCTTTGAACCCACCTTTTTATACAACACTATATCAAAATGGAAGTAAAAGTTTGGGAAGAAGCCATCATCATTCCCACCTATGGCGTCGGGGAATCAGAAAAAAATCCCATGTTTCTCGAAAAAAGAGTCTATCAAGGTTCAAGTGGAGTGGTGTATCCTCATGCCGTAATCGAGAAAATCGAAGATACCAAACATGACCAAACCTATCAAGCTGTTTTTCTAGAAAATCAATACCTTAAAATCATGATTTTGCCCGAACTCGGTGGCAGAATCCAAATGGCTTTCGACAAAGTAAAACAACGACATTTTATCTATTACAATCAAGTCATCAAACCCGCTTTGGTAGGACTCACAGGTCCTTGGATTTCGGGTGGAATCGAATTCAACTGGCCACAACATCACCGCCCTAGCACTTTCGAACCCGTTGATTTTACGATAGAATCCAACACCGATGGCTCTCAAACCGTATGGGTAAGTGAAGTAGAACGAATGTTTTCGACCAAGGGCATGGCAGGTTTTACGCTATATCCTGACAAAGCCTATCTCGAAATCAAAGGAGTATTGTACAATCGTACCGCCTTACCACAGACTTTTTTGTGGTGGGCCAACCCAGCAGTGAAAGTCAATGACCATTATCAATCGGTATTTCCGCCCGATGTGTATGCCGTTTTTGACCATGGCAAAAGAGATGTATCTTCCTTCCCTATTGCCACGGGGACGTATTACAAAATTGATTATTCGCCCGGCACGGATATATCGGGTTACAAAAATATCCCTGTCCCAACTTCCTACATGGCAATTCAGTCCAAATATGACTTTATGGGCGGTTATGAAAACGATACCAAGGGAGGACTTTTGCACGTGGCTAATCATCATATATCCCCTGGCAAAAAACAATGGACTTGGGGGAATGGTGAATTTGGCTATGCTTGGGATAGAAACCTTACCGACGAAGATGGACCCTATATCGAACTCATGACGGGGGTATTTACCGACAATCAGCCTGATTTTTCGTGGATAATGCCTAACGAAGAACGTCGATTTACGCAGTATTTTATGCCCTATAGCGAAATCGGCATGGTCAAAAATGCGACGAAAGAAGCGGCTGTAAACTTACTTTGGACTGCCTCTGAAGTACAAATAATGGCTTATGGTACTGCCCCATATCATGCTGTTAGTATTATTTTCCGTAAAAATGACCACATAATTTTTGAAGAAAAAACGGATTTATCTCCTGAAAAACCATTCATCCAATCCATTGCTTGGACAATCGATACGCCCGAAGCCTATACCCTTGAGGTGATTTCTCAAGCAGGAAAAGTGTTGGTGAGTTATACCCCAGACGTTTATCAAACTCCCGAATTGCCAGAACCTGCCATTGCTGCGCAAGCACCTTCGGCTATTGAGCATATCGAGCAGTTGTTCTTAACAGCACAACATATTGAGCAGTATCGTCATGCCACCTACTCGGCGATGGATTATTATGAAGAGGCACTTCGTCGTGACCCTCATGACTTTCGTTGTAACAATGCTATGGGGTTATGGTACTACAAAAAAGGGCAATTTGTCAAGGCAAAACCTTATTTTGAAAAAGCCATCCAAACACTTACTGCTCGCAATCCAAACCCTTACGATAGTGAACCTTATTATAATTTGGGACTTTGTCTCAAGCAACTCAACGAATTAACGCATGCCTATACCGCTTTTTTCAAAGCCTCTTGGTCGGCAGCATGGCAAGATGCTTCTTTCTTGGAATTAGCACGAATTGCGAGTATTCAGCATAATTATGAAGAAGCGCTAAATCACGCCACAGACTCTTTGTATCGTAATTGGAAAGGGCATAGCACTCGACAATTGAAAGTTTCTTTGTTAAGAATTTTGGGTAGAAAAGAGGAAGCCTTACAACTGATTTCAGAAAGTTTAGCCTTTGATCAGTTTAACATGCTTTGCTATTTTGAGAAATATCTGCTTCAAAAAGACCAGCCAGAAGGTCTTGAAAGCTTGAATCAGTTCAAAAAATTGATGCGTGGGTATGTCCACAACTACCTCGAATATGCCAACGATTATATCCAAGCAGGACTATATTCGGAAGCATATCAGTTGTTGGAAACCTATTTACTAGAATTGTATTTATCGGAAAAAGACAAATCCAAAACTTATCCGATAGCCTTATATACCTTGGCATTTTTGGCAGACAAGCTACATTTATCTGCTCAAAAAGCAGGGTATTTGCAACAAGCGCAACTAGCATCGCCAGATAAAGTTTTTCCGAATAGGTTATTTGAACTAAACACTTTGCTTTGGGTATCTCAAGAAAGTACAAATGATGGTAATGTATTTTATTTCTTAGGAAATTTTTGGTATGCCCACAGACAATATCCTGAAGCGATTAGTGCATGGGAAAAATCGACTCACTTAAAACCTGAGTTTCCTACCTCCTATCGTAACTTGTCCTTGGCATATCACAATAAGCAAAATGAACCTGAAAAGGCGTTAAAAGCTTTAGAAAAAGCCTATTTTCTTGACCCAACGGATGCTAGGGTTTTGATGGAATTAGACCAATTGTACAAAAAACTCAACGTGGCTCCAGCAACTCGATTAGCATTTTTACAAGAACGTCAAGACATTTCGCTTCAAAGGGATGATTTGTATTTAGAGTATATTGCTTTGCATAATCAAACGGAGCAGTTTGAGGAGGCTAGAGTTTTACTGTCAACGCGCAACTTTCACCCTTGGGAAGGTGGCGAAGGAAAAGTAGTTGGACAATATCTTTTTACGCATATCGAACTTGCCAAAATAGCTTTTGCGCAAAAGAACTTTTATCAAGCCTTAGTTTTATTAGAGCAAGCCGAAACATATCCTGTCAATTTAGGAGAAGGCAAGTTGCTAGGAGCACAAGAAAACGATATTCATTATTGGAAAGGGCTTAGCTATGAAGCTTTAGGCAACAATGAATTGGCATTAAGTTATTTTCAAAAAGCCTCCTCAGGCATTTCAGAGCCTGTTCAAGCGATTTTTTACAACGATCCACAACCTGATAAAATATTCTATCAAGGCTTGGCTTGGCAAAAATTAGGCAAAGTTCAGAAGGCGCAAGAGATTTTTGAGCGATTGATTCAATTTGGCGAAAAGCACCAATATGACGCTATTAAAATCGACTATTTTGCGGTATCTCTTCCCGATTTGTTGGTTTTTGATGTTGATTTGGACGAAAGAAATCATATTCATTGTCAATATTTGCAAGGCTTGGGCTGTTTAGGTTTGGGTAAAAACCAAGAAGCCAAACAATTCTTTGATGCGGTATTAGCCAAAAACATCAATCACCAAGGCGCATTGATACATCAGAAAATGTTGGTTTTATAAATAATCAACTCCCTGTACCTTATCATTTCGAAAATCACGGGGCGATTTTCCCATGATGTTGGTAAATACCCTTGAGAAATGATAAGGATCGTGGTAGCCCATTTGAAAGGCAACTTCCTTGACTCTTAAGGTGGTAAACTCCAAAAGATAACAGGCTCGTTGCATTTTCAAAAAGGTAAAAAAGTGAACAGGCGTACTTTGTAATTTTTGACGAAATACTGCCGAAAAATGCGAGGCTGACATACCTGCTATTTGAGCAAAATCTTCCAGCGTTTTGATTTCAGACAGATGTTCTTTCATGAAATGAATCACATTTGAAATAGGGTCGTCTTGCTCAGCAGAAGTAGCAACAGTAGTAAAATGGGTGATTTTGAACGAATTCAAATACTGTCCCAAGGCAAGGTTGGCATATACCACATGTTCTTGATGATATGACATTTCGATATGAGCCAAAATATCCTTAAATAAAGCATTTCGTTCTTTGTTTTCAGGAATATCCTGCACCCAAACACTCTGATTTGGGAACAAATACTGAAGATATTCCTTGGCATTTTGACCTGTAAAATGTATCCAATAAATACTCCAAGGGTTAGATACATCAGCGCCGTATTGGTGGGGCGTTTGGGCTGGAATCACAAAAAACTGATGAGGTTTTATGACCCTACGAACTTCATTGACAGAATACCAGCCTTCGCCATCGACACAATAAATCAAAATGTATTGTTCGCAACCGCTGGCTCGCTCTCGATTGTGAAACGATGCTCTGGGATAATATCCAATATCAGTAATATACAATCCTTTGGATAAAGGATGTTGTTGGTTAGACAATATGAGGTAGTCGGGTAATACAAAAGACCTCTGTCCAATAAACCCCTCGCTTTTTTTGAGCATATCTGTTTGAAGTGCTTAATCTATTTTTTCAAACCCCTAAAGGCTTTTACAAATCTATTTGATTATGAAACATAATTCCAACTATACTCTACTCATTTCAGCAATTTCGGCGTTGGGTGGCTATCTTTTTGGCTTTGACTTTGCGGTGATTGCTGGTGCATTACCCTTTCTCAAAACTATTTTCGAGCTCAATGCTTGGTGGGAAGGCTTTCTGACAGGCACTTTGGCGATTGGTTGTATGATAGGCTGCTATTTGGCAGGAAAAATCGCCGAAAAATTTGGTCGTCGTCCTTCCTTGATGATTGCGGCTATCACATTTGCTTTATCATCTTTAGGAATGGCCTTTTCTTCTAGCCTAACTCTTTTTCTTGTTATGCGCTTGATGGCGGGTGTGGGCGTAGGTATGGCATCGATGCTCAGCCCAATGTATATCGCAGAAGTTTCGCCAGCCGACATTCGGGGTCGCAATGTATCTATTAATCAACTTACCATCGTATTTGGGATTCTCATCACCAACCTTGTCAATTATGCCATAGCCGATACAGGCGCAAATGCTTGGCGTTGGATGTTTGGCTTGGGAGCAGTACCTGCTTTGGCTTTTCTAGCAGGTTTATTTTGGTTGCCCGAAAGTCCACGTTGGTTGATTTTACAAGGGAAAAGGACCGAAGGTTTAGCTATTTTGCATAAAATTGGCGGAGAAGATTTTGCCCTCAATACACTCAATCAAGTGGAATCAAGTGTCAAAAAAACAACCACACAAGTTTCGATTTTTACCCCACAATATCTTCCAGTTTTGTTTGTAGGTATCGGATTGGCGGTATTTCAGCAGCTTTGCGGTATCAATGTGGTGTTCAATTACACCTCTACCATTTTCGAATCAGTGGGTGCAGATCTCAATAGACAGCTTTTTGAGACAGTTTCTATTGGTGTTGTCAATGTCATTTTTACGATACTCGCCATGTTTTTAGTAGATAAAATTGGTCGCAAACCACTGATGCAAGTCGGCTCGTTGGGATTAGCAATCGCCTATATTTTGATTGCTATTTTGCTAAAAACACAAGCCCCAGCGCTGTACCTATCCATTGTAGTCCTGCTTTCTATCAGTATTTACGCTACTACGCTTGCACCAGTAACATGGGTATTAATTTCTGAAATATTCCCCAATGCAATTCGAGGAAATGCAACATCTTTCTCAATCCTATGCCTATGGGCTGCCTATTTTATTTTGGTATTTACCTTCCCTATTTTGGCAGAAAAACTAGGTACTTATGGTCCTTTTGCTTTGTACGCACTAATATGTACGATAGGTTTTGTTTTTGTCAAAACTCAAGTAAAAGAAACCAAAGGCAAAACGCTCGAACAAATGGAGGAAGTTTTCACAGGACACTAGCCGCTTTAATATAGCATTTTGAGTTAGGACTGTACGAAAGATTTCAAACCATTGTGGATTTGGGATTTCTGATTTCGGAAATTATAGAAATATACTTTTATTTTTTACAAAATATAGAAGCTTACACTTCCGAAATCCAACATCCGATATCCGAATTTAATCCTTCGTACACTACTAGTGTCGAGTTGTAAATATTAATTCTCAAAGCTCCGTAGGTGTGATAGACTTTTACGGAGCTTTTAAATGGGTTAATAAAACGCTGGCTTATTCTGAAAAAATCAGTAAGTTATTGCTAGTTTTTGCTTTATTTATACGTAAAACGTATTATACCTTTTACAAAAATCCCCTATAAAATCGATATTATTACAATCAACTGTTGAAAACAAAGTGTTTATTCCGAGGCAATTAACTAAAAACAAAACAAATGTTTTCACAAAAATCCGTTTTATCACTCTGCCTGTTGATAGCAGTAAATTTGACTGCTTTTTCACAAGTAAAAAATTCATTTAAGTTTGATTTTGGTACAGGTGCTGTTGCCAAAGGTTATCAAGCTGTAAGTCCAAGCGACTATTATTCAAAGGCTAAAGGTTTTGGGTTTATGCCCAACGCTAAAATCTTATCCGAAAATCGAGCTACTAAGGATGCAATTACCTCAGATTTCTGCACCAGCAATACTTCCTTTTTCTTTACGGTTGATATTCCTGAGGGAAATTATGATGTCAAAGTAATCTTGGGCGATGCCGAAGGGACTTCTGCCACAAGCGTTAAAGCCGAATGTCGCCGATTAATGTTAGAAAAAGTAGAGACCGAGAAGGGAAAATTTGTCACTAAAAATTTTACTGTAAATGTTCGCTATCCCGAAATTTCAGATTCTTCTAGCGTAAAACTCAAAACTCGAGAAAAGGAATATTTACATTGGGATCACCAACTGACGCTCGAATTTAATGGTAAATCGCCCAAAGTCTGTGCCATAGAAATTACGCCTGCCTCGAGTAAAATCCCAACTGTATTTTTGGCAGGAAACTCCACCGTTGTAGACCAAGCCATTGAACCTTTTGCCGCTTGGGGACAAATGATTCCAAGTTTTTTCCAAGCAAGAAAAGTAGTTTTTGCCAACCATGCCGAGTCAGGCGAAACTATTAAAAGTTTTACTTCTGAAAAACGTCTTGAAAAAGTCATGAGTCAAATCAAAAAGGGCGATTATTTCTTTATTGAATTTGCACACAACGACCAAAAACCAGGCTCTGGACTCAAATCTCAAACTACCTACAAAGAATATTTGATTAGTTTCATCAAAAAAACGCGTGATAAAGGGGCTACTCCTGTACTAGTTACCTCAATGCATCGCCGTAGATTTGATGAAAATGGTAAAATCATTAATACGCTTGAAGATTTCCCTGAAGCTATGCGTCAGGTTGCCAAAGACGAACATGTAGCCTTAATTGATTTGAATAATATGAGTAAAACACTTTGGGAAACACTCGGCGTAGAAAATTCAAAAAAGGCTTTTGTCCATTATGAGGCTAATAGTTTTCCGAATCAAGAAAAAGCTATTCATGACGATACACACTTCAGCAACTATGGCGCATACCAATTGGCAAAATGTATCGTAGAAGGAATCAAATCCAATCATTTAGGGATAGAAAAGTATCTCAACAAAAATTTTAAAGCCTATAATCCAGCTCAACCCGATGATTTGAACACATGGGATTTCCCTGTAAGTCCTTTGGTTTCAGTAAGCAAACCTGATGGAAACTGATTGGAGTTGTGAGTTTTGAGTGCGGAGTTGTCCTTGCCTAAAATAGGTTGCCCTGAGTTTTGAAACAAGGACAAGTCCTAATTCACCATTTTCAACTAGGACTGTACGAAGGATTATAAAAACTGTTTATTTCGGATATCGGATATTGGATTTCGGAAGTATAAGCTTCTGTATTTTGTAAAAAATAAAAGTATCTTTCTATATTTCCGAAATCAGAAATCCCAAATCTGAAATATTTAGAAATCCTTCGTAAAGTCCTAATTCACCATTCACAACTCACCATTAAAATGCCAACGTAGCCGCTACTCCCCCAAATTGTGGAGAATAGATCGGTTGAAAACTTAAGTTTTTCTTTTGTTGTAATCGTTTATGAAATTCAGGAACGAGAATACCACAAATAGCTCCCGATACAAAACCTGTAATTACATCTGATTTAAAATGCTTACCAGCTTCTGTTCGGTAATAGCCAACCAAGGCTGGCGGAATGGCAGCAAGCGTAAACAGTCCTATTCTTTTCAATCCTTTTATTTGATGGTAATCAGTATAAACTTTTGCCAAGAAAAAAGTCGCTGTTGAACTAAAAGAAACGTGTCCACTAAAAAACGAGTTACTTCTTCCATCTCCCATTTTTTCCTCCGCAGTCAAATTGGGATTGTACGTCAGCGGACGTGGTCGACGAATAGAATACGCCGCACCAAAATACAGAGCATTATCTACAGCATGGCTCATCATATACATACTCAGTAAGTCAACCCAATCTTTTCGGATATTTTTATCAAGCATCAATAGCGCTGGACTTACCAGCGAAAGATTTAAGAATAAGTCAGAATTCTTCTCGGCAGAGGCAAAATTGGCAGGATTTTTAAACGCAATCGGTCTATCAAAACTATTCAAATCGTTGGGATTCAGTTTTAGAATATCTTCTTTTGATAAGTGCGCTACCTTATCTAATTGTCGAAAACCGAAAAAAGACGCTACCGTCAACCCAATGCCTGTGGTTAATTCAATTTTGGGTTTTACAAAATAGATTTTTTGATGCACCAATGAGTCATTTTGTCCGTAAGACTGAGCACATATCGATAAAAAAAGGAGAACTGAGAAAGTTAATTTCATAAATAATGAATTAAAAACATAAAAAGTAAGTTGGTGGGCAAAATTAAATTAATTTTACCCGCATTAATCTCTAGTTTTTTGCATTCGGCTAAAAGTTAAAAAGTATTTCTCATGAAATAATAGAAGCTTTTTTGCCTAATGCCTACAGCTTATAGTCTAAAGCGTATTAATGTAATTTTATTTTGCATGAATACTTAAGTAATCGTGCAAAATAAAATCTAAGAAATTGATGAGATAAAATATTAGTAATCATAAAATTACACTCAAAATTCAGCACTCATACTTAAGTCTTGTTATCATAGTATTTTAAATAAGTCGACTCAAAACTATTTCTTATGCTCAAACAACCAAGGTAGTAGATTTGGTTCAGCAAAAGCGTTATCCCAGCTATTATGATTCACATTGGGATACTCGGTATATTTCACTTCTTTGGCTTCCAAAGCACGCAAGGCCGCATACATATCTCTCGAATAGCCAACTTTTACGACACCATCAGCATCGCCATGAAATATCCAAACGGGAATAGTCTGAGCATATTTTTTGGCCCAAGTCAGATTGGCTCCTCCACAAATTGGCGCGGCAGCGGCAAATAATTTTGGATTGCGAGCAATTGCCTCAAATGTCCCCATGCCTCCCATCGACAAGCCCATGATATAGATACGATTTTTATCTACTTTTTCAGTTTTACTGATTTGTTTTACTAAATCTACTGCGGCAGCTAACGGCCAGTTAGGTTGTTCGTTATAAGTAAAATCAATATCTAATGGAGACTTACTTCTATCAATTTTAACAGAAGCCCAATAACTATCTGTAGGACATTGTGGAAAAATAACAATGGCAGGAAATTTCTGGCGATTTTCAGGGCTCAAAAATAATTTAGAACCATGTGTCAACTGCTTTTCATTATCGTTGCCACGCTCGCCTGCACCATGTAAAACTAATACGATAGGATATTTTTTTGAGGCATCGTAATTCTCTGGAAATAAAATTCTGTATGGCAATATATGCCCTTCTTTATCAGTAAAGATTCTTTTCTCAAAAGTTTCAGATTGCGAGAAACCCGAGATTGTTGATAATAGTAAAAATAAGTTGAGAAGGTATTCCATAATTATTTTTGGGGTTTGAGTGAAAGCACGTTATTAGTTAACGGTATATCAGTTAATAGAACAAAACAAATAGACACTGTGCAGTGCCCTAGCATTTGCAAGTTACAAATAACAAATTCGAGAATTTATCTCGGACTATCACTCTTCAATTACTAAAATTTAGTTTTAACAATAATCAATCAAAAAAGGCGGTCAAAAACAAATTTCGACCGCCCTTTTTGAAGCTATAATTCCAGTTGATATATCCTCAGACGCAAACATTGCGTCTCTACTCGTAAAAAATCAATCACTAAATCACAACTCGCTCAATCACTAAATTCATCACTCACTCTATCTCCAAGCTTTGTATGCGTTAATCAAACCGTTAGTTGAAGAGTCGTGCGAGGTAATGCTATCTTCCGAAGCTAATTCTGGTAAAATCTTATTTGCCAACTGCTTACCTAATTCTACACCCCATTGGTCATAACTAAAGATATTCCAAATAACTCCTTGAACAAAGATTTTGTGCTCGTACATTGCTACCAAGCTACCCAAAGTGCGTGGAGTTAATTTTTTGAACAAGATAGAGTTAGTTGGTCTGTTTCCTTGAAAAACTTTGAATGGTGCTAATTCAGCAATTTCTTCAGCAGATTTACCCGCTTTCTCGAATTCCGCTACTACTTCTTCATACGTTTTGCCGTTCATCAATGCTTCAGTTTGAGCAAAGAAGTTCGACAACAATAATTGATGGTGATTGCCAATCACATTTTGAGATTGTGCAGGCGCCAAGAAATCACAAGGAATCAATTTTGTACCTTGGTGAATCAATTGATAGAAAGCGTGCTGACCGTTTGTTCCTGGCTCGCCCCAGATAATTGGACCTGTTTGATAATCAACCGCTTTTCCGTCTCGTCCTACATATTTACCATTTGACTCCATATCTCCTTGTTGGAAATATGCTGCAAAACGGTGCATATATTGGTCATAAGGCAACAAAGCGTGAGAATCAGCATCGAAGAAGTTATTATACCAAATACCAACTAATGCCAAAATCACGGGGATATTTTCGTTGAAATCTGTAGTTCTGAAGTGCTTATCCATAGCGTGAGCACCTTCTAACAGTTCAATAAAGTTTTCGAAACCAATAGAAAGGACAATCGATAAACCAATAGCCGACCACAAAGAGTAACGACCACCAACCCAATCCCAAAAACCAAACATATTGGCAGAGTCGATACCGAATTTAACCACTTCTTTTTCATTAGTCGAAATGGCTACGAAGTGTTTGGCAACAGCCTCTAATGAACCACCGTTTGCTACAAACCAATCACGAGCAGAATGTGCATTGGCCATAGTTTCTTGTGTTGTAAAAGTTTTAGAAGCAATCAAAAACAAGGTTGTTTCTGGATTAACTTTCTTTAAAACTTCTGCAATATGAGTACCATCTACATTAGATACAAAGTGTAAATTAAGGTGATTTTTGTATGGTTTCAAGGCCTCTGTTACCATTACAGGTCCTAAATCCGAACCACCGATACCGATATTTACCACATCGGTAATAGCTTTGTCAGAATAACCTTTCCAAGCACCTGAAATAACTTTTTCAGAAAAGTCTTTCATTTTATCCAAAACAGCATTTACCGCTGGCATCACGTCTTCGCCACCTACTGCGATGGGTGTATTTGAGCGATTACGTAGCGCTACGTGCAATACTGCACGGTTTTCTGTTTTGTTAATCAAATCGCCAGTGAACATACGTTCGATGGCATCATCCAATTCACATTCGTTGGCCAAAGCAATCAAAGCTGCTTTTGTTTTTTCGTTGACAAGGTTTTTAGAATAATCAACTAAAATGTCTTCAAAACGGATTGAGTATTTCTCGAAACGCTCTGAATCGGCTGTGAAAAGTTCTTTAAGAGGTGTTTGTTCGACTTCAGCTTTTAATTTTGTTAAATGTTGAAAGGCGACAGTTTGGTTGAACGGGACAGATTTAAGCATGATTAGTCTTTAAATTTATAAAAAGGAATTGTTGGACAAAAGTACGAAAACCAGTTATAAGATACCGAAAAAAATAGCTTTTTAGCTTTGGTAATTTTTATTAGGTGTAAAATAAGAATAGAATCATCCAAAACCATAACCATATCGCCAAAATTCTGGAATGATACAGACCTATTACACTCTTTCTATTAACATTGATAGTCAAATGTTTATGGAATAATTTTCTCAATTATATACAAAAATCAAAGCTCTTCACCACAATCCCTATTAACAAAATAGATTTTAACCATTTATTGATAATTATTTAATAGTTTTTTTGCTACTTATGTAATTTTTTCTTGATTTTTTTGTTATATTTATAATTCGTATTCTAATCACTTTACGTAAATAAGTGCTGCAATGAAACAAGAAACAATCTATCAGGTGATTTGTGATGGTCATATTCATACCATCATTCCTGCGGAAAATGATGTTCCAGCAGGTTGGAAAACAACGGGTCGTTCGGGGACAAAAGATTTGTGCCTAGAGTATATCGACGAGGTAACGAGAAATTCAATCATTTCTTTTTTGAGGAACAGAGGTAATTGTACCTATTAGGCGTGAGAGCAGGATTGTGAATGTCACATCGTATCCATCATTTGCTCCTCAAAATTTCTAGATTTCAAAACGATTTTTTCCAAATAATAAAGGGTTCTAGCTGAAGCTAGAACCCTTTTCTTTTAGATTTTATAAAAAAATTACTTAATCACCAACCACTAAATTACAGATTATTAACCCATTGCATCATCAAACCTGTCAGATAACCACAATACGTGCCCAAGGCATAACCCAATATTGCCAGCAAAACACCTACCGAGGCCAAAGAAGGATGAAAAGCCGCCGCTACTACCGACGCCGAAGCTGCACCACCTACGTTAGCCTGAGAGCCCACAGCCGTGAAAAAGAAGGGAGCTTTGACAATATAAGCCGCTAGCAAAGTAAATCCTGCATGAAAAGACATCCAAATAAGTCCAATCAGAAATAGCTGAGGTTTGTCTAAAGCCGAAATAACGTTCATCTGCATACCGATGGTTGCAATGAGGATATACAAAAAAAGTGACCCAAATTGTGAAGCTCCCATACGTTCTATCTGACGAGCTTTAGTTTGTGATAATGCCAGTCCAAACAGTGTAACCAAAGAAATCACCCAAAATGATGACGAGGTAAGACTAAATTTCTTCAAATCAGGATAATGAGTTTCGATAAATGGTACAATTATATCGGCACAGGCATGAGCAAAGGCTGTAGTTCCAAAGCCCACAAACAAGACCATCATCAAATCTTTCACACTCAAACTTTGTTGTTGGTTGGCTGCCTCTGCTTCCATTTTCTGCTTTACTTCCTCCACGGCTGTCGTATCAGCACCAAGCCATTTGTCTAGTTTGGCACTACGAGCTACCCCAAATAGCAATACAGCCAGCCAGAGTTCAGCTGTAATCACATCAACGGCAATTGCTTGAGAAAAGACCTCAGGACTAGGTTGAAAAACTTCCTTCAATGCTGTCTGATTGGCACTTCCTCCTATCCAACTACCTGCAATAGTGGCTAATCCACGCCATACTTCTCCTGCTAGTACTTCTGGCCATATTGTTTTGACTACCCAAATTGAAACGGGCCCGCCAACCATAACGCCCAACGAACCTGCCAAAAACACAATTAAGGCTTTAGGACCAAGTTTTTTGAGTGCCTGAAAATCGATACTTATGGTAAAATAAACTAAACAAGCTGGCAACAGAAACTTAGACGCTACTGCATACAATTTAGATTCTTCTCCAGAAATAATATGAAAAGAATTGAGTAACCCTGGCACAAAATAGCAAACCAGAATACTGGGA
Organism: Flectobacillus longus; assembly: GCF_030056705.1. Lineage (GTDB taxonomy): Bacteria > Bacteroidota > Bacteroidia > Cytophagales > Spirosomataceae > Flectobacillus > Flectobacillus longus. The sequence goes on from NZ_JASHIC010000012.1 coordinate 31,603, forward strand.
ATAATTTGATAGAACTTTTGCCAAAAAGAAGATTTAATACTTGAAGTATAAAAGGTAAAAGCAATGATTCCAATAAGTAAACCAAAAACAATGGCATCGTTTGTAATGAGTGTCTGCATAGAAAACTGAGGTAAGTATATATTCTGTTAATCAGCAAATTAAGGGATTATTGCGAAACAGACAAATATCTATATTCCTCTCAGTTTCTTATTCCTGATATTATTTCTACTCAAAAAATGCGACAACAAAACAATCTTTATAGCCTTATTTTAGAAAAAGAAAGCATATTTCGAGGGTAATTATATCAAATAATAGCAGTGTATTAGAGTCGGCCTGGTACAAGAATTAAATTAATAGAGTATTCAAAGTGAATGTCATTTCAAAACACCGACTGCCAAATTGCTAGTCGGTGTTTTTGTTTTTGTAGTTTTTATTCCTGACAATTATTCAGCAGGATTTTCTTCATTTTTTTGTTTTTTGGTCATTTCTTCCATCAATTTTAATCCTAAAAGCCCACTCAATGGACCACCTTGTTCATTGTTACCTCCAGTAATTAAAATATCTGGCATTACTTTGATTTTTTCTTTACCGATACTTTCAGTGATTTTCAATTGTGTAAAATTATCACCACCCATAGCAGATACTTGTAACTGATACGATTCTGCTTCGGCTTTACCAATGGCCAAAATTTTCTCGGCCTCTGCATTACCAGTTTTACTAATTTTTTCGGCTTCCGCAGTTGCCAACAACTTCACTCTTTCCGACTCGGCACTAGCTTGGAGTTTTACTCTCTCTGCTTCTGCTCCAGCTTGTAATTTCAAACTTTGGGCTTCGCCTTGTGCTTTTTTCACAGCAGCGTCAGCAATTCTTTCCGCAATTAATACACCTTGGTCAGCTTTTACAATATCTTTCTGAATATCAGCAATCGCCGTTTCTTTCTCTAATGCCTGACGGGTTTCTTGCGCCATTTTTTGTGTATCATAGGTTACTTTTTGCTCTTCAGCCAACTTCCGATCGGTCAAAGTTTTCATCAAAGATTCTGGCGGAACGATATCCCCTATCAGCGTATCTACGGCATTTACATTGTATTGATTGAGTACTTCGGCAATATATCTTCGGGCTGTATCTTGGCGCTCGGCACGAGAACCTAAAAATGAAATTACGTCTGAATCCTGTGCCGAATTTCTGAAATAGTTACCAATCGTTGGTTCTAGCACCTGACTAACCAAGTTGTTCATATTACCAAAACGAGCAATTACTTTTGGTGCTTCATAATTAGGAATATGAATGATTTGCGAAACATCCAGATTAAATGGAAAACCATCTTTAGAACGCACTGTAATCGTCGAAAGATTTTTATCCAACTGGTGGGATTCAGAACGGGCACTTGCCCAGTTTAATACTAAGTTGGTTGTTGGTACCAATTCAATTTTTTGCACATAAGTATTCAAGGGATATTTACCAGGACCGAGAGGTTCATTCCATACACCTTTAAAGCCTTTTTCGACAATATTGCCATGCTTAAACTCCGTCCCACTTATATCTACGCCGTCTTCGCCTACATACGAAATCACAACCCCAACGTGTCCAATCGGAATCTCGGTCATGTGGATTTCTTCGACGCGGGCAAACCACGGATTGAGGTTATACGAACCTGCCAAGATTACTTGCTGTTGCAAACCTTTGTTACCTCCAGCATTCAGAAACTGGTCGGCGTCTTGAAAGTTATTATGCCCTTCGATAGGCTTACCAGAAATTTGTCCGACAGGAATCGACGCACCATCCATTGTGGTGATAATTCCCACCATATTCTCCTGAATTTCTGTGATGTCTGTAATTTCTACTTCAAATAAAAGTGTGTTTATGCGGTAAGAACCCGCTGTGATTACGGCAGTTTGTCGACCTTTTCGACCACCAATTTTCAAAAATGCTTCAGCATCTTGAAAACCATCGCATTCGACCTTGCGTGCCAAAATACTACCTGTTTCTAACTCCTTACCATCACGTGCCAAAACCAAACCAATTTTACCTGTTGGCACTACGGTAAGAGGTTGTAATACGACATCATACTGCCAAATCCAAAGCCAAAAGTAAATCCCTGGCGCTAATGGTTTTGCTTGAAAACCAGCCTCTCCTTCGGTAGCAAAAATCCTGCCTTCGGGCAAAGACTTTTTATCACCAAACAAGACAAACTTCTTGGTTACTAGACCAATACGGTCTTCTGGAACAATAATAATACCTAATAAACGGAAAATAAATTTGTAAAAAATGAGGCAAAGTATGGGTATCAAAATCACCACATACGTAGAATAGGATGTTAACATTGAAGTATGTATATTATGTAAAAGTATCAAACCGCTGATTAGCAGTGGTTCACGTGCTAAATTTGGCGGGAAGTCAGACTCATTATACTGCTTTTGTGAAGAATGGTAGGCGGTTAGGATAAAAGGAGCTTTTTGATTTTATCCTAAAAACACCTTTAAAATCTGAATATTTTTTCAGTTTTCGTTTTAGAAAAATAGCCTAAATATTTCTCTAAATTTGTATCTCCAAAATGTACCTCCTCAGCTTTAACAGCAAAACTTATGACGGATTTTTTGAGTGCATCTCAGCACGAAACATATTTCAAAATATATTCTTCCTCGGCAGGTTCGGGGAAAACCTACACTTTAGCAAAGGAATACATCAAACTAGCGCTTCGTTCCAAATCTCCTTGGTATTTCAACCATATCTTGGCAGTAACATTTACGAACAAAGCGGCGGGCGAAATGAAAGAACGTATCCTGAAATATCTCCGTATTTTTTCAAGTAACGACCCGCAAGAACAAGCGACGGAACAAGGACTTTTTAATCAGATTTTAGAAGAATTACAGCAAGAAGGTATCGAGATAGACGACGTTACCTTACGTGCCCGTGCCTCCGCTACTTTCAAGCATATCATACACGAATACGCTAACTTTTCGGTTTCGACTATCGACTCCTTTGTTCAGCGAGTGGTAAGTGCCTTTACAGAAGAATTAGGTTTTCCGTTCAATTTTGAAGTAAACCTCGATTCTGAAGTGCTATTGGATGCTGCTGTTGAGCAATTATTACAAAAAACTAATACCGAAACCTACGAGCAAATTACCGAGGCTATCAAAAGTTTTGCATTAGACAAAGCTACCGATGGGCGCTCATGGAATGGTATCAATGACGAAATTGCCAATTTTGGTCGAGATTTATTGAATGACCAATTTCAAGAACATATTGAAAAATTAGGCGCACTAGAGCCTCTGGATTTTCTAAAAATTGAACAGCAACTCAAGGATTTTAATCAAGGTGTCGAAAAACATATCAAAGAAATCGTGGCGATTGCGCTTGAAACTGCCAACGAAAATGATTTGACGGTAGATGATTTTCCATTCAAAAAGTCTGGTCCGTTTGGTTATTTTATTCAATTGGCCAATGGTGCTGATATTTTTAAAGAACCTGGTGCAAGATTTCTGAATGCTTTGTCCGACAATACTTGGCATGCCAAAAGTACAACTAAGCCTATCGCTGCCACTATCATGGGTATTGCCGATACGCTAACTGATACAGGAAACTTTCTATTAGAAGCGCAAAAGCGTTTAAAACCAAGATTTTTGCTTTATCGAGAAATCTTAAAGCAAATCAAAAAGCTCGCTTTGTTGAGTCAGTTGAAAAAAGAAATCGCTGCTATTCAGGACGAATCGGGACAAATCCATATTTCGGAATTTAACCGTAAAATCCTCGAAATTGTCGTAAATGAGCCTATTCCTTTTATTTATGAGCGTTTGGGCGAACGATATAATCATATTTTGATAGATGAATTTCAGGATACTTCTACCCTACAATGGCATAACTTTTTGCCTTTGATAGAAAACGCCCTCGCGAGTGGTCACTTCAACTTGGCTGTGGGCGACGCCAAACAATCTATTTATCGATTCAGGGGTGGCGAAATGGGTTTGATTGTCAACTTGCACAAAAAGCAAATTGATGATTTGACCAAACCTATTGCCGACGATACCTTTTTGGTTGAACGCTATGAGAGTATTCGCCCCTATATCAAGCCCGAAAACTTGAATACCAATTACCGAAGCTCGGCAGAAGTCATCAGCTTTAACAACGCTTTATTTGAAGCCATCAAAGTTGACCCTGAGTATTTGGCAATAGCCCCAAGTTTGCCGAGGGTTTATGACGAATATTTTGCGCAAAAAGTACCTGCAAAACCTTTGGAGGGCGGTCATGTACAGGTTGATTTTATCATAGGAAAAGAAACTGACCGCTTGATGATTGAAAAAGTTGAGCAAGTGCTAGAAGAAGTACTTGCCATCGGTTACAAGCTCAAAGATGTGGCTGTTTTATGTCGTAGAAATAAGGATTCTAAGGTAATAGCTAATGCGCTGAAGGAACGAAATATCGATGTAATTTCTTCCGATTCTTTGAGCTTAGCAGCCTCAGACGCCGTCAATTTAATCATGGCGATCATGAAAGTAGTACAAAATCCAGATAATGCGCTTGCCAAATATGAAGCGGTGTATTTGTACTATCGAGTGGTTTTGCACAAAGTTCCTAATACGCAAGAAAACAAGGTTATCAAGGATACCATAGAGAGTCGTGACATCTTGAAGTTTTTTGAATTAATTGACAAAAGCCTTGTACCTACCGCCTTACAGCAAATGAGCTTGTACGAAATAGCCGAAAAGTTATTACAGACTTTCGAGCTTTTCAAACATGACAAAGAGCTTGACTTTATTTTCAGATTTTTGGATGTTGTCATTGAGTTTCAGCACATGAAAAGTACTCACTTGACAGACTTTATCAATTATTGGGAAAACAAAAAAGAAAGCCTTTCGATTATGTCTCCAGCAGGGCAAAATGCCGTTACGGTGACAAGTGTACATAAATCTAAAGGTTTAGAGTTTCCTGTGGTCATTATTCCTTATTGTCATTGGTCAATTGACACAGGACTTAATTCTTCTCGTTGGTTCGGATTAGAAGACGAAGGACTTTTTGAAGAATTAATCGTTGAACAAGCCGAAGAGAATATTACCAAAGCATTGACGACTGCACCGCTCAAAATGGTCAAGGAGTTAGAAAATACGCATTTAGTAGATGAATATCGTGCAGAGAAAGAAGAAACTTTTCTTGAAAGCTTAAATATGCTCTACGTAGCGCTTACTCGTCCGAAAGATAGGCTGTATATGGTGGTTAAAAGAGATAGTAGAAACCTCAATAAGACTGTCGGTGGCTTATTGCTACGCTTTGTAGATGGCGAAGGAATGCCTTCCGAAGAACCTTTCACGAAGGTGCTATACGATGGTTTGCCAAAGGTCCTAAAACCTGAAAAAGAAAAGATTGCTCCTACGATGACCATTCAGGAAATTGTGACCTCAGAACGTAGCCAGACCATTCAGCTCAAACAATCGGCGGAAAGACTATTTGATTTAGAGACTTTTGAAAAAAGTAAAGATTACGGAAATAAAGTCCACGCAGCTTTTGCCAAAATAAAAACCAAAAAAGATATAGATAGTGCTTTGGCAGATTTGCAACGTGAAGGGTTAATAGTCGAAAATGAGCAAGAAGAGTTAAAAGCAACTATTCAAAAAATCATTGATTTACCTGAAATTAGTCCGTTTTTTGAAGTTCCTGAGCGATTTATCAGAAATGAAAGAGAAATTCTAAGACCCAATCAGTCGCCATTACGTCCAGATAGAGTAATCAAAATGGGCTCAAAGATTGTGATTTTGGATTATAAGACAGGTTCAAAAAGCAATAGCCACAAATATCAAGTCAAAGACTACCAGAAAATCTATCAAGCTATGGGCTATACCGAAGTGGAAGGGTATTTGGTATATCTTGAAACGATGGAAATAGTAAAAGTTTAGGAATATTTCTGATGAAATGATGGAAACACTTTTGTCAAATGCCCATAGCTGATTGCTTAGCTTAAATCATGTTTAACAACAAATGTGCCCCAAACACCATTTTTATTGTGATGTTTAGGGCGCTTTTGTTTGTTTTAGACCTTATAATTTTTTCATCTCCTTATAAGCATTCCTCATCCAATAAATTACCCCAAAGAAAATAATCAGTTGAAAAGCGTATTCGATGACAAACTTGATTTGTAAGAAATATAGCCAATTATAAAACGGTTTTCCAATTCTAAACCAAAGTGATGCTTGTAAAACTGCTGCTGTTTGAATGATAAAAGAGTAAACGAAATACTTTTTATCTTCAAAATTTACTAATCCAAAAAGCATTGGCATGGCATAGATAAAAATATAATTGGAGTAAGCTCCTATTTGAAATATCATCATTACGCCAAAAATACCTAGCCACACAAAAGGTACAAATTGTTTTAATTCAAGATTTTTAAATTTGACAGCCTGCCAAGACGAAACCCCAATAATCACAAAAAGTCCAATCCAGTTTAAGATTCTAATATTAAATTTGGCGATTAATTCGCCCAATATAGGGTAAGTTATTGACCAAACATTAGGACACATAGGCTCTTGTGCCAATTGGATTGGCATCAAAAAAGCGGTACCTCCATGCAAATACAAGAAAGCTAATGTTGGGATTCCTAAAGCAGCCATTCCTAAAATAAAATTCCAACGATTGCTTAGTTTTAGAAAAATTGGAGGTACAAACAATACAAAAAATGCTTTTGTAACAATCAACCCTAAAGCCACAATTACTCCCAACACAAAGTCTGATTTACCCTTCAACCATGCCCAAACCATCAAACAAGCAAATCCCCACATCCAGATATCTTCTTGTCCACCAATAACACAAAATATAAAAGGTGCAGGAAAACACAGATAAATCAAAGATTTAAACAAAATTTGTCCATTAGATAAACCATTGCGGTATGTCTTCATCGTTAGAAGCAAAATCAAGAGCTCAACGATAATCATTAATAGCGTTAAGGCCCTAGCTGTATCCCAGAAAACTAGCGGAATAGCGGTAATATAAGCAAACAAAGGAGAATACAAAGAAGGGAAATCTCGATAAACTATACCTAATTCCTGTGCCTTTTGTGCCGAGTGCCAAAAAATCTGTACATCAGACTGTGCATCAAAACCGTAATACACATACACAACCAAAAATGGAAGTATCCTAAATATAAAAGCTAATAATGAAAAAGAAGCAATTTTGCCAATACGGTCAAAAAATGATTCGACTTGCGGTCTAAACCTAAATGCCAGCCATGCAATCAAACAGAGGCTTAAAGAAAGATATGTTTTGTTGTAAATAACTTCGTACATAAAGAGATTGTTTGTGGATACTTCCTCAGAAATACTAAAAAGTGATAGAATATTCTGAGTTAAGTTACGGAACCACTTTTACCGATAGTCTGTATTATTAGATAAACACCGTGATAGATGTAACTAGCAAGAGAAATCACGAAGTTACATAAACAAAATGTGATTAGAATCGTTACAAAAACAGGGTAAAAAACCAAAGGAATTTTCTTTTAACAATGATAATTCCCATTGGGATTGCAAAATTAACTTTTCTAAAATTAATTATAGAAAGTTTGAGTAAAAACTATCAGGATTAATAAAGGACAAAATTATATTTTTCAAAGATAACTTTTGAAACAAATCCTTTACTCTTATTTTTGGCGTCTGAAATGAAACAGGGTACCGCCAGAAAAAAGATTTGATTAGTGGTTATTGACTAATACAAATGTGTTGTCTAGCTTTAATGCTTGTTTTATATTTGTGAATTACTTTAAAACGGTATTTTCAATCCCTTTAATTAAAGATTGATGCAACGCAAGTTGCTTCGACCATAAATTTCCTATAACTAAGAATCATGGCAGAAATTATTACGATGCCCAAAATGAGCGACACCATGACTGAAGGTGTTGTGGCAGAGTGGCTCAAGAAAGTTGGCGACGTCCTCAAGCCAGGCGACGGTCTTTTGGCTGAAATCGAAACAGATAAAGCGACAATGGAGCTTGATTTGGATGAGAGAATGGACTTGAGCAATTTTAAAGATTGTAGACTTTTATACATTGGCTTAGAAAAAGGTAAAGCTGTACCTATCGATAGCATCATCGCTATCATCGGTGAAAATGGCGAAGCATACGAGCATCTTTTGAGTGGTGCTCCTGCGGCGGCGGCTCCTGCACCTGTTGCTGAAGCTCCTGCTGCGGCTCCTGCTGCTACAGCAGCTCCTGCGGTTGATACGTCAAATATCAAAGCTGAAATCATTGGTATGCCAAAAATGAGTGATACCATGACAGAAGGTACACTTGTAGCTTGGCTTCGCAAAGTTGGGGATGTTATCAAACCTGGCGAAGCACTTTTGGCTGAAGTTGAAACAGACAAAGCAACAATGGAGTTTGACCTTGACAACTTCATTGACATTTCTAAATATTCTCCTTGTACGCTGTTGTACATTGGTATCGAAGAAGGTAAAACAGTTGCAGTAGATGACGTTATCGCTGTTATTGGTGAGCCAGGTGCCAACTATCAAGCATTGTTGTCAGCGGGTTCTGCACCAGCAGCCACTCCCGCACCAGTAGCAACTGCTACTCCTGCGGCAGCTCCTGCACCAGCAGCTCCAGTAGCTGAGGCAACTGTGACTTCTGCGGATGGTCGAGTGAAAGCTTCTCCTCTAGCAAAAGCTTTGGCAAAAGATAAAGGTATCAATTTGAACGAAGTAAAAGGTTCGGGAGAAAATGGTCGTATCGTAAAAACTGACATCGACAATTACGTTCCTGCTCCTAAGGCTGCACCAGCTGCTAAACCAGCGGCGGCGGCACCTGCTACAATCTTGGGTCAAGAAAGCTACGAGGAATTCTCAGTAAACCAAATGCGTAAAACTATCGCACGTCGTTTGTCTGAGTCTAAATTCTCTGCTCCTGAGTTCTATCTAACGATGGAAATCAATATGGACAAAGCTATGGCTGCTCGTACTTCAATGAACGAATTCTCTCCAGTAAAAATCTCGTTCAACGACATGGTAATCAAAGCTGTAGCTGCTGCATTGACTAAACACCCGAAAGTAAACTCTTACTGGTTGGGCGACAAAATCCGTATCAACCACCACGTACACATTGGTATGGCGGTAGCAGTTGAGGACGGTTTGTTGGTTCCAGTAATCCGTTTTGCTAATACGAAGTCATTATCACAAATCTCGGCTGAAGCGAAAGATTTGGGTGGTAAGGCTAAAAATAAACAATTGCAACCAAAAGATTGGGAAGGCAATACTTTTACCGTAAGTAACTTAGGTATGTTCGGTATCGACGAGTTTACTTCTATCATCAACCAACCAGAATCTTGTATTTTAGCTGTAGGTGGTATCAAAGAAACAGTTGGTGTGAAAAACGGACAGTTCTATGCTACTAACGTAATGAAAGTAACATTAACTTGTGACCACCGTACTGTGGATGGCGCAACTGGTGCTGCTTTCTTGCAAACATTCAAGCAATTGCTTGAAGATCCAATCAAATTATTGGTGTAATCCAAGTATTTGAACCATCAAAAGATGAAAGATACTTCTTATCCAAAAGATGGGAAGCGTCTTTCATCTTTTGTGTTTTATAGAGGACTTAACGTCTTTCGTTTCTTTACCGACAAACATTTTATTCTTGAAAATAGATGGAAAAAATTAGATCAACCACCGTCTTGGCGATTGTGCACAATGGCGAGGTAGCCATCGGAGCAGATGGACAAGCAACTATGGGAAGCACCGTAGCCAAAAACCATGTTCGTAAAATCCGAAAACTGTTGAATGGTAAAATTGTGACAGGTTTCGCTGGTTCTACTGCCGATGCATTTACCCTTTTGGAAAGATTTGAAGAAAAACTCAATGCTTTTGGAGGTAATATGAAGCGTGCTAGTATTGAATTAGCAAAAGACTGGCGTACCGACCGCTATTTGCGCAGATTAGAAGCCATGATGATTGTAGCTGATAAAGAGGAGGCTTTGATTATTTCAGGTACAGGAGATGTCCTAGAACCAGAAAATGGTATTGCTGCAATTGGTTCTGGAAGTAACTATGCCCTTTCAGCAGCTTTGGCTTTGAAAAAACATGCTCCTCATCTAACAGCTGAAGAAATGGTTAGAGAAGGGTTAACTATTGCGGCAGATATTTGTATTTATACTAATCATAACTTCGTTATCGAAAAACCTGCTGTTTAGGTATAAATGCGAAATTATGAGCTAAGTCAAAAGCTCCGTAGCGACGATAGAATTATACTAAATTTGTTTTCTATCGTCGCTACGGAGCTTTTATATGTATCAATCGCTACTTTACTTTCTGGTCTCTTCTCTGGCAAAAACAATAAAATCAGTGACAGGTAGTTCCTGCATTTTGCCCTTCAAATGACTCACCAATTGCCCACGGTGATAGCCCGAATGAAGCATCAAATGTGTAAGTATTTCATATAAACTAGAAAAATGTGTTTCGTCCTTGCTATTAGTATAGGATACAGTCCTCCCAAAGGTCAATTCTTCACTCTGATCTATGAGTTCTTGCCATCTTTGAGTAATATTTCTCAACATAATTACACATTCCGAAAAATCCTTAGTTTCCCATAAAGGAATATACGCTCGTACTTCTCTAGCACGATTATACCATGTCAAATGAGCTGCCAAAATATGTGATAATAGTTCTAGTGAGCGTGTATCTGGTCTATCAAGTGATTGTAAGGCTTGGATAACTTGTTCGTTTGCCCAAACTTCATAATTCATTAATTTAGCAAAATGATACTTCATAGTAAGAGTGTTTTTTGGATGATATTTAAAGGTATCAAAGTGGACATTTATCATTAAAATAATAAAAAATAGACCTAATCTTTGTATATTCGGCTAAATCTTTTCGAAAAAAGTTGATTTTTATCAAGATTCATAAAGTTTTCTTCAAAACTGGAACTAAAACAAATATAATCTTGTAAGTTTATAGACTAATTAGAGTACCCATAGTATAAACCTAAAACAAATATTATTATGTCATTAAGATTAGGAGACATTGCCCCAGACTTTACGGCAGAAACAACGCAAGGTACAATCAATTTCCACGAGTGGATTGGCGATTCATGGGCTTTATTGTTCAGTCACCCAGCTGATTTTACTCCTGTTTGTACTACAGAGTTAGGTAAAACAGCGCTTTTGAAAGGTGAATTTGAGAAAAAAGGCGTAAAAGTTATTGCTGTTTCGGTAGATGATTTGGACTCTCACCAACGTTGGATTCCAGATATTGAAGAGGTAAATGGTGTGTCAGTTAATTTTCCTATCATTGCTGACGAAAGCCGTAACGTTGCTACTTTGTACGATATGATTCACCCGAATGCTTCTGAAAAAGCTACAGTTCGTTCGGTGTTTATTATCGGTCCAGATAAAAAAATCAAATTGACTCTTACTTACCCAGCTTCTACTGGTCGTAACTTCCAAGAATTGCTTCGTGTAATTGACTCTTTGCAGTTGACTGCCAACTACCAAGTAGCTACTCCAGCAGACTGGAAAGACGGTGAAGATGTAATTATTACGCCTGCGGTAAAAACAGAAGATGCTGCTGAGAAATTCCCTAAAGGATTTACAGTAGTTAAACCATATTTGCGTACAACACCACAGCCAAATAAATAGGTTGTCTTATGCTATGCTTAGTTTCAAAATCTAATTGAGTGAATTGAAATTGAGTGATTATTTTAAGCTGTATAGGCGCAATGCTTTGCATCTTAAGCTGAGTCAGCCATAGCAATGTAGTAACAAAACATGAATCATTCCTAATTTAGTGATTTCGTGATTGAATGAGTGATTAATTTAAAATTTGTATTCTAATATTGCGTCTTAAGCTGAATAAAATCTAGCATAGTAGCATCAAAAAAGCGGTCGGAAAATATTTTCCGACCGCTTTTTTGATGAAAACTTAGAGAATAACCCCAATTCCAAAATCTGAGAAGACTCAAGTTTGTATTTTCTGTCAAAATCTTCTATCAAAAGCGCAAGTAGTTCAGAAATAGTTTACTATGAATTTTATATTTTTGCAATATGATTCAACTATTACTGAAAAGATATTTCGCTTTACCACGCAATATAAAGATTGCCATACTTCTTACGATTTTCTTGTCAATTGTTTGCCTAATCATTTGGGGCATTTATGGTATTGTCATGCTTTTTAGACCTAATCCTAATGGCTGGGAAAATGTTTCTAAATTAGGTATTTCAGTTCCTTTACGCTACGAAGTACATGGCATTGATGTATCTCATCACAATGGTGAAATAAATTGGAAGAAAGTCGAGAAAATGAGATTTGATGAAAATCGTAAGATTGAATTTGCTTTTTTGAAAGCTACTGAAGGTATTACACACGCCGACCGCCAGTTTGACCGCAATTGGGAGCATGCACGCAAGTCAGGAATGCGACGTGGCGCCTATCATTTTTATATTGCTTGGCGCGAACCAGTAGGACAAGCAAGAAACTTCATTAATTCGGTAAAACTCGAAAAAGGAGACTTTGCTCCTGTTTTAGATATTGAACAAAATTCCTTGAAATCCGACGAACAAATTATTAAAGAAATTGGTGTATGGCTCAATATGGTCGAAAATCATTACGGTACAAAGCCAATTATTTATACCAATCCTAATTTCTACAAGAAGTTTATCAAAGGTAATTACGACGATTATCCACTCTGGATTGCCGATTATTCTAATGAAGCACTTAAAGGATATGGTTCAAATCTTTGGTTTTGGCAACATAATAAAAATGGCTGGGTCGAGGGTATCAAAGGAACAGTAGATTTTAACGTTTTTTTAGGAAGCAAAGCTGATTTAGATAATCTATATATCAAATAATTTCTCGAAAGTACCAACCAAAAAAGCCCCACTAACTCTTGTCGGTGGGGTTTATTCATTTATATTGATGTAATCAGTTATTCGTTAATTTTTGCAAAAATATCGTCAATCGAAAGTTTGAATTGTTCCCCAGAAGTCATGTCTTTCAGAGTCAACAAACCTGATTGTAACTCGTCAGAACCAATAATTACGACAAAAGGAATCTTCTTACGGTCTGCATAATCCAATTGCTTTTTGATTTTGGCATTGTCTGGAAAAACCTCTGCATTAATACCTCTTTCACGAGCAGCACGCAGCAATGGTAAGGTATAGTTTTGTTCTTCTTTTCCAAAGTGACAGAATAATAATTTGGTAGTTACAGCCTGATTATTAGGGAATAAGTTTAATTCTTCCAAAACATCATAAATACGATCAACTCCAAAAGAAATACCTACACCCGACAATCCTGGCACCCCAAAAGTACCAGTTAGGTTGTCATAACGACCACCACCTGTGATAGAGCCAATTTGAACATCCAATGCTTTTACTTCGAAAATTGCACCAGTATAATACGACAAACCACGTGCAAGCGTAATGTCTAATTCAATATTTTCGTCGGTCACGCCAAAGGCTGTCATGTAATTCCACATTTCACGAAGCTCTTCAATACCTTTTTTACCAACTTCCGAAGTTTGAAGTAATTCCTCCAATTTTGTAAACTTCTCTTGGTTAGAACCTGTGATAGAGAAAACAGGCGTCAAATTAGCCAAAGCCTCCGCTGAGAAACCTCTTTCCGCCAACTCTTCCATTACTTTTTCCTGACCAATTTTATCTAATTTATCAATTGCTACAGCTAAAGCGGCTTCTTGTCCAGCAGCACCAATGGCTTCAGACAAACCAGAAAGAATTTTACGGTTATTGATTTTCAGGTTAAAGTTGATATTCAAACTTTGCATTACCTCCTGAATCATCATGACGATTTCAGCTTCACAAATCAGAGAATCCGTACCTACCACATCGGCATCGCATTGGTAAAATTCACGATAACGACCTTTTTGAGGGCGGTCAGCACGCCAAACTGGTTGGATTTGATATCTTTTGAAAGGAAGAGGCAATTCGTTACGATTCATCACCACGTATCTTGCAAATGGCACTGTAAGGTCATAACGCAAGCCCTTTTCTGAAATCTTAGTCGTTAGTTTTTTATACCCTTCATCCAAATCTGTTTGTGAGATTTTCTCAGAAAAGTTTCCAGAATTCAAGATTTTAAATAAAAGTTGGTCACCTTCATCTCCATATTTACCCATCAAAACCGAGAGATTTTCCATCGATGGAGTTTCCAATGGTTGGAAGCCAAATCTTTGAAAAACGGCCTTGATTGTGTCAAAAATATAATTTCTTTTGACCATTTTCTCTGGGCCAAAATCTCTAGTTCCTCTTGCTAATGATGGTTTGCTACTCATGATTCTGAATTAGTAATTTGATTAACTCTTAAAAAGTAGGTGCTTTTGAGGGCAATACGAATATAAAAGCACTGAATCGCAACATATTTAAGCATTTTTGAGATTCAAACTTGATTTATTGATTTCCTACTCTTTATTTAAAATGTCTGCAAAAATAACAAACCCTTTAGGTTTTTGGAAGCCTAAAGGGTTTTAATATCCGAAAATCTCTATATTTCAGGGGATTTCTTAAAGGAATATCCAATATTATGTTGGATAAGAATGTTTAATTCTGTAATTTTGCACCTCAAACAAAAAATCTGTTTACAATGGCCGTTACAAGACTAAAAAGAAAAGACAGAAGAAATAAGGCTATAGCTACAAACAAAGTCGAAGCAATTAAGCGTTTGCGTATTAAGCCAGAAATCAAGTTAATTGATATCGAAGCAATCAAAGCTGAATTTGCTGCGAAGGCTGCGAAGTAATTTTCGAAATTTCTTCTAAGAGATTTAAACCTCGTCGGTAGTGGCGGGGTTTTCTTGTTTATCTACCCTTGGTTTTTCGTTGACCTTTCTCTGATTATTAAGCTTTCCTTTTCTATCATCTTTTTTATCCTCTTTCTTTTCCACTTTTTTATCTTCTTTATTTCTAAGCACTTCACCCAAGTGATTTAATTTCTTAATTTGCTTTGCTAGTTCTTTTTCTTGCTTATTCATTTTCTTATTGATATCCATCAATAATCTAAAGCGAACAGCCTGTCCAAGGCATACCAATCCCAAACTTGTCAAGATTAATCCGTACAAGCCTAGCAAAAACCATATATAAAAGGCCTCATTCATGCCTTTTTTGAATGCAGCAGTAGCTACCACAGAAAGGCCAAATCCAAATAATAAAATACCAGCAGCGGCGCACAAAATCCATTTGGTACGCAATGGCATACGCTTTACTAATCTTTCTCCTGGTGCTTTTTTTGCAATTTTTGGTCTCATTTCGTATTGTAAAAGTATTAGGGTTAAAAGAAGTGTTCGTTTAGCTTGGACTTTTGGCGGTAGACCATCAGCCAAAATAACGATGATTGTTATCGCTTGTCAGCAAAATACTGCTAGAAGTTTATTTAGAAAGCCAATAGTCGGCCAACAGTTTTTCTACCTCTCTAAATTCGTCGTACAAACTTTGTGGCAAAATGGCTTTTGAATACGAATAACCATGTTTTTGCCAGAGAAAAAAAGTATAGTAGTCAGACTCATAAATGGCTTTCATGATAGACTTTTGTTTGGTATTGAGTTTGGTTGGCAATTTTTTCTCAACACTCATCAAAAAGTATGCTTTGGTTTTGAAAAGTAGCATTTTTTTCCCGTTTACATACTTTTCAACGGGTTGTGCTTTCATTTCTATACTTTTTAGCGCCTCTTTGGGCAAATATACATCATCGATACGTTCGATATAAAAATTTGAACCATTGGTTTTAAATATCCAACCTTGTGGTAACTCGTTTCGGAGAGCCAAAACACGTTTGTCTTTGCATAATGTATTTACATCAAGATAGCGAAAAGCTGTATTTTGTCCAAAAAAAGTATGTGCTATAAGTATAAACCCTGATAGGATATAGAATTTAATCCAATTAATTTGGGCATTTTTCATATTTATTCAAGTTTGCTGTTAAATTTACAGGCAGTTTATTTCGGTAAACTTAAAACTATTTTTATAATCAATAACTATTCCCGAATTACAGTTCAATAAAACGTCTTATTGGGATACACTCAAAACAGTCGAATTGTTTTACTGTAGATTAAAATTTAAACTTAAACAATTTTTCCAATGAAAATCAAGAAGAAGGTAATTTTAAGTGCCGCAGTTTGTCTTTTGGGCTTAAAAGTCCAAGCACAGGATTTCCGATTTGTAGAAAAAAATCCTGAAAAGCCAGACGCTACTGAATATTGGGACCCAGAAGTTCGCGTTGTAACCCCAGGAGCTATTCCTTCAGATGCTATCGTGCTATTTGATGGCAAAAATCTTGATCAGTGGGAGTCTATCAAAGACGGTAGTGCTGCTAAATGGGAAGTGAAAGATGGTGTTTTTACAGTAGTTAAAGGTGCTGGAAATATCTCTACCAAAAAGCATTTTGGTGATTGCCAATTACATATCGAATGGCGTTCTCCTGAAGAGCCAGAGAATGTAAAAAGCCAAGGGCGCGGCAATAGCGGTGTTTTCTTCCACGGAATTTACGAAGTACAAGTATTAAATTCGTACAAAAACAGAACGTATCGTAACGGTCAAGCTGGTTCGATTTATAAGCAAACACCTCCAATGGTAAATGCAACAGCGAAACAAGGTGATTGGAATACTTACGATATTATCTATACAGCGCCACGTTTTACAGTAAATGGCGGTATCGAAACGCCTGGTTATGTTACAGTAATCCACAACGGTATCATCGTACAAAATCACACTAAAATTCAGGGTGTAACCAACTATATCGGTCAACCAACCAATCCTGTACACGGGCCAAAAGGTCCAATCTCATTGCAAGACCACGGAAATGCAGTAAGTTTCAGAAATGTTTGGATTAGAGAATTGTAAGATTTTTATACAATCAAACAAAAAAGCGAGCGTTTTGAAAAACGCTCGCTTTTTTGTTTTTATTACTTACTCAAATTATACCCCAATGAAAGACCAACCTTGGTGATGGTGGCTTTTACAAAATTGCTCCACGATGTTCTTCCTGAATTGTTTTGAGAAAAGTTTATACTGGTGAATAATCTGCCAAATCTTGTTCCTAGACCTACTCTATATCCAATTATATCATCATGATAAACAAATGTTTTCATAGGGGTACTATCACTTATAACTTTTTCAAAAGTTGGGCCAGCTTGTACAAATAAAGCGACCGTTTCTGCTTCATTTTGGTAAAAAACGTATTGTGGTAAAAGTGCAAAACTTAGGGCTGTTACATTTCTTGCGGGTAAAAATCCAGCGTTCATTTGTGCAAGTTCTTGATAGCTTGCAAAAGCTGCATCAACCTCTATCCCTAGCTTTCGATTAAATCCCTTTGGTTCCCATAACAAACCCGCTCCCAAAGACATATTCGACAACGCTGATTTATGAAATAGCCTCTCATTATCCGCATTTCTGTAGGTATTATATCTATAGGTATTATACTCTGCTTTTACAAACATTTGAATCCTCTTTTTTTCAGTAAATATATTATAGGTTGAAAGACTCCCTGTCGGTCTAATTAACTCAGAATCATCAGAGATATCAAGGATGTGTTCCGTGGTATTTTTTGTTTCAGTGGTAGAAATCTGCACTATTTGAGCTGGACTATCAAGTATATCTTGGGCAATCAAAGGTGCAGTACAGACAAAGAGCAAACAGGAGGCGAACATAAAATTTTTCTTCACGAGCTATTAAAATTTAGGTTGAAACTAAAAAACAATAGCTAGATTCACCTAAAATATGAATCTAGCTATTCTATGCAACGATTGGATGAATGCTTTATTTTAGTGTTTATATGTTAAAAAATGTTATAATAGTCACGAATTATTAAGATATTCAAATAACTGATTATATCTAACCAAAAACACTTTATCAGGTTCTGAAGAAGATTCTCGTTACAAAACCTCCATCCTTTTTACATTACCATCGATAAGTGCAATAATAAGCTTCTTACCTTTTTCTGGCACATAAAACAGATAGGTAGAATTTTGCCCTATAATGGTCACGTTCTGGATTTGTCCGTCATCAAAAGTAATTTGGTAATTGGGCTTAGTTTTACCTTCGGCAATAAGACTCTTTTGTTTAGAGCCTCTTCCTAGTTCGATACCAATAAAAAAACCAAAAAAGATAAGTCCAGTACAGAGGATAAGTAAATTCATCGCTTGCTCTTTGTCATGTTTTGCGTTAAACTTTTCGCTCAATTTATTCACTAGCACCAGTAGTAAAACCATTCCTAAAATGGTAACAGGAATCAGCCAATGGCTCATGAGTAAGGTTAATGGAGCGGTTAGAATATCTGACAAAGAGGCAAAATAAAGGATATTGATCCCCAACATTTTGTAAAAAATAGACTCGCTAACGACGCCTAATATCAACAAATAAAGATACCCAATAGATAGGTATTCCTGAAATCCTAAATTTTTCAGCATTATTAAATACGGTTTTTAATTTCTTCTTGAACTTTTTTGAGACTTTTTTGCGTAAGAATCAAACTTGGTATCAAGCCCCCTGAAATAGCAATGAAGGTAAATTGCTTTTGGGTAATCATCAAGTAAATCGCTAATATTACTATCAGAATCTGTAATCCCAACAAGGCTCCCAATACAACTTTATACGTCTTTTCTTTGGCTTTTAGTTCTTCGAGGGTCAATTTTGAATAGGTTTCATCTTTCATTTCGAGAGGTGATTTAGTTTAGTCGTGATTTAATGAACTTCAAGTTATAAAAAATATAGTTGTTCGTACATTAAAAAAGTGATTATCAGCAAAACCAGATACAAATTTCTCTTCTTTTCGAACTTTAGGGTATTTAATTCTTTTGCCAGTCGATAAACTTCTTATCTTTACTAATACCGAATTTGACTAAAGTATTAATGCAAAATAAAATTGCATCAATACGCTTTAAGCAATAAGCTGTAGGTTTTAGGCTAAATGAGTTAATAATTTCGTAAGAAATATTTTTTATCTACAGGTTATGGCCTAATGCCTAAAGCGGATAAAATTAATTTCGTTTTGCCTACTAATTTATTTATTCGGCGATTATGTTCACTTTTCTTCATCATAACTTATTATGAAAAAACTGATTACACTCCTAGGATTTTTGTGCCTAGGACAACTTACCTCGTCGGCTCAAAACCTCCTCGGATTCTCTGAAAAAGGTACTGCTTCCGAAAAAGAATTAGAAGCCAAATTTGATGCTCAACTTAACGCCCAAAACTTACGTACTTGGATGAAGTTTATGAGTTCGAAACCACATTATGTGGGCTCGCCACACAACCGTGCCAATGCTGTATATATGCGCGATTTGTTTAAATCGTGGGGATTTGAGGCTCGTATAGATACACTTTACACGCTTTTTCCAACTCCTAAAGTACGTGAAGTTAGTTTGGTAAGTCCTACGCTTTTCAAAGCTAGCTTGGTTGAGCCAATGCTCAAAGAAGATGGCACTTCGAACCAGCTAAAAGATCATTTACCGACTTACAATTGCTTTTCAGCAGATGGTGATGTGACCGCTGAGTTAGTTTATGTAAATTTTGGTCGTCCTGATGATTATGAAGTACTCGAAAAAATAGGTGTTAGTGTTAAGGGAAAAATTGTGATTGTGCGCTACGGTGGTTCATGGCGTGGCTTAAAACCTAAATTAGCTGCCGAAAAAGGTGCAGTGGGTTGTATTATTTACTCCGACCCTAAAGACGATGGCTATGGTCAAGGTGATGTATATCCAAAAGGCCCTTTTCGTCCAGAAGCTGGTGTTCAACGAGGCTCGGTGTTAGACTTGCCTGTTGCGCCTGGCGACCCTCTTACTCCTGGTTATGGCGATACCAAAGATGCCAAAAGATTGGAGGTAAAAGATGCTACAACCATCATGACGATTCCTGTCTTACCTATTTCTTATGGCGATGCCTTGCCCCTACTCAAAGCATTGGATGGAAGAATAGCACCCGAATCTTGGAGAGGTGGCTTACCTATTGCCTATCATGTGGGTCCTGGAGCTGCCAAAGTGCATTTAAAGCTCCAATTCGATTTTAAAGTAGAACCTTTGTTCAATGTTATTGCAGTAATGAAAGGTTCAGAATTTCCTGACCAGTGGATTCTCAGAGGCAATCACCATGATGCTTGGGTATTTGGCGCAGCCGATCCTTTGAGTGGGATGGTAGCCGTTATGGAAGAAGCTCGTGCTATTGGAGAATTGGCCAAAACAGGCTGGAAACCAAAAAGAACCTTGGTATTTTGTGCTTGGGATGGTGAAGAACCAGGTTTGTTAGGCTCAACCGAATGGGCTGAGGCAAATCGTTCTGAGTTACAGAAAAAAGCTGTAGCATATCTTAACTCAGATGGCAATGGACGTGGCTTTCTGTCTGCTGGTGGTTCGCACACATTAGAAAAATTCTTTAACCAAGTAAGCCGAGATGTAATCGACCCACAAAAAAACATCAGTGTTTATGACCGTTTACGTTCGTATATTTTGGTAAATGGGTCTGGCGAAAGCAAAAAAGAAGCCTTAAGTCGCGGCGATATTCGTATTGGCGCTTTGGGTTCGGGTTCGGATTTTACACCATTTTTACAACATTTGGGCGTGTCTGCTATGAATGTGGGTTATGGTGGCGAAGATGAAGGTGGCGAATATCACTCTATTTATGATTCTTTTGACCATTACACTCGTTTCAAAGACCCTGACTTTGCTTATGGTGTAACATTGGCAAAAACCATGGGAAGAACAGTTTTGCGTCTTGCAAATGCGGATGTATTGCCTTTTGAGTTCCAAAACTTTTCAAATACGCTTCAAAACTATGGTACTGAAGTAAAAGCTTTACTAGAAAATATTCGTAGCAAAACTGAAGAAAACAATCGTCTGGTAAAAGAAGGGCATTTTGCGGCAGCCGCTGACCCGAACGAACCGATTGTTGTGAAAACTTATGAGGAGGTTCCTTATATTAATTTTGCTCCGCTCGAAAATAGTTTGAATCGTCTCAACAAAAGTGCTAATGCTTACGCTTCTGTGGTAAAAAATAGCAATAAATTAGCACCAGCGAAGCTTGAGGCATTGAACCAACTTCTCTATACGATTGAAAGAACCTTGACCCTGCCAGAAGGTTTACCGAATCGTCCGTGGTACAAACACCAAATTTATGCTCCTGGATTTTTTACAGGATATGGTGTAAAAACAATCCCTTCAGTACGTGAGTCTATCGAGCAAAGAAAATGGAAAGATGCAGAAAAAGGCATTGAGATTGTCTCATCAGTACTAAATAAATACTGTGATCAAATAGACAAAGCAGTTGCTTTGCTTGGAGAATAAAGGTAAAAGTTTAGTCATCACGAAGGCTCCATTTTTCCAAAATACATGAATCTATCTTCATTGAGTGAATTTGGATTGAGTGATTTAGTGATTAATATGAATTTGACCAGTAGAGACGCAAAGCATTGCGTCTAGAGAGGTGTCATTTTGAAATTTAGTATCAAAAAGGCGGTTGAAAAATTAATTTCAACTGCCTTTTTTGATAAACATTTTGCCAAGTACCCATAGCTAACTGCCGAAAGCCCAATAATACAAATTGCATTATTACCTAGAATTACTTTCTTCTTGAATAAATCTCCTCCTCTACCATTTTCAATTGCAGTCTATGTTTGTTGCGATATAGCTGTACCCCAACGTTCAACAAAATTAAGAGAGCAATCCAGCCCTGTTTGTTGATTGCAGAGATAAGATATACTGATATAAGTACCAATGTAATTTGGAATACTAAGAAAGTGTTAACATAAAACTTTAGAGATTGTTTTTTGCTCAAAAGTTTAGATAAGGTCCAGTTAGCAAAGACGGTATCTTTCATAAAATATTTGTATAAGTTGTTGAGGATTAAGTTTTACTACTTTACTAGAACAAAAAAGAGACACTTTTATTGCAACAAAATGTAATTTGTAGACCTATTTAAGATTATTTTTCATCAGAAAAATATGTTCTTGATTCTCTAGTATCTTATATGTGGGTAAAATTTTGTAAGAGACCTTTTTTAATAGTTCTCTCTTTAATGTTTTATGTTAGAACATGTTACTTTTCTTTAGCCCGAAAAAATAATTCACATACCGATTGGTATGTGAATTATTTTTTTTCTTATATTTACAATCCATGGAAACGACGCAAGAATACATACTCGAAAAAGTAGCTCCTCTTTTTAACAAAAAAGGCTACAATGGTACGTCGCTTTCTGAGATTACCAAGGCTACCAATCTCACCAAAGGAGCGGTATATTTTTACTTCAGAAACAAAGAAGATTTAGCTTTTCAGGCTTTTCATTTGAATGTAAAAAAATTGGTAAAACCCCTTAATAATGTAGTCATTGAACGTAAAGGTGCTATAAATAAGCTTTATGGTATGACCTTTTATTTCAAAGAATACTATTATGAGTTAGCATCAGAAAGAGGTGGTTGTCCGCTTCTTAATTTGGGAGTTGATGCTCGTTTCAACAATCCAATTTTGTTTGAGGAGGCTCGTAAAATTTGTGATAGACTTATCCAAAATACGGCAACTATTATCGCCCATGGCATTAAGCACAAAGAAATCAAAGAAGCCACTGACGCACATACCTTAGCTACCAATATTTACTCTATGATTGAAGGAGGAATATTCATGTCTTTGATTACCCAAAATAAAAATTACATAGTAAATATCGCTAATCATATTGAGTCGGCTATTATTGAACAAATCCGCCTCTAAAAAAATTTGTAGTACCACATACCATTCGGTATGTGTATTCAAACAATTCAAAAACAAGTTAATATGAATGCAATTATTGATTCTATCGGGGTGTATCTTCCTGAAAAGAAAATCGACAACCATTATTTCGAACAATTTTTGGAAACTACCGACGAATGGATAGTGAGCAGAACAGGGATTAATACCCGCTATTACAGCTCAGAAACCGAATATACCAGTGATTTGTGTGTAAAAGCGGCTCAAAACTTGGCTGACAATTATCAAAAGAATCTTGCAGACATTGACTTTGTAATTGTTGCTACCAGTACACCCGAACAATCCTTTCCTAGTATGGCTAGCCAAGTACAGAGCCGTTTGGGTATTCCGAATGCAGGATGCTTGGACGTTTCGGCTGGTTGCGCAGGTTTTGCCTACGGTTTGATTTTGGCAAAGGGTCTTATCGCAACAGGTGACTACCAAAAGGTATTGGTTATCGGTGGCGAAACGTTATCAAAAATTTCTGACTTTACCGACCGCACTAGTTGTGTATTATTTGGTGATGGCGCAGGTGCAGTTTTAGTAGAAAGCTCAGAAACGCAATATCTACATAAGTCTATTTCAACAACCAACGGCGACTTAGGAAAAGATTTGTATTTATCGAATCAACCAGCTCCAATCAATTTTGAGCAAATAGACTACAACGGAAAAATCCACCAAAATGGACGTACCGTATTCAAGTGGGCTGTATCGAACCTCCCTGCAAATATTATCAAATTGGCAGAAAAAAATGGTATCACCACAGATCAAATCGATTGGATGATTCCTCACAGTGCAAATATTCGTATTTTGGAAGCAGCTTGCTCACAGATGGATTTCCCTATTGAAAAATGCTTGGAGAGCGTTGTCAACTACGGAAATACCTCAGCAGCCTCTATTCCAATTGCTTGGTACAACGGTATCCAAAATGGGAAAGTACAACTTGATGACAAATTAATGTTAGCAGGTTTTGGCAGTGGACTTACGTTAGCAGGTATTTATTTGACTAATCGTATTCAGAAAGCTTAATATATTCATGAGTTTTTGAGATAAACAAAAGCGGTCGAAATGAGTTTTTCGACCGCTTTTGTGATTTTATTTTTTAAAGAACTCTCGAATTGATTTAGGAACTTTATTCCATAGTTTTTCATCCTCCAAGTGGAAAGCATGATACTGGTTCTGTGGGTTATCTCCTTCAAATGGAAATACTAGGTAAGTATCTATCATCAAAAATATAACACCAAGGGGTTTCTCGCAAATCAAAAATCGCATTATCCAATAAGTTTTGTGCTTCTTCATCACTACATTTCAATTGTGATGCTTGTTCGTTTCTTTTAGGAGGATTTGCTTTTTTCTGGCTATTACCATGTTTTGATGAGAAATGGTATATACGTTTAGGTAGCTTGCTGTTAATAAATTTCCAGAGCAAAATATCTGAACAAAAATAGTTAATTTTCACTTTTTCAAATTCACTTTCTGAATCTACTTTAAGTAAGTTACTTTCTCCTGACAGGCTTACTGAAATAATTATATGATTGGCTGCATCTGTTAAACAATTTAAACATTTACTATCAGCATAAAATGCTAAACTTGACTGTTTTTCATTGAAGACAACTTCAAAATACAAACCCCTAGATTTATGAGGTATTGCATCCTTAAACAAAACCTCTAAATAAGCCTGTGGACTTTGAATATATTCATCAAAGCCTTCTACGTCACTAATTTCTGCAAATTTTTCAGCGAGCTTTTCTATATCCTCTGAAGAAAAATAAATATCAGCTTCAAGTTGTCTAGCAACCTCCAAAATTGAGTAAGTAGCTTTTCTATATATCTCAAAATTTTCAGTTGTGAAATGCTCATCATTGAACATTTCGGAATGGATGTAGAATACAAATTCGTTTTTCATTAAAATCCCATTAAAAACTTTCTGTCAATTGTAAATTGGTCAAAAAAACCTTTGGGTGGATAACGTAACCTTCCACCACTTTCCAATTTAATCTTGTTTGCTACAGTACAGTGATTAGTTTCGTCACGATCAAAATGATAAATTTTTACATTATCTTTTGAAATGCCCTCGTTCCCTTCTTCAAATCTTTTACATTGTACCAATACTCCATTAATGACATGATCACTATGTGTTTCTATAATGATTTGTATTCCTAACTCAGCAGCCAGACATATCAACTCAGTGAGTTTAGATATACCATGCGGATGTAGGTGAGCCTCTGGGTTCTCTATTATTAACAAAGCACCAGGCTCGGCAGAGAGAATAGCTATAATTATTGGCATCACATAACTAATACCAAATCCAACGTTCGATGCTTCAAATAAATTAGTTCTACCAGTACTTCCTCTGTTAGTCTCAAAAGAATACTTTAATGTAAAACCTAACTTTCCTTGATCTCTAATATCTATATTAATTCCACTACTTATCTCTTGTTCCCATGCTATGACCTGAGAAAATAAATCATCATAATCATTTTTAATACATAAAGCTTTAGCCACTGTCAAATTTCTATACTGATTCAGAAAATGAACAAAGTATTCAGCCTTACCATCCATTTCCGATATTTGTCGTCGAATATCTACAATTTTATCATCCTTGGGATATTGCTCTTGTGGACCAAGTCTGTTTGCACTTATGTATTGAAATTTGTAGGAAAATAGACTCTCTTCATCAATCTTACTATTTGCACTGGATTCGACAAGATTAATAAAACTCTTTATCTTTGCCTCTTCCTTTTCAGCTGAATACTTAAAAAAATAGGAGTCAATTGAAGTCAAAAAATGAAAAGTAAAGCCATCTTCCTCTGCATATTGATAAATAGCATCTCCTGCAGTGCCAATTTTAACGGAGTTAGATTTCAAATCCAGATTTTCGAAATTCCGTTCTTTAATATAGTTATCTCGTAGTAATAAGAGGGCTTGTATAGAAGAAGACTTACCTACCCCATTAGCACCACACAAAAGGGTTAAATTTTCAAACTCAACAAGAGTTTCAGCATGACTTTTAAAATTTTGAAGCTTTATCTCTTTTATCATTAATGAATGTAGTTAATAGTGTATTAAACTCGGTATTTCTATTTATAACACTTTCTTTAGTAGCTGTTCCAGTAGTTATAGCATCAAGAAATTTTTTATTATTGGTTAAAAATTCTATAAATTTCATTCTAAACTCCAACGAGTTTAATTCTAAAAGAGATATTTCATCTTCAGGTAAGTTAGCAAATGCTACACTAATTACCTCAAAAATTGGCTTATTTACAGGTTTACGTGGATCATTGACGCTAAACCTTTTCCTAAAAGCGTCAGTTCCAAAAATATTAAAAGCTAACTTCAGCGCTTTAGTAAAATTAGCTTTTATTTCGCTGAGTTTTTTTTCATCGCTAGGAATAATACGTGTTCCTTTTGTTATAAATCTATCTAAATCTGGCTCGTAGGTTGTAAAACCCAGTAAATAAAACGCTAAAAATCTTGAGACAAAATCTAAATCTTCTTGTCTTTTTGTTTTTACAGAATTATCTGTTGCTTTTCGAAAATATATCCCAGATTCTTGTTGTTGATCTAATAAAAACTCCAAAAAATCTACTCTGTATCCCTGAAAGAGGGCTGTACGAATTTCTTGCGCCTTAAGTGGTACATCTCCCTGATTTATTCGGCTAAAAATGGTGTATTTAACCTCGTCTGGTGTTCCCTTTCCAATTAGGTTGATAGTTACTTGATTTGAATTAATCCTCCGTTTCACATCTCTGGGTAGCTCCTCCCATTTATTACCATTGTACTGTGTTAGAAACTCCAAGTTCTCCAAAACTAAATGCGATTTATTTTTCCCAACCTCACCGCGACCTAGTATAAAATGCTCCAATGTGCTCATTCTTTGAAGACCATCAACCACGTACCATTTTTTGTCATCTGCCTCATCAAAATAGAATAATGGGATAGGTAAATCTAGCATTAAAGACTCAATAAAACGACTCTTCTTAGTATTACTCCATAGATTTGGTAATCTTTGATAACGAGGAACTAATATCTGATCATCCTCCATCAATTCTACCAGTTGTCCGATATTTCTAGGTATGATTTTAATATTTATCTCGGATGGGTTAAAAGGAATTGTAATACTTACATCCTCATTCCCTTCTTCTTTTTCAATGTCATCCCAGTCATCAGTAGATTGTAACATAGCTATATATTTAGTTTTACTAAATGTAAAAATACAACATTTACATTGAATATAAGTAATCGATAAAATCTCTTAATTTAAGAAATTCGTCATTTTAGAGAATATAATTGTATAAAACCGGGACAGTATTTCTCCCTCCTATTTTATTTCGGAATCATTTTTTACCTTTGCAAAAAATATATTTGACCATCATTTCCATGAAAAAAATTATTAGCTGGACACTCCGAAACATTCCTCGTAAGTATTTGCAATTAGTTAGTCACTTTGCCATGAACCTATATGCGTTCTTTTTGCGAGGTAATAAGGTGGAATGTACAGTTTGTGGCTCTACATTTTCGAAATTCGTTCCTTATGGTCGTCTCGAGCCTCGTGATAACGCTCTTTGTCCAAACTGCCTTGCGCTCGAACGTCACCGTTTGATGTATTTATACCTTCAACAAAAGACTAATTTCTTCAAAGCCGACCTTAAAGTTTTGCATGTGGCGCCTGAGTATTGTTTTATCGACCGTTTCGAAAAAATGAAAAACCTGGACTATATCACTGCTGATATTGAGTCGCCTTTGGCAAAAGTAAAAATGGACTTGCACAATATTCCTTTCGAAGACAATACTTTCGATGTAGTTTTCTGTAATCACGTATTGGAGCACGTCGACGATGATATTCGTTGTATGCAAGAAATGCGTCGTGTACTAAAACCAAACGGTTGGGGTATTATGCAATCACCACAAGACTGGAACTTGGAAACTACTTTTGAGGATAAAACCATCACCGACCCGAAAGAGCGTGAGCGTCTGTTCAAACAAGATGACCACTTCCGTATTTTTGGTCGTGACTACCACAAACGCCTCGAACAAGGTGGTTGGCATGTTACACAAGACCGTTTTGTGATGGAAATGCCCAAAGACAAAGTAGAACGCTATGCTCTTCCGAAGGAGGAGATTATTTATTTGTGCGAAAAAAAATAACACCAACAACACTCATCAATGAAATACTTACCGATAGATAGTCAACTGTTTGTAACAAACAGAGCTAGATTAAACCAGCTATTGAAACCAAAAGGTATAGCGATTTTCAACTCAAATGACATTATGCCGACCAATGCTGACGGTACAATGGGCTTCAGACAAAACTCTGATTTGTTTTATTTGAGTGGTATCGATCAAGAAGAAACGATTCTTTTGTTGTTTCCAGATGCTCCAGACCCACGTATGAGAGAAATTTTATTCTTACGTGAAACTTCTGATGTGATTGCAGTTTGGGAAGGATACAAATACACAAAAGAACACGCAAAAGAGGTTTCTGGCATTGAGACAATCTATTGGACTAGCCAATTCGAGCAAGTTTTGACTACCTTGGTATTTGAGGCAGAAGCCATTTATCTCAATACCAACGAACATATCCGTAATAGTTCTGAGGTACAAACACGCGATGCGAAGTTTATCAACTGGGTAAAAGACCGTTATCCTTTACACCGTCTTGAGCGTGTGGCTCCATTGATGCACCATCTACGTGTTATCAAAAATCCTGTAGAGATTGCGCAACTCAACGAAGCTATTCGTATTACAGAATTAGGTTTTAGAAAACTCTTGAATTTTGTAAAACCTGGTGTTACAGAATACGAAGTAGAAGCAGAACTTATCCATGAGTTTGTAAGAAATCGCTCAAAAGGATTTGCATATCAGCCAATTATCGCTTCAGGTGCCAATGCTTGTGTATTGCACTACATCGAAAACAGCCGTATTTGTAAAGATGGAGATTTGTTGTTGTTGGACGTAGCAGCCGAATATGCTAACTACAATGCGGACTTAACGCGTACTATTCCTGTCAATGGTCGTTATACAGCTCGTCAGCGTGCAGTATATGATGCTGTTCATCGTGCTTTCAAATTCGCTAAATCTATCATGCAGGTAGGTGTTTTATGGAGTGAATACCAACACGAAGTAGAAATGTTCATTGAATCTGAATTGATTGGACTAGGTTTATTTGATAAAACTGATGTAAAAAATCAAAATCCAGAATCTCCTTTATTCAAAAAATACTTTATGCACGGAACATCACACCACTTAGGTTTGGATGTGCATGATGTATGGAGTCGCTACCGTCGTTTTGAGGCTGGAATGGTATTTACAATTGAGCCTGGGATTTATATCCAAGAAGAAGGTCTGGGAGTTCGTCTCGAAAATAATATCCTTGTTACTGAGGATGGTAATCTCGATTTGATGGGAAGCATTCCAATGGAAGCTGACGAAATCGAAAGCTTAATGAATGCCTAAAAAGGCACCAAGTGGCAAAGGCACAAAGGTACAAAGTGTCTTTGCAATTTGGGATTTCAGATATTGGATTTCGGAAATGTTCGATTTTTTTCCGAAATCCAACATCCCAAATAAGTTAAAAACTCCTCACTCAAAACTCAGCACTCAGCACTCAAAATGCCTTTCCCGACTATTTTATTATTTGATTTAGATGCTTCTGGTCATCATTCTGAATATCTAGCACATTTGATTGAATATCAGTTAGAACATCGTCTTCCTATCAAATTAATAGCCTTGGTAAGTCCAAATTTTGCTTCGAAACACGTCAAGCTTACGCAAAGAACGTCGGTGGATGCTTCTGTTTTTGAGTGGAAATATATTTCTGAGGAAGAATTTCAGCAGTATCAAGCAGAAAGTAATATCATCAAACGTGGAGATTTTGAATGGGGATTATTCTGTAAATATGCTTCTCTATTTCAAGCCCAACATAGTGTTTTGATGTATCTTGACCATTTACAATTGGCGATTTTACAAAAAGGCAATCAAGCTCCTTGTACTTTTTCTGGCATATTTTTTAGAACTACACTGACCAATTATCGTCCCGACTCTTGGAAAGAACGTATCAATTTTATTCGTAAAAAATGGATGCTTCGTGGGTTACTTTTTTCTAAAAAGTTGACCAATCTTTATTGCCTTGACCCCTTTGCAGCAGAGTATATTCAAGAAAAATGGCATAGTAACAAAGCATTGTATTTGCCTGACCCAGTCAAAACCTATCCATTCCCAGCGGAAGCTCCCGCTTTGCTCCGACAACAGTTAGGTATTGAACCGCATCGTAAGGTATTTCTTATTTTTGGTTTTTTGGATGAAAGAAAAGGAATCATTCCAACGCTGGAGGCATTGCTTCAATTACCCCAAAAACAACAACAGGATGCTTGCTTACTGCTAGTAGGCGGCTGGACTGCCGAAGAAAAAAATCGTTTTGAGGAAAAATTAAAAGCGGTTGGAGCCGAAAACCACTTACAAATTGTTAAAGTTGATTATTTCGTAGAACCCGAACTAATTGAACAATTCTTTGCACTTTCTGATGTAATTATGGGCTTGTATCAAAAACATATTGGTATGAGTGGTATCATGGTGCGCTCAGCTTTTGCCCAAAAACCGCTCTTAACTTATAATTACGGTTTGATGGGAGAACTTACCCGAAGAAATCAACTGGGAATTACCGTAGAGCCAAATAATCAAGAAGAGTTACAAGAAAAAATACAATTTTTGTTAAGTCAATCAAAAACTGTCGGAAATCAGACCATGATGAAAGAGTTTTCTGACCATCATCAGGTAAAATTTTTCGCAGAATGTATCTTCAAAAAAAATAAAAAAATATTCTCCTGAAAATCAGGCACTTCAAAAAAACTTAGCCACTTTACACTTAGAGTTCTAAGGAATTTTCTTACCTTTGTATCCCGTAACCATAGTTTCGGATTTTCTAAAATGAAATCTTCTTTGGGAAATCTGAAACGTCCATGAACTTTCGTTCATCGGAAAATTCACAAATCAATCATTTCTTACAATGTCAGGTAAAGGGCAACCTAAAACCGCGAAATACATCTTTGTTACGGGCGGTGTGACTTCTTCATTAGGCAAAGGTATTATTGCCTCATCATTAGCAAAACTTCTGCAAGCCAGAGGATTATCGGTAACTATTCAAAAATTTGACCCGTATATCAATATCGATCCGGGTACACTTAACCCTTATGAGCATGGGGAGTGTTATGTAACCAACGATGGCGCTGAAACTGACCTTGACTTGGGTCACTATGAGCGTTTCTTGGGCGTACCAACTTCACAAGCAAACAACATTACAACTGGTCGTATTTACTACAATGTAATCACGAAAGAACGTCGTGGTGATTATTTGGGTAAAACCGTTCAAGTAGTTCCTCACATCACGGATGAAATCAAAAGAAGCATCTTGTTGTTGGGCGAAACTGGCGAATACGACGTCGTAATCACTGAAATCGGTGGTTGCGTGGGTGACATCGAGTCACTTCCATTTATTGAGGCTACTCGTCAATTAAAATGGGATTTAGGTGAGAAAAACACGTTGTTTATCCACCTAACATTGGTTCCATATTTGGCATCTGCGGGTGAGCTTAAAACAAAACCAACTCAACACTCAGTACGTCAATTGTCAGAATCTGGTATTCAGCCTGATATTTTGGTATGTCGTACAGAGCATCCTCTTCCACAAGATATGCGTCGCAAAATTGCCCTATTCTGCAACGTATCTGCCAACGATGTGATTGAGGCTATGGACGCTGAGACCATCTATGATGTACCTTTATTGATGCGTAAAGAAAAATTAGACGCAAGAGTATTGTACAAATTAGATATTTACAACGACCGTGATGCAGACTTAGACCAATGGAAAGCGTTCTTGGGTAAATTGAAAAACCCTACCGAACAAATCACTATCGGTTTGGTTGGTAAATACGTAGAATTGAAAGACTCGTATAAATCAATTGCTGAAGCTATTATTCATGCTGGAGCAGTTTGTGAAACTAAAGTAAATATTCGTTGGATTTCTTCTGAAACACTCATTGATACTGGTTACGAAAGCAAATTAGCCAACTTAGATGGTATCTTAGTAGCGCCAGGCTTTGGTGAGCGTGGTATTGAAGGAAAAATCAACGCTGTAAAATATGCCCGTGAACACAAAATTCCATTCTTTGGTATTTGTTTGGGTATGCAATGTGCAGTAATCGAGTTTTCTCGTAACGTATTGGGACTTGCTGAAGCACACTCTTCAGAAATGAATCCTGAAACGGCTCATCCTGTAATCGACATCATGGCCGACCAAAAGGATATTACCAACAAAGGTGGTACAATGCGTTTGGGTGCTTATGGTTGTAAAATCGAAAAAGGCTCATTGGCGCATAGCATCTATGGAAAACTAAATATCCAAGAGCGTCACCGTCACCGTTATGAGTTCAACAATAATTATTTTGAACAAATCAAAGCGGCTGGAATGGTTCCAACAGGTATCAATACAGACTCAGGTTTGGTTGAGATTGTTGAAATCAAAGATCATCCATTCTTTATTGGTGTTCAATTCCACCCAGAATATAAATCAACGGTTGTAAATCCTGCTCCGTTATTCGTACATTTTGTAAAGGCGGCTCTAAAAAATGCTTCTCCAGTAGCAAAAGGCACAAGTAAATAACCTTTTGTAAAAAAATACAGCTAAAAAGCCAAGTTCTTTGTAATTTTGCACCGCCAAAGTCGAGGCGGTGCATTTTTATTTCTTTACCATTCGATTTTGACGATTTTAAATATATTGAGGCTGTTTAAACTTTGGGAAATTGCTTGCGTAAGCAATGAATTTATACTGTTACTATTTGAGCGAATCGAGGTGGAACGCCACACCGATTATAAATTCTTGACTTTCTTTTGCTACTTTTCTTGTGTCAAGACAAGAAAAGTAGGGCTTTGCGAAGAGAAAAAATAGTATTTATATACAAACTAAACATTTATTTAACCTTATTCTCAATACGAAAAGACTAGCCAACAGTTACTTTTGTTTTTGCCACAAAATACCAAGGTCAAACTTTTAAATACTACAATTCCAAAAATAACTAGCCTTTTAAAAACGAAAGGCGCTTTTAAACAAATACCAAATGGATAGAAATCAAGTCACGGGGCTATTATTGCTGATGGGGATGTTGCTGGGGTACCAGTTTTTCTTTGCTCCGAAAGATGAACCAAAACAGGCGCAAAAAGCGCAAGTTGCTCAAACTACTATTCACAGATCTGCCGCTACAACAACTGTTGATACCGTTGCATTGAAAGCAGCAGCTGGTGATTTTGCGACGGCAGCTACTGGCGTGGCGCAAGAGGTAGTTCTTGAAAACAAAGACATCAAAGTTACTTTCTCTACTAAAGGTGGTAAAGTAAAACAAGTATTGCTTAAGCATTACAAAACATATAATGACTTTGCAGCTCATAAAGAAAACCCTTTGACGATTTATGATGAAGCATTCGACAAACTTTCTTTCGAACTAGCTACTACAAAAGGTAATGTAGACATCAACAAGTTGTTCTTCACTACCCAATCAAAAGGTGGTGTGGTAGCTGAGGGTCAAAAACAATCTGTAACGTTCACATTGGCTCTAGCAAATGGTCAGTCTATCGAACAAACTTATACTTTGGCTGGTGAAGGTTTCTTAGTGGACCAAAATACACAGATTAAAGGTTTGGATGGTTTGTTGAAAAGCCAAACAGCTAAAATCAACTGGATTGAAGAGGTTCGTCCTACAGAAAAAGACTTAAACGAAAACCGTAAGGCAACCGTAAATTATCTAATTGCTGAAGGTGAAGAGTTTGACCAACTGACCGAAAACCCTACAAGTGCCAATGATGCTACGCTTGAAAAGCCATTAAATTGGTTGACTTTCAAGAAAAAGTACTTCTTGTCAGGTTTTATTGCGAAAAATACGCCAATCTCAAAAGCACAAATTTGGGCAACACCAAATCCTCAGGATTCGGTAAATATCAAAACTTTGCGTGCTAACATGGAGGTTTCTTTGGCAGACATGAAAGCTGGTAAAGGACAATATCAATGGTATTTTGGTCCAAACGACTACAACAAAATCAAAGAAATTGCTCCTGCATTTGGTCGTAACGTAAAATTGAGTTACGATATTTTCTTGCCAATTACACGCTATGTCTTTGTGCCATTGTTCAATGTGCTTGAAACAGTGTTTAGCAACTATGGATTGTTGATTATTGCTTTGGTATTGGTGATTAAGTTTGCTTTGTTGCCATTGACTTACAAATCGTATGTAAGTATGGCAAAAATGCGTATTCTTCAACCAGAATTGAATGCTATCAAAGAAAAGATTGGTGACGATGCGGCTAAATTGCAACAAGCTCAAATGAAATTGTATGGTGAAGTAGGTGTAAGTCCACTAAGTGGTTGTGTGCCTGTATTAGCTACCATGCCAATTTTGATGGCGGTATTTATGCTGTTCCCTAACTTGATTAACCTTCGCCAAGAGGCTTTCTTGTGGGCAAATGACCTTTCAACTTATGACTCTGTATGGAATTTGCCATTTAGTATTCCTTTTTATGGTAACCATGTCAGTTTGTTTACATTGTTGATGACCCTATCGAGTATTGCATACGGTTATTACAACAATCAAAATACACCAGACCAAGTTGGTCAACCAATCGATATGAAGAAAATGGCTTATATCACGCCAGTTATCTTCATGTTTGTGATGAACTCACTTCCTGCTGGTATGAGTTTCTATTACTTTGTCTCTAACTTAGTGACGATTTTACAACAAATTGGTATTCGTAAGTTTGTTGACGAAGACAAAATCAAACAGATTTTGGAAGACAATCGTAAGAAAATCGCTGCTGGTGGAGGTAAAAAATCTCGTTTCTCAGAGTATTTGCAAAAGCAAATGAAAGCTGCTGAAGAAATGCAGAAACAGCAAAACGATGATAAGAAGAAGAAAAAATAATTATCTGATTTGATAATTTGAAAATTATTAACTAATATCAGAATGTCTTCATTGAGAACTAAATTGTTTCTCTATGAAGACATTCTTTTTTTCTTAAATTCTACAATTTTCAAATTTTCAAATCTTCAAATTAGAAAAATCTAATCTTTGAGCATTTCGATATGCTCGATACCATCTTCGAGATATATTTCACTAGTTTGGACAAAACCAAAGGATTCATAAAAACCTTTTAAGTACAGCTGTGCTCCTATCTTGATTGATGAACCGTAAAGTTCTTCAACCAATTCTATCGAATTTTTCATCAATTCTTTTCCTACACCAAATTTCCTCACCAAAGGCGATGTCACCACACGACCAATAGATGCCTCCTCATAAGAAAGTCCTGGAGGAACAATTCTCGTATAAGCAACAACTTTTTGTGTTTCGGTATCAAAACCCATCAAATGATGGCACTTAAAATCCTTATCATCAAGGTCTTGAAAGGCGCAATTCTGTTCTACAATAAAAACTTCGCAACGCAATTGTAGGATTTGATAGAGTTCGGTAGTGCTAAGATTTCTAAAGTGTTTATAGTACCAGTTCAAATTCATAAGAGGGTTATTAATAGTTTGTGATTTGATATTGATAACAGTAAATTTAATAATAATGTCATCAATTACCCCAACTTAATCGGCATTCGTCAAAGTTTATTATATTTGTACAATCACAAATTCCATGAATTATGAAGAAATTATTGTTAGGAATGTTACTTGTGGCATCATCCTACGGCTTCTGTCAAGCTCAAAACAATCTGTCGGAGTATGAAGCTCAATACCAAAAAGCCTTACTTTTCTATCAAAACAACGATTTTGACAAAGCTAGAATCGCCTTTAGCCAGCTAAGTAACCTTCGTTTTAATAATCCAATTGTTCCTTATTCTTATTATTTTCAAGCTTTGGCTGCCATCAAAGTTGGTAAATATGCCGAAGCAGAATCTAGTTTACAGAATCTTCAGTTGAGATACCCTAATTGGGAAAAAAACGAAGAAGTAGCTTATCTCTATGCAACTATCGCATTCGAGAATAAGGACTATGCCAAAGGTCTTCAAATTGCAAATGCAATTAGTGCTGAATCTCTCAAAAATGATTTAAAAGAATTGAAGAGAACTTTTCTTTCAGAAATCACAGATTCGAAGAAATTAACTTTATTGAGCGAACAATTTCCAGAAGAAATACTGCTAAAAGAACGTATCCAAGCCAAATCGTCTGAAATGTCTTCGACCAAAGACTTACAACAGTATCGCTTAAATAAGGGCTTTCTTAATTTTGCCTTTTTACTTCCAATAAATATCGATGAGCTATCGCCTGATCATCCAAGACGTACTAATCAATATGTTTTTGATATGTATCAAGGTGCAAAATTGGCAAAAACTCAATTACAAAAAGAAAAAATCAATATCAATCTCTTGGTGTATGATATTTCCAACGATGGCGACCAAATGCTTGAAGTATTGAACAATTCTTATTTTCAAACGACAGATTTACTGGTTGGACCTTTATATGCTGAAAGTAACAAATTGGCAAGTGCTTACTGTGAGAGCTACCAAATTCCGCTTATCAATCCTATTTCTAATAATGAAAAACTGTTAGATATCTTTGATAAGTCATTTTTAGCACAACCTTCTGTCAAAATGCAAGCTATCAAAGCTGCGGAATATGTGACAAAACAGGCATTTTTAGGACGCAATGCTGCTATTTACTATACTTCATCAAGCACAGATTCTCTGTTAGCAGAAGCATATAAACAAGTACTAGTTAAAAAGGGTTACGATATTGAAGCATTTGTGAAAGTAACCGCCAACTCAGAAGTGATTGCTAGCAAAATCCCTGATAAAAAATTAAGCCATGTTTTTTTAGCAACCTCTGATAAAAAAGCAGGCTTGGCTATGCTCACAGCTTTACAAAAAGATTTATCGACACCACTTGTAACTACTGCTGAGGCGTTTCATTCAAGTAATTTGAGTAGTACAACTGTAGCTGGAAGAGAAATCTACTGTATTGACCCTGAGTTTATCGACAACGAAAATCCAGAAGTAGATAAATTTAAAAAAGAATATTTTGCCAAATATGGAAGCATTCCTTCCTATTATTCGTTCTGTGGATATGATATGACTTTGTTTTGGGGTAGAGTTCTATCTAAATATGGTACAAACTTCAAAAAAGGTTTAGACGATTTAGATACCTATAAACAGCCTTTCTCAACGTCAGGATACGATTACACACAATCTCAGGATAACCAAGTAGTGCCTATTACTACTTTCCAAAATTATAAATTTGTATTAGCTAAATAGTGCATGGGCTACCATCGCATTAATTTTTGACAAAATGACTACTAAAAACAGCCAAGAACTTTTCGACAAAGCTAAAAACTACATCCCTGGCGGTGTAAACTCACCTGTAAGAGCTTTTAGAGCCGTTGGAGGAAACCCTCTTTTTATCAAATCGGCAAAAGGCGCTTATCTTTATGACGAAGATGGCAATGCTTTCATCGAACTAATCAACTCATGGGGACCTATGATTTTGGGTCACGCAAATGAGTTGGTTGAAAAAGCCGTTGCAGATGCTATTCAGCGAGGCTTTTCTTATGGAGCACCTACTCGTCGTGAAGTAGAAATGGCAGAATTAATTACTTCAATTGTGCCTTCTGTCGAGAAAGTACGTATGGTAAACTCTGGTACAGAAGCTACTATGTCGGCGATTCGTGTGGCACGTGGTTATACAGGTCGTGACAAAATCATCAAATTTGAGGGTTGTTATCACGGTCATGGTGATTCATTTTTGATTGCTGCGGGTTCGGGTGCGATTACTTTCGGTCATCCTGATAGTCCAGGTGTAACCAAAGGTGTTGCCAATGATACGCTAACTGCTCCTTATAACGATTTAGCTGCTGTACAAACCCTTGTTGATGCCAATAAAGGTCAAATTGCTTGTATCATTCTTGAGCCAGTAGTTGGTAATATGGGGCTCGTAAAACCAGCGGAGGGCTTCTTGGAGGGACTTCGCCAAATTTGCGATAAAGAAGGTATTGTATTGATTTTCGACGAAGTAATGACTGGCTTCCGCTTAGCAAAAGGCGGCTTTCAAGAACGTTGTGGTGTGACTCCAGATATGACTACCATGGGTAAAATCATCGGTGGTGGCATGCCAGTTGGTGCTTATGGTGGCAAAAAAGAAATCATGGATTGTGTTTCTCCTGCGGGTCCTGTGTATCAAGCAGGTACACTTTCAGGTAACCCCATTGCGATGGCAGCTGGTCAAGCCATGTTGACTTACTTGAACGAGCACCCAGAAGTATATGAGCGAATCGAAACGGTTGGTAATACCTTAACAGATGGTATTCGTGCCAATATGCAAAAACTTGGCTTGAACTATACACTCAACCATGTTGGTTCAATGTTTACTTTATTCTTTACGGATAAGCCTGTAAACAATTTTGAAGATGCTAAAACTTCAGATACCGCATTATTTGGTAAGTTTTTCAATGCTATGTTGAAAAGAGGTATCTATATGGCTCCTTCCCAATACGAAGCTATGTTTATTTCTACAGCGTTGACAGACGAACATGTAGCTCAAATCTTAGATGCGAGTTACGAAAGTTTCCAAGAAATCTTAGCATAAGTAAAAAGTGATTTGTTAATAGTATATTGGTTATTGGAATCCGCACATAATCAGAAGAATATTACCATAATTTTCCAGCAAAGGTCAGCAATGTTGCTGACCTTTTTTCAAACCTCTCCTTTCAATATGAAACCCTATCTCCTTTCCTTTTTTGTGTGTCTACTACTTTTTTCCTGTGGAAGTTCTGAAGTAGATAAACTTCGTGAAGAAAATCGTGCTTTGAAAGAGCAATTACGTACTGCTCAAAACGGTGGTGATTCGCATAAGTATATCCTCAAACTCCGTTTGAAACAATCACATATTTCATTGAGCATCAAAAAACATATTAAAGATGCCATAAATGCTGTGGATTTTGAAATCCCTGTTGATAAAGAGTTTTATGATAGTGTTGAAGAAGGACAAGAAATCATTGATAATTTCAGATTTGGCTCAATGGTATTATACGGAAGCTTTGGTGATTGGGAACTGAAAGTGAAGAAAAAATATGTAAAATGAGTAATTTTGTGGTCTGAAAAGTAAGGTTACTCAACTACTATACACTTGTTGAACTCCTGCTTTTCTTTTTTCAACACAAAAATTAAAAATAACTGTTGTTTGAGCACAGCGCTTTTTCCATGCGAAATTATTCCATTATTATTCCTGTATATAACCGTCCCGACGAATTAGATGAACTGCTAGCTTGTCTGACAAAACAAACCTACAAAATTTTTGAAGTGGTCGTAGTAGAGGACGGCTCTGCTATAAAAGCTGATAAAATTGTTGAGAAATATCAATCTCAACTAGAGATAAAATATATCCAACAACAAAACACAGGTCAAGGGTTTGCACGCAATACAGGTTTTAAGCATGCCAATGGCGATTATTTCATCATTCTAGACTCCGACGCGCTCATAGAACCTAACTATCTGGAAATCGTAGAAAAGCAACTCAATAGCAATTTTCTAGACCTATACGGTGGCCCCGACCGCGACCATCCTAATTTCACGCCTATCCAAAAAGCCATTAGCTATTCCATGACCTCACTATTTACCACAGGAGGAATACGAGGAAGCAAAAAAAATCTTGGAGGAACATTTCACCCACGAAGCTTTAATATGGGTATGTCGAAGGAAGTTTATCGCAAAACACAAGGCTTCATTATTACTCGTATGGGCGAAGATATTGAGTTTTCTATTCGTGCCATTAGTCTTGGTTTCAAGTCTGGGCTAATTCCAGAGGCATTTATTTATCATAAAAGAAGAACCAGTTTTCTGCAGTTTTATAAACAATTGAGATTTTTTGGAAAAGCAAGAATCAATATCAGTCGCTTTTTTCCTAAAGAACTCAAATTGGTGCATACTTTTCCAATGGTATTTACGCTTGCTTTGTTTAGTATTCCTTTATGGTGGTTGATTTTTAAACCATTTTTCTATCTAGCAATTGGCATTTTTACCCTATATACCTTGCTCAATTTTATTGATTCAACGCTTAAAAACAAAAGCATTCAGGTAGGACTACTCAGTATTATTGCCGTTTATGTCCAATTAGTAGGATATGGTATCGGCTTTATTACAGAAGGTTGGAAAAAACTTTTTGAAGAAAAAGGATACAAACAGTTAGGCGATAACATCGAATATCCATCCTGATTGAAGTGATGAGTTTTGAGTGTGGAGTTTTGAAAAATTTAGAGAATGAGTGAGTGGCGATTGAGTGATTATTTTTAAAATTTGTATTATGGTAGTAGAGACGCAATGATTGCGTCTTAAGCATATTGCAATATCAAAAAAGCGGTCAAAAATTGATTTTTGACCGCTTTTTAATATGTTTTCAAATGATACATTTTCAGAAGAAGCAAAGCATTGCACCTCTACAAATAAAAATAATCACTCAATTAATATCTAATAATACTTCTGATCTGCTAAATAATTCTTCACATAATCGGTTACGCCTTCTTCTAAAGTATGGAAAGGTTTTTCGTAACCAATCGACTTTAATTTTGACATATTTGCTTCGGTGAAATATTGATATTTATCACGAATATCTTCTGGAGTATCGATAAATGAGATATTTGGCTCAAGATTCAGAGCATAGAAGGTATTTTTTACCAAATCCAAGAATGTTCTTGCCTTGCCCGAACCTAAGTTGTAAATACCTGAGTTACGACGGTGGTGCATTAAGAATAAACAAACTTCTACAACATCTTTTACATACACAAAATCGCGCATTTGCTCGCCATCCTTAAATTCAGGATTATGAGAACGGAACAACTTCATAGCGCCAGTTTTCTGAATTTGGTTGAATGTATGCCAAATCACTGATGCCATGCGACCTTTGTGAAATTCGTTTGGTCCGTAAACATTAAAGAACTTCAAGCCAGCCCAGAAAAAAGGCTTTTCTTGTTGTTGTAATGCCCAAATATCGAAGTCATTTTTTGAATCGCCATAAGGGTTCAAAGGCTTCAATTGTGGAATCAAAGACTCATTGTCATCGTAGCCATGCTCGCCCAAACCATAGGTAGCAGCCGACGAAGCATACACCAATGGAATTTGGTAGTCATGACATTTTTTCCAAATCTTCTTTGAGTAATTCAAATTCAATTTATTGAAAATCTCGACATTGAACTCTGTCGTATCTGTACGAGCACCAATGTGGAAACAAAATTCAACCTCTTGATAGTTTGCATCCAACCACTCAAAAAAGTGTTCGCGGTCTACACGCTCTTGAATCTTTTTCCCTTCAAGATTTTTGTTCTTTTGCTCATCGGAAAAATCGTCAACAGCAATGATATAGTTGAAATTGTCCTCATTCAAGCGTTGAATAAGGCAACTTCCAATAAACCCAGCGGCACCTGTAACAATAATCATAAAATAGAAACTAAAATTGAGTGGTTCTGGAATATGTTATTTATGAAAAACTAATGATTCTATTCGTAAAATCGATGATAATCTACTCGGAAAAAATGTTTAAATCATTTGGATAATAAGTAATTCCGAAAGGTAGTATCTCGACTACATGGTTCTTTTATGAACCTGTCTATTTATTAAATCTATATTGTCAAAATCCAATATTGCAGATAAGGAGTAAAGTCGTTTTGTAGGAATTATTGGCACAAAAAATCTTTTACAAGTGTATGACAAAAATCATATATTGAACTTGATTAAAACAGACATAAAATCGCACTATTCCTAGAAAAAGTAAGCAAAAGTACCTAAAGCTTTGCGAAAAACCAATACACTTAACTTCGAAAAAATATAAACTTTTCAAGACTGCATTTGCGCAGTAATACCGAAGGCTATAGTAATAGGCTGATTAACAGAAATATCATATCTAAAAATAATGAAATAAATTGAACAAATTAAAGACTTTCGTAAAATGATTGTTTTCAGCTTTCTTTTTTGTGAAACTAAAAGCCATTAACTTTGTGTTCTTAATCCACAGATTGGTTTTGCTACGTTTTCCCAACTCCAATCACGGCGATTTTGCTGGTCATCACTCGTAGTTTTGTGCTTGTATAATCTAAGGTTGGCCTAAGGTTAGTTATTAGTAGTTTTTACTTAGAAAATGTAATTACTGTTTTCTATTTTCATTTTTCTCTGATAACTAACATCCCGCTAGCACACATTATCAAGATTTTACGCAAAACGAATAAATTAACTGAAAACAAATGGTTTACGTAGTTCGTAAAGAACACTTCAATG
This sequence comes from Flectobacillus longus, assembly GCF_030056705.1. Lineage (GTDB taxonomy): Bacteria > Bacteroidota > Bacteroidia > Cytophagales > Spirosomataceae > Flectobacillus > Flectobacillus longus. Next base: position 73,576 of record NZ_JASHIC010000012.1, read on the forward strand.
CCGCTCACAGGCTGTATAATCCTAACTGGACAGAGGAAAAGAATCGTGAGGTATTTGGTCCATGTGCAAATGTCAACTGGCACGGACATAATTTTGAGCTTATCGTTACTGTAAAAGGTATTCCAGATCCTGATACAGGCTTTGTAATTGATATGAAAGTGATGAGCCAAATTATCAAAGATGAAATCATCAAGCGTGTTGACCACAAAAACTTAAATCTCGATGTAGATTTTATGCAAGGTAAAATGGCAAGTTGCGAAATCTTTGCGATGGAAATTTGGAAAATTTTAGCTCCAAAACTCAACGCTCATATTCCTCATGGCCAATTGCATTGTATTGAGCTCATCGAAACGCCTAAAAACTCAGTGAAGTATTACGGCGAATAATTGTACTATGTGAAGCTTTGGGCTGATATTCTTGGCTCCTCAAGCAGCCTGAAGCTCTCAGCCTAAAGCCCACATCATGAAATACTATATCATAGCTGGCGAACGCTCTGGCGATTTGCATGGCTCTAATCTCATCAAAGCTATCCTTCAAAAGGATACCAACGCCCAAATTCGTGCTTGGGGCGGTGATATGATGCAGGATGCAGGCGCTACGCTTGTTAAACACTACAAGGACATTGCCTTTATGGGCTTTGCCGAGGTCATCAAAAATCTTCCTATTATTCTTGGACTTTTGTCGTTTTGCAAAAAAGACATTCAAGCTTACCAGCCTGATGTAGTCATTCTGATTGACTATGCTGGGTTTAATATGCGTGTGGCTAAATTTGTCAAGTCTATTGGTATCAAAACATTCTATTATATTTCGCCAAAAGTTTGGGCTTGGAACCAATCACGTGCGCTCAACATCAAAAAATTTGTTGACCGAATGTTTGTGATTTTTCCTTTCGAAAAAGACTTTTTCAAGAAATATGATTACGAGGTTGATTATGTAGGTAATCCATTATTTGATGCCATTGCAGACTTTCAGCCGAAACCTAATTTTAGAAAAGAAGCACGTGTAGGTCAAAAACCTATCATTGCCCTTCTTCCAGGTTCTCGCCAACAAGAAGTCGCTAAAATTTTACCATTGATGGTTGCACAAGCTTATAATTTTCCAGATTATCAGTTTGTCATTGCAGGGGTTTCCAACTTACCAAAAGAGCTTTATGCCCGTTGGCAGTCCATTTTTCCTATCAAAGTAGTGTATGATGATGCCTATAATTTGCTTTCTGTGGCTGATGCTGCTTTGGTGACATCTGGAACTGCAACTTTGGAGACTGCCTTGTTGAATGTTCCGCAGGTGGTATGCTACAAAACCAGTGGTATTTCATTTGCAATCGCCAAAATGGTTATTAAAGTACCGTATATCTCTTTGGTAAATTTGGTTGCTCAGAAAAAAATTGTTCCTGAATTAATTCAAAGCGATTTGAATAATATCACAGTTCAGGAAGAACTAAAGAAGATATTAGTTCCAGAGGGACGTCAAGCGCAACTAGAAGGATATGCTGAGGTAAGGGCTTTGTTAGGAGACAAAGGAGCTTCTGCAAAAGCTGGCAGTTTAATGGTTGATTATCTATTGAAATAGTTGGAGTTTATGCGCTTGAGTGATTGAGTCATTCTAAAAATTATTACTCAATCACTCATGCACTCAATTAGAGATTTTTCCCGTCCAAATAATTCTTAATCCACGATTTCTGGACACCTTGTATTTGACTAAAATATGTTGCTATTTCTTTGAAATCGGCTTCAACGTTGCTGGTAGGATAAAAAGGTTCTCGCACAAAAACAGTCTTTCTTGGATAATCAAATCCGACTAAAATAATTGGAATGTTAGCTCCTTTGGCGACATAATAAAATCCTGTTTTTAACTTCTCGACATCTTTCCGTGTTCCTTCTGGCGCTAATGCTACGTGTAAAGTCTCATTGTTATTAAAAACTTGGACTACTGCATCAACCAAATTGTTATTTTTAGACCTATCTACAGGCATTCCTCCCAAAGTCCTGAACAGCCAGCCAAATGGAGGCTTAAATAATTCTGCTTTGCCGAGATATACAATTTTTTTACCAATTACAGCCCTTGCTCCTAGCCCAACAGGAAAATCTACCCAACTTGCATGAGGCACTACCGCTACGATACTTTTCTTTAGCGTCACTGGAATGTGTCCTTCAACTTTCCAACCAGCCAGCCTGAATAGCATTATAAATATTTTATTTAGCATAATTTTAAGTGAATTAATATTTCAAGTGAAAATAAGTAAAAAACTATAACAGAAATAATTTCACTGTAAAAATTGCATAGGTCAGGAATATTGGAAGTAAAAAGGCACAAAGTATTTGTCTAAATCAGATTCAAACAAACACTTTGTGCCTTTGTGCCATTTCCTCTATGCTTACTTACTAATATCAATCAACATAAAAGGATGGGGTGTAAAGCAAATGATAAATATTCCTAAAGAAATCCACCCTAAAACTTTACGCTTAGTATCTAGTGGCGAATCCTCCTCTACATCTGGATGATAGATGCCTAAAAATCTTCCTAGTAAAAAAGCAAATGGGAAAAAACCAGAGAACCCTTGAAAATCCTTTACCACTGGCGTTGCACTCATGACAAATTGAACAACCACCATACTCAAGCTAATAACCCAAGGAGTTAGAGGGTTGGTAGATATTCGGGAGAGACAAGTTTTTAAGAAAAAGATATAAATACCCAACCACAAGAAGAAATCTAAATCAGAAGTATAGGCGCTTCCTTCAAATCCAATCGACTGAATGTCCTCAATGGTGTACATTCCTATACCCGCATAAAACAAAAATCCAACGAAGATTATCGGTGCTATGGTGTTAAACTTCTTTTTGCCAATAAGACCGTACAAAATATGTCCACCGTCTAATTGTCCAATTGGGAATAAATTTAGCGCAGTAAAAAACAAAGATAGATAACCAGCCCAAAGCAGTGGATAATGCAATAACTCAAAATTAGGTGGTAATAAAGCAGAATCGGCTACATAGTTTTTGAAAAAAAGCATCAGCAGATTGTCTCCTAATGTCATTTGTCCGTTAAGCAAATTTGCATTTTTTGACATCTCATGGGCATAGTTCGCTCCATATTTAACATATTCTGGATGAATTTTGTAGATATAATCCAAAGATGGTAAATGTGTGAAACCATACCAAAGGACTCCAAAACCTACCACAAAGCCAGCCAAAGGGCCTGCAATACCAATATCAAAGTACTGTTTGCGTGTTCTAGTTCTATCAAGAATGCGAATAACAGCACCTAATGTTCCAATACTCATGGCTAAAGCACTTAGCCACATCGGTATGTAATACGGGAGTGTAGTACGGATTTTGTAATACCTTGCCATAAAGAAATGACCAAATTCATGACAGGTGAGAATCGCTAAAAAAGGAATCGAGAACTCAAATCCCTGCCAAAAATCCTGAGGAAATTTAAGAATATCCTTTTCTGGTAAAAAGAAAAAAAAGCGTCCTGTCATTGCCTCCGCTCCTGCCAATGTTGTGGTTATTACTGTTACCACAAACAGCACCAACTGAATCGCTATGGTTTTATTCTTCATCTGCAAACATATCTAAAATCGTAAATTCATTCGGAATAATTTGTTTTACTTGGATACCCACTTTAGCGGCTCCTTCCAAATTTGGTAACATATCGTCTAAGAATAAGGTTTCGGCTGGATCGAGACCTGCCTCCGCCAGAACGGCTTCATAAATATCAGTATGAGGTTTGGCTTTGCCCATTTCGTACGAAAGAAACAGCTTAGTAAATAAATCCTCAAGGCGTTTTTCACCAGTACAACGCTCCAAAATTTTATTTACTTCGATAATGTGAATATTACTCGTATTGGATAAAACATAGGTATTATACTTTTGTCCTAAACGCTTAATCAAAGCAATTCTGTTTGGATCAATATCCAACAACAAAGCATTGAAAGCTTTATCGATCTCTTCATCAGAGGCTGAAATGTTCAACTCTTGTCTAAGTAAATCTCTAAATTCAGCGTCAGAATAATGCCCTCGTTCGTAGTTAGCCCAAATCTGCTTTTCTTTCAATAATCTTTCGCCATCTTCCCAAGAAAAGTCCTTTGAAAGCTTTGCTAATTCTTTGTATGTTTCGTTCAGGTTAATGTCGATAACAACGTTTCCTAAATCAAAAATGATGTTTTTCATATAATAAATAAAAGGTTGATTCGAAGTTTTGTAGACAAAAAAATAAGAGGTAAACGCTGTAATATCATCGTTTTACCTCTTATTTGTATGCTTATCTTATTTGCATTGTTGCTTACTGATTATTCTGTTACTACCCCCATCGAAGAGAACTTCTCAATTCTTTGGTCGATTCTTTCTTCTGGTGTTAGTTGAGAAAGCTCTTTGTAGGTTTCAAGAATTACGTTTTTCACGGTTTGTGTAGCCTGCTCAAAATCTAAATGAGCACCGCCAAGAGGTTCAGGAATAATACCATCTACCAACTTGTTGCCTTTCATATCTTCGGCAGTCAATTTCAATGCTTCGGCCGCTTGCTCTTTGAAATTCCATGTTCTCCAAAGGATTGTTGAACAGTTTTCTGGAGAAATTACAGAATACCAAGCATTTTCTAACATCAATACTCTGTCACCAATCGCAATACCCAAAGCACCACCAGATGCACCTTCACCGATGATGATACAAATAACAGGTACTTTCAACATAAACATATCACGGATGTTGCGAGCAATAGCCTCACCTTGTCCGCGCTCTTCTGCTTCAAGCCCTGGGAATGCCCCTGGCGTATCGATCAAAGTAACGATTGGCTTATTGAATTTCTCAGCCATTTTCATCAAACGCAACGCCTTGCGATAACCTTCAGGGTTTGGCATACCAAAGTTACGAAGCTGGCGTTGTTTGGTGTTACGACCTTTTTGCTGACCAATGATCATAAAGGTTTCCTCACCAATTCTACCAAAACCACCAACCATGGCTTTGTCATCTGCTACTGTACGGTCTCCGAACAACTCGATGAATTCATCACACATGTGCTCGATATAATCGAGAGTATAAGGGCGCTCAGGATGACGAGACAGCTGAACTCTTTGCCAGCGAGTCAAGTTTGAGAAAGTTTCTTTTTTGAGTTCTTCAATGCTAGCTTCCAATTGAGCCGCAGCTGTCGATACATCTACATTATTATCAATCGCCAATTTTTTCATTTCTGCCAATTTGGCTTCTAATTCGGCTATCGGTTTTTCAAAATCCAAGAGAGTTCGCATTTTGTTGTTGAATTTATCGCATACCCAAGTTTTGCTTGAGCATAGATTAAGTAATAACAATCCTTACGTTAGGAAGATTTTTAGCCCTCAAAGTTAGTCAAAAAGACCTTTCGCAACACGAAATAATCATATTTTTCAAGTAGCTAATCTAACTCAAACTATATTAACACCTCATAATGAAGTACTTATCTAGTATTTCACAAAATGTATTTTACTGATTTGTTTTTATTTTTTTGATAAATCGTTTGGGCAATTTAGGATAATTTCATGAAACAACCATTTTTTTCTCTAGTTTTTATACAATTCTCAAATAATGTGAAGAAGTGCTTTTTCTCAAAAATTAACATTTTTGGACAATTGGGGCTATTCGTCTAAGACTCTATTAAAAAAGTTCTATTTTTTAGAGAAAATACGCTACTTATGTTATTTTTGGCCTACTATCCCAGTAAATACATAAAACCCTTCAAACATGTCTATTTTAATCCTAGTATTAAGTATTTTATTACTTCTAATCCTCATTACTTTTGGAAAACTCAATGCGTTTCTTTCTTTAATTTTCTCAGCGATTTTGGTGGGTATTGCCAAACAAATGCCTTTGGCTGATATTCTAGCCTCTATCCAAAAAGGAATTGGAAGTACGCTAGGCTCACTGATTCTAATTCTTGGCTTAGGAGTCATGCTGGGTAGTTTACTTTCAGAAAGTGGGGCTGCTCAACAAATTAGTCAAGTACTTATTCAATATTTTGGAGCAAAAAGAGTCAAACTAGCGGTATTACTCACAGGTTTTGTGGTGGGTATTGCCATGTTTTATAATGCAGGATTCGTGATTTTGATGCCGATGGTATTCTCCGTAGCACTCAACACGGGACAACCAATGATATATGTGGGTATTGCTATGGCGTCGGCCTTATCAGTCACGCATGGTTTTTTACCTCCACATCCAGGACCAACCACTATTGCCGTATTATTTAAGGCCGATATTGGAAAAACCTTGATTTATGGACTTACAGTAGCAATTCCAACCTTAATCATGGCAGGTTTGATTTTTCCAGAATTTATTAAAAACATTTCCTCTAATCCTCCAAAGGGTTTGTTCGAAACCAAGCAGTTTAAAGATGAGGAAATGCCAAGTTTTGGCTTAAGTATCTTGACTGCGTTGATTCCTGTAGTGTTAATGGGAATGGCTACAGCAAGTGAGTTGAGCATGGATACAAACTCAGCTTTACATCATTATTTGAAATTTTTGGGAGATCCAAGTATTTCTATGTTGATTGCTGTAACTTTTGCATTAATATTTTTAGGGATTCGTCGTGGAAAAACGATGGAATATTTGATGGAAAAAACAGGAGGAGCTATTAGTTCGGCATCAATGATTATCATGATTATTGCTGCGGGTGGTGCCTTCAAACAAGTACTCACCGATAGTGGCATCGGAAGAGATATTGCTGCAGCCTTCCAAGGTTCAACGCTTTCGCCCTTGGTTCTGGGATGGCTTATTGCTACCATTATCCGAATAGCTTTAGGTTCGGCAACTATCGCAGGTTTAACAGCAGCAGGTATTATTCAGCCGTTGATGGCTACCACACAAGTAAGCCCTGAGTTGATGGTTCTGTCGATTGGCGCAGGAAGCTTGATGTGCTCGCATGTTAACGATACAGGATTTTGGATGTTCAAAGAATACTTTGGATTGAGCATTAAGGATACCTTCAAAACTTGGTCGGTAATGGAAACGATTGTTGGGATTATGGGTTTGATAGGTGTATTAGTTCTTAATTCTTTTGTAGTATAAAGCTTAACCTTTATTAATCAGACATAAGTCATTCTGAATTTTAAGGATTGGGTTATATTAAACATGAGTCATCCCGAATTTAGTGATTTAGCGAGTGAGTGATTATGTAAAAATTTGTATTCTAGCAGTAGAGACGCAATGATTGCGTCTTAAGCTGAGTAAAATCATGAATAGTAGCATCAAAAAAGCGGTTGAAAAATATTTTTCGACCGCTTTTTTGATAAAAACTTGGAGAATAATCCCAATACTAAAAATTTGGGATGACTCATGTTTTGATGCTATATTTTAAAATAACACTGCTTAAGACGCAATCATTGCGTCTCTACCGCTAGAATACAAATTTTCACCTAATCACACATCCGCTCAAGCACTAAATCGCTAAATGAGGAATGATTTATGCTTATTTCCCCTATACAAAAATTAAGTGAAATATTTGGAAATACCGAATATAGTCTATATATTTTATATAGAAATAAAACCTCTATTGTTTATGATTCCTCAACAAAACCTTGATTTATGGAAACGTATCCAACAATTTGAAATGGATATTCCAAATGTAGCTTTTCCCTTTTCAAAAAAGCTTGCACGGGAAAATGGTTGGACGCATGGCTATGCATTAAAAGTCATTGAAGAGTACAAAAAATTTATCTTTCTCTGTTGTATTAGTCCCACTCCTATTACCCCATCTGATGAAGTTGACCAAACTTGGCATTTACACCTGACCTACACGCAATCTTATTGGATAGATTTTTGTCAAAACATCCTACACAAACAAATACACCACAACCCTACAGAAGGTGGCAATCAAGAAGCCCACAAATTCGATAACTACTACAGTAAAAGTTTACAATTTTATCAAGAAATATTCGATATTGCTCCTCCACAAGATATTTGGCGACCACATCAAGAGCGATTTGGAAAACAACAATTCCAACGATTAGATACCAATAACTACTGGTTGATTCAAAAAAATACCTTCTTCAAGTCGATTAAACCTGTCCTTATTTCATTCTTCATAATTGGTTGTTTGTTCTTATTTGTTCGTGCATCAGGTTCTGGTATCTTTTGGGCAATTTCTGGTATCATAGGAATACTAGTAGCTATTGTTTTAGCCTCACAACAAGGCTCAAACACAAATCATGATGAAAGAGCGAAAGTAGACTCAGGATGTGGAGCTACATTTTTTACAGATGGTGGCGACGCTGGACATGCAGGTGATGGTGGACATGGTGGTGACAGTGGTGGGCACGGGTGCAGTGGCTGTGGTAGCGGATGTAGTGGTTGTAGTGGTGGATGTAGCGGTTGTGGCAGTTAATGCACCGCTAATAATTCAGCATGATTTTACTACAAAAAAGGCGATCGAAAAACCTATTTCGACCGCCTTATATAATTTTATATGTGTTATTATACTGATTCGACAACTCAAATCAAAAATTGATTTTATAGCTCGTAAGATTGTCCTTTTTCAGGCATTTCTACATTTGAATAACCTTTTTCTTCCAAAATTCCTTTAAAGGTCACCATACTTTCTTCTTCGCCGTGCACAAGGAAAACCTTTTTCACACGCTCTGGTTTATGCTTTCCAACAAACTTTAATAAATCATTCTGGTCGCCATGTCCACTAAACACATCGATTTTTTCGACAGTTGCCAAAACAGGCAATTCAACGTCTTTGATACGAAGTGTTTTTTGTCCGTGCATCAATTTCCATCCTAAAGTACCTTCAGAAGCAAAACCAACTAATAAAATGGTACAGTACACATTATTGATATTGGCAGCAATATGTTGTTCGACACGTCCCCCCGACACCATACCAGATGCCGAAATGATAATACAAGGCTCAGTATAATTCGAAATAGCTCTACTAGCTTTCTCAGATTGAATATACTGTAGGTTTTCGAAGTCAAACAAACCGTCGTTTTCTTCATAAAACTCTTGAGCAGCCTTATTCAACTGACGAACATTCTTCTGATAAATCTTTGTACTCGCATACGCCAAAGGCGAATCACTAAATACTTTGATAGGCTTGAAACCTCGTTCGGTATAAAGCTTATTGAGCGTGTAAAGCAAAGCTTGTGTACGTCCTACAGAAAATGCTGGGATAATCAAACGTCCTGGCAAATCGATACAAGCTCGTTGAATCACTTTAGCCAAAGCATCTTCTGGGCTGATTTTATCCTCGTGCAAACGCGCACCATAGGTTGTTTCACAAACCACATAATCAGTCTCAGGCAACTCGCTTGACGGGTCTAACAGAAGAGGGTAATTATCTCTACCGATATCTCCAGAAAAACAAATACTTTTCTTTACGCCGTTATCTAATGTCTCTAATATAATGTGAGCTGCTCCTAATAAATGTCCTGCAGGGACAAAGGTAATCCACACACCATCTTTGACTTTAAAGCGTCGGTTAAACTGAATCGTAACAAAATTACTCATCGTATCCTCGACATCTTTCTGTAGGTAAAGATCACCCTTTACCATCAAGCGGTCCATTTTTTTCTTCTTCTTCTTACTATCTCCTTCAGCTTGCTTTAGTTTTTTGTAGTTCAAACTCGCCGCATCGTACAAAAGAATCTCCGCTAATTCGGCCGTAGGAGGCGTACATAGCACTTGTCCTTCATAACCTTCACGGTATAACATGGGAATGTTTCCTGAATGGTCGATATGTGCATGAGTTAACAGAACCAAATTGACCTGAGCAGCTTCGAAGGGGAAGAACGGTTGATAACCAGTAACGGGTTGCGTAAAATCCAATTCACGCTCCATGTCCGTACCACAATCAATCAGAATCTTGTAATCGTCTTCGAGTTCAAGCAGGTACATACTACCTGTTACTTGTCTCGAAGCACCCCAAAATGTTAATTTCATTGGTCTATATTTCTGTCTTCGTATATCAAATCAATTTTGAGATATAACAAAATGACTTTTTTCCTTATTGGGCAAATATTTCTTTATCTCCTGCACAAATACATTTTAATTTTGCCAAAAGTCATTTTTATCTCGCACCAGTGGTTTACTTATTTTGATACAATTCTCTATAAATAACCCAAAAAGTTACGAATCAATAATTGCAATAAACAGAGGATGAGATAGATGGACTTATCAAACATTTGGTTCTTCGAATCCAACCACTAAATACCTCTCGATTTTTCTGTCAGCAAATGCCAACAATGAAGAACCTTTTATTCGTAATTTATGGGAAAGCGGGCTTTGCCAATATGCAGAGAAACTGTATTTTTATTGGTGCTATCTGACAAAGATACCTAAAAACAGGCATTTTTTGGTCACTTTTTCAAAAGATAGCACAACTTCCTGCAACTTAAGTCTATTTTTGGATAACACAAGAAATACCCGCATAGTTTGACACTACTTAAAGTTTTTATTCGGGTAAGGGTTCTGAAGCAAAATCTTGGGTGAGTCTAGCAAAAGGACCTTCTTCGGTCGAGTAGGGACGTTTACAGATTTGCACAGCACATCCAATAAGGCGCATTTCGGGGTGTAAAATATTACGTCTGTGCGGTTTTGACTCCATCCACAAACGAAGTGCTTCTTCAGCAAATGTCCCATAAGACATCATTTTGTAAGGTCGATGTGTACGACAATCCATATATCGATATTCGCCATTGGACATCCTTTCGGGGCAAAAATCATTTGGAGTATCTATCAAATCAATTTCAGCAATATTTTCGGCTAATTCAAAGTAGCGCCTGTCAAATTGTTCTACTCGGTCATCCAAATTTCGAAGACTTTTATTGTAAGGATTTTGATGGTCGTAAAAATCTTTATTAATCATTGCCTCCGAATGATTTCGGGCAGCACGATAAAGCCCCTCTCCTAGTTTGAATGGAGGTAAACCATATTTTTTCCGCATCAAATTAGTCTGATGAAAAATCGCTGCATCCAATAATTCATAATCTGGCGAAACAGGATTGATAGGCATTTGTAATTGGGGCAACTTACTGAAAGCCTCGGCAGATAGTTGGTAATATTGCGTTGGTTCCGTAAATAAAAAGTGAGTTAGGAAAAATGTGAGAAGGCTTATCATAATTCCGAATTAGTCGAGATAGTTAAAATAATTAGATATTTAATCTATTGTTTAACGCTATATTTTGTTAAAACTTATCATCCAGTCCAATTCTCCCCAATTTAGCTCATTATCAATAGAGCATTATTCATTGCAGAACTTAACTTCAAAGAATATTATTTATAATAATTCTAAATAATTATTGCTTTTTAAAAATTAGCACCTTTACTTTGTGCTATTATTTTAATGAGTCTAAATAAATACAATGCTTTTGAACTAAATCTATCATGTCTTTCAAAAAAACTATTGGGAAACTTCATCTTTGGCTTGGTCTAAGCACTGGTCTTATTGTGTTTATTGTAAGCATTACTGGAGCCATGTATGTATTTAAAGAGGAAATACAAGGCATCATTCGGAAGGAGTATATATATCACCATGAGCCAAACATTGCCCAAAAGCATACGCTCCAACTCCGTAAAATAGAAGCGCTTGTCAATCAGCAAACGCATGAAAGGTATCCTTTACATTGGGTCGAAATTCCACTGAATAAAGCACAGAGTTATAAGTTTGTCTATCATGAATCCAATAAGAATGGTTGGAATTACTTTGACAGATTAGTGATATATAAAACTGCATACGTCAACCCATTTACGGGAAAAGTACTGGCGGTCTTTGACGAGAAAAATGGATTTTTCAATATCGTAAAATTCATTCACTGGAGCTTATTATTGAGAAATGATTGGGGCAAATACATCATCGGTATTCCAGTATTAATCTTTATTATTTCCTTGATTTCGGGGATTATTTTGTGGTGGCCCAAAAACAAATCAGCCGCTAAACAGCGTTTTTGGTTTTCTTGGAAAAATGTTAAAAACTGGCGTCGCAAAAATTATGACTTGCACAATGTACTAGGATTTTATTCTTCCTTTTTTGCCTTAATTATCGCGATAACGGGTATTTTCTATTCATTCTTTTCAGTAAAAGCCTTAATCTATTTTACATTTTCGGGAGGACAAACCAAGTATCCTGATTTTTCAAATTACAAAACTTCGGCACCGATTGAGCAGAGAAGTGCTCAAACTATCGATAGAATTTCACAACAAGTTGAACAACGCTTTCCTCATGCTTATGGCTATCGTATTGATTTGGGGCAAGCCCATTTAGACGACCATAAACATGAAAATCTATCGGTTTTTGTGAAAGAATTATCCTACTCCTACCATAAAAATCATAATCTTATTTTCGACGAAAATTCTGGTAAACTCCTACATGTGCACAAACATCAAGACAAAAATCTAGGAGAAAAAGCCATTGCTGCCAATTACGATGTCCATGTAGGGTCAATTTTTGGAATATGGTCTAAAATATTGGCCTTTGTGGTAAGTCTGATTTGTGCGAGTCTACCCGTAAGCGGATTCCTCATTTGGTGGGGTCGTCGAAAGAAGAAAAATGTAACATCAAGCAAAAAACAAATTTTGACAGAAACTGTCACTCACTAATGTAACAAAATGATGAAAGTACTTTTAAATCTTTTGGTCTTAGGTATCCTAAGCCTTGGGCATTCTTTTGCCCAAAATGAACGTGCAAAACTCAGTGGCAATATCAAAACCTCTGATGGCAAGCCAGCAGCGTATGTAAGTGTCCAACTCATTGAAATCAACCGTGGTACTTTAACAGATGCGAGTGGCACGTATAGTATTGAGCGTATTAAACCCGGAAAATATACCTTGAAATTAAGTTTGATTGGTTTGGAAACGCAAGAACAAAAAATTGAACTTAAAGCTGGTCAACATTCAAGACTAAACTTTACCTTAAAAGAAAGCGCAGAGCAATTAGATGAAGTCATTGTTTCGGGAGGAGTGAATAAATTTGCGCAAAAAGAAACAGATTATATTGCGAGAATGCCACTTAAAAACTTGGAAAACCCTCAAGTGTACAACAGTATTGGAAAGGAATTATTAAAAGAGCAGATGATTGTAAGCTTTGATGATGCCCTTAAAAATGCCCCAGGAGTGAATCGTCTGTGGTCGGCAACAGGTCGTGGTGGCGATGGTGCTGGATACTTTTCGATGCGTGGTTTTGCTGTGCAGCCGACCATGGTGAATGGCGTAGCAGGACAAACCAATGGTGGTATTGACCCAGCTAATATCGAAAGAATCGAGAGTATTAAAGGTCCATCAGGAACGCTTTTTAGCAGTAGTTTGATTTCGTTTGGTGGTCTTCTAAATATCGTAACCAAAAAGCCTTATGAGACTTTTGGTGGAGAGGTATCCTATTCGATTGGTGGGTATGATTTGAGTAGACTCAGTTTGGATGTCAATACGCCACTCGATAAAGAAAATAAGCTGTTGATGCGTGTCAATGGTTCACATCAATATCAAGGAAGTTTTCAGGATGCTGGATTTAGAAAAAGTACTTTTGTAGCTCCTAGTTTAAGCTACAAGGTAAATGATAAATTAAATGTCAACATCACGGCCGAGTACATGACTCAAACGGGTACAAACCCTCTGATGATTTTCTTGAACCGCTCTCGTAAACTCATTGCTACCAATCCTAGTGAACTACAATTTGACTACAACCGCTCATACACAAGCAATGATATTACCATTACCAACAACACGCTGAATATCTTCGGTCAGGCGAATTATAAAATTTCTGATAAATGGACATCTCAAACCAATATTGCCAAAAGTGTAAGAGAGTCAGACGGGTATTATTCGTACATCATGTATTTGCAAGCCAATAACGACACCTTGGTAAGTAGATACATCGCAGACCTGACCTCAACGGTTACTACAACCAATTTACAGCAAAACTTTATTGGTGATTTCAATATTGGTAAAATCAGAAATAGATTCCTGTTTGGATTTGATTATTTACAACAAGTAGCACTCAACTACAACACTGCCTATATTCTATTTGACCAAGTAAATACGAGTAAAAGCAACGACCCTCGCTATCCTTTGTTGACCAAACAAGCTTTGGATGCCAAAATTGCTGCCAACAATGCACCAACCAAAACCAAGGCTGTGAGCAATACCTATGGGATTTATGCCTCTGATGTATTCAATCTCACAGAGCAATTGATGGTAATGGCAAGTTTGCGTTATGACCATTTTGAAACCGTCGGAACTACCAACTTTGCAACAGGCGTAACCTCAGGTAATTATAACCAAGATGCTTTTTCGCCAAAACTAGGAGTTGTTTATCAGGTAATCAAAGATAAAGTTGCTGTATTTGGAAACTACATGAATGGCTTCAGAAATGTGGCGCCAGTAACACAACCATTGGCAGACATTAGCGGAACCTTCAAGCCTCAGCAGGCTAACCAATTTGAAGGTGGTATTAAGGTTGATCTATGGCAAAACCGTATCAATTTTACAGCGAGCTACTATGATATTACAGTCAACAACATGACTCGTGCGGATGTACTTGTTCGTGATGGAAAAACTTACAATATCACTGTTCAAGATGGTACTCAGATTAGTAAAGGTGTCGAATTTGACTTGATTGCCAACCCAATACCAGGGCTGAATGTAATTGTCGGGTATTCACACAATGATAGCAAGCAAACAAAAGTTGCCGAAAGTTTACTCAACCGTCGTCCAGTAAGTGCAGGCCCAGCAGATTTGGCCAATTTCTGGGCGAGCTATACCTTACTGAATGGCAAAGCAAAAGGTTTAGGTTTTGGTTTTGGTGGAAACTACGCAAGCGAAAACCTCATTACCAACAGTTCGGTAACGGGCGTGTTTACGCTACCAAGCTATACCGTATTGAATGCCTCAGTATTTTATGGCATTTCAAAAATGCGTTTCGGACTCAAACTAGACAACCTTACCAACAAACAATATTTCAGCGGCTGGACCACCATCGAACCACAAATGCCAAGACGATTAATGGCAAATGTTAGTTTTAGTTTTTAAGTGCAAATCCCCTCTCACGAGGGGATTTTTGTTTTAGCTTTTGTTTAGCATCTTGAAATCAATTCTACTAAATTTGAGTTATTGAGTAAGATATTGACCAATTTCTAATGAAACCAAACATCCAACTTATCAATTACGATAACCGTCGCAATGCAAGTCAGTTTGACTTGTTAAATTTGGAATATCTACTTCAACTAGATGAAATTCGAGAATCTTTAATCAATTATCAGAAAAATAATTTTTATACTATTCTGATTTGTACTTCGGGTGTTGGTAAACATACGATTGACTTCGTGGATTATTCTTATCAGCAAGGGACGATTTTAACCATTCGAAAAGATCAAATTCATCGTTATCATTATTCTGACAGTACTGGATTTCTGTTTGTGTTTACCGAAGATTTCTTTATTCAGTTTTTCGAAAAATCAGAGGCTACTAAATGCTTACAGCTTTTTAATGAATTGATTACGGTCCCTCTCACTGAGTTAGATAGTGAGCAATATGAGCTTTTTGTTCCTTTAATTTCTGAAATTAAGCAAGAATATAATAGCTTACAAGACGAGTACGCCCTTCCTATCGTCAGTTCTTTATTACATATTTTTCTCAACAAATTACTTCGTCAAAAATCACTCTCTGCATTACAATTACAGAATCGAAAATATCTGCCAGAGTTTGTAAAATTGCAAGCCTTAGTGGAAGCGCATTGTTTGGAGACGAAGAAGGTAGAAGATTATGCACATAAAATGAATCTCAGTACCAAAACAATCAATAATATTACCCAAACAATCATTCATAAATCAGCGAAACAGTTTATAGATGAGATTGTGATTTTGCAAATCAAACGCCTACTGACAAATCCAAATTTGTCTATCAAAGAAATTGCCTACCAAGCTGGTTTTGAGGAAACCACTAATTTTTATAAGTATTTCAAAAAATATGTCCAAAACACGCCTGAATCTTTCAGAGGTGCTTGTAGTAAAGCTTTTTTATAAATTCTTATTTTAACACTAGTCTACCAGTTTGCTTGTGTATATTGAACCTTTCCATTTCCTTGGCTCCTTCAGATCTCTGCTTTTTCTAATACTAGAGCAAATATCATTTCAAATATCGTTCTTGATAATTTCTATCAAAAAATATTATTCTAAAATCTTTACAATTCACCATATAAATTTTGATTATTTATCCGTAGAAAAATTTAAAGATTATCTCAATTCAATCTGTCTCAAAATCAACTTTCCGATTTTTACACTATATACGCTTATTTTGATAATGAATACTATAGAGCGTCATACTACCTTTGTCATATCAATTCGGCAGTTGATTTGAAGAAAAATTTAAGTCAGTTGCTCATTTAAAACTTTAAACAGATTAAGAAAATGAAAATCGGAATTACAGCAGCTACAGGACAATTAGGTAAATTAGTTGTAGAGAGTTTAAAACAAAAAGTAGCTTCAGAAAATATCGTAGTATTGGTTCGTACACCTGAAAAAGCAAGCGATTTGGGCGTAGAAGCAAAAGCTTTTGATTACAGCAACAAAGAATCACAAGTGGAAGCATTGAGAGGTATTGATACACTTTTGTTGATTTCGGGAAGCGAAGTTGGACAACGTGAAGCACAACATGCCAATGTAATTGCTTCAGCTAAAGAAGCAGGTGTGAAAAAAATTGTTTATACAAGTGTTTTACACGCAGATACTTCAACGTTGAGTTTAGCTGTTGAACACATTGCTACAGAAAAGAACTTGAAAGAATCAGGCTTAACTTATACAATTCTTCGTAACGGTTGGTACACTGAAAATTATGCAGGTTCAATTGGTGGTGCTTTGGCAGGTGGTGCATTTATCGGTAGTGTAGGTGATGGCAAAATCTCTTCAGCAGCCCGTATCGATTTTGCAGAAGCAGCAGCTACCGTATTAGCAACAGAAGGTCATGACGGAAAAGTGTACGAATTGGCAGGTGATACATCTTATACATTGACAGACTTAGCGGCTGAAATTTCGGCACAAACTGGCAAAACACTTCCTTATGCTAATCTTCCTGAGGCAGAATATGCTAAGATTTTGACAAGCTTCGGTTTACCTGAGTTTTTGGCACAAGCTATTGCTAGTTGGGATTTAAGTGCATCGAAAGGAGATTTGTTTGATGACTCTAAAACGTTATCAGCCTTAATCGGTCGCCCAACGACTCCTTTGTCTGAGACAGTGAAATTGACATTGGCAAGTTTGTCATAAGGAAGAAGACGTTATTTGTTAATAGTATATTCGTTATTTGAAGATAATCAAATGGTTATAGCCAAATAGCACACGAGAGATAAACTATTATTTTAATCATTTTTGCTACTTAAGTTAGTGGATAATAATCAGCTTGAATACAAGGTAATTCTCGTGTATTCAAGCTGATTTTAGACGAATACTTAATTCTTCAATAAACTCTGTGGAAGGTTCACGAGCAATAAAACTAACAAGGGAGGTCAGAAAAGTATATTCAAAAGCCATAAAACCCGTTACGATTCCAAACTCTTCGGTATTATAATACAATCTTAAACAGCCTTTTTGAATAAAAAATAGTTGGTCAGCCACTTCACCTTGTTCCAGAAGATGCTCATGTTTGTTAACCTTTACCCATTTAAAGCACTTCAAGATAAAAGCAAGCTCCTCTTCGGTAAGTGCCGTTTTTCCCTGAATTAACCTAGAAAGCTCCGTTTTCATCATCTTTATTCTATTATGGGTTCAAAATAAAAAGAAATAAAATCGAAAAGCATTGACTTGGGTCAAAATCGATTATAGTATTAAAAAAGGGAAATCACTTTTAGATGATTTCCCTTCTTCTATTGCGAAATTACTTCTACTACTAGCCGTTCAGGTTCGACTCTAGCATTGGCAAATTGTGTTTTCCAAATCGGGTTTTTCCCAATACCCTCAACAGTCGTATTACTTCTTATGGTATCACCTGTTTCGAAGATATAATAAGCTAAATTTTGTAATACCTTAGCTATATCACTTGGGTCATAATCGGTAAACCTACATTCAAAATCAGTTAGCCCAAAAGCATGTAGTCCTAGCGTATCCATCAATAATTCTTTTTCACTACCGTTGGCTATACTGAACAACCTCACGTTTAGGGCAGCATGCAAAAAATCATTTTGGGCAATATCACAAGTTTGTAAAAAATCGGTAGGTTCGAGGAGTTTATCACTATTCCTAAAATACACCACTTGTGGATTAGTCGCTTTTACCACAGCAGACACAAACTTTTGAAAATACGCTAATCGAGCCATTGGAGGTAAAGACTTCGACATCAGATCGGTCAGGTTGATTTCATATTTACAACTAGCCATGTCCTTTTCTGCATTGTCCCAATGCCAAGATTGACGAAATGCAATAGTAAATCGATCTAAATTTGGCTGTTGATTCATAGTAATTATAGCACCTTGTGCTGGAACAGCACCATCTTGTAAGGGCACTAAATAGTCTGGAAAAAAGAAAACCAAAGGTGATTCTGGTAAATCGTCATCAACTGTTTCTACCTGTGTAAATCTGGCATTTAACTCTGATAAAATAGTTGCTTTATCCAGTAGAGGTTCGTTTTCAAAAAACAAACAAACCGTTTGCATTTCTGAGTTGTTGGGTGGAAATTCCTGTGTAGATTCTGAAGAAGAATCTTATGTTTTCTTTTTAAAAATATCGAATAATCCCATTAGTTATGAGTACAGATTTTAGCGTGACGGGGTGAATGTCAGATATGACTGAAATATTTTTCAATATTAATTTATTTTGCTTAAATAAAACAAAATTATTAATCAACAGTATATCAATTATTAGATTATCATCAGACTAATACTATCAAAAATCACCTCAGCTATAATATTTATCAATTCTTTCTTATTACTTAGAAGCATAAATTGCTAATAAAAATAAGCCATAGGGCAAAATAGGATTGAATTATTACCTAGTTCGAGAGTTTGTCTCAGACTAACTTTTGCTTCAGTTTATAAGCTGTATAAAATAAGTCCAAGACGAATTCTTGAACTAGGCAAGAAATACGATTCAACTTTTAGCCTAATGTATAAAGCTTAATGCGGTCAATATTAATTCAATTTTGCGCCCTAACTTCCTTCTCAATATAAAAGATATGGTAATACTTTCCGTTGCCACTCTGTGATTCGAGTAAAGTCTTTAATCTGCGTGAAGAAATCCACCCACGTCAGTTCAAAAAGTCTTTCTGATTGATAAATTCCTGTTAATAAATCCAAGTGGCGCAGACCTGTAGGATTCGCACGTGTAGGATATGGTTTCCAAGAAAAATAAGCTGGATATTGAGCTTTGATGAGTTTTATAAGGCACAACCCTAACAAGATTGATGGATAATGTTGGGCTTTTTTTACCCTAATTTTTAGCCCATAACATACTTCATTCATAAACTTGCCTTCAGATGGGACAAATTGGCAGTTTTCAAACACTACCTCTTCGGTTAGTCCTTGGAGTTTTGATAGATCAAATCCTTGTAACCAAGGGGCACCAATTTGTGCAAAGGGCGCATTGGTACCACGTCCATCACTTAGATTTGTTGCTTCAAGATATGCCGTAATAGGATATGCCAACATACATTCCCATGAAACAATTGCAGGCGAAGTTGGCTGAAATGGCATTCCATAATCTCTTAAAATAAGACTTCTATTCCAACCCTTACAGGAGATAACTTGTAAGTCAACCTGAAGATTTTTTTCTGCATTAAAAAACATGGCCAACTCCCCTAAGGTACAACCATGTCGCACAGGAATATTCCATCGTCCAATAAAAGATGAACAATACTGCTCCTCCAACATAGGCCCCTCAACGTTTCCAGAAAGAGGATTTGGTCTGTCCAAAATCACTAATTTCTTTTGATGAACTGCACATGCTTCCAATACATGAGTTAGGGTCCAGAGATAGGTGTAATATCTCAAGCCAATATCTGGAATATCAAAAAAAACAGTATCTATATCCGTTAAATCGGTTGAGTCGGGAGCTAATTTTTCTCCGTATAAACTTACAATTGGTAAAGCGGTAAGGCTGTCTACACCATTTGGAATAAACGCGCCATCTGGACCTGTAGCCGATAAACCATGTTCGGGTGAAAATAGTTTTTGAATTAAAAAACCTGCCTCTAACAAAGCTAAGCGAGATTGTTGCCCTATTGTAGTATATGCAGCGTCGTTGGTTACCAAACCAATACGACCATGTTGTTCTGGGCTTGCTTGTTGAATAAGTTGGTCTATGCCAAAAGATAAGTGAGGGTTCATTGATGAGTTTTAGTATAAATTCGGGTTAAAATAGTGGCTTCATAAAGCATTTGCTTCTATTAAGCAGGTCACATTGGGATGTAACCATAAAAATGAGGCGGGTAAATGAGTGCTTATTTCTCTCTTCAAAAAAGCCTTGGTGATTTCTTTTTTGTGCGCTCCGTTAATTAATAAAATGATTTTTTTAGCTTGTAAAATTTCTCCCATGCCCAAGGTTAAACCTTTAGTTGGCTTAATAGACAACTCTCCAATCATGGTATGTTGCTTGGTTTGCTCCTCTAGCTCTGCTACATGACAGGCCTGACTTAAAAAATCGTTGGGTTCATTAAAACCTAGATGTCCGTTGAGACCAATCCCTAAAATCATCATATCGATAGGTCCTTCTTGTTTCAAGCATACTTGCATACGCGAACACGCCTCCTCTGGGCTGTAAGTCTGAGAATCATATATAAAAAAACTTTCATCTGGAATTTGTAATGGTTCGACCAAATACTTCTGTAAAAAAGCATAGCAACTTCCCTCCTGTGTTTTGTCCAAACCATACCATTCATCTAACATAAGCAGACGAAGCGCTGTAGGTTTTTCCGAAAGTTTTTGTGCGAATAATTGATACGTTTTGAGCGGTGTATTTCCTGTCGCAGCACAGAGTAAAGTGTGAGGTTTTTCTTCAATTTGCTGAAGCATGAGGTCACAAGCACGTTCACTCATGGCTTGGTAATCCGAAAAATATTCGATTTGCATTTTCGCGTTTTTGGGATATTATTGTAGATACTGCTGTATCTCCAATAATTTATAATTTTAGTTCATTCCAGCCTTTTCTATATTCTCTCTTAATAAATTGGTTGGCTGCTTCAAAGTTGGTAATCCTCATATTAGCTCCATCCCATTTATAGTTTATGTATCTGCCAGGGAATGTAAATGCCTCCATATCGCCATACACAGGATCGTTTCTTTTTACTTTTTGACGAATATTAAAACTCCTAAAAATCAAATTTCCCATCAAAACAGTCTCGGTCAAAGGTCCAGCATATCCCTCGAAAGGCGAGCTTAATTCATTTTTCCCATAACCTGCTATACAAGCATCAATCCATTGCCAATAATGACCATCCATGTCGCCCACCACACGTGGATATTTTTTTGGCACATGTACTTCTTCATTTCTTGAAAGTGGTAATAAAATTGGACTTCTACCTCCCCATCCGCAAGCAGCTTTTCCTTTGGTTCCTACAAAAAGAGTTGCTCCCTCAAAATCGTTGAGTTTGGTAAAATCGCCCATGACATCATTCATGTTTTCCTTACTATCTAGCTCAATAGGTCTTTCGGGTGTGATTCCTCCATCCATCCAATAAAGCTCTAATTTCTTTCCGTTTTTTTGTTCATAAGTAAATTTCAACGAACTAGAAACGGGACCACTTTCTGGATAAATTCCTTCTTTAAAAATTCCATTATAAACTGTACTTGCACTACCAGAAACTTCTGTAGGATAGCCTAATTCAAGTAATTTGAAGGGAGGCCCAATAATATGACAACCCATATCACCCAAAGCTCCCGTTCCAAAATCCCACCAACCGCGCCAGTTAAATGGCACTAAATTATCGATATAGTTCACATTTTTAGCCGTTCCAAGCCATAAATCCCAACGCAACTCTTTAGGAATTTTGGCTGCTTTTTTAGGCCAAGCAATACCCTGAGGCCAAACGGGGCGGTCGGTCCAGCAATATACTTTTTCAATATCTCCTAAAATTCCCGCTTCTATCCATTCACGTAAGGTTTGTAAGCCTTCACTTGATGCCCCTTGATCGCCCATTTGAGCAACAATTTTATATTTTTTGGATGCCTCTGTCAAAATCCTAGCCTCGTGAATATCATGAGCAAGTGGTTTCTGTAAATACAAATGCTTGCCCAACTGCATCGCACCTAATCCTACAATAGCATGGTTATGGTCGGGAATTGCTACGGTAACAGCATCAAAGCTCTTGTGCTCTTTCTCGAACATTTCTCGCCAATCGTGAAAAAAGTGAGCCTTAGGAAAACGTTTACGCATCGGATTGGCCATACGGTCATCGACATCACATAAATGCGAAATCACGACATTTTTCTTGGGGGTTTTGGTATGAGCATCTATATCTGCCGCACCTTCGCCTCCACAGCCGATAGCAGCCAAATGCAATTTATCACTTGGTGCAACATGCCCTAGCCCCGAAATCACAGTACTAGGAACAATAGTTAACCCAAACAAAGCAGAGGAAGTCTGTCGGACAAAATCTCTTCGATTAGTGAGTTTTTTCTCTGTAGTCGTATCCATAGAAATCGTATTAATATCGTCTTTATTTACTTTTTCTACTTTTCAAATTACCAGTCTCACGGTCTTCTTGAGTGATTGGTCTTACCGCTACTTTTCTAAAGTAGACAATATCTTCTTTTCCATGGTTTTGTAATCCAAAATAACCCGAATCAGGTCTCGCTCCATGAAATGGCTCAAAATCAAATTTTCGTTTTGGCACAGGGTCTCCATCTTTAAAATCAGTAACCTTCACATCATTGACCATCACGACTGTTCGTAGACCATCTAGGTAAATATCCATTGAGTTCCATTCGGGACCAGGTTTTCCTGGCTTTGCCAGAGGTTTCGAAAATGAATATAAGGTGCCAGTATAATGGTATTCGTCCTCACCCGAAAGTTCTGGTTTGTTATCGATTTGTACCTCATTTCCATAAAACACAGGCATCATTTCCTCCAATGGTTCAATTGGGATACGGATAAAAACCCCTGAATTGCTATTTTCCTTTTGCATTTTCCATTCGATATGAAACACACAATTACCATATTTTTCACCTTCACGATATAGCAAACCCATGCCTCCTTCGCCATGAAGCATACCCTCTTCGACTACCATCGCACCTGGACCTACATGTTTCCAACCGCTTAAATCTTTGCCATTGAAAAGCTCTTTCCACGCTACTTTGGTTGATTCGTTCGAGCTTTCTTTGGGAGATTGACATTGATAGAAAAGGGAAGACATAATAAAAATGGCTAATATCAACAGAGGCTTTTTCATAATTAGATAGATAGTTTGAATTAAATATTTAAGCAGAATTGTGAGGTATCAAGCACATAAGAGGATTTTTCGTGCGAGACTTCAATGATGCGGCAATAAATGTTGAACTTTTTTTCTAAAAAACAAAACTTTACCATGTTCTGCTCTGTACAGAACCTGATAGAGGAAAAGGAGGCAAAAGGAAAAATTAGCGAGTAGAAATAGGATAAGATACTTTCACACGACCTTTTTTGATTGATTTAAGTTTGAAGTAAAGATACTTTTTGGTAAACACTCCCATGTGATTTATAAGCAAAATACCTTTGGTATGATCTAATTCATGTAGAATCATCCTTGCTGTCAGACCCGAAAACTCTTGTACGTGATGTTCTAATTGTTCGTTGTAGTAACTGATTTTGATTAGCCACGGTCTACTAACCTCTTTGATTAAACTTGGCAAACTGAGGCATCCCTCCTCTGCTTTCCACATTTTAGAAGACACTTCTAAAAGTTGAGGATTAATAAATATTTCTTGGATTCCTTTGTCTTCGGTATCAAAATATCTTTTCCGAAAACCTTTGCCAATAGCCTGAAAGGCATTTTGGCTATCTATGACAAATACATTGTAAGGCAAACCTATTTGTGGGGCTGACAATCCACAACCTTGAGCATTTCGCATGGTATCCCACAAATCAAGAATCAAATTTGGGAGTATTGGTAAATCATGGGGTATATCAAGACACTTTTGCACAAGTATCTGCTGATCATATACATAGATAGGCTGTATCATGTAGTAGGTTTTGAATGAAGTTATCTTGAAGTGTAATCTTACTTTTGCAAGATAGCACTCTATTTATTAACTACCTCATAATCAAAACCCTTTTAGAGGAGCAATAAGCACAATGCCGAATCAGAAAATTAATTTCCAATTCGGCATTGTGTTATAGCATTTAGTATTTTGCCACAATATTCTTCATTTTAAAGCATATTCAACACTTTAAAATTAATTCATTATCCCATATTTAACGATGCAATAAAGTGCTCTAAATCCATCTTTCCAGTTGATTTTTTTGCCCTCTTCATACGTTCTTCCGTAGTACGAAACTCCTACTTCGTAGATTCTTATCCCTTTGATTTTCGAAACTTTGGCTGTTACTTCAGGCTCAAAACCAAATCTCTTTTCTTTTAGAGTCAAAGACTGAATAATATCTGTTCTAAATAGCTTATAACACGTTTCCATATCTGTTAGGTTTAGATTAGAAAACATGTTAGACAAGAATGTCAAAAGTTTATTTCCGATTGTGTGCCAAAAAAATAAAATCCTGTGAGCATTTCCTCCCATGAATCTAGAACCATATACAACGTCTGCATGGCCATCGGTAATAGGTTTTATCAGTATATTAAACTCCTGAGGGTCATATTCCAAATCGGCATCTTGTACAATTAAATATTGTCCTGTAGCATTTTTGATACCAGTATGAAGTGCTGCACCTTTGCCTTTGTTTACTTCATGTTTGAAATATTTTATATCAACGGAAGGATTTTCTTTTATGAAAGATTCTACTTCTTTTTCGGTATTGTCTTTTGAACAATCATTTACAACAAGAAGCTCCATTTGGATATTTTCAATAAGTTCTACCGTGGAAAGCTTGGTTAGGACACTTTTAATCGTCTTCTCTTCGTTATAGGCAGGAATTACAACTGATAGTTTCTGAAAAAGATACATTTGACTGTTTAGTTTATCTATTTTTTTTCTTTTATCGCTCTATGTTCTAAGAGGTGATTTAGCTATTTGGACTGCAAGTAAAAGTTTTTGGGTAGAAATACCCCACTTTTATACATTGTTTTTGTATGAAAAGATTGTTTGAATTTACAAAAGTAAATACTCCAGAAGTGCGGAAATAGATTATATGCAAATGCTAAAACCCTGAAAAGTGCTACAAATTGGGTCTAATGGAGCGTGAATCTCAAAGGTTTAGTTTTCCTATTTTACGAATAATAACTTATTTCAAAATAGTTGCTATTATCGCTTAGGAGTTTTTGTTTCTTGATTACCTAGTCAATTCAGAAACAAATATAGAGCAATTTCTTACCAAGACAAAATACAATTGACCAACACAACTTTTGAAAACAGCAAATACAGACTTTAATTTGTGGTGTTTTTATGTTGGTATTTTATAAAAATACGAAAAGGTGTACATTGTTATATACACCTCTTCAAATCGTAGGTTTATTAGCAACTGCTATATTTTTTTAATAACAATTTTTGAAAAATCTATAGGATATCCTTCATATTGTAACAATATTCTACCTTCTCCGGTCTCTGTTAATGTCCCTTCATTTACTAATTTTCCATTTAATTCTTGTTTAACATTTCCGTTCATTACGGTAATCACAGCGGTATTCCATTCTCCTACAGGTTTTTCGGCATCCGAAAATCTTGCTGATGTCACACTTTTTCCTGGCTCTGTTTGTTTACCTTTTACCATCAAGGTTACTTCTTGTAGTAGTACAAAATCGCCTGTTCCTCCTTCTTTTACCTGATATTGAATTCCTTTTGGCCATAAAGTATCTTTGGTCGAGGTAGGTACTAAATACATAATGCCGCTATTTCTTTTGTTGCTCTTACGTGTTATTGTCGAATCGGTATTCCATCGAAACACTACCGTAAGTTGGAAATTACTAAAGGATTTTTCTGTCATCACATATCCAAGTTTGTCTCCATACAACCGAATCATTTTATTTTCAACATAAAAAATATCGCTAGCATTTGTATGCTTACCTGTTTTGGGTTCGTAAGCGTACCATCCTTTTAGATTTTTGCCATTAAAAAGCTTGCTTTGCGCATGAGAAATCAAACTTGTTGTAAGTAATAAAAAGAAGACAAAAGTGCATTTCAATTTTGTAACCATGAAAAGATAAGTTTAGTGTTTGATTGATTTGATTATTGTAGTAACAAAAGACGATGTTTCCTTCTTTTTACCTATCAAAAAAGCCGTACTAGCCACAATTTGATATGACTAATACGGCTTTTAACATTTTTGCTTATTTTTTCTTGAGATATTTTTCGATATTAATATGATTCACACCAAGTTTTTCTACCTTCTCGATTCCTTTGATTATTAAGGTATCACCCTTGACTTCATAATCAAATTCAAATTCGCCTCCTTCCCACTCTCGTACATTGAAATAGTCTAAATATTCTTTATACTTATTACCATCTATTTTAACTCTGCCTCCTCCTGCGCTATAATCTGCGGTGGAATCCTTGCCATGATTGAGGTCATGTCGCAAGAATGAAAAATGTGTAGGCGTGATTATTTTGATCATTTCTTGACCTTTGGTATAATCTGTAAAAGTTGTGTCTTTGTCTTTAATCGTCGTTCCAGAAATTAATTGCCAAGTACCAATAATTGGGGATGACTCTGGGGATTTTGTAGTGCAAGCTAAAGCGAAGAATCCCATTGAGATTCCGAAAAGGATTTTTTTCATGTTAAATAATTTAGATTTTTATAGAAATTGGTTTTTCGAAGTTATGAAAAAAAACTAAGCTGATAAAATCACGACCGTTTATACAATTACGGAAATAAGATATACGCTGTAAAACAAAAGCAGATATATTTGAAAAAAATAGCTTCCTCTATCTTATAAAACCAAAAATTTATACCTATCATGAAACGAAACGTCACTCTTAAGCTAGTAATCATGAGTTTACTGGCATTTTCATCCGTAATAATTTCTTATCTCTATGGATATTATTACGCCAAACAACGATTTTTAAAGACTGAAGTCAATCGGTTAAAATAAGAAAAGCTCAACTATCGTAAGATAGTTGAGCTTTTCTTATTTTCTAAGATTTACTACAATTATTGATTAGCAAAATCCTTTGCCAAATCATCGTATTCCTTATCTGTTACTTTTCCTGAAGTAATTACAGTACGATAACGGAAAGTCACAGATTGATTGGGAGCTAATTTATAGTTTAACGTTTCTTTTCCTTTCGAAAAAACATTTACACCTAAAGGATTCGCAGCAAACAAGCCGTATCCACGTGCATGCCAATAGGTTGGATAACTCACATTTTTGGGGTGGTCAATAATTACGATATTGATATCTTCATCTTTAATTTTACCAGAAAGATTCATCCAATTGCCACGAGTAGCCCAAACCTCTTCGCCATTT
The DNA here is from genome assembly GCF_030056705.1 of Flectobacillus longus. Taxonomy (GTDB): domain Bacteria; phylum Bacteroidota; class Bacteroidia; order Cytophagales; family Spirosomataceae; genus Flectobacillus; species Flectobacillus longus. Next base: position 101,061 of record NZ_JASHIC010000012.1, read on the forward strand.
ACGCCATTACTTCCATGATATTTACCAGAAATACCAGTATTATCTAGCTTGTCAACTTTGGTTTCAATCCCATTTGCATCTACAAAAACATCGGGTTTGTCGGAAGGGTGTTCTAATTCACGCGCTACACGAATAGCAAACATACCGTCTTTTACATCAGCAAAAGTCACTGGCTCAACAGCTGTAAGTGTTGTGATACGATCGATAATACGTTGGTTACCTTTTGCTGTGAAAATATAGGTTGTTTCTTCTTTTAGTAAAGTTTTACCTTTTCCGTCAGTATCAATCCAATCGGCAGTTACTTGCAATTCGCCTTTTCCATGACCTCCTGCGACTTTTTCAATACCTGTATGACGAATCGTTCCATATTTTGAGCGGTCTTTTATAGCAGTTGAGTTATTCCAAAAATCAAAACCATTCACTGATTCATAATTAAGCCACATACCTACATGATGCGGGTGGTCGACACGTTCGCCAGCTTTTTTGATAAAAGGATATCCACGTGTTATCATAGTACCTTGTGCTGTACGGATAGGGAATAAAACAGGTTTTTTCAAGATAGAATCACTCGGATAGAAGTACGAAGTAAATGGTTGACCATCGACAAGGACATCTACTTTTCTTTCATTTTTCTTTACTATCAACTGGACTTTATCTGTTTTTTGTTGAGCAAACATACTGGCACTCACCAGCATTATGCCCATCATCATCATACTTTTTTTCATAATTATTTTTCTAGTCGAATAGGATTGCTTCCACAATCGCATGCTTATTTTTGAGATAAAAGCTTTTAAAATCCAAAAGTTACTCAAAATTTTCAAAAAATGGCGACTGTGTCAAGCTGAATGAGTTGTTTGAATTGGATATTTAAAAAAAATAGGAGCGTCTCTTTCGAAACGCCCCCTTGGTTTGGTATTAGGATTAAGTATATAGTTATGCTTTTAGTGGTAATTGTAGGTAAATAAAATATGTTGTAAAGAGTTTGGAATGATGAATTTCAAGTTTAAAAAATTGTTTACCATTATTTTATTCCAACAATTGAATTAATCATCTGATAATTACAATAATAAATTCAAAATTCATCACTCTCAATTCTCAATTGATACATCTGTTTTCTATCAAAACTTAGCTATTAAAAACCAGGGTTTTGTGGGAATGTTGCATTGCCACCTTCAGTACGGTCAATCTGCGTTTGAGGAATTGGACGTAGGTTGTGGATATCTTTGATGTTAGCTGCTGCTTGTGGATTGTATTTTTTCACACGGTCAACCAAGATTCCCCAACGTTTTAAGTCCATCCAACGAGTTTGTTCGCCAGCAAGTTCTCTTGCTCTCTCTTCTACTACATAATCAAACGTAGCCTGATCAGTAGTAATCTCCATCGCAGATTGTTTTCCAGCCCAAGCCGCACGACGACGTACCATATTGATAGCATCAGCAGCAGCTTGTTTGTTGCCTAAACCTATCTGCGCCTCAGCCAACATCAAATACGTATCTGCCAAACGATACACAAAGAAATCGCGGCTACCTGATTCATAAGTCATATCTGGGCGTTTGGTATCAAAGAATTTTCTCAAAGTTGGGAACAAAGCTTCAGAATACTTACTTGGCACCAATACTTGATATTTCTTCTTAGCACGATCAGCTTTAGACATTTCGTAGCCTGGGATAAAGATAGCAGTATCACCAGCTACAAATGTTACAGACGTTTTTGAATCATCAAATGCAGTTGCATAAGTACCTGGTTTATTACTGTACCAAGTATCTTTGAAGGTTTTCTTGTAACGCGAATCGTTTACTCTTTCTCCAAATACTACATCTGTACAGTAAGTTGTAGGACGTAAGCGTTTGAAAGGACGACCATTCACAATATCACGTTGCATACCTGCTTGTACATCGTATTGCATACCAAAGAATAAGTGAAGGTTGTTACCACCATTTACTGCACCTGTATTGTTTGTAAGGTTTGTTAATGGGTCAGAAGTGTACTGAACAGCAAAAACTACTTCAGAATTTTTCTGGTTATTTTCATCAAAAACACTTGCAAAGTCATCTAACAATTTGAATCCATAATTAGAGATTACACTCGAACAAAGTGTTGCAGCCTTTGAAAAATCATCAGATGCTTTTACCGAAGAATAAGCTTTTGCTAGATACACTTTAGCCAAACACATTTCGGCGGCTGGTTTGATAGCACGGCCATATTGTGTAGACGAATTTGGCAAATCTGGAATAGCTTCTGTCAAGTCCTTGATAATAGCATTGTACATCTCAGCGTCTGAGGCTCTTTTTGTTTGCTTTGTAGGAGCCAGAGTTTCTGTCAATCTCAAATCTACACCACCGTATTGCTGAAATAAAATAAAGTAATAGTGTGCTCTCAAGAATTTTGCTTCAGCAATTCTGATTTTTTTTGTAGCATCTGCTAAGGTTACTTTTGGCGCACGCTCAATAATAGCATTACATGTGTTGATACCACGGTATAATTCATCCCAAATTTGGGCAAGATAATCTACAGTTGGGTTCAATTGTGTATCATAAAAATGAAACCCTTTATATGAACCATCTGCTCCTGTTGCATAAATATCGGTACCAAATTCGGTCATAGTAAGACCTGGCTGAGTCGCATAATAGTTACGAAGAGAAGAATAAGCTGCATTTACGGCATCTTCATACCCTTTGTTTGTATTCATATAGTCGTTACCGATACCCGATACAACTGTTTCGTTCAAGACATCAGAGCAAGACTGACCGGTCAACATCAATGCTGCTACCCCTAGTACTCTTGCATGTTTTAATATATTGTTAATCTTCATCTTATTAATCTGTTTTCGTTAAACTGTTTTTCGTTGAGAAATTTCTACTAAGTTGTGGTTAGAACTTAGCATTGATACCAACTGTAAATACTCTTGTAGATGGTGTAACACCATTGTTTACAGAAGTACCTGAAGTTTCAGGGTCTACGCCATTGTATTTAGAAATAAAGCTAGACCAGATGAAAGGTTGTTGGATACTTGAGAATAGTCTCAATGATTCCATGCCGAATTTTTTAGCAACAGTTGAATTGAAAGTATAACCAAAGTTGATGTTACGCATTTTGATAAATGAACCATCAAAATAAATCAACGTTTGTCTGTACTGAGGGAACTCTTGGTTACTAAATGGACGAGGGAACTCCGCATTAGGGTTGTTTGGAGTCCAGTAATCAACTTTGATTTGTTGGTAACGACCCGCCAAAGCATTGTTGTCTTGATGGAAACCACTTACAATCATTTGTCCAAAACGACCGAATAAGAAGAATGAAATGTCAAAGTTTTTATAAGAGAAACGGTTTGTGATACCCGCTTGGAATGTTGGTACATCTGAGCCTAACAATACACGGTCGTCAGCATTGATTACGCCATCGCCATTTGTATCTTGTACTTTGATTTGACCTACACCAGCACCCAATGCATTTGCATTATCACCAGGGTAATATTTTTTAGCTTGTTCTGCTTCACTTACTTGCCAGATACCTACTTTTTTGTAGTCAAAGAATGAGTTCAAAGGTTGTCCAATAAACCATTTGTTACCAATATCATCTTTTGCACCATTATAAAGTGAAACAATTGCTTCTTGGTTTTTAGTGAATTGGAAATCAGTTGTCCATTTAAAACCTCCTTTAGTGTCTACGTTTACAGTAGATACACTCAACTCGATACCTCTGTTACGAGTTTCTCCAACGTTTTTAGTTACAGCACTAAAGCCGATTGAACCTGGCAATTGGTCAGATAGCAATAAGTCTGTTGTGTTAGTTTGGTACAATTCTAATGAACCTTGAACACGTCCTTTCAAGAAACTGAAATCAAAACCAATGTTTTTCGTTGCAGAAGTTTCCCATCTCAAATCTGGGTTTCCGATAGTATTTGGACGATAACCAAATGCAGCAGTATTATCCCAAGCATAAGCAGTACGGTTCAACAAACCTTGTGTTTGGTAAGGAGATACCCCTTGGTTACCCACTGAACCCCAACCTGCTCTCACTTTTAATAAGTCTAACCATTGTACACTTTTCAAGAAAGGCTCATTGCTGATATTATAACCAACTGCAACTCCTGGGAAGTTACCGTATTTACTGTTTACACCAAAACGGCTAGAACCATCACGACGCATCGTCAATGTTACCAAGAATTTATCATTGTAATCATAGTTTACACGAGCCATTAATGAGTTGATAGTCCATTCAGTCAAGTTACTTCCAACACCCAATACAGACGAAGCGTTGCCCATATTATAAAATTGCTGAGTTTCTGCTGGAATACCCTGAACGTTTGCTGCATAGTTTTCATAACGGTCTCTTTGAATAGAGTGTAACAACGTTACGTTCAAATTATGCTTCTGAACTGTTTTCGAATAGTTGATAATATTTTCTAAAGTCCAGTTAAAACCAAAATTACTTTGGCTACTTGCTTGTGGATCACCACCTTTTCTTGCATTTGTTTGAGCTCCAATAAATCTACCCCAACGAGATAATGTAAAATCTGGACCAAAGTTTACACGGTATTTCAAACCTTCCATCAATTTTACTTCAGTATAAATACTGTTGAAAATACGGTATTTCTTCGTGTTATCTACCTGAGCACCTGGTACGATTTCAGCCAATGGGTTAGTTAACAAGGCATCGTTTGTTGGAGTAAAGTTGATCGAACCATCTGCTTTATAAGGTGCTCCCAATGGGTTTTGTTGAATTGTGAAACTATATGGGTTCAAGTTTTCACCATTACGATCGCTAAACATCATGTAAGACGAAATACCCACTTTCAACCACTTATTAATTTCATGGTCGATATTAGCACGTAAAGAATAACGAGAATAATCTAATCCTTCCGTTACCCCTTTATCTACATAGTAACCAGCAGAAATATAGAATTGAGTTCTGTCATTGCCACCTTGAATACCAATTGAATGGTTTTGTTGGAAGCCATTTTTCAAAAGCAAATCTTGGTAATCTGTACTTCTACCTTGAGCCAAACCTTCTACTACATTAGGGTCACCACCTAATACTGCTACCTTCGAATCTGCAACTGGATCTGATTGACCTGTTGGAACGATCGCTCCTGCTGCGTTTTTGTAAATACCTGTTGCTCTGTAAGCTTCACGTACATATTCCGCAAATTCGGTTCCATTAAACAATCTCAATTTGTTCAATACCTGCGACTCACCTACATACATATCATAAGTAACTGTTGTTTTTCCTTTTACAGCACCTCTTTTTGTTGTAATCAAAACAACACCATTGGCACCTCTAGCACCATAAATCGCTGTAGCTGTTGCATCTTTCAACACCTCCATTGATTGTACATCATTCGGGTTAAAATCTTCATAACCAGCCGACAATGGAATACCATCTACTACATATAGTGGGTCATTGCCAGCATTGAATGAACGACGACCACGAATCAAAATCTTAGCTGTTTGACCTGGTTTTGAACCTGACTGTGAAACGTCAACCCCAGCAGTTCTACCTTGAAGTGCCTGACCTAAGTTGGTAATAGGCATTTCCGAAATTTGCTTAGCTGATACTTGCGAAATAGCACCAGTCAACTGACTTTTCTTTTGAGTACCATAACCCACTACTACTACTTCAGAGAGTGCTTGGTTTTCAACATTTAAAACAACATTGATAGTATTTCTTGTACCAACAGCTAACTCAGATGTAGAGTATCCAATAGCAGAAAACACTAGAACATCCTTGGCTGTTGAAGAATTAATTTTAAAAGTACCATTTGCATCTGTGGTTGTACCTTTATTGGTACCTTTAATCATAACACTTACCCCTGGAATACCCTGTCCGTCTTCAGAAGAAGTCACTTTCCCTGTAATTGCTTGTTGGGCTAGTCCTGTGAAGCTTAACAACATAAATGTAAGCACCGCACACATTCCAAATAGCCCTCTTTTCAATAGTAAAGGTTTAATTAGCATAGTTTATTGGTTTTAAAATGAAACTGATTGATTAGGATAATAAAGATTTATTGATTTTTCGCCAGAGTTCTTCTTCTTCCAGTGGATTGAGGCCTTGACCTTGGTAGTTATTCAGAAGAATATCTTTTGCTATTTCTATTTCAATACATTTATCAGGATATATTTCTACTAGTTTGTTCCAAAACGCACTATATTCCCGATTGCTTGGTGAGGTTACCCATTCTAAAAAAAAGGTATCTGAGATAAAATCCTCAGCATGAAAAAACTCATATTTTAGAATGTTGTCGAGGCGTGCCATAAATTGAACTTTTGAAAGTATTTTTTGCAATTTTACTACACAAGGCACAATCTCTTTTTTTCTACTCTATTTTACAGACAAAAAAGGATGGTTTTTTTATTTTTATTTCAATACATTGGTTATCAAATATATAATTACATTTAATAGTCAATATTATAGGGATATAATGAGGTAATAGTAGGCTTAAGAATGGAAATTTTTCTTTGAGGTAGAGAAAAAAAGATATATGATTATTCAATTTATTTTTTGAACTTTAATAATATAAGTCATGGAATTCGTATTTCTACTGAAAAAAATAAAAAAAACCTGCACAATTTTCTGTGACAGGTTTTTGTAATCGTTATGTATTTAATCTAATCCCTATGCAAAAGCAATTTGTTCGGCGCCGATGTGCTGTTTTAAGGTCTTCAATGCGCCAAAAATAAGATTGTAAACCGACTGAGGATTGATATTCATTTTATTTGAAATCTGGTCGGTGTCCATATCATGGAAAAATTTCAAAGAAAGAGCTTCTCTTTGTCTTTTAGTCAAAAAACGAAAAGACTCATTTAGTACATGATTAAACTTTTGTTCTTCTTCAAAAGCGACCAAACGATTTTCGTGCGAACCAACAAAATCAGGATTTTCAACATAATATCCTTCATGATGCAAAGTCTGACGTTGTTGCGTTTCTAAATGACGAACCAACTTTCTTTTTATAGAAGCCATTAGATAATAACGAATAGAAGTCGTTTCGCCTAAATTTTGGTGATTTTTCCAAAGTTCTACAAATAAATCATGCAAACAGTCCTTGATTAACTCACGGTCTTGGGTAATACTAGTACTATAGTTATACAAGAGGTTTACATAGCTACGGTATATGAGTGTAAATGCGTCGTGATCCCCTCCACGAAATGCGTTCCACAAAGCTACTTCATCCGTAATTCTTTTTGCAGTCATCATAAAAATGAGTTGTTTTCTGAGATTCTTCCCTAAAGATATACAAACAAAATAGCACTTTTCAAGGGTTTTATTGAATATTTTTCCGTAAACGTTTACGGAAACGTTTACGAGAAAAATATTATAAAAACTATTTATTATCCTACTGTAAAAAATACCCTTTTGTATTTAGGCGCTAGAATTCCTGACTTGGTCTAAATTTGGTCAAAACTTGTTGGAAGTTCGAGATTATCGTACAATTTTTACATGATGTAATATTTCATTGGGCAAATTCTTTGGTTTGCCATATCACTTTACACAAACTACCTTTAATCTAAATTTCTTTTTATGAAGAAGATTCTTTACACGTTCATCAACATCATCATGTTTGGAACGGTGCTTAGAGCTCAAACCACTACGTTTCCTCGAAACGGCGTGCAAGATGAGCGTCCAAACACTTACGCATTTGTCAATGCAACAATCGTTTCAGATGCTAATACTGTTTTAGAAGGCGCAACCTTAGTAATCAAGGGTTCAGTAATTGAAGCAGTAGGCAAAAACATCACACTTCCTGCTGGCACACAAGTAATCGACCTCAAAGGCAAGCGCATCTATCCTTCTTTGGTAGAAGCGTATAGTAGCTACGGTATGCCTGAGCTCAAAAGAGAAGGTCGTAGCTTTAGAGGCGACCCTCAGTTCGAATCTAAAAAACAAGGAGCCTATAACTGGAATCAAGCCGTTTTGCCAGAAGTAAATGCGGCTACAATTTATACAGGCAATCCAACTGCTGCTGATGAATTGCGTAAAGCTGGTTTTGGTGCTGCCATCACGCACGTACAGGACGGTATCATTCGTGGTACTTCTGCATTAGTTGCCTTAATCGACGGTCGTGACCAAGAAGCTTTATTGAAAACCAATGTTTCGGCACACTACTCTCTTTCAAAAGGTTCGTCTACTCAAGACTATCCAAACTCACTAATGGGTTCGGTAGCCTTGTTACGTCAAACATACTTGGATGCTGATTGGTACAAAAAAAGTAAAAGTAAAACAGAATATAACATCTCTTTAGAGTCTTTCAACAACAGTCAATCGGTACCACAAGTATTTGAGGTATCTGATAAATTGGGTATTTTGAGAGCTAACAAAATCGGAAAAGAATTTGGTGTTAATTACATTATCAAAGGTGGTGGCGACGAATACCAACGTCTTGACGAAGTAAAAGCTGCTGGCGTTTCGTTGATTATTCCATTGAATTTTCCAACGACTCCTGACGTAGAAGACCCATTTGATGCGAGTGTTGTTTCGTTGTCAGATATGAAACACTGGGAAATGGCTCCTGCCAATCCTGCTATTTTGGCTAAAGCAGGTGTTCCGTTTGCTATCACAACTTCTAACGTAAGAAGCAAGTCTGATTTCTGGGCAAACTTGCGTAAAGCTGTAGAATATGGTTTGGATGAAAAAGTAGCTTTGGCAGCTTTGACTTCGGTTCCTGCTCAGTTCAACAAAGTAGATAACTTGGTAGGTAGCTTAAAGCCTGGTATGTTGGCCAACTTCTTGATTACATCAGATAATCTTTTCAAGGAAAGCAATGTAATTTATGAAAACTGGGTAAAAGGAAAGCGCTACGTTGTAAATAACATGAACATTACTGATATGCGTGCTACTTACGATTTGAGCGTAGCGGGCAAATCAGGCTTGAAATTAAATGTAACAGGTAAGGTAGATAAGCCAGAGTTCCAAATCCAAGTAACAGATTCGGTAAAGGTTTCTCCTAAAGTGACAAGAACTGGTGATTTGTTGACTTTATCTTTCAAATTGGATGCTAAAAAAGACAAAGGTGATACTCGTATTAGTGCCTATTACGATGGCAAAAATATCAAAGGCGATGGTTTTGATGCAGCAGGTACTCCTGTAAAATTTGATGCTATTTTCAAAGAAGCTTTCAAAGAAGCTGTGGCAAAGGCTGATACTACGAAAAAGCCTGTTCCAACTATTGGCAAAATCGTATATCCTTTCAATGGTTACGGTGCTGAAACCAAACCAAAAGCAGAGACTTTATTGATTAAAAATGCTACTGTTTGGACAAACGAGAAGGATGGCGTTTTGAAAAATACTGACGTATTATTGAAAGATGGTAAAATCGCTCAAGTGGGTAAAAACTTGTCAGCAACTGGTGCTAAAGTTGTTGATGGTACAGGTAAACACTTGACTAATGGTATTTTTGACGAACACTCTCATATTGCCTTACTTTCTGTAAACGAAGGTTCTCAATCGGTTACGGCTGAAGTTCGTATGGAAGATGTGGTAAACTCTGAGGACGTAAACATTTACCGTCAATTAGCGGGTGGAGTTACTTCTTCTCAATTATTACACGGTTCTGCTAACTGTATTGGTGGTCAGTCTGCAATTGTAAAGTTGAAATGGGGTGAAGCGCCAGAAGTAATGAAGATTCAAAATGCGGATGGATATATCAAATTTGCATTAGGTGAAAACGTAAAACAAGCTAACTGGGGTGACCGTGCTCGTATCCGTTTCCCTCAAACTCGTATGGGTGTTGAGCAAATCATGATGGATGCTTTCTTACGTGCTAAAGAATACGATAAAGCTTGGGCTGAATATAACAAAGCCGCTAACAAAGCTACTTTGACGCCTCCACGTCGTGATTTGGAATTGGATGCTTTATCTGAGATTTTGAACAAAAAACGTTTTATCACTTGTCACTCTTATGTGCAGTCTGAAATCAATATGTTGTTGAAAGTAGCTGATTCATTAGGTTTCAAAGTAAATACATTCACGCACATTTTGGAAGGCTATAAAGTAGCTGACAAAATGAAAGCACACGGAGCTAGTGGTTCTACTTTTGCTGACTGGTGGGCATACAAAATGGAAGTAAAAGAAGCAATTCCTTTCAATGCTGCTTTGATGACCAAAGTTGGGATCAATACTTCTATCAACTCAGATGATGCTGAAATGGCTCGTCGTTTGAATCAAGAGGCTGCAAAAACAGTCATGTATGGTGGTCTTACTGAAGAGGAAGCTTGGAAATTGGTTACATTGAACCCTGCTAAAATGATGCACCTTGACAACCGTTTGGGTAGTATTAAAGCTGGTAAAGATGCTGACGTTGTACTTTGGAACGAAAACCCACTTTCGGTTTACGCAAAACCAGAAAAAACGATCATTGAAGGTGCTGTTTATTTCGACATCGAAAAAGACAAAGAATTGCGTGCTAATATCGCTGCTGAACGTAATCGTTTGATTCAAAAAATGTTGAATTCAAAAGCAAGTGGTGCTCCTACTGCTAGACCAGAAATGCGCAAACCAAGATTGTTCGTTTGTAACTCTTTGGGCGGTTTAACTGAAGAAGAAGGTGAAACACGTGCATTTGGCACATTGCAGTTACAAGACAACTGTGACAAATAGAGTGTTGAATGGTGAGTTGTGAATGGTGAATATCGCACATTTACTACTCTGCTACGTTATCGAAGCATTATTTGTCTCAAATTCAGTACATGTTTTAAGATAAAATGTCCCCAAAGGCATTTTTCATGACTTAAAATTTTATTACAAAATGAAAAAATCAGCATTATTATATACGCTAGCTTTGTTTTTGGGTGTGAAGACTACCTTCGCTCAAAACCAAGCGGCTGCTACCCCTCAGTCTAAGCCTATTGCTTTGACGGGTGCCACTATACACACAGCAGCAGGTCCTGTGATTGAAAATGGTGTAATCGTTTTTGATAAAGGTGTTATCACTAAAGTTGGTCCTGCAGGAACTGCTTATGATAAAACTGGTACAGAAACAATCGATGTAACAGGAAAACACGTTTTCCCTGGCTTGATCGCTCCTGCCAACCAACTAGGTTTGGTAGAAATCGAAGCAGTTCGTGCTACAGTTGACCAACAAGAAGTTGGTGCAATCAACCCTCACGTTCGTGCTTTGATTGCTTATAACACTGACTCAGAATTGATTCCTACAGTTCGTGGTAATGGCGTTTTGATTACACAAGTGACACCAGTAGGTGAAATTATTTCTGGTATGTCTTCCATCATGAATTTGGATGGTTGGAACTGGGAAGATGCCGTTTTGAAGAAAGATGATGGTGTTCACCTTAACTGGGTTGGTTATTTCAAACGTGAATTCAACTTCGAAACGTTTTCTTCAACAACCAAGAAAAACGATAAAAAAGAAGAGCAAATTCGTGAATTAGCTCAGTTGTTCGACGACGCAACAGCTTATGCTCAAATCAAAAACCCTAATCCTATCAATGTAAAATTGGAGGCAATGAAAGGTCTTTTTGATGGTACTAAAAAATTGTATATCTCGGCTGATTATGGTAAAGAAATCATCGAAGCTGTTCAGTTTGCTAAATCAAAAGGCGTAAAAAGCGTAGTAATTATCGGTGGTGAAGAGTCTCTTTTAGCAGCAGACTTTTTGCGTGACAACAACGTTCCTGTGATTGTATCAGGTACACACCGTTTGCCAAATAGTATTGACGACGACACAGATTTGCCTTACAAATTGCCTCAATTATTGGCTCAAAAAGGTGTAACGGTTGGTTTAGCATATATTGGTATGCACTGGCGCACACGTAACTTGCCTTTCTTGGCTGGTACTGTTGCTGGACACGGTATGTCAAAAGACGATGCTTTGAAATTGGTAACTATCAACAATGCTAAAATCTTGGGCATCGACAAATATGTGGGTTCTTTGGAAGTTGGCAAACAAGCTACTTTGGTTGTATCACAAGGCGATTTGTTAGATATGCGTTCAGCAAAAGTTGAGCACGCATTCATTCAAGGTAAAAAAATCGACTTGGATGACAAACAAAAACGTTTGTACAAAAAGTATTCAGAAAAATACGGAACAAAATAAGCGCTGTATCATCTGCAAATAGTATACAAGCCATTCCTTCGGGGATGGCTTTTTTGATGAATGATAATTATCATTTTTTCTGCTTGAACTACTCAGTTTACTCCTCTCCTTTCCAAGCGACCTTTGTAAAAGTCTTCCACAACAAGCTATTTATTTTATGAAAAAGGTCTATTTCTCAATTATCTTACTTCTTGTTTCGGCAACTACTTTTGCCCAAGAAAACATTGAAAGCTTATTAAAACAATTGTGCGAAGACCCTGTTTTTGCCAAACAACTCAGTATTACTGAACCCTCGGAGTTACAGGCTTTTTATAAAGACAATAACTTCCAACCTATTTGGCATGAAAACAAGGCATTTCAAGAAAGTTTTATAGAAGAACTTCGCAAAGCCGTACAATATGGGCTAAACCCGCAAGAATATCACTTCGACTATCTTATTCAGCCAAACGTCAACCAGCTTGAATATGAGCTGTTATGCACTCATGCGATGCTGTCATATTTCAGTGATTTTACCGCTGGAATCAAGCCCAAAACATTAGCTTTTAATGGTATTGAATACCAAAATCAGCCTGTAAACACTCCTCAAGTCCTTCATCAAAATATCAAATATGGATCTTTCTCTAAACTTCTCGAAAAATATGAGGTAAAAAATCAACACTACAAGAAGGTATTAGAAACATACCAACGATTACTAAATGCGCCAGACAGTCTATTTATTCCCACAAAATTGACTAAATCATTAGTAGAAAATAAAAGTCTTCAACAAAAGTTAGTCTTCTGGAAATGTATAGAGTCGCTTACAATTTATGATAGCGAAATTATTTTGATAGAAGCATTAAAGAAATTTCAGGAAAAATTCAATCTTGAAGCAGATGGAAAATTAGGAAACAATACACTTAAAGCACTAAATACCAACAAGTTTCAGCTTCTTAATCAACTAAAGTACGACCTCAATTATATTCGTTTCTTGAGTGCATGGAATTATCCAACATATCTATGGGTCAATATTCCTTCTGCTGAGTTTTCGATGATTGAAGCACAAACCAAAGCCTTATCGATGCGTGTGATTGTTGGCAACCCCAAAACACCTACACCTAGCTTGATGAGTACGATTAAACAATGTATTTTTTTCCCTTATTGGTTTGTACCATCGAGCATTACTATCAATGAAATGTTGCCACAAATCCAAAAAGATGTCAATTATTTGAGCAATAACAGCATACAAGTACTTGACCAAAAATGGAATGTGTTAGATGAAACTACACTTCCTTGGTCGAGTTTCAATGCCAAAAACTTTCCTTACAAATTACGACAAGTGGCAGGATGCGATAATTCTTTGGGAATTGTGAAGTTTGATTTTGATAATCCATTTACAGTGTACTTGCATGATACAAATGCAAAAAAGCTTTTTCAGAAAAGTAATCGCTGGCTAAGTCACGGTTGCATTCGTTTAGAAAAACCAACAGAACTAGCCGAGAAACTATTAGGAAATCCTTCATTGATTCAGAAACTAGTTGTCCAGCAGCACGAACCAGATTTGAAGCCTATTTATTTTCAAGTTCAACCCAATGTACCGCTATTGATTAGCTATTTATGTTCTGGCATCAATGAAAAAGGCGATTTGGTTTTTTACTCAGATGTTTATCAGAAAGTGAGGTAGAGGAAGCTTTATATCGATACAAACATTTCCGTCACGGGTGAACGAATTCACCCGCTAAGTGGAATCTTTGGTCAAGAATTTGTCATATTTTAGCTTTAACAGTAAACCCGTATTAAGTTTGAGAAAGTATCATTTCTATTAACATCTTTCTCATTTAAAAGCCACAATCACTGCATCTGGTTGGTTGACTAATTTGACCAAAGGCTCAATCATTGTTGGCATGACGGCAAAACAACCAAACGAATTTCCTTGACGTTTGTAAAAACTTGCATTCTTTTCAGAAATATAGTCTGCGGCATGTACGATGATTCCTCTCTCTACTGCATTATCGTTGATTCCTTTATCCAAACCCTTAAGACGAATACTTAATCCATGCTTTCCATAAAATTGACCAATCGGCTCAAATACTCCTAAGCTAGAACACAAACTACCCGAATCATTTGAGAAGTATTCGGCCACAGCACTGCGTCCAGAGCCTTTTCCATGAGCTACCCACGTATTCATCAAACACACTTGTCTTTGCAGATCAATCACATACAATCGTTTTTCGAAAGAAGGTCGTGAAAAATCGACAATACAAGCTATTTTCTTCCCTCGGATTCTAGCATCAGACTGTTGCATTTGCTGCAATTTTTCAGCGACAATTTTAGGAAGTAAAAAAGTATGTTCATCTCTTTTAGCATCAACTTTTCCCCAATTTAAAAGCAAGGTCATCAACAAAAAAACATTCATAGATATGAGTGGTATATAGTAAATATAAATCTGATTTTCAGCAGGTTATTCTTAGCTAACTAGCGCAATCTTACTCTTCCTTTCTATAAATACTAAAACGGATTTCGGAAATTGTAATTTTGCTCGATTACTAAATTACATAACGGAAATACACTACCTTTCATTTACAATCATCAAAGTTTTTCTACAAATAATGATATAAATCAACTCAACTATTGACTGCAATCAAGAACAAGACTGAGAGATTAAGATATTTTTGACAAAAGGCAATTAGAAAAATTAAACCCAGATCCCTAAATACTCTATTTCACTCATAAAAACCAATCCCATGTCAAAATCTGAACATTGTTTTCTGACCCACAAAAACTCACGATGGCATGAGTTAAAATATGTTTTGAAAGTACTTGCCGAGTTTATTAGAGGCTTTCGAGTATTACATTTTGTAGGTCCATGTGCTACCGTATTTGGCTCTGCTCGCTTACAAGAAGGTACGCCATATTATGAACAAGCTCGTAAAATTGGCGCTATATTAGCCAATATGGGCTTTACTGTCATGACTGGCGGAGGTGGTGGAATCATGGAGGCAGCCAATCGTGGAGCCAAAGAAGCGGGTGGATTATCCGTTGGATGTAATATCATACTGCCTCACGAGCAAGCCCCAAATCCTTATCTGGATAAAGTGGTCGAGTTTGATTTTTTCTTCGTTCGAAAAGTCCTTTTAAGCAAATATTCATATTGCTTCATCGTCATGCCAGGAGGTTTTGGTACACTCGACGAAATGTTTGAAGCTATAACTTTGATACAAACTCATAAAATGAGTCCATTTCCGATTGTACTATTTGGCAAGGAGTTTTATCAAAAACTTTATGAACAAATTGTAGCAATGGAAAAAGCAGGCACCATTTCGCCAGAGGACCTTTCTCTATTTTTAATTACAGATTCTTTGGAAGAAGCTCAAGCACATATCCATCAAAATGCGGTAGAAGCCTTTGGTTTAAATACTTACAAACATCTAAAACCTTGGAGTTTATTGCTTGAAAAAAGAGTTAATCGCATAAAAAATCATGACATTAAACAGTAAGGCTCCTAACGAGCCTCATTCATAGAAAGCCAAAATCTTGTCAAATTTGTATCAACAAAACAACAAACTCTATGAAAACAGTTGTAGTACCTACCGACTTTAGTGATACAGCTCAAAAAGCGCTTGTATTTGCTAGTACCGTGGCTCAAAACCTTAACCTTGACTTGGTGCTATTGCATGTGTTTAATCTTACTGGGTCTTTGCCTTATGAATCCCCTTCTCAAATCGAGCAGGAAATCCATGAAGCTCAGAAAGCCTCAGATAAACAGTTAGTCACGGTCAAAAGTCAGTACTTAAAGGACTTCAAAAATGAAGTAAAGCTTTTGAGTATCTATGGCGTTATTTCAGATGTAATAGAGCAGGTAGCCCAACAGGTAAACGCCGAGTTTATCGTTATGGGCACTAGAGGCGCTAAGGATATTTGGAGCAACATCATAGGAAGTAATACTTTTCAGGTAGTAAAAAATTCAATTTGCCCTGTATTTGTCATCCCAGATACTGCCCATATCCAAGACATGAAGCATATTATTTATGCCTCAGATTATACGAATAATGAAGTTACAATTGTCAGAAAAATTATTGATATAGCAGAACGTTTTAAAGCCAAAACTAATATTCTTCACATACATGATGTTGAGGAATCTAATTTGGCAGACGACGAAGCCTTAGGGGATTGGTTATTGACTTTTTTTGAAAATGAAAATATCGAAAGCCACCTTACCTTGGGTAGTAATCCCATCGAAGGAATTGAGAATTATCTTCAGAAAAATCAAGGAGACTTGTTGGTATTGGCCATGAAAGACCGAGGCTTCTTTGATAACCTTTTTCATACTAGCGTGACAAAGCATTTTATTCAGGACTTTAACATGCCCCTGCTAGTATTACCTAAATAATTCATTTTGTTGCATTTCCTTACTTTGTTCCCATAAAATCTATAGCTCATTTTGGCATATTTGTCGGAATGAGCTTTTATTTTGTCGAATAAGACACCTATCTATACGTTTTGGCGGTATAAGCCCTCTTGTTTGGTTGAAGGTTTTTTCTTTTCTTTGAGTATGGAAAAAAATCAACAACTAAAGAAAGAAATAGGATTGCTAGATGCCAGTATGATTGTGATTGGCTCTATGATTGGTTCGGGGATTTTCATCGTTTCGGCAGATGTAACTCGCAACCTTGGTTCGCCAGGATACCTCCTCCTCACTTGGATTATTACTGGTATTATTACGCTCATTTCTGCCTTATCGTATGGCGAACTCGCAGGCATGATGCCCAACGCTGGCGGACAATACGTATATCTTCGTGAGGCATATAATCCCTTAGTAGGTTTTTTGTTCGGATGGACTACCTTTTTGGTTATCGAAACTGGTACGATTGCCGCAGTGGCAGTGGCTTTTGCCAAATACACTGGCGTACTCCTCCCCGACCTGATCAACGACCAACCTTTCTTGGGTTTCTTTAGTACACAACAATTCTTAGCTATTGCGCTTATTGCATTTCTTACCTTTATCAATCTCAAAGGTGTTAAAAATGCTAAAATCGTCCAACTCATTTTCACTGTAACCAAAATCGGTGCTTTGCTTGGCTTAGCTGTCGTAGGTATTATCGTAGGGCTAAATCCAGACAAAGGCGTATGGGCAATTAATGCGATCGACTTCTGGAGTCCTGTTAAAATTATTTGGGAAAAAGGAAAAATCATTGACTACGAATATCTATCGGGTATTGGCCTTTGGTCTGCTGTTGGTTTGGCGTTGATTGGACCATTATTTTCATCATCAGCATGGAATAACGTTACTTATATCGCTGGCGAAATGAAAAATCCTAAAAGAGATATTCCTCTCTCTTTGCTATATGGAACTTTGACCGTGAGTGCTCTCTACATTTTAGCCAATGTGGCCTATTTGATGTTACTGCCAGTACAGGGTCATCCAAATGCACCTGATACACTTTCAAGAGGTATCATGTTTGCCACCAACGACCGAGTAGGAACGGCTGCTGCCGAGATGATTTTCGGGAATCCTGCCGCTATTATTATGGCAGTATTCATCATGATTTCGACTTTCGGGTGTAACAATGGTATCATTCTTTCGGGTGCTCGTGTATATTATGCCATGGCAAAAAATGGCTTATTTTTCAAAAAAGCAGGCGAAATAAATAAAAATGGCGTCCCAGGATTTTCATTAATTATTCAAGGAGTTTGGGCATCATTATTATGTTTATCAGGCACTTATGGTGATTTATTAGATTATACAGTATTCTCGATTCTGGTATTTTATATCTTGACTATCGGTGGCGTATTTATTCTAAGAAAAAAACAACCAGATACTCCGCGTCCTTACAAAGCTTTTGGTTATCCATTGATTCCTGCAATCTATTTGGTTTTTGCAGCAGGACTTTGTATTAACTTATTGATTTACAAACCTATTCCTTCGTGGGCGGGTGTTGGTATTGTAGCTTTAGGCATTCCTGTTTTCTATATTTGGAAAAAAATGGAAAAGAAAACGGAAGAGTAGTTTAAAAATTCCTTTCGAAGAAAATTGAAGCGCCATAGGTATGACAAGATACAGTTGATTCTGTGATTTGTGATATCTATGGCGCTTTTCGTATTTCTAAAAACATCTCGATACCTAGTCATAAAATCTCAAGGGATACTATCTTTGTATTTATTCAAAACATATTTCCATTGCCCCAATGTCACTAGCCGAATTATGCCCTTGCGGCTCTCAAAAAGCATATACTGAATGTTGCGAGCCTTTTATTGAAGGTAAAGAATTTGCACCGACCGCAGAACAATTGATGCGTTCCAGATATACCGCTTATAACAAAATAAAAGTTGACTATCTTGTCGAAACCACCCATCCAAGCCGAAGAAGTGATTTTGACCCGTCGTCAATTCGTGAATGGGCTACCGAAAATACTTGGATTAAACTCGAAGTACTTTCTACCAAAAACGGAAAAAGTACTGATACTCAAGGAGAAGTGGAGTTTAGAGCTTCTTTTAAAGATGCTGATGGAATTGCTCGCACGCATTACGAATATTCAAGTTTTGTAAAAGAACAAAATCGCTGGTACTACGTATTAGGTAAATTTCAACCACCTGCCAATCAAAAAATCGATCGTAATGCACCATGTCCTTGCGGAAGCGGAAAGAAATATAAAAAATGCTGTGGAAAATAGATAGAAGTGCAAAATTATGAGTTGTGAATCTACATTTTTTAATTGTCAACACTTTATATCTGTAATTGATTTTTTTGTCTGATTGAGCTTTCGGCAAAATATTCCCATTCTTTCTCAGGAACACTTTTAAGCATTTGGCTTAGGGCATAAAGCCTACAGCGTAGAAATACAATTTTACTAAAAAACCAACCAACTTATGTTAACCGTTATCGCAAAAATTACTGCACAAAAAGGCAAAGAAGAAATCGCTAAACAAGCTTTATTGGGACTTATTACTCCTACTGTTGCAGAAGAAGGATGTATTGATTATGTATTGCACCAATCTAACGAAGATGCTACGATTTTCTATTTTTACGAAAACTGGGAAAGTCAAGAGCATTTAGATAAACACTTGGCAAATACCCATTTAGTAGAATTTGGCAAAACATCTGGAGAGTTTTTGGCAGGTCCTGCTGAGCTAATTTTAGCTACAAAATTATAATTTATTGGTCAAAGAGATTTTCTCTTTGACCTAATTACCTCTCACTAAATCAAACACATAATCTCTCGATACTATAACATGAAAAAGCTCTTCTTTTTTTACCTATTTCTCTTTACAATTACTGTTTTTGCTCAAAAACCTCAACAATTTACTTCGGGTATAGCTCCCGAAAAAGTAGGAATGTCTACTGAGCGTTTAAATAGAATAGAGCAATTACTCAATCGAAAAATCGCAGAAAAACGCATCCCTGGTGCAGTGGTATTAGCCGCTCGTCATGGGCAGCTGGTATTACATAAGGCATACGGAATGAATGATATCGAAGCCCGAAAAGTCCAAAAAACGGATGATATTTTTCGTATCATGTCTATGTCAAAAGCAGCCACTTCGGTGGCAGTCATGATGCTTTATGAAGAAGGTCTATTTAGCTTAGACGACCCTATTTCTAAATATATTCCTGCTTTTAAAAATGGTCAAATTGTCGACCAAATCAATCCTCAAGATAGTACTTACACCGCTCATCCTGCCAAAAAAGAAATTACGATTCGACATTTATTGAGCCATACTGCGGGTATTCCTTATCAAAATGCTTTGTACGGAAAGGCTAAAATTCCTTATTATTTTTCTACTCAAAACGAAACGATTGCCGAAACAATGAATCGCTTGGGGGCTTTACCTAAGTTTCATGAACCAGGTGAAAAATTCACTTATGGACTCAATACCGACGTTTTGGGCTATTTTGTCGAAGTCGTTTCAGGAATGCCTTTTGACCAATTTCTGAAGAAAAAAATATTCGAGCCTCTAGGCATGAATGATACGGGTTTTTATATCGACGATGCCAAGAAAAATCGACTAGTGACAGTTTATGAAGAAATAGGAAAAGAAAAAGGCATTACACCAAAGCCTCGTTCACAATGGACTGATTATCCTATTTCGGGCGAAAGAAAATACTTTTCTGGCGGTGCTGGTTTAACTTCTACGGCTTTAGATTATGCCAAACTTTGCCAAATGCTCTTGAACGGCGGTACTTTTAACAACACTCGCTTGTTGAGTCGCAAAACCGTCGAGCTAATGACTACCAACCAAATTGGCGAACTAAGCATCAGAGATAATACCAATAAATTTGGCTTAGGATTTGAAATTTATACCCAAAAAGGAAAAGCATCTTTGCCAAGTTCGGAAGGAGCCTTCGAATGGGGCGGTATGTATTACACGCACTATACCATCGACCCAAAAGAGGATTTATTATTGGTTGTAATGTTTCAAGTTTGGCCGAAAAAAGACGGAGGAATTGAAAAACAGGTACAGCAAATGATTTATCAGTCGATTATTGACTAAACTATTTTGTCGAAATATCAGTTCTAAAAGGGTTATCACACAAGGTTATTGGGTAGTGATTTTATTACGAGAAGCTACCCAAAAATCTATATCCCAACAAAAATTATGTCTGAAATCAAAACTGCATTTATTACAGGAGGTTCGAAAGGTATTGGCTACGGAATCGCCGAAGTATTAATCAAAGAAGGTATCAAAGTTGCTATCACCAGTCGTTCGTTGGCTGGCGCCGAGGAAGCTGCCGCAAAACTAAACGAAATCAAAGAAGGATACGCACTGGGCTTGGAATCAGATGTAAGAAGTCTTGCCTCACAAGAATCCGCAGTGGCGAAAGTATTAGCCACTTGGGGAAGAATCGACTATGTAATTGCCAATGCTGGTGTAGGTCACTTTGCTCCTGTTCAGGACTTGACCGAAGAACAATGGCAAGAAACAATTGACATCAACTTGACGGGTGTATTCTTTACCACAAAAGCTACACTTGAGGCCTTAAAAGTTACACAAGGATATTTTATTTCTATTTCGAGCTTGGCAGGAACTAATTTCTTTGCCAAAGGAACCGCTTATAATGCCAGCAAATTTGGTTTGGTAGGATTTACACAGGCGCTTATGATGGACGTGCGCAGCGAGGGTATCAAAGTGACAACGATTATGCCAGGGTCGGTAGCAACGTATTTCAATGGTCATACACCAAATGAACAAGATGCTTGGAAAATCCAACCAGAGGATATTGGTCAAATCGTTGCAGACCTAATCAAACTTCCTGCACGTACTTTACCAAGTAAAATCGAAGTAAGACCAACATCACCGAAGTAATATTTAGTGATTGAGTGTTTGAGCGAATGAGTGATTTTTTAGTTATTCACTCAAACGCTAAATCGCTCAATCACTCAATTTATTTACCAATTCGTCTCCACGGCTTTTCTATTATCAGCCTCTATGGTAACGCTCTGCTGAGTATTCAAAATACGTTTTTGAGTATCTTCGACTGCCAAAATAGCTAGTTTATAAGTACCTGCATCAAATTCGAATGTTGGAATTTGGTTTTCAAAATAAGGCCCAAAAACTGCATGCCCTCCTATCAATAACCTCGTACCTGCTTTTACCGAACGAAGTGGGAAAACATATACTCGTTTTGAAGACTTAGCAATCAAATACACTCCATTATCAGGGTCGAGCCAAGGAAAATGAAAATCGCCAACACCACGAATCACGACATTGCCATCTTGCACTTTGGCTTCTTCTAATTTGATTTGTGGATCATGACTAAAGTCGTTGGCCAACAAAATAGGCGTTAAACTACTAAATACTGTCTCAGGATTATAGTATCTAAACTGCGTTGGACTATTAGTTTTCCCTGACAAATCTTCATACGTCCAATTGAACATACTGCAAATCAACCCCTTGTAATGATAATCTATTTGTGAAATGCTCTGCCAAAATCCGTTGACATAGGTCAAAATTGAAAACGGAAGTGCTAACAAAAACATACTCCAACGATGCTTTTCTTCTAGCACTCGCAACAGCCAAACATACATCGTAATCACAAACAAAAGACTGTAAATCTTGTATCTGCTCGTCAAGATGGTTGGCATTCCGTATCCCACAACCCTCGTCCATGCGACCATAAAAGATGATAAAACAATCAATAATATGGTTGCTAAAACAAAAACAGGCCAGTTTTTAGGAGTAGAATATTTTTTCAATCTAAAATCAAAAGGAATATTTCTGACAACACAAATCAACGCTAGCATTAACAAGATACCTCCCAACAAAATCGCCTTTATAGTTCGTGCCGAAATCGTTGAATCGAGTGATACATCAGCGGCACTTCCAGCAAAAGAAACAAAAGCTAAAAGTACCTTTTTCAAGTCTGACAAGGTAGCCGAAGGTGTTGCTGGAGGTTTCTGGTAACTCGCAAAATAGAGATAAGCAAGCCCTAGTCCTACCAGAACCAAGATTCCAAAATTTTTCCACTGCTGTTTCAACAATAAAAAACCACCCATAATTGCTAAGGTAACAAAGCCATTTCCACTGGTAAACACTGAAATCGATACCAATACCAGCGCACTGATGAGTCTTTCTTCCTCTAATTCCCAAAATGCCCAAAGACTTAGGAAAACAATTCCAAAATTTTGGATAGAAGCCATTCCCCAATAGGTATTTTCCTGATTAATCGAGGTTAATAGTATCCAAGGAAGCGGTAAAAAGTACAAAAGTGATATTTTATTTTTCTTGAAATAAGCAGCATATATCCCCAACACACCGACTAACAGGATATTGCCAAACCACATTAACCATTTGTAATTAATACTTCCATAAATCCCATAAACCAACAAAAACCAAATACGAGTAAGTCCAATTCGGTGTTCGTTATGTTGTGCAAAAATGCTAGCAACTCTTTCTGTCCAAGTTTTACTTTCTTGGAATTTTACTAAAAAACCCTTCAGTCCGTGGTCGTCCACGTAAGGTATATTCATGCCATAAAGCTCAATCAATAGGAAATACAGTAGAATGGGTAAGATTAGTAAACCCCAAAACCAAAATTTCGACAGGACTTTTTGTTCTTTCACTATCTATAAATTTTAATATTTTGAAAATGCTTTCTAAGATAAAAGGGTGATTAATTTTAGTAATTATACAACTGTTGCATTTTATTCTGAATGTAAAATATTGATTATCGAAACTACACTCATAATTAACAACTCAAAACTCATCACTACTGCTTAGTATCGGTATTTCATGCCCTCAAAATTGAACAATACGATGGTTTGTCCATTTCTTTTCAATAAAACTCTATCTGTTTCTTCAAAGGCAATTCGCTGGGTATAGGTTGCATCTTTGGGAAGATATAAGTTTACCAACTGTGCATCATGATTATCAAACTCGCCCTTAGGACGGTCAATAGCCTTGCTAAAGCCATTTGCATAGACCGAAGGGTAAACAATAGTATCGCCAGGCATATACATCGACTTGATTTTATCTGCTACCATGATATAAGGATTCGCCCCACGATTGTGCGAGCTCGTGTACTTTTGTTGTCCGTCGGCATAAAAATGCTTAATAATTCTAGCAAAAGAATACAATTGCATCAATAATATAACAGCAAAGCCTGTCAGTAGTATTCTATGGTTTTCAAACATTTTGACCAAAAACCAAGCCATCAAAATCGATACAAATGGTAAACCAAAACTGGTATATCTAAAATAAAAACCTGTCATTACACCTGCTTTATAGGCAGAGACTACAGAGAAAACGAAAGGAATAAATACAATTAATCCTACAAAGATAAACAACTGACAATCAATCATTTTAGCTTTTTTCAAAATCACAAATGTAACTACTAACAAAAAACTAATAACTAATATTACAGCGACTTTATTACCAAATTTTTCGTACCAACCATTCGTAAAAATAAAATAGTCTGACACAATTGAAGTTCCACGGGTAAATAGATTTTTGGCAGAAGCCAAATCAATAAAACCTTGATAAGAAGCAGCAAGCTTAGGATTTTTCAGAATAGAATTGTACAAATTAGTAGCATCCTTAATATACAAAAGTGCATATTGACCAGGTCCTTTGGTCATCCAAAGTCCAAAAGGAATAGCCATAATACCATAACAAATCATAAAACTACGAAGCTTCAACCACGTGCGGTCGGCTATGAGCCAATACAAACCATGCACCAGAAAAACTGTGAAAGTGAGGTAGTTAGAAAATATAGTTAGGATAATCGAAACGGTATAGGCAACATAATACTTTAGCGAACTTTTACCATTTACCATAATTTGTAAAAAGTAATAAGACGCCATTGTACCAAAGAAAATACAGGTAGTATAAAAGCGAGCTTGCTGACTAAAAATAATGTAAAACGGTTCGATAGCCGCCAAAAATGCAGCAATCAAAGCGATTTTATCATTCTTAAAAATATTGCGTCCAATCAAAAAGATAAATAGAATTGTGAGTAGGTTATAGATAGCAGAAACACTTCTTAAAGCACCATCCGAATGACCGAACAAATGCCCAAAGATATTCATCGTGATTAAATGAACCGTTGCGTTTCCGCTGGTATCGCCACGTGCGTTGGCATCCAACAAATCAGCAATAGTTTTAGGTTGCCAGAAATCTCGTGGTGTAAATGTTTTGTCAGGTGCCATCAAGGCTTTTTTCCCGCCAATGTTTACATTTCCGACGGCCACCATGATTCCTTGCTTTTCATCGCCAAAAATTCCATAGTTATTGATATGGTAAAAGCGTAGGACTGTTGCAAAAACAAAAATGAATAGGAAGGCGATATTTGCAGTATTCTTAGACATTTATTTCTATTTTGAGGTCAATGGATTTTAATTGTATGGGTAATATATTTAATAACACAGGAATGCTGTAGGCTAAAAGTTGAAAAGTATTTCTCATGAAATAATTTAAGTTTTTTTGCCTAATGCCTACGTCTTAAAGCCTAAAGCATATTAATGTAATTTTATTTTGCATTAATGCCTATAAACTCAATTGAGTAAGCTTTTCTAAATGGTGATAATCGATACCAAAATAGGCTTTGGTCTGCGCAATTTCTTGCAAAATTTCTTCTTGACGTTTTGGATTAATACCAGATTTAATACCTACAACCAAAACGTTTTTGGGCGTGTGTGCATCTGAGATAAATTCAAAAACTTTGGTTTTGTAACCAAAATATTCTAAAATCAATGCACGAATTCCATCTGTTACCATTTCGGCTTGTCGTTCGAGAAAGATGCCGTATTTGGTCAAAAACTTCAATTCATTTTGTGCTTTGTTTTTTTCTATTTCTCTTCTGATTTGTTTGTGGCAACAAGGTGCTACAACAATCAACTCGGCACTAGATTGTAATCCTTTATAAATGGCATCATCAGTAGCGGTATCACAAGCGTGTAAGGCTATCAACATACTGATGTCTTTTTGCTCATAGTCCAAAATGGTTCCTTGTGTAAAACTCAATCCTTCAAATCCTGCTTTATGAGCAAATTGATTGCATAAATCAACCATATCCTGACGATATTCCACTCCCTGAACTTGAGTTTTTAAGCCTAAAGTATTGTGTAAATAATCGTACAAAGCAAAGGTCAAATACCCTTTTCCTGAACCCATATCTACCACTTTGTGTAAGTTTTCGATAGCTGAATCTTTAATCAAAGAACTCAAAATCTCTACATAGTGATTGATTTGACGGTATTTATCTTGAGCATTTTTGAAAACATTACCTTGCTCATCTGTAATTTTCAAATCTACCAGATAGGCTTTTTCTGTTGGCTTTATCAATCTTTTCTTTTCTTTGTCATGCTCCAAAGATGGTTTTGCTATCACACTTGCTGCTTTTTGCTTAAGGATAACTTTTCCATTTTTCAGTGCCTCATATTGCCAATCAGACTCGGTACTCATGAGTGTTGCTACTTTAAAACCTTCTTCCAGCCATTCAGCAATGGATTTGTAGCCCTCCGCCAAATCGAAGTTTTTAACAATATCCTTGGTTTTATATCGAAAAGTAAACGCTAGTTTTTCAATGTTTTTAATTAAAACTAAACGTATATAAATGTTCTTCAAAGCAGGCTCATTGCCCTGATAATTGCCCAAAGAGACTTTTACCAAAGACTTTTGCTCAACTGCCTGTTGAATTTGTTCACAAAATTGTGCTATCTGATTTTTCACTAGAATCGTCTTTAAACTTTCAAAGTGCAAAGATACAAAAATAGCCTCGGATTGAGGCTATTTTTGTACTTATCAAAGAAGCTGTTTGATAAATGGTTATTTTTTCAACCATCCATTTGAATCCATCCAACTTTTCAAACGTTCAAACCATTTATCTGGAGTAGTTTTATTATTCAGTCCAAATCCGTGTCCACCTTTAGGATAAATATGTAGTTCGGCAGGGACTTTCTTTTCTACCAAAGCATCATAAAATCTCAAAGAATTCTGCACTGGAACACCGCCATCGTCTTGCGCATGAACCAAAAAACACGGAGGCGTTTGTGGTGTCACCTGCAATTCGTTAGAATACAACGCAACCAAACTTTCTGATGGATTTTTGCCAATCAATTGTTCCTGTGAACCTCTATGTCCAAAAGGTTTCATTGTGATTACAGGATATAATAATACTGCAAAATCAGGTCGTACATTGCTTTTATCAGCTAATTCGCCTACAGGTTGGGCAAAATGTGTTGCTGTTGTTGCTGCCAAATGTCCACCTGCCGAGAAGCCTAAAATACCCACACGATTGGGATTAACACCAAAAGATTCAGCCTTCGAACGCACGAATCTCAAAGCTTGTTGCGCATCCTGTAAAGGAGCAATTGTTCTGTCGACCTGTTTGGTTGAATCAGGAATACGGTATTTTAAAACAAAGGCTGTCACGCCAATTTTGTTTAACTCCTTTGCCACATCAGAGCCTTCGTGCGATGCAGCCAAAATACGATATCCTCCGCCTGGAAACACAATAACAGCTGTCCCATTGTCCGTTTCTTTTGGCGCAGGATAGACAGTGATAGAGGGTATTGAAACCTCTGAAATCCTCAAAATACCGTTTGCATCAGTTGCTGAGCTTTCTGTGTTTTTGTGGGGTTTGGTATTTGGAACCTTTCCTTCATACAAAGGAAACTCCTGAGTTTGTGCTTGTGCCACTTGCATCATGGTCGCTAAACAAATAGAAAATAAAACTCTTTTGATCATAGGTAAATGAAAGTTATTGGTTAACGGATTATCAGTTATCTGAATAGACTCATAATCAAAATGATTCAATAAATAGAAGTACAGGATTATTATTAATTTAATCTACCCTTAAATAAATGTTTGAGGAAATAGCGGTAAGGTTAGTGAGCGCCTATACTCTGGCTTTCTATCTATCTTTACCAGTATTTTAAACGATATTTCATATAAAATCTACTCGTACTTTTTGCCTTCAGAAAAGAGAAGCTATTTTCTTTTTGAAGTAGTAATCAATGCAACTGCTGTTACAATAATTCCACCTGCGACAATCATCAAAGGATGTAACTCCTCTCCTGCTAATAACCATCCCAACAACATTGCTACCAACGGATTGACATAAGTATAGGTAGACACTAAAGTTGGCGGAGCCACCTTGATAAGCCAATTAAATACGTTAAAGGCTACGATTGAGCCAATGACAATCAGATATAGTAAAGCAAAAATAGCCGTTGAGGTCACTTCTATTTGAGCAAAATGTTGAAAATCACCTAAAAAGAAGCTTATTATTAAAGACAAACCTCCTCCAATCATCATTTGAATACCAGATACTTGTGGTGTAGAATAAGGCAATTTGGCTTTTTTGAGAATGACCATACTCGCGTTAAAAGCGATCGTTGCAATAAACATCAATACGACGCCATACATATAATATTGCTCGTAACCTTTGAGCGCCAACTTTTTTAGACTAATCAAAATACCCACCCCAACGATACCCAATAGCGAGCCTAAAATGACTTTAGGCTGTGGTTTTTCAATATTAGAAAACCATAACATTAGCACCAACACCACAGGACCTAATGCTGAAAACAGCGCCGCATAACTCGACGGAATCCATTTGCCTGCAATCGTAAAAAACCCATTTCCCAAGGTAATCATTAATGTACCTGTGAGTGTCATGGTGAGTAAGTGTTTTTTACTAGGCTTAGTATATTTTTTAGTAAGTATTGCCCAGATAAATAGAATCGTTCCAGCACACATGTTACGAATGCCCGAACCCATAACTGGTGGAAAACTTTGCACCATGAAACGAATTGCCAAATAGGTAGAGCCCCAAACAAAATAAAGGATACCCAACCCTCCCCAAATTTTTAGCTGTTGATTTTGTTCTTTCATCTTGCGAAGTTGGTGATTTTTCTGGAAAGTTTGTGAATTCTTATGCTGGCTGTTTATATTTACTCAAATGAATTTTTTCAAGAACGCCACTTCGCTAAAACATTCATTTGGTCATTACCTGCTAAATTGTATTTTTCAACAAACTACCTTTCGCATGAAAAAAATTTCACTATTGAGTATTTTATTGTTTCTAGTAAGTTTTACTTATTCGTCTCTTGCTCAAAAACTTCCGAGTATCTCCGAAAAAACCAAAGGTCTTAAGAAATATGAAGGCTTCTTACCTTTTTATTGGGATGAAGATGCAGGAAAAATCTGGTTACAAATCGACAAGTTCGATAAAGAATTTTTGTATTATTCTTCGTTGCCTGCTGGATTAGGTTCTAATGATATTGGCTTAGACCGTGGATTATTAGGCGATGAAAAAGTAGTATTTTTCCAGAAAATAGGTCGTAAAATTCTGCTTACGCAACCAAACTACAAGTATCGTGCGCTAACCAATGATGCTAACGAAAAACGTGCCGTGCAGCAATCATTTGCTTCATCAACTATTTGGGGATTCGTGGCAGAAGCAGAAGAAGATGGAAAAGTTTTGGTTGATGCCACAGATTTCTTAATGAGCGATGTTACGGGTATTGCCGACCGTATAAAAGGAATGAAGCAAGGGAGTTATTCTCTTGACAAATCTCGTTCTGCGATGTATTTGACCAATACAAAAAACTTCCCTCTCAACTCTGAATTTGAAGTTACCATGACTTTTGTAGGTGGAGAAGATGCAGGAGAGTTTGTTCGCTCGGTTGCCCCAAGCCAAGAAGCATTGACATTACGTGTGCACCATAGTTTTTTGCAATTGCCTGATTCAGACTATAAGCCAAGAGTATTTGATCCTCGCTCAAGCTTCAATGCTATTTCTTATTTCGATTATTCGACGCCTGTATCTGAGCCCATCGACAAGTATTATATCGTTCGTCATAGATTAAAGAAAAAAGACCCGAAAGCTAAAGTTTCAGAAGCGGTTGAACCCATCATTTATTATCTCGACAACGGTACGCCAGAACCCATTCGTTCTGCCTTGATGGAAGGTGCACAATGGTGGAATCAAGCGTATGAGGCGGCTGGTTACAAAAATGCCTTCCAAGTTAAATTATTGCCAGACGATGCCGACCCAATGGATGCACGTTATAATGTCATCAACTGGGTACACCGTAGCACTCGTGGCTGGTCTTATGGTGCTTCTATTATCGACCCACGTACAGGTGAAATTATCAAAGGTCATGTAACATTAGGCTCATTGCGTGTTCGTCAGGATTATTTGATTGCACAAGGTTTGTTATCTCCATTTGAAAAGGGTGAAAAACTCGACCCTGAAAAAGACCCAATGCTCAAAATGGCATTGACTCGTTTGAAGCAATTAGCTGCGCATGAAGTAGGACATACCTTAGGTTTGATGCACAACTACTCGGCAAGTATCAACAACAGAGCTTCGGTAATGGATTATCCTCACCCAACAGTCAAACTCAATAGCAAAGGAGAAGTAGACCTTTCTGATGCTTATGCTTTGGGTATCGGTGATTGGGATAAATATTCTATTACGTTTGGGTACCAAGATTTTCCTCAAGGTACAGACGAAAAGACGGCTTTGAACAAAATTATTGATGAGGCAAATACGAAAGGATTATTGTTCTTGACAGATATTGACGCTCGTCCAGCAGGAAGCCATAGCCCTACGGCTCACCTTTGGGATAATGGTAAAAACCCAGTTGATGAATTAAACAATACCTTGGCTGTTCGTCAAAAAGCCTTGAGTTCTTTCGGAGAAAATACCATTCGTAAAGGCATGCCAATGTCTCATTTAGAAGATGTTTTGGTGCCAATTTACAATTACCACCGCTATCAAGTCGAGGCAGCTGCCAAAATTATTGGTTCAGTAGATTATCGCTATGCTTTGCGTGGTGACGGACAAAAGCCAAATACTTTGGTTAGTAAAGAAACACAGCAAAAAGCGTTGGATGCCGTATTACAGACTCTTTCATCCGAAACCTTGACAATTCCTGAATCTATCATCCAATTGATTCCTGCACGTCCTGCTGGTTATTGGCCAAATCGTGAACTGTTTAAAAAACGTACAGGTCGTGCTTTTGACCCATTGGCAGCAGCAGAATCAGCAGCAGATTTTCCACTTCAATTCTTACTACAGCCTGAACGTGCTAGTCGTATGGTCGAATACGAAGCAAGATATAGTAGTTTGGGATTGGAAGAAATGTTAAATCAATTAGTTGAAAAAACTTGGAAAGCGCCCAAAACCACAGGTTTGGCTCGTAAAGTACAATTTCAAACCGAACAAATCGTATTAACGCATTTGTTGGCATTGAGTGTAAACGAAGCCGCTAATTATCAAGTGCGTGCGGTTTGTGGCAAAGCTATCAAAGATTTGAAAGCCTATATCGAGTCTCAGAAGAATACAAAAGAAAGTGACTATGCTGCTCACTTGGATTACGCTGTTGAAAGAATGAAAAATCCTTCTGCTGCAAAAGTAGCTACTCATAAAGAAATGGCTCCTGGTGCTCCAATTGGTTGTGATGAAGAATAAGGTTAATAAATACTGAGTATTAAATTAAAGTGCTGAATCACTAAATCTCATTCAGCACTTTTATATAAATTTTAGCTTAGTAACTAGGCTATTTTCCCATAATTACCCAAGCTCTGACAGAAATGTTAGGGCTTTTTCTTTACCCAAATAATCATATTCAAAACTTATATTTTACCCATAGACTCCGCTGAGTGCAGAAAATTCTCTTTTTGTTAATGATTGTTAATGCTGAGCCATTCACTAAACCCTAGGCTTTTTGACATATCAAAGTGACAAAATACAGCGTTAGAGAGCTAAATATCTCAAAATTAAAACAAGTAATAATCCATAATTTTTATAAAGCCATGACTCCAAACTTTGTTAAAATTGTAAAACCTACAGTAGGTAAGCAATCTATCTTAAAACCTATTCTTACTTTTGTTTTAACTGGTGCATTGATGAGCACCTTGGCTACAGCTCAAGCACAACGTGGTCATGAAGATCGTCGTGATTCTGATTATCGCTACGACAAAAAAGATCGTGACAATCGTGGAAATGATAGACGTGACGATAACCGCCGAAACGACAATCGTCGCGATGAATATCGTCGCGATGAATATCGTAGAGATGACCGTCGTGGACCAGACCGTGTGGTTGTAGTTGACCGTGCCCGTCCAAACTGGCAATATGCTAATATTCCTAGTCGCAATGCACATTACAACGCATTGCCTACAGGTCATTTGAGTATTAACTTTGGTGGTATTCGATTTGCTTATCATCAAGGGGTATTTTACAAACCATACAATTCAGAATACGTAGTATGTCAAGCGCCAGTTGGGATTCGTGTCAATGTATTACCAAGAGATTACCGTAGAGTCGTAATCAGAAATGTTGACTATTACTATTATAATGGAACTTACTATCGTCCTTATGGTAATGAGTACGCTACCGTAGCCCCTCCGATCGGTGCGTTGGTGGAGAGTATTCCTGGTGGATACGAAAAACTCATGATTAACGGTGAAACCTATTATGTAGTAGATGGCATTCAGTACAGAGCAGTTTTAAACCGTGGCGAAATCTGGTACGAAGTAATCAAAATTATGTAATAGTGATGCTGTAGGTGTATGTAGTAGGCAAAAAAGTTCTAAAGAAGCCCAAACATTCAAGTAATCGTGCAAAATAAAATTTAAGTGATGGTGAAAACAGAGTGTTGAAAATTGAAATCTTACATTCATAACTCTGCATTAATACTTTATATAACGAGGCAGTCTTTCGAGACTGCCTTTTTTATTTCTCTAAATCTCATTTTTTCCAACAATCCAATAAGTAGTAAAATATTATGAAAAACTTTAACTATTCTATAAATTAGCGTTTATTCACTAAACATTGTTCATCAACGTCCTAACAGATAATAATTATGGAAAGGTATGGTCAGATTTTGAATATCGCAATGCCCATTTTTTTATTGTTGGTATTATTAGAAAAGACTTATGGCTGGCTCAAATATAAAGATACTTTCAAGCCAATGGATATGCTTTCGAGTCTAAGTTCGGGATATACAAACATTATTAAAGATGTTTTGGGAGTTAGTATTTCCATTATTACCTATGAATGGATGGTAAAACATTGGGCTATCTATCATCTAGAATCCACTTGGGCGATTTATATTACAGCTTTTATTGCCTTAGATTTTACAGGGTATTGGGGACATAGATTGAGCCATCAGATCAATTTTCTGTGGAATCAACACCTGATTCACCATAGTAGTGAGGAGTTTAATTTGGCTTGTGCTTTACGTCAAAGTATCTCGACATTTATCAATTTCTTCACCATATTTCTATTGCCAGCCGCACTTTTGGGGGTGCCAAGTATTGTGATTGCCACAGTAGCGCCTTTACATTTGTTTGCTCAATTTTGGTATCATACGACCTATATTAATCGTATGGGATGGATAGAATATATTTTGGTAACGCCTTCTCATCACCGAGTTCATCACTCAATCAATCCTGAATACATTGATAAAAACCATTCGCAGATTTTTATTTTTTGGGATAAAATGTTTGATACTTTTCAGGAAGAATTACCCTCTGTTCCATGCGTTTATGGCATTACTGTTCCCGTTCGGACTTGGAATCCCATCAAAATCAATTTTCATCATATCTGGATTTTGATACAAGATGCTTGGCATACAAAAAATTGGATAGATAAAGCCAGAATTTGGTTTATGCCTACAGGCTGGCGCCCTGAAGATGTAAGAGACAAGTATCCATTAAACAAAATTGAAGATGTTTATCATTTTCAAAAATATACTCCTGAGACTTCTAGTAAATTAATTACTTGGTCTTTTATTCAATTCTTTTTCACCTTTGCTCTAATTGTATATTTCTTTGGACATTTGGCACAAATAGGCTCGCCTTTGATTTTTGTGTACGGAGGTTTTATTTTTCTAAGTGTGTATGCTTATACCGAAATGATGGATTTGAATCCACATTCTTTTTGGTACGAATCGTTCAAGAATATTATCGGACTAGGATTAATCGCCTATTTAGGAGATTGGTTTGATATGAATCAACACTGGACAGGAGTAGGATATTTTGTAGGTATTTATTTCGTATTATCTACCGTAATTACGGCTTACTTGGTATATTCAGAGAAAAAAGTTTTTCAGCAAAAAATCTACGCTAACTAGCTTTCAGATTTTGTCTATCAGCTTTCAGGTAAAGAGACTTTACTCGAAAGCTGATAGACAATAACCTACTAAACATACATATATACTCCTTGAGAATATTGATGTTTAAAACGTTCAAAAGCCTCTTGCTCCAAACGTTCCTGATGGTCGGGATGAGCCACTTTAATTAACTCTTTAGCTCTTTCCACCAAATTCTTTCCGTATAAATAAGCAATACCAAATTCGGTAACAACATAATGTACGTGAGCACGGGTAGTCACTACGCCTGCACCCTCTTTCAAATGTGAGACAATTTTGGATTCTCCGTCCTTTGTACCTGCTGCCATGGCAATTATAGGTTTTCCTCCTTCTGATAAACCTGCCCCACGCATAAAATCCATCTGTCCACCCACGCCAGAGTACATTCTGTAACCAATACTATCCGCGCAGATTTGTCCTGTAATATCAATTTCGATAGCGCTGTTAATAGCAGTAACTTTAGGATTTTGACGAATAATGGCAGTATCATTTACATAATCAACTGGTAACATATTAATCAAAGGATTATCATCCACAAAATCATACAGCTTTTGAGTACCACAAAGGAAAGTCGACACAATTTTTCCTTGATGCTTTTTCTTAAAACGACCTGTAATAACCCCTTTTTCAACTAATGGAATGATGCCATCCGAAAACATTTCGGTGTGAATTCCTAAATCTTTATGATTCTCTAAAGCTGCCAATACAGCGTTAGGAATACTCCCAATACCCATTTGAAGTGTTGCGCCATCCTCCACTAAAGAAGCCACATTATTTCCAATTCTTTGTTCAATATCCGACGGTGTCCCCCACGTTACCTGATGTAGCGGTTGGTCAAAAGGCACCAAATAATCAATTTTGCTCACATGAATTTGACTATCGCCTAAGGTTCTAGGCATAAAGCGATTGACTTGCGCAATGACAATTTTGGCAGATTCGAGCGCTGCTAAAGTTGCATCAAGAGATGTCCCTAATGAACAAAATCCATTTTTATCAGGCGTTGAAACCGTGATAAGAGCTACATCTAGATTGATTATTTTTTGACGAAATAATCGAGGAATTTCAGACAAGAAAACGGGGATATAACTACCACGTCCTTCGGCAATAGCTTTACGAACATTTTTACCGATGAAGAACGCATTGGTATGAAAAATCCCTTCAAATTCTGGTCTCGTATAGGGTGCATCGCCTTCGGTATGTAGATGATATATTTCAACATTTTGGAGGTGATCGGCCAACTTCACCATTTCTTGAAGCAGGTGTTGTGGCGCTCCTGCCACACTATGCACATAAACTTTATCACCAGATTTAATAACTTTGAGAGCGTGTTCAGCAGATGTAATCGACATAAGTATGTAATTTTGAGGTTGGGATAGAAATTAATTTTGTGACGGCAAGTTGGAGGAATAGTTTGGTCTTCAGAATGACTTTGGTCATTTAAAATACCTTTTTCTATCAGCTATTTTTTGTACAATTCCGATATTTATTTTACCTAACAGCTTAATTTTGAACCTATTCGCTAATTTATTATCAATAAATAACCAAGAAACCGTAAATTTGACATGGAAACCAACTACATGCCCTTACATATCACTCGCCTTTGGAAGAATATTGCTGGTCAAGGTTCAAGAAGAAAAAGGAATCGTTTTAGGGAAATGTATAAACTTCATTTGGGAATCACTTCTGATGAATACTTCTACCAAATCATGCGTGGAGAAGTAAAAATTCCAGAACCCGATATTCAATATTGTGAAACTTTAATTCGAAATATTAAACAACAGCGATAGCCTATGAGATTCATTCTACTTCTATGTTTTTTATTTACTCAAAATATCTTGGGTCAATCTTTAAAAAAAAGTTTGGATTCTACCATTTCGAAACACTTTGAAGGAAAAGAAGTGGGGGGGGCATTCTTGATTATTGAAAACAATAAAGTGCTTTATGAAAAAGGATTTGGTTTGGCTGATTTATCTCAAAAACTCGCCAATACACCTTTTACCAATTTTCGACTAGCTTCGATGTCAAAACAGTTTACAGCTGGAGCCATTGTTTTATTAGAAAAAAAAGGCTTGATAAGTTATGAGGACAAACTCAGTAAATTTTTTCCGCAATTTGATGGAGTAGTTTCTAATCGTATCAAAATCAAACACCTTCTTACTCATAGTTCTGGTATTTTAGATTATGAAAGTTTAATTCCTCCCAATCGTCAAATGCAAATTAAAGATGCAGACGTGGTGAGTTTATTGGCGACAGAAAACAAACTTTACTTTGAGCCTGGTACAGAATTTAGATATAGCAATTCTGGTTTTTGTTTATTGGCACAAATTATTGAAGTGACGACTGGAATTCCTTTTGATTTATTTGTTACAGAAAATATTTTCAAACCTCTCAAGCTCAAAAATACCTATTACTATAATGTTCATTCCAAAATGCCTCTTCGTGCGTTGGGATACGCCCTCAACCCAAGCAATCAAGTGATAGGTGCCGACCAAAGCGTCACAAGTGCTACCAAAGGTGATGGTTGTATTTATACCAACTTAAGAGATTTTCAACTTTGGAATGAATCTTTGGTCAATAATACCCTATTTAATTTATTTGAAGAACTACAAAAAGTACAAAGCAATACTATTCCCAATAGCCCTTTAAAATATGGTTTAGGTTGGTTTTTTACACAACAAGATAAAAATTGGGAACTCTATCATTCGGGTAGTACTTCAGGCTTTAGTAATGGTGTACTCTGGTTACCTCAGAAAAAATTTCTGATGGTATATCTAACTAATTTGGCTGACAATCATGTTATTGAAGAAAAAATTATGCAAGTCCTTAAAGTTCATAAAGTTTTAAACTACACCTTTGATTTTCGTAAAGCACTTTCTCTCACTAGATAAAAACTTATTTTTGTAATACAAACTGTGAAGGTTGTACATGTTTCAGCTTTTTGAACACACGTCCAAAATAGGATACATTATTAAATCCGCTTTCAAAACAAGCATCGGCTACCGTACGCCCTTCATTGAGTAATTTACAAGCATAATTCACTCTGTATTCATTCACGAAATCGGTAAAAGTTTGATTGAGATTTTTCTTAAAATAATTACAAAAAGCAGGTACAGTCAAATTAGCTAATTCGGCTACTTTTTGAATTTCTATTTCGGCAGTAAAATTTTCTTCAACAAACTGATATATTTTACGTAATCGTAACTGGTCTCGCATACCAAAATCGTACCTAGTTTCTCTTTTATTCAATAGTTCAAATTCTTGTGAATTAGCCAAAAACTCTAATAAACTCAACAAATAAACCATACGCTGAAAGGGTGGTATCTCATTTATTTTTCGAAGCTCGTCCGAAACTATCTGTTTGGTTAGTCCTTCAAATTTGATACCTTGCAATCCACGTTCAAATAACTTTTTGATATTTTTCATTTCAGGTTTATGCAAAAACTCCTCTCCTAAAAAATCAGGCATAAACTGTATCACGACTTCCTGATGCTCACCAATTGCACCAAAACCAAAGCCTCCATGGGGTACATTTGAGCCAATCAACACTAAATCCCCTTCCTGATAATAACTTAAATGGTTACCCACATGACGACGACCATTTCCGCCATATACACAAACAATTTCGATTTCGGGATGGTAATGATAGTCCCATGCAAAATCTTCTGCTTTTACTTTTTGATGTAATATTCTGAATGAACTCCCTTCATCTGCCTGTATTCTTTCGTAGCCTGTCTTCATTGGTTTAGTATTAATTTTTACAGAAAATTCATTTTTCATTCTTAAAGCACTCATTACCAAAGCATAATGCAATAATATATCTACTATCAAAGAAGAATATATCCATTCAATAAAACCTAGTTATTCACCATTTCTCAAAATTATATATAAAAATATTAATACAGTACTAATAGTGCGTAATAAAAGAGTAGTTATAGGCTAATTATTCAAGCTAAATTTGTACGTCATTAACCATTTATATAATTTATCTAAGAAAGCGGATTCACAGTCCGCTTTTATTTCTCAATCAAAACGACTAATGGCTCACTGGCGACTCAAACTCTCTCTGTTTATTAACTACTTCTTATTTGCGATGCTACTCAACAGTGTGGGTACGGTAATTTTGCAGGTACAATCTACCTATCAAATTTCCGAATCCTCTGCTGGTATTTTAGAAGCTTTCAAGGATTTGAGTATCGCAATTATGTCATTTGTAATGGCCTCTTTTATTGGTCAATTGGGTTACAAAAAGGCTATGTTATTGGCTTTAGCATTAGTTGCAGGAGCAAGTATTGCGATGCCACTGATGAATACTTTTTGGATGACAAAATTATTATTTGCCACTGTAGGTATTTCATTCGCCTTAATTAAGGTTTCGGTATATGCCACTATTGGTTTGGTGACAAAAGATGAGGGAGAACATATCAGTTTTATGAACTTCATCGAATCTTTTTTCATGATTGGAATTTTACTTGGCAACTTCATTTTTAGCCTTTTTATAGATGATACCAATCCTGAGTTAAGCTCATGGACACAAGTCTATTATTGGTTAGCAGGCTTAGCCATTATTGCTTTTTTGCTATTATATACAACCACGGTTTCCGAAGCAACAAGCAGTGGTTCTCAAAACGAGGCAAGTTCTTTTGGCGAAATGTTTCGATTGGCAATTGTACCTGTGGTATTAGTGTTTGTTGCTAGTGCATTTATCTATGTACTTATCGAACAGAGTATCATGAGTTGGCTACCAACATTTAACAATAAAGTACTTCATTTGCCAGCGACCCTAAGTGTTCAGATGGCGAGTATTCTTACAGCTTCGGCAGCATTGGGACGTTTTTTAGCAGGGATTTTATTAAGAAAATTTCCTTGGTTATTGGTTTTAACTATTTGTATCATAGCAGCAGGTAGCCTCGTGATTTTAGCATTGCCTCTTGCACAAAACTTAGGAAATGAAGCTATCACAGGTTGGGGAAATGCGCCTTTAGTGGCATTTGTTTTTCCACTGATTGGTTTTTTAATAGCACCTATCTATCCTGCTATCAATTCTATTATTCTAAGTACCTTACCACAAAAACAACACGGGCTTATGTCTGGCCTTATTGTAATTTTCTCGGCACTTGGCGGTACAACTGGTTCTTTTATTACTGGACATATCTTCGAGGCCTTTGGAGGTCAGACAGCCTTTTACTTTTCACTTATTCCAATGGGAATACTGATTACATTACTATTTTTCTTCAAACGAATACAAGCACGCTATCAAAGTTCACCCATTGATTTTGGTAAAAGTAGCGGTGGACATTAACCATTTTTTATAAACAATACCTTTAAAATGAATACGCACGCAGAGTATCTAGAGTTAAGTGCGTTCGAAGAGTTATTCGAAGACGTGCAATTAAGTGGGATTTTTCCTGATTCCAAAACTTTTAATGATTGTATTCCTCGGTTCAATAAAGATCAAATTTTAGAAGCATACCGAGACCACAAACTATCGTTACAATTTGATTTAAAACAATTTATTGAGCATAATTTTTTCCTAACCCCTCAAAAAGCAACTGAGTACACTAGTGATTCCGAAAAGCCTATCGAACAACACATAGATGGGCTTTGGTCGGTTCTTACACGACAACCCGACCAAGTGGGAGGGTCTTTAATTCCTTTACCTTACCCTTATATCGTTCCTGGTGGACGTTTTCAAGAGATATACTACTGGGATTCATATTTTACCATGTTAGGACTTTCTGTAAGCGGTCGTTTTGATTTGATAGAAAATATGGTAGATAATTTTTCATTTCTCATCAAAACTTTAGGGCATATTCCGAATGGTAATCGGGCCTACTATATAAGTCGCTCACAACCACCTTTTTTCACCTTAATGGTAGAGCTACTACAAGAAGACTCTCATGACGATTTGTACTTAAAGTATTTGTCTTCTATAGAAAAGGAATATAATTTCTGGATGGAAGGGTTTGACTCTTTGACAAATGAGTGGCAGGCACACCGCCGTGTCGTAAGAGGACCTAAAGGAGCGATTTTGAATCGTTATTATGATGATTTGGACACTCCACGACCAGAAGCTTACAAAGAGGATATCGAAATAGCACATGCCTCTTTTAGAAAATCTTCGGAAGTGTACCGAGATCTCCGTGCTGCCGCCGAGTCTGGTTGGGATTTTAGTAGCAGATGGCTAGCTGATGGAAAGCATTTGGAACAAATCATTACAACTCAAATCATTCCTATTGACTTAAATTGTTTGCTTTATCATATTGAAATAGTTCTTGAACAAACTTATCAAAAATTAGGTGATTTAGAGCAACAAGAAAAATATAGTATTCGAGCTCAAAATCGTAGAAATGCCATTTTGGAATTATGCTGGAACCAAGAAAAACAACTCTTTTTTGATTACAATTTCTATCAACAAACACAAACACAGGTAGAATCTTTGGCAAGTGCTTTTCCACTTTTCTTTAGAATAGCTACTCAAGACCAAGCTTCAGTCATGGCATCTAGTTTGGAAATAAAGTTTTTAAAAGATGGTGGACTTGTAACAACAACTTTACTCACTGGACAGCAATGGGATTCGCCAAATGGTTGGGCTCCACTTCAGTGGATTGCCTACAAAGGTCTTAGAGTGTATAGGTACGATGCTTTAGCATCAAAAATTCGAGAAGCTTGGCTTCGTACCAATCAAAAAGTATATACGCAAACAGGTAAAATGACTGAAAAGTACAATGTCGTAAATACTACATTACTTGGTGGTGGTGGCGAATACCCCAATCAAGATGGTTTTGGTTGGACCAACGGAGTATTCCTAAAACTTCTCAATGACATTTAAAAAGCAAAAGCCTCGTTCTAATCGCGAGGCTTTTGCTTTTTACCGTTTACAAAATTTTCAATAATAGAAAAGTCTATACAACGTTGGTTTAAGAGAAAGATAAATCTTTATAATCAAAGATTTTTGAATAAACATTCTTGTAGTTGTAATCTGAAACCCTTTACAAAATCAAAAACTTTTTGCTTGTTTCTTTGTCAAGAAAGTCACTATTTGCAAATTGGAAAAACTTTAAAACTTTAAAAATGAAAAAAGTACTATTTATTGGTAGTATTTTGCTACTATCTGTAACCACATTCGCTCAGAAAAAGAAAACTCCTAAAAAAGGCAATTCCAAAACCACTGTTGCTGTAGACTCAACCAATTTATTAAATGTAAACCCGCTGAAGCCAAGTCAATCTCAATCGGAAGATTATATCACGGCGAGCCTTATTTCGAAGGATTTGTCTTCGAATAAAAATGGGCAAAAGCAATACTATGACTCTTACAAAATTACGTTACATGCTGGTGAAGAAATGATTATCGAACACCAATCAAGTGATTTTAGAGTTATGTTAGGACTCAAAAGCCCCAACAAGTCAGTCAATACTGAATTTAGTTATGATGCTAATCCTTTTAGTGGAAATAGCTTCAATAAATTTCATTTTACTGCTCCTACAACAGGCACATATACGTTACTAGCTACTTCGATGGACGCTGGTCAGGTAGGACGTTATTCGATTCGAAAAACAATCTATGCTCCCAACGCTCTAGAATCAAAGGTAGATGCAACACTTTCTAAAAACTTTAAAGCTTTGTTAACTTCAAAGAAAGTAAAATTTAAAGATATTTTAGAAGAGAAAATTAAAGTGGCTCGTAAAGAAAAAGCA
The DNA here is from genome assembly GCF_030056705.1 of Flectobacillus longus. Taxonomy (GTDB): domain Bacteria; phylum Bacteroidota; class Bacteroidia; order Cytophagales; family Spirosomataceae; genus Flectobacillus; species Flectobacillus longus. Next base: position 142,383 of record NZ_JASHIC010000012.1, read on the forward strand.
ATGGATAAAGCTACAGGTCAAGATAAATATAATACAAAAGCCGAGCTGATTCCGGGCAAATCTGGGATAGTAGTTCTAGAGAACGAAGGTATGAATGCTAGTTATAAATCCGTTCTCTGGGAGTCGGAAAATGAAGACGAAGTAAAAAGTCAGTTTCAACAATTAGTAAAACAATTCCAGATTTTAACAAGAAGTTGGCTTGAACAGCCATCAACTGATTTAAGTTATAGTGCTTCTACCGACCAAGATATTGTTTCATTGAGTATTAGCACAACAGAAGATAAAAAGAAGAAAAAGAAATTATACCAGCTTAATTTTAGTCTAAACTAGTCATAATAAGCACTTTAAAACTTCTTCAAATGAGCTAAATAAAAAAAGGTAGAAAATTCTACCTTTTTTTATTTATAAGAAATCCAAAATACATAAACAATCGTATATCTGTTAAACAGGAGCTAATAATGATAAATACCATTTTGTTTTGGGTCTGGCTTGCATGGAGTTTACCCATGAGTATCTATAGAAGTCAATTCAGAAAAATAGTTTACCAAGACAATCATTGGAGTATCAATATTAAACCTTACTTTTTAAAAGAGCTAAAGGGATTATTCGGTAATATCTATCCCAACAACCCAGAGTATATTCACAAAAGAAACTTTTATCGATTTTATTTAATGATATATATCATTTTAGGAACAGGGTATTTTTTGAGCAAAACCTAATAAATACAAACAAAAAAGCCCGACACTACGAGCATCGAGCTTTCTGAATTATAATCCTTACTTTGTTTATTTTTAGTACTTTATATAAAAAAATTATATTCCTTGATAAAACAGTGACAGAGCTCATAAAAATGCTGACTCTCTCACTAATTGCTATTATTTACGATGCAATATACTAAATAACTATGAAATAAAAATAATTACCTATAAAATTTCTAGATACACTCTTCTTTATGTTTTTTAAACTATCATAGAAAAATCATGCTACATGCAGAATTATTGGTAGAATATGACATATATCTCTAATTTATACGTCTAAATACACTTATTACTACTCCATATCCTAAAGCTAGAATCAAAAAAACATGCTTCTTGTTAATATTTATCTAATTGACATTAACAAGAAGCTATACAGATAGGTATAATTACGCACGATTGGAGATTGGAAGTCAATTTTATTACTTTTAAGTAACAATGACGTTATATTTATAGCAATAGTCGTGCTAAACTTTTTGGGGTAATTAAAAAACCGAATCATCCAATAAATCAGGGCGACGCTGTTTGGTTCTCTCAATGGCTTGTTCAAAACGCCATTCAATAATTTTTGCTTCATGACCCGACAATAATATTTCTGGAATCTGATGGCCTTCAAATTCTGCTGGTCGAGTATATACTGGAGGAGCTAATAAATTGTCTTGAAATGAATCTGTAAGTGCCGAAGTTTCATCATTCAATACTCCAGGAATCAAGCGAATAATGGCATCAGCACAAACTGCTGCTGCTAATTCACCTCCCGAAAGCACAAAATCACCAATAGAAATCTCCTTAGTTACAAACAAATCTCTCACACGTTGATCAACACCTTTATAATGTCCGCACAGGAAAATCATATTACCTTTTAACGAAAGTGTATTGGCAATACGCTGATTAAAGGGTTCGCCATCGGGTGTCATATAAATTACCTCATCGTAAGTTCTTTGGCTTTGTAAATGACGAATACATCTTGCAATTGGCTCGATACTTAACACCATACCTGCTCCACCCCCAAAAGCATAATCATCTACTTGACGATGCTTACTTAATGAATAATCTCGTAGGTCGTGTAATACCACTTCTACGTGCCCAGCCTCAGCACCTCTTTTGATAATAGAATGAGCAAAAAAGCTTTCCATTAACTTGGGTACAACCGAAATAATATCAATACGCATGATTAGTAAGAGTTTGGGTTAGTCATTCAAATACACATCCAACAAGCCTTCTGGAAGATTTACTTGTAATGTTTGTGCTTCTTTATCAGCGCCTAAAACAATTTCTGGGTCTACAGGAATTAGCACTTCTTTGTTTTGATAAGACATTACTAACAAATCTTGTGCTTGCATAGCATAAACTGTCTGCACCAAACCAAGAGGACCGAGTTTTTCGTCAATTACCTGAAACCCGATTACTTCATGATAATAGAATTGCTCGCCTTCAAGTTCTGGCAATATCTCTAATGGCAAAAATGCTTGAAGGTTCAACAACTCTTCAGCTTTTTCGAAAGTATCACAATCTTCAAATTTTACGATAGCACGATTACCTCTCAATTGGTAGGAATCCATAAAGAAAGGTACTAATTCACCTCTTACTTCAAGAAATACGCTATCCATTTCCTCATAATCTTCGGGAAAGTCAACGTCTAGCCACAAAATAACTTCTCCTTTTACTCCGTGAGTTTTGGTAATTTTACCTAATTCAAAACAATCTTCTTTAGTCATTGTCGTATTTTATAGTAGGGCTAACTCGTGCAAACTTTAAGTTTATCGTTAGCTTTATAATCAGTATAAACAAAAAAATGATACAAATCTAGAAAAATAATAGATTTGTATCATTTAATATAGGTAATGTCTTTTGAGAATTACTCTGCAGATTCTTCAGCAACTTCTTGAGATGCTTCTTCAGTTGCAGGAGCTTCTTCAACTACAGCATTTTTCTTTGCAATAGCTTCAGCACGAGCAGCATTAACTTTAGCTTCATCAGCTAAACGAGCAGCTTTCTCAGCTTCTTTCTTAGAAAGTAATGAATCAGCTTTTCCAGAGATTTTAGAATCTTTAACATTCTTCCACTCATTGAATTTAGTATCAGCTGTTTCTTGAGAAATAGCGCCTTTGTTAACACCCACTTGCAAATGTTTTTTCAACAATACGCCTTTGTATGACAAAATCGCACGAGCAGTATCAGTCGGCTGAGCACCATTCAACACCCATTGCAAAGCTTTATCATCATTAAGATTGATACTTGCAGGGTTAGTGTTTGGATTGTATGTACCGATTTTTTCGATGAAACGACCATCACGAGGAGCTCTAGCATCTGCTACTACGATATCGAAGATCGCTAATTTTTTACGTCCGCGACGTGCTAATCTAATTTTAACAGCCATTTTTTATTTACTTTTTAGTGAAGGAACCCGTCCTTCGGTTATGGTATTTGTAAATTGGAGTGCAAAGATAATCAAAATTACGCAGTTAGCAAGGTTCTTTAGTAAAAATCTCAAAAAAGTATTCAAAATTATATAAGATAATCTCAACAAAAAAAAATTATCCTCAACAAAGTCCTTTTTTGCCAAAAACGTAGTAAAAAAGCTACTCGAAGCAAGCTCCGAGTAGCAATAAGACCTAAAGTAAATCTATAAGCCGGATTCTGTCAGTCGCAAAATGTCCAATTTTGCGCTGTCTTATCATTTATCTCGACGAATCGTCACCGATACGCTCTATCAACCTACCCACTGACATCGGGCGAGCAGCCCTTTTTCCAAACCCGAAGGTTTTTCTCGCCAGCCTATTTGGTCTTTCAACTCATGAGGTTTACCTCTGCCTCGCTTGTCACCAAACGAGCGGTAGGCTCTTACTCTACCTTTTCACCCTTACCCTTGCAGGCGGTAATTTTCTGTGGCACTAGCTGTCACGTTTTCGTCGCCAAATCCGTGCCTTCCCGTTAGGAAGCATGATGCTCTTTGTTGTCCAGACTTTCCTCCCCTACATAAAGCAGAGGCGATAAGACGACTTACTTCGCCACAAAGGTAGCGAAATTTATGGATTGTTTGCAAAAAGCTTAAATCCGTAAGCGTTTTGTCGTACTAAATACTATAATCCGTCAACTTTCAGGTTTAGTTTGCCTTTAGCAAAAATTACTGCTACAATCGAATTAGGTGTCAAATACACTTTGTCTGGATTCAAGTCTGTGATATTTCCATTCAAGCTAATTCCCTTGCTTACTTGTTTATTCAAATTTGCCTGAATCTGCTTCTTCATATCGTCCACTTGACCACCAATTTGAAACGTCATCGCATTTTTCATTACCGAAGTAAACTTTCCTTGAAAAATCCAACTAGCTGTTCGGTGCAAAAGATTCTTCGTTTCTAAATCATAGTCAAAATGATCTAAGTAAACAGACTTTGTTTCGGGACTGTAGGTTGGAATACCTTTATAATAAATATTGCCATTTACACTACCCTTTAGCCCTGCTTTGATAACTACTTTTTCATTGCTTCCATAAATGTCCAAGGCAGTTACACCTACATTATATTTACCTTCCTTAAATGAAAAATTTTGTCCAACCAAGGTGTCAGCGGTAAGTCTTGCTGCTTCACTAAATGGAATTTCGGCAATGATTCCCACTTGGAAATCTTCAGGAATTTGTTGTACAACCTTCAAGTCTGGAACTGAGGTTACAGGTTGCACTGTTGGTTTTGTTCCAGTAACAGTTTCAGTATAAGCCTTAATCGCAATGGTTGATTTGATACTATTTCCTGTAGTAACTAGCGGAGTCATTTGCAATTCTACAGGATTGATTTTCAACCATGTACGATATTTATCTGAAAGTAAATAGGGTTGCATAGAAGTATTCCAAGCTTGTACTACGTACTTTTTAATATCCACATTTTTTCGCACAGCATCATCCAAAGCTTTTAGGATAGTTCCTTGTTTAGACGTTAATGCTTTTTCGACCAAAGATGTAACATTGATGTCGTACCCAGCTATTCTAATAGTTGGCTTTTTGATCCAATCATAGCCCATAGGAAAACTCTGCACATTGGCTTCCCAATTAGGATTGATAGAAAATTTTGAACCAAATTTTACATTAAAATCAAACTGTAACTCTTGTGCTGGCAGTTGCATTCCCATCACCTTGTATCCTACTTTTACCCAAACTTTGAGTGGTACCGTAAAATTAAAGGTTTCGTTTTGGGCAGTTACAGTAATATCTTCACGCTTCCAGACCTTACACATGAAATTATCATAATTGTTGTCGTCCATGCTATTGTCCTCAAATACCAAATCTTTCACATTGGTATTAATCTGACGAGATACATCTGCCATTGTAATCTCGAAAGGTATTCCTAAGGTAGATAAATAGCGTTCCACTTGTTTCCCTTTTACATTATAAGATTCCGTTGGTGCAGTTGGGTTTGCGGTACTAGCACCTGTATTATTTGAACTTGCGCAGCCTTGTAAAATTAGGATTCCTAAAGCAAAGGCAGCAATCAATTTTTTCATTGTGAAATTAGGGTTAAATGAAAAATGTTTTTAATTCTTATTTGATTTTCACTTTGGTTGCACCATAACCAAACTTCTCTTTTTGTGAATCTTCAAAATATTTGACGTTTTTGTGTCCAGAAAGTTTTTTGTGTAATTCATTTCTCAAAACGCCATTTCCTACGCCATGAATAAAAATAATTTCGTCCATACCGTTTGCTATCGCAGCTTCAAATTGCTTTTCGAAAGTACTTAGTTGCAATTCTAACATTTGTCTATTTGACATAAATAGATAGTCATCCGACAACTCTTCGATATGCAAATCTACTACTTTTGAGGGCTTGGGTGGTATCACAAGCGCAGGCGTAGATGATGACTTCTCGAACATTTTCTCAACAATCTTTTCTGGTTCAACTTTTACTGGATTTACAGAGTCTTCAATATCTAATTGAAACAAATGTGCCTCTTGATTAAGAATTGGTGCTTTTTGTTTATTCTTGAAAAATGTATTAATTCTAAACTTAATCGACTTTATCAAAGGTTGTTTCAACTGCATAAAAGCAGGGCGATAATAAAACGCTTGGAAAGTAAATGTTCCCCAATTTTCGAATTCTGGTACTAATACATGCTGTACCTTTTGTTGTGTTTTGGGTTTCAATATCCCTGAAGCCAAGCCTTTATGGTGAGGATCTGTACCTACCGAAAGCATAAACGGCAAATCCCAATCAGTATTGTTGATAATATACTGAGAAAGTTCACGGTCATTGACAGGGACAAAGGCCATATAAACACCTTTGTTTGACAAAACGTCAGAAGTAGTTGGCCCAACACGGTCATAAATCGAACGTTGAGGCTCGAAAGTCGGTGTAGAAGCAACTGGCGCTTTGAATACCTTTTGCTCTAATTCCGAAATCACAACAGCTTCGTTCCTTTTTACTGGGATACGAAAACCGTCTTCAATCTCCACTTCTATGATATTATTGGGTAAAATTTTTGTTACAATTCCTTCTTCACGTCCGTGTACAAGACGAACTCTATCTCCTATATTCATTTTAAAATTGTTTTCGTTGGTTGAATGACAGCGCTGCTATCTATTTTTTTACAATATTACAGACAATTTGAATAACGAAATGTTATTTTCTCTTAAATCCTATTTCGAGGATGTTGGTTCATTTTAAAAATAAATAGGATGAAAAATCACTCCTTTTTTAGTGTTAAATTCAAGCGTTGGAGCTGGAATTTTGATTTGGTCTACAAGAAATAAAAGACCTTTTAAAAATTTAGATTTTGTTTTGATATGGCTTAAATTAAAATCTAAAGCCAAATAGTATTGACGGTATGGAAAAAACCCATTTTGCTGACTATTAGTCACTTCTGCATTGACCATATCTTGAATCCCATAACCTACAGCCAGATTGAGCCATTTGGGAAACTTGTTTTGTTTCGGCAAAAAACTACTGATATTTCCAGAAAACCAATACGTTTGCCCATTGTAATCTTTGAGCCATTGTTCACTCATTGATTTACCCAAAAGTTTAGGATTTTGACTAGCAAGACTTGTATTATGAAATGACCATTTGGGTTGTATTCGGGTTTCTCCCCACAAATATTGCTGCCCAACATAAAGACTCGGACCAAGAATATTAGCAGTCATATCGCCCCATGAAAATCCATAATCAGGCTGAGTACCATCAAGTATTTCGATGGTTGTCATGAAAGTTAAACTAGAAATACCTGCCCATAATGCTGCCTTTTGTGGAGATAAGCCCGCCCACCTGAAGGCTTGTGCATTAACTCTAGTCAAATGATAATTGGTATAAAAATGCCCTAATTTATCAATCTGAAGCCATTCAGAATTATCATCAAAAAAGCGAAAACCCTGCGCTTTTTCTCCATACCAAGCCGAACTTAACCCTGCAATTGCTCCTGTATAAGCTACAGATTCAGTTATAATTAGATTACGAAGTCTATGTGTATGAAGTGTATCTAATTGAGCAGAAAGCTGTTTTGGGCCAATTATAAGTAAAAACAATATATGTATTTGAGAGCGAAAAGACATAGCCTTAAATTATTAAAATACAAAGCTACTGGGATTTTTAGTTATCTATCTTGTTTTCAAATAAAAAAGGGGCTGAATCCTCAGCCCCTTAATATAAAAGATGTTAATGAATAGGAATTAGATTCTATTCAAAATCTCTTCGCCAATTGCATCTGTTCCTAAAATCATATCTTTAGGAGTATCTTTTGTAGCGATGTCACCTGTACGGAAACCAGCTTTCAATACTTGGTCTACAGCATTGATGATTACATTTGCTTCTTCTTTCAAGCCGAAAGAAATATCCAACAACAAAGCTGCTGACAATACAGAAGCCATTGGGTTAGCAATACCTTTACCAGCAATATCGTGTGCAGAACCGTGGATTGGTTCATAAACACCTGTACTGTCACCTACCGAAGCAGATGCCAACATACCCATAGAACCTGCGATTTGAGAAGCTTCGTCAGTCAAAATGTCACCAAACAAGTTACCTGTTACTACTACGTCAAACTGCTTTGGATCTTTGATTAACATCATCGCACATGAATCCACAAACTGGTGTGTTACTTCTACCTCTGGATATTCTGGTGCAATTGCTTGTACAGTTTCTCTCCACAAACGGCTAGATTCTAATACGTTTGCTTTGTCAACTGACATTAATTTTTTACCACGAGTCATGGCTGCATCAAATGCTTTACGAGCAATACGTTCTACTTCGTATTTGCTATAAATCATGGTATCATAAGCCGTATTTCCGTCTTCGATACGCTCTCTTTTTCCGAAATATACGTCACCTGTTAATTCACGGAAGAACAAAATATCTGCTCCTTTTAAGATTTCAGGCTTGATACTTGATGCTTCTAATAACTCATCAAACAATTTGATAGGGCGTAAGTTAGCGTATAAACCTAACTCTTTACGCATTTTCAATAATCCTTGCTCTGGACGAACTTTTGCATGTGGATCGTTATCATACTTGATGTGTCCTACAGCACCAAAAAGGATAGCATCCGAAGCACGCATTTTCTCCAAAGTCTCCGCAGGAAGAGGTTCACCAGTAGCTTCGATAGCCACGTGACCGATAAGTGCTTCGTCATAAGTAAAATCATGACCGAATTTCTCAGCGATTTTCTCTAAAACTTTTTTACCTACAGCGGTAACTTCTTGTCCGATGCCATCACCGGGAACGACTAAGATATGCTTTTTCATTTTATTTCTAAGGAAAGGAGTTGTTAGGCATTAGGCAAAAAGTCTAACCTAAACAAATCCTTTCAATTTATTTTTTTTATAAGAGAATACAACATTTTATCTAACTCTGTACTCATGCTATCTATCTCAAAAAAAGCATTTTCTGTCAGATAGTTTAACCTTTTTGCAATTTCTATTTGGGTTTGTAGTTCATACAATGACCCTAAAGCCATGTGTAAAAACCTTTTATAATCAGCAGATGAAGATCGACCATAACCTTCAGCGATATTACTTGGAATTGATACCGCACATCGACGCATCTGGTTAGTCAACCCATACTGTTCTTCTTTAGGAAAAAAAGAAGTATAAGAGTAACATAATGTAACTAGATCAACCCCTTTTTGCCAGACTTTTAAGTCTCTGTAGCTTTTTATAAATCCCATAATTTTAATTGTAGAACCTTGAGTTTGATACTGCTAATAACCTAATGCCTCTTTGCCTAAACCCTCTCTCCTAACTAAATAATATTCAACATCTTCTGTGTAGCTTTGATGGCGGACACAGTCTGGTCTGAATCTAGTCCTCTGGTTTTAAAGTCTTTACCTTTATGATCCCAAGTAATAATGGTTTCGCAAAGGGCGTCGGTTTTACCACCAGGAGGAATACGTACTGCATAGTCGGTTAGATTAGGCAATGAAATCCCCTTAACACAGTAGATTTTCTTCAAAGCATTCATGAACGCATCATATTGCCCGTCACCTTGAGCACTTTCCTCATAAATTCTCTCACCCACTTGTACTTGTACAGTAGCAGAAGGTTTGAGGTTTTTAGAATGTGTCAAAACATAATTCACGACGACAACTTTTTCTTCAATGGTATTGCTATCGAGTACGTCAGAGATAATATATGGTAAATCTTCACGCGTTACCACTTCTTTTCTATCACCTAATTCGATAATACGTTGAGTAATCAGCTTGAGATCGGCATCCGCTAATTTGATACCTAACTCTTGCAAATTTTTCTCAATATTTGCCTTACCTGACGTTTTGCCCAAAGCATATTTACGCTCACGACCAAAACGCTCTGGCATCAAGTCATTGAAATAAAGATTCTTCTTGTTATCACCGTCGGCATGAATACCCGCAGTTTGTGTAAACACGTTTTCACCTGTAATAGGCTTGTTGACAGGAATACGGAATCCAGAGAAAGTTTCGACTAATTTACTAATTGTATATAATGAACTTTCGTTGACAGAAGTTGTAGCCTCTTCCTTCATAAAGTCATTAATTACCGCAATGGCACTCGACAAAGGTGCATTTCCAGCACGTTCGCCCATTCCATTGACAGTCAAATGCAAGCCATGAGCACCCGCTTTGATAGCTTCCATCACATTGGCGATACTCAAATCGTAGTCGTTGTGTGCATGAAAGTCAAAATGCGTAGTTGAATAGCGTTTCACCAACAAATCGATATACTCGAAAGTTTCTCTTGGAGTTAGGACCCCTAAAGTATCTGGCAAAAGGACTCTTTTGATGGGTTGTTTTGTCAAGAAATCAAGGTATTGTAAGACGTAGTTCTGAGAGTTACGCATACCATTACTCCAATCTTCGAGATAAACATTACAAGCAATACCTTTTGAACCAGCGAGTTCGATAACCTTTGCAATATCAGCAAAATGTTGCTCAGGTGTTTTTTTGAGTTGGTGGGTTAGGTGGTTAAGGGAACCTTTGGTAAGTAAATTCATTACCTTGGCTCCCGCTTCTAGCATCCAATTCACTGATGTTTCGCCATCGACGAATGTCAATACTTCTACTTTATCGATAAATCCATTTTCGGAAGCCCATTCTGTAACTTTTTTTACAGCTTGAAATTCACCTTCGGATACTCTTGCAGAAGCAATCTCGATTCTATCAACTTTAACTTCTTGTAAAAGTAGTTGAGCGATTGTTAGTTTTTCAGAAGCGGAAAAAGATACACCACTGGTTTGTTCTCCGTCACGGAGAGTGGTGTCCATAATTTCGATATGTCTCATATTTTGCCATAGGCAATAGGCTGTAAGCTATAAACTCAGGGTAAATACATAAACCCTTAGAGCTTACAGCCTACAGCCTACAGCATCTCTTAGTACAAACTCTTCTCTGCGAATGTTTTGATTTCTTCTTTCATTGCTTGCAAATAATCAATGTCATCAAAACCGTTCAACATATTATGTTTCTTGTATCCGTTGATAGCAAAGCTTTCGCTTTCACCAGTTGCAGCAATAGAGATTGTTTGAGCTGGAAGGTCAACAACTAATTCTGCTTTAGGATCTGCTTCGATAGCTTGGAAGATTTTGTCCAAAAATTCTGGGCTAACTTGTACAGGAAGAATACCGATATTCAAGGCATTACCTTTGAAAATATCTGCAAAGAAGCTCGAAACTACACAACGAAAACCGTAGTCATAAATAGCCCAAGCAGCGTGTTCACGGCTAGAACCACTACCAAAGTTACGACCACCAACCAAAATTTTACCTGAGTAAGTTGGGTTGTTTAGTACGAAATCTTGTTTCAGAGAGTCGTCACCATTATAACGCCAGTCACGGAAAAGGTTATCTCCGAATCCTTCACGTTTTGTCGCTTTCAAGAAGCGAGCAGGGATAATTTGATCCGTATCCACATTTTCCAATGGCAACGGAATTGCTGTTGAAGTTAATATTTGAAATTTATCGTAAGCCATTTCTGATTGGCTTTGGGCTTTAAGCAATAGGCCATAGGCTATTATTTAAAACAAATACCAAAGCATTAAATATTTATACTAATTTTCGACTTAAATGGAATAACTTTTTCTTTATTACATTTATTTTTTGTGCAAGCTCATCAGCATAATCAGGACTGATATACATTAAGTCTTTAGAAAGTTGAATAAGGTACTCAACCTCATGAGAGGATCCCTGTGCAATTTGAAGAAATCGTCTAAAATCTGCATCAGTATCTCGCCCGCACCCTTCACAAATATTAGTAGGAATAGAAAGTACTGCTCGTCGTATTTGTCCTGTTAATCCAAAAGATTCCTCTCTTGGAAAAGTTTTGGTTACGCTATAAATTTCTAAAACTAAACCATGGGCTAACTGCCAAACATCGTATTTTCTAAAGTCTCTCATAATATTAAAGTGAAGGTGTAAACTAAAATGCTTATTGCCTAAAGCCTAGAGCTTAAAGCTATAATTACAATAGCTCTCTAGGGTCGGTAACAACACCTGTAACTGCTGCGGCTGCGGCTACTAATGGGGAAGCCAATAGTGTGCGTGAACCTGGGCCTTGACGACCTTCGAAGTTACGGTTTGATGTACTTACTGCATATTTACCAGCTGGGATTTTGTCGTCGTTCATTGCCAAGCATGCTGAACATCCTGGCTGACGCAACAAGAATCCTGCCTCTGTCAATATGTCTAAGATACCTTCTTCTTTGATTTGGGCTTCTACAATATGAGAGCCTGGTACCAACCATGCAGTAATATTATCAGCTTTCTTACGTCCTTTTACGATTGAAGCAAATGCACGGAAGTCTTCAATACGACCGTTTGTACAGCTTCCTAAGAATACGTAGTCAACTTGTTTACCAATAATTTCCTCATTTTCAGCAAATCCCATATAGTTCAAAGACTTCTTGTAAGACGCTTCGCCATCTTTCACAGCTGATGCTGTAGGGATTTTTTGCGTGATACCTGTACCCAAGCCTGGGTTTGTACCATAAGTAATTTGAGGTTCGATCTGTGAAGCATCGTAAGTCAATTCATAATCGAATGTAGCACCTTCGTCAGTCTTCAAAGTTTTCCAATAAGCCAAAGCATTTTCCCAAGCTTCGCCTTTTGGTGCCAATTCACGACCTTCTAAGTAGTTGAAAGTCGTTTGGTCTGGAGCAATCATACCACCACGCGCACCCATTTCGATAGAAAGGTTACATACAGTCATACGACCTTCCATTGACATATTTTCGAATACCTCACCAGCATATTCTACAAAGTACCCGGTAGCACCCGATGCCGTAATTTGTGAGATAATAAATAAAGCAACGTCTTTTGGTGTAACACCTTTACCCAATGCACCATTGATGGTAATACGCATTTTCTTTGGCTTAGGTTGCATGATACATTGCGAAGAAAGTACCATCTCAACTTCAGAAGTACCAATACCAAAGGCAATAGCACCAAATGCACCGTGCGTAGAAGTGTGAGAGTCACCACAAACGATAGTCATACCCGGTAGAGTAATACCATTTTCTGGTCCTACTACGTGTACAATACCGTTTTTAGGGTCACCCAAGCCCCAGTGAGAGATACCATACTTTGCTGTATTTGTTTCCAAAGCTTTCAACTGATTAGCAGAAAGTGGATCTTCTACAGGTAAGTGTTGGTTAATTGTTGGCGTGTTATGGTCAGCAGTTGCGAAGGTTCTTTCTGGATAAAGCACGCTAATGCCTCTCGTTTCAAGACCCAAAAATGCCACTGGGCTAGTTACTTCGTGAATGAAGTGGCGGTCAATCAAAAATACGTCTGGACCATCTTCAATTTTGCGAACAACGTGTGCATCCCACACTTTGTCGAACAAGGTACTTGCTGAATTACTCATAAACTTTATTGTAAAAAATAATATGTAACAAATAGAGAATAATCGGTGGGTCTTAGGTAGAAAAACGCATGATTTAGTCTATTTTCAAAATATAAATCAGGATAATTTTCTTCGAAAACTAAGAACCAATGGCAATTTAAAGAAAAAACCAAATAAGATTTGGGTATTCCTCTGAATCACACAACAAATTACCACAAAATAATCCAATAACTCATAACGCCATGAGTTCAAACTATAGCGATTTTAGACCAAATGTATCTATTTGGCTAAAATTATTTATTTTAAGTGAAAATACTTATGGACGGTGATTACTAAGAATGCTGAGTAGTAAGTTGGATAAAGATCTATATTTCAAAACCTTGGGGCAAAAAAAGAAGCTCCTTGAGAGAGCTTCCTTTTTGACGTAAGATTACAAACCATATTTTTCTTAATTACTTTTTACAGTTATGTATGTATCAACCCAATTAGGATATTCTTCACATTCATCACTAAAAATAAAATCTCTCCCATTTAAAACTTTAGCAAAATAAGCAGCTTTTTCTCCGTCGCCTGAGTTATCAAATAAATATGCTTCATCCTAAATTTTAATAGCTTCGTACAACAAGTTCATACATCGACTATATCGCTCAATTATTTTCTCTCTAGTTACTGTATGACCGCCTTTTCCTAAGTCCTCTCCTTCTGCTACACCTAATTTAGTGGAATAGTTTATTGCTAAGGCTTGTAAGTCCAATTTCTTTTAACTGCAATATCTCTCAGTTTACCAGCTTTCTTAAGCTTTTGATTTTTACTTGTAACCGAAGAAAAATCAACATAGCAGTGACCGTCAAAAGGAATATTATCCTCAGTTGACGACAGTGGAGGAATAGATTCCACTTCTTCAACGGTTAACGACAAAACTCCATGGGATTTAAAATTAGTAGTATAATGTTCATACGCGTCTTTGGCGCTAAACTTTTCGCCGTTATAAACAGATAATTTATCCTCATCTTTTTCTGTAGGATTAAAGGCGCCAGACGAAATAGTAAGAGTATTTTCAATAAAAGCCTGATTAGAAACGATATCATTCACTACAAATGATGGGTTAATTTGTCTATGTAATAAAGAATTATCTTTCATTCAAAGTAGAGTAAATTAGAGTATTTAGAGAATCCCATCCAGCTTTATCCTGAAGGGACATTTTCGCTTCTTTTTCATCAGAGTCATCAGAATCATTATAATAGAAAAACTCAACTGATAAAGAAGCTAGATTTACGTCGACTACAATATTCCTAATATCTTTTTTCCATTCTAGCTGAATATTCCCATCAATCTTAGGGAAAATTGCAGGTAGTGATAATTTGTTATCAAAATAAGAATTAAACAGATTTTCAAACTTAGCCAATTGCTCTTTGTTTAATGCTTTTCCTCGTCCCTCAAACCAATTATTCTCTAATTTTAAAAGATTGTAGATACGGAGAGAAACATCAAGTGGATCTAATACATCTATCGATTCCACCTCAGTAATCATCTGAATTTTGTCGTCATTCGAATTGAATAGAGCTGTTGCTTTTAAAGAAATGTAAGTATTATTTTTATATTCGTTGAAAGCAATAAAAACATTATCTTTTATATGCTCTTTTAGAGGACATTTAATACTTCCAAAATCAGTTTCAATTTGGAATGTGCCATTTTTCTGATCAATTTCTGGAACTAAAGCATAAAGTTTCTGGCTGCCTAAGTATTCCGTCTTTTGTTCACTGAACAATAACAGCTTTTTTCTAGTAGCTTTATTTAGTATAGCTTTAGAACTTGATTTTGACTCATAATCATACCCAAAGTCTATAGACTCATCATCTAATAGATTTTTACCAATTTTATTAAAATAAGAAAGGAGTTTATAATCTTGCTCTTGAGATAATTCATTATTATTTACAGATTCAACTATTGAAACAATTTTGTCTTTTGCCTTTTCAAAGTATGTAAAATTGTTTAAAGTCTCCAAAGGTAAACTTGATGTCAATGAAAAAGCACTCGCAATAGCAAACTTCGCAATTGAACTACCCTCTTCAATTTCTACAAGCATCAAATATACTCCATCAGAAAAACCTTTTGGCACGCGCTTCCTGTTAAGGTTTTCACTTAAATAAATTTCTTTTGCAACTTCAATAATTAAATCTTCAAGTGCAGAGAAGTCTTCAAGTATATTTACAGGTAAAGAATGGTCTTCAAATCGAGAACCAACCAGCCTAGGTGCTATAAATATTTTATCGTTCATTTTACTATTATAGTTAGCAAAGGTATTACTCACTTTTGATTTTTCTTATTGGGCGAGTTTATGTTTAGAGTTCTCGTTATTGCAGAAATATAAGAATTGATATTTAGTTCTACATCCAAAAATAATTTATTGTCTTGCAGATGTATCTTTTCTAGCCAATCAGGATTAGATACTTTTATGTTTAAACCATGACCCCTACAAAAATCTTTAAAGGAAGCTTCTTCTATTTCCCAATTAATCAAAGAATTGAAACTGAAACATCTATTCTCTCTTAGGGATTTTTCAATATCGTCAGCATTCAAATAAACGCCTATATCAAAGTCACTTCTAATACTTTCAGTAATAGTGCTTTTACCAGAGCCATTTGGTCCTGCAAATACAAATAATGTAGCCAATTATTTAAGTGTAAAGGTTCTAGATACTATTTTTTTTCTCGGAATAATCGTTTTGAGAATATTGGTTGTGCCATCAGGAAACTCTTCTACAATTTCATTACCTCTCAATACACAGACGGTCAATCCTTTGTCCTTTGATTCTTGGTAAGCATTAGCGAGACTCTTATTTGCTATTTCAAGAATTCCTTGAGTTGAATTTTGAAGTGCGCTTTCAACCTCTTCTAAACTCTTTGCATGGTGTGAAGGACGCTCACTATTATACTCTAGAATCTCAATAGTTGAGTTCGGACTTTCTTCTTAAACTTTTTCAACAATTAATATCAAGTCGCTCTTACCTCTTACAGGAAAAGAAATAACACCTCCTTCAGAAAAGTAAGGTTTTGTATAATACTTTCGGTAAGCCTCTATTTTTTGAGAAGTACTTTTTAAGATATTGTGTAAACTCCTGCCTCGATTAACCCTTTTGTGTTGAATATTTCTATTACTTAGTTGTATGTTTTGTTTGGTGAGATGTTCATACTCCTAGGTAAACGAACTATCCAGTTATCATCAGAGCGTCTCTTTATTATTTTTATATTTTCCATATCAATCCGCTTGTTTACAAATCATTATAAATATACAATTATCATACAGAAAACGAACAAATATTATTACAATTGTGATACGAATCATCCTCATTATTAACCTAATACCCGCCCATATACTTTCTCACAACCCATTCAGTAGTCAGCAAAGCAATGATTAAGAAAAATACCCATTTGAGGTTAACAAACTCTTTGAGGTCTTCGTTGGCTTCGATTTTTTCTGGAGCTTTGTGCGCTAAAATTTGTTTTTCGAGCTGTGCAAGCTGGCTTGCTGGCAAAAACTTCCCTCCTGTTTGTGCGGATAATTGTCGTAGCAAATCAAAATCTGCTGTAGTATTACTTAATTCTACTTGTAAATCTTTTACGATAAATTCACCAGTACTTTGTTCGTTTTTACCCAACACACTTGCATTGGCTTTGTACTGATACACGCCCGCAGGCAAGGCACTAATTTCAAACTTCGAGTTATCAGCAGATGGTGTATAATTGTATTTTCTCACACTACCTTTTTCATCTTTTAATTCGAGTGCCACAGGAATATTGTACATTTTCTCGTAAATACCATTGTATATTTCCGTTTCAAAAACAACTTTATCGCTTAACAAAAACTCGTTTGATATGGGATAAACTCTTAATTTACGTTTATCATCTTTGGCAGAAAGGAATTGTACGACTTTCAAGAAAACATCATCTATGACCTCTTGTTTTTCGGTCAAATCAAATTCTTCCAAACGCCAAGTCCAGAGACCTTCTCCTGCAAAAATAGCAGATTTTTTAGACCCAGTATTAATGGCAAATAAAGGCTTCTGTGTTTGTAATGAACCTATTTTCTGATAAAGAATTACCTCTGAATTAGGCAATAGAGTGATGTCACCGAAAGGTACCGAAACCTGTGGAAATTGCTTGATTAAGTCCAAAGACTCAGCTTCAAAATTGAGTGACTTAAAATTCTCGTTATAATATCCAGTCACTTTGTCGGTCTGACCTGCTTGAGAATTGATACGCATTACTTGATTCAACTGATTGAGATAAGTTGTGCCCGTTTGGTTTCCCAACACAAACAATGTAGGTATTCCTTTATCAAGTAATGGTTTATAGATATTTGAATAAGAATTGAAATAATCTGGTAGCTGATGTAAAATCAACACATCATAGTTTTTGTTTGACAAATCTGGAAATGGATTTTCGGTCAGGATTTTGACATCTATTTCAAAATTTTCATTCTTATCCAACATGCTTTTGATGGCCTTGATATCTGGATGTGGTGAAAGCGCCATCAATAAAACTTTTTCTTTTCCATCAATCACCTCCACGTAGACATCTTGCTGATTATTTTTGCTACTAAACTCGCCACCAAGTACATCTACCTGAATTACAAAATGTTGCACTCCTTTTTGCGAAGCTAAAGTATTAAACGAAACAGTTTTAAGGTCATCCTTTTGTTGAAAATTAATGACTTGTTTCTCTAACGTTTTTCCGCCTTGTTTTAGATAGACACTTACTGTTTTTCCCTGAAAACCATACGAGCTAATATCTGCCTGAACAGGAAATTTGTTTCCTAAATAGGCAATTTTGTTAGCGTAAACAGACTTAACGGCAATATCTTTTTTGGGAATAGTATCGCCAAGCCCAACGGTATGCACAGCAAAAGTAAACTTTTCGCTACTAGGGTTTATACCTTCATTGACAATACCATCTGTCAATAGCACCACATCTGAAAGATTATTTCCTTCTTGCGCATTCTTTATTCCAGAAAGTAAACTTGACAGGTTAGTACTTTTTTGATTAAACTGAATATCTGATGCCTTCTCTGGATTTAGTCCATCCAATGTTGTCCAAGAGATCTCAAAATCTTCTTCCTGCAATTTTTCTTTCAAAGATTCTAATTGAGAAAGCACTCCATTCAAAACCTGTTTGTTTGCAACCCCCATTGATTGCGAATTATCAATAGCTAGTACCAAAGTACGTTTTTGAACAGACTGGGTTATTTGGCGAATTAAGAAATTGAGGAGTAACAAACAAATTAGGCTAACACCAATAAAGCGCAAGGCTGCCAATAAACGATTGGTAGATTTGGTCCAAGGAGTTGGCGAAATTTGGTATAAAACGAATGCGTAAATTGCTCCTGCTGTTAAGCAGAGCAATATAAACCAAGGAGATGATTGAAATAAAAAGTCGAATTTCATAGAAACAAAGTACTAGGCAAAACTCACAATGTCCGTTAGCAAACAACGAGCCTTAGTCATCTGACCACATTTTAGGAATAGGAAAAGTAATACGTCTATCAAGCAAACGACGTTCCACAATTGATATTTTACTCAAAATAACCTAAAAAGGAAGATTTTGCAAAGTTACAGCCCGACAAATGGTGATTTAGAGTAAGAATACTTTTAAAATGTGGTAAAAACAAAAAAGCAATAGATATTCGAATTTGAAAACCTATTGCTCTTTATGGTAGGATTGGGGTATTTCCTACGTCAACATACCACCGTCAACTTGTAATACTTGACCAGTGATATAACGAGACATATCTGAGCCTAAGAATACGCAAGCATCAGCTACTTCATCTGCCTGACCTCCACGTTTCAAAGGAATTGATTTCTTCCACTCTTCGGTAGCCGCAGCATTCAATTCGCCAGTCATTTCGGTTTCAATGAAACCAGGAGCAACAGCATTTGAACGAATATTACGTGAACCTAACTCTAAAGCTACTGATTTTGTAAAACCAATGATACCAGCTTTGGAAGCTGCATAATTAGCCTGACCAGCATTACCACGCAAACCAACTACAGAAGTAAGGTTGATAATAGAACCAGATTTGGCTTTCATCATTGATTTTGTAGCTGCCTTTGTCAAGTTAAATACCGACTTCAAGTTTACTTGAATTACAGTATCCCACTGTTCTTCAGTCATACGCATCAACAAACCGTCTTTTGTAATACCAGCATTGTTTACCAAAACATCTATTTTACCGAAGTCGGCAACAACTTGATTCATCAAATCTTCTGCTTGTTGATAATCAGAAGCATCAGAACGATAACCTTTTGCTTTGATACCCAAAGCGGCCAACTCAGCTTCCAAAGCTTGCCCTTTTTCTACTGATGACAAATACGTAAAAGCCACTTGAGCTCCTTCTTGAGCAAAACGAGTAGCAATTGCTCGCCCGATACCTCTAGAAGCCCCAGTTACTAAAGCTACTTTATTTTCTAGTAAACCCATTGTTGTTGAATAATTTAATGAAAATGAATGTTTGCCGACAAATGTCAGATTGTCAAACACATCCAAGTTTTTTGAATTCCAAAAATAGCAGAACCAAATAAGATGACAAAATAAATCAGGAGAATAAGGTGACTTCTGTAATTTTAGCTCGTTTACTTTTGATAAGATTTTTATTGTAAAATCTGGTAAAACATTCTATTTTTGAAACTTCTGATACCGCCGTTCACTTCACTTAGCTATTATTTTCAACAATTCTCTTTTTAACCGCACCAACATTTATTAAGTATTTATGTCATTTTCTTCAATGCACATAAAGTACTATACAATAATTCTGCTATTGGGTACAATGGCATGAAATGTGTGCAATTTTTTATTAGTGAATCTAACAAACTTTTAATTTATACCTTGCTTTTGTATAAGACATTATTATGAAAACTTATTTTATAACACAAAAATTACGATTTAATACTTACCCACTATCCAGAATTCTCTCTGTAATTATGGCATTTTACTCTATGTCTATTATAGCTCAAAATAGAGATGGAAGCAAAAATGCTAATGCACAAATGTGCTTCAACAATAAATCTGGAATAGCCCTAGTAAACTCTAAAGATTTAGATGGCAAAGATATTTTAGCTTTTCCACTAGACAGATTGCGTAGCAATGTTAGATATGGCTTTATTGAGAATTATCGCCAAGGAATGGCGCGTATCAAGAAAGATCAAGTTTGGGGATTCTTAAATCTTTGTGGTGAGGAGGTTATTCCTTCGCAATATGAAGACGCCGAGCCCTTCAATGGTGGTAAAGCTCTTGTAAAAAAATACAATTGGTTTTTTGTTGATAATAATGGTACTGAAAGTGATATTTTCGAAAACGTAGTTTCTGCTAAAGCCCTAAGTAATGGTTATAGTTTAGTGAAATTAAATAATGGGAAGTTTACGATTATTGATAATACTTTCGACAAAACAGGTACCTATTTATCGCCGCTTTATGACGAAATGACAATTATTAGCTCTACAAGTTTAGCTGTGAAGCTTAATAACAAGTGGGGTATTATGAAATTAGGCGATAAACAAAGCCCAACTCCAGCTTTCGACTTGATTGCTCCTATTGGTAAAGAGGGTTTGATGAAAGTAAAAGTTGGGGATAAATTCGGAGTTGCAACTATCAATGGAGAAATCATTTTAAAACCAGAATACGGTATTCTTACAGATGCCGATGCTCAAGGTTTTATTAAAGGTATAGAAGAAAACAAACAGCAAATTTTCAACTCTCAAAATTTGCAGGTAAGTAAACCGTTCAAGGCAATTAGCGATTTTGATTCGAGAGGTTTAGCCATTGTTCAAGACGAAAATAATTTATTAGGACTTATCAATAAAAATTTTGTGTCTATCATTACTCCACAATATAATTCAATTGGAAGTTTGGGTGAATTTGACCTTATTCCTGTGAGTAAAATCGTAGATGGCAAAGGAGCTAAATTTGGTTTTATCAATCTACAAGGAAAAGAAGTAATTCCTCTAATGTATGAGGCTGTAGGAAAAATCAACAAAAAAGGACTTTTGGTTGTAAAAGAAATTGTGAGCTGTAACCTTGATGCTAAAGGAAGTAAGATAGGTACTTGTAAGGCTGATAAAGTAATCGATATTAATGGTGGTATTATTGTACAACCAGTAACAAAATATCCCGATGCTGGAAAAATCAGCTATGCAGTTACTGATTCTATCATGCAAAACATGAATATTATCAAAACATTTAGGACTGAAGATAAGGGTAAAAATGCAAAGATTATTCTTGTAAGAGAAGATGATTTTAAAGTCATTACTCCAGAACCTTACGAAAATATTTTGCCTACAACACAAGGACAAATCTTATTTGTAAAATTAGATGGCTTATGGGGCACACTCGATATTTCGGGTAAATATATTACAAAATGCCAGTTTAAATCATTTGCACCATCTAAAGAAGATTACTTTTTGGTACAAAATATGGAAGGAAAATTCGGATATGTAGACGCCAAAGGGAAAATTCAAGTTAATCCAGAGTATCAATCGCTTGAGCCGTTCAGCAATGGTTTAGCAGTAGCTTCAAAAGGCGTTAATCAAGTTGGTTTAATCAATAAGTTTAATGCAAAAGTAGCCCCTTGTATATTTAGCACAGTAAGCTTAGATTCGGGTGGCAATTACGACCTTACAGACAGTAATCTGAATAAATTTAAACTTAACAAGCAAGGAGACTGCTTGAGTAATTGTGCCAAATTTGATGAAGTACGTAGCAGAGTAAATAAAGAGTAGATTTGAAAATAAAAAACAATAGAAAAAACAAAAGGGGAGCAAGCTCCCCTTTTGTTTTTCTATTAAAGAATCAATACAAACTTCAAAACTCAGCATTCTTAATTCTACTGTTATTTTCTTACTCTTCAGTAGCAGGAGTTGTCGCAGAAGTACGAGTCAATGTTAATGAGTCTCCTTCTCCTGAATAATCAGCCAAGATAACATCGCCTTCGGCTAAATCACCTTTCAGAATTTCTTCAGCCACAGGATCTTCCAAATAACGTTGGATGGCACGGTTCAAAGGACGAGCACCATATTGTTGGTCGTATCCTTTTTCTGCTATGAAATCTTTTGCCTTTTCGGTCAACTCTACGGTATAACCCAACGCTGAAATTCTTGTGAACAATTTTTTCAACATCAAGTCAATGATTGAGTGAATATGTTCACGTTCAAGAGAGTTGAATACAATTACATCATCCAAACGGTTCAAGAATTCTGGAGAGAAGGCTTTTCTCAAGGCATTTTGAATTGTTCCCTTCACAGTTTCGTCTAAATTATCTACTTTAGATTTTGTTGAGAAACCAATACCTGTTCCAAAGTCTTTCAAATCACGAGCACCAATGTTTGATGTCATGATGATGATTGTATTACGGAAATCTACTCTACGTCCCAAGCCATCTGTTAAAATACCATCGTCCAATACTTGCAACAACAAGTTGAATACATCTGGGTGAGCTTTTTCGATTTCATCTAATAATACAACTGCATAAGGTTTACGACGGATTTTCTCAGTCAATTGGCCGCCTTCTTCATAACCAACGTATCCTGGAGGTGCTCCGATTAGGCGAGATACACTGAATTTCTCCATGTATTCACTCATATCAATACGGATAAGAGCGTCTTCTTTGTCGAAAAGGTATCCAGCCAATACTTTTGCTAATTCGGTTTTACCAACACCTGTAGGACCTAGGAAAATAAATGAACCAATTGGTTTTTTCGGATCTTTCAAGCCTACACGAGTACGTTGAATTGCTTTTACCAACTTCACAATCGCTTGGTCTTGACCAATCACTTTGCCCTTCAACTCCTCGTTCATGTTCAACAGTTTCTGACCTTCGGTAGCAGCAACACGGCTTACTGGAATACCAGTCATTTGTGCAATTACTTCTGCTACACTTTCTTCAGCAACTGTATAACGACGACGTTTTGTATCCTCTTCCCAATCACGTTTAGCTTTATCCAATTGCTCTAACAAACGTTTTTCACGATCACGCAATTGAGCTGCCTCTTCGTATTTTTGAGATTTAACTACTGCATTTTTCTCCTTCTTGATATTTTCGATAGCACCTTCCAACTGCACGATATCATCAGGAACAGTGATATTAGAGATATGTACGCGAGCACCTACCTCGTCTAATACATCGATTGCTTTGTCTGGCAAGAAACGATCTGAAATATAACGTTCAGACAATTTTACTGCTTGTTCAATTGCCTCTGGCGTATAAGTTACGTGGTGGTGATCTTCGTATTTATCTTTGATGTTATTCAAGATTTCGATTGTTTCTTCTACAGTTGTGGCATCAACCATAACTGTTTGGAAACGACGTGCAAGTGCACCATCTTTCTCGATATATTGACGATACTCATCTAGAGTAGTAGCTCCGATAACTTGGATGTCGCCACGAGCTAAAGCTGGCTTGAACATATTTGAAGCGTCCAAAGAACCAGATGCACCACCAGCTCCTACAATTGTATGAAGCTCATCGATGAATAAGATTACATCTGGAGACTTTTCGAGCTCGTTCATTACCGCTTTCATACGTTCTTCGAACTGACCACGGTATTTTGTACCAGCCACTAAAGAAGCCAAGTCAAGAGTAACAACACGTTTGCCAAAAAGCACACGTGATACTTTTTTCTGAACGATACGAAGAGCCAAACCTTCAGCAATTGCCGTTTTACCTACCCCAGGCTCACCAATCAAGATTGGGTTATTTTTCTTACGGCGAGACAAGATTTGAGCTACACGTTCAATTTCTTTTTCACGACCTACAATTGGATCTAATTTTCCAGCTTCAGCGATTTTGGTAAGATCTCGACCGAAGTTGTCCAAAACTGGAGTTTTAGACTTCTCAGCTCCTTTGTTGGTCGTTGCACCACTACCCATGCCCGAGCCACTCGCAAAAGATCTTGCGTCATCATCGTTATCGTCTGTATCTGACGGTCCCGATTTGATATTTGGGTTAGATTGATATTCGACCATGTCCTTAATCATATCATAGTTAATTTGGAACTTTTCCAAAATCTGGCGAGCCAAGTTATCCTCATCTCTGAGAATCGCCATTAACAGGTGCTCAGTTCCAACAAGATTCGTTTTAAATATACGTGCTTCTAGGTAAGTCACACGAAGGACTTTCTCTGCTTGACGAGACAAAGGTATATCCTGTTTGTTTTTAATGGTGTAATTAGAGCGAGCCACTCCTTGAGTAGCCTTTTCGATGGTAATACGTAGGTCTTCGAGATTTACCCCACACTTCTTGATTAATTCGAGTGCAATTCCTTCGCCTTCACGAATCATACCCAAAACGAGGTGTTCCGTGCCTATGTAATCATGTCCTAACCTGATCGCTTCTTCGCGGGCTAGAGAGATTACCTCCTTAACTCTGTTTGAAAATTTTGCCTCCATGCGAAAGAGTTTCTGTTTTTCTGGTTCATAGTTTAAAAGCAATGACAACTGAGACTTCCAAACTACCTAAATAACACTAAATTCACCAAGTTTGTTCATTTGAGAATTGATAGCTCAAGTATCTTTTTGGCTTGATTTCCCTGACAAAACAATAAGTCGAGGATTGACAAGTTGGGCTCAAAATCACTGCCAAAATTCTGCCGATACGCTACTGGCTCATAAATATTATTTTGGCTGTAAGACCTTTTAGGATGTATTTGCCCTCTGTAATCGTTTTGAGCTACTTTTTCGTATTCATTCGTAAATATAATATTTTTTTCGACTTTTAAAAGTTTAAGACAAATTGTCAGCAACTCTATATTCAAATCGAACAAAAAGTCAGGTTTTTTTTCAAATATTCTTGCAAAATAATCTGCATAGTATTCAAAAAATGGCGCTTTCCCATAAGCAGAGTAGATAGCACCCCAGTGACGACGTACCCAGTCTTGATGATACTCTACTTTAATATCTTTCACAAGAATCTTCGAGTTACCATTTTGTACTGGAACAGAAAGTACATCAATTTTATTTGAAGCAAGTATTTTACAACGATTTCGGTAACTTTGCTTTTCGTAATGTTCGTAAGCCTCAATCTGAATAGTATCATGTTGCAATATGCAAGCAAAATATTCTAGGCTTGGCAGATAATGTAAATCAATAATCATTTATCTAAAATAATGAATTTGGGGTAATTTTTCAAATTTTAAGCAAGCATTTGCCGATTTTTTAAGTTAAAAAATCTTTTTTCGCAGAATTCCCCAATGTTTATTTGGAATTTATTATTTCAAATAATCACATTACAAAAGGATTTATCTTGATGATATTATCAGGTATTGCTATCATAAAACAGTAGTATCCTGAATTTTACCAAAATCAAACTTATGTTATTCTTCAGACTCCTTTCAAGACTTCCAATGCCAGTGTTGTATGTTTTTTCGGATTTCTTATTTTTTGTAAGCTATTACTTAATTAAGTATCGTAGAAAAGTAGTAATAATGAACTTACAAAATTCTTTTCCCGAAAAAACAGCCAAAGAACACCAGATGCTCGCCAAGGCTTTTTATCATAACTTGTGCGATGTGATTGTTGAGTCTTTAAAATTACTCACAATTTCGGTAAAAGACTTAGAGAAAATGGTGGAGATAAATGGTCAAGAGGTGATTGATGAATGCTTGCGTAACAATGAAGTCATGTTGATTATGTCGAGTCATATCAATTGTTGGGAACTTGTACCGCCAAGAACAACACAAACAGGCGTACCTATCGATGTGATTTATAAACCACTTTCGAGTCCATTTTTTGACAAATTAATGTACACGATTCGCTCTCGCTTCAATATTACGCCCATTCCGATGAAGCAAACTTTTCGTGAAATGGTAAAAAAGAAAGGACAACCTCGTATTGTGGGTATTATTTCAGACCAAGCTGCCGAAACACCAGATTTGGCTTATTGGACTACTTTTTTACACCAAGAAACAGATTTCTTTTTGGGTACTGAAAAAATGGCTCGTAGTTTCAACTATCCCATTTTGTATGGAGAAATGGTTCGCAAGCGTCGTGGAAGATATGTAATCAATTATTCGCTACTAGTAGAACGACCTTATGAGCAATATCAACTAGGTAAAATCACGGAAATATATGCCCGAACTTTAGAAAAATCTATTCTAGAAAACCCATCTGACTGGCTCTGGTCGCATAGGAGGTTTAAGCATAAGAGAAGTAAATGAGGGGTAAGGCACTAGGCAAAGAGGGATTGAACAATAACCTCGTTGCCTATCCCCTTTTTGCCTGATGCCTTTTTTTAATGATCCTCCACTTGCAATGAATCCGAAGTGTCTATTCTTAATGAATCAGCTTTTACTCCTTTCATATCTTGTGCGTAGATTTTGGGTACTGGTGCTAGATTGAGTTTTTGTAACGCTACATTTAGATTGACACAATCTATGTTTTTCTTATTTTTTTCTAATTGACAAGTTCTAGCATATTCTTGGTAATAGATTTTACTTAATTCTGTATCTTTTAAATATTTCTCCTGAAGTTCAGCCAGTTTAAAAATGGCTTTCGGACGCTGATAGGTATCGATAATATATTTGTAATCTTTCGCAGCCCAATTATATTCTTTCAATCGTACATTGGCATCAGCAATGGCTAAACGATAATCTGAAATTTTATCGGAAGTTCCAAGCTTTATTGCTGTGAACATATTGTTGGTTCCTTTGATAATCATATTTTGATCTGTAGTAGCTAATAAGGCATATCCCAAGCCCGCACGAACCAATTCATTATCGTCTCCCCTTTCTATCAGACGATTGAAAAGAAATATAGACTGAGCCAAACTATCCAAATAAAAATAGGAAGTTGCTAGTAAGCGCTGATACAAAACAGTAGAATCACCTTTTGAGAGGGTGTACTTCAAATCCTTTCGTACTCGTTCGTAATCAAAGTTCCGATAAGAATATCTAGCACGCAATTGTCGCATCTTAATAGAGTTACTATCCAATGCTATTCCCTTTTTGATGTAAATAATCGCTTGATTATCATGCGTTTCATTCAGTAAAAGATTAGAAATATCCGCCAAAGCATCTATATCGGAAGAATCCAACTTTATAGCTTTTTGAAGCAAGGCTATTCCCTCCTCAATTTTTCGTTGCTTTACCAGATTTCTTGCCACTTCCTTCAAATAAAAATGATTAGTTGTATCAAGTGCCACCAGTTTTTGGTAATAAAGTAATGATTGAGAAACATTAAATTCTCGGTCTGAGATGCCAGCTAGGCTCATCAAAAGCTCTTGAGATTCAGGAGTTTTTTCCAATAATTGTAAATAATATTTTTTGGCCTGAGGAAGATGTCCCAGTTTTTGATGGCAAAAAGCCAAGGTCATCAAATTACCTTGAGTAAGGGTATCTTCTTTGCTAGACAAAAGCTGAATAGCCTTAGTATATTGCCCTTTTGAAATAAATTCTTGCCAAGAATTTGCTCCACTTTGACCAGTGGTCAAGGTATGAAACAGAAGAATAAAAAGAGGGAGTAATAGGAGTTTCTTCATAGTAGTTCGAAGGGTAATAAGGTTTATGATATTTACCCTTCGAATTTATAACTAAATTTTTAATTACAAAACTAAATAAATAGTTTTATTTAAAAGCTTTATCTGGCTTTCACAGCGTCAATCAATCGAATCGTCTCTATCGCTTCTTTTACCTCGTGCACTCTTAGAATATTTGCTCCTTTCATCAAAGCTACAGCATTAAGGGCTGTTGTTCCATTGAGTGCCTCGGAAGCTAAAATATCTAGTTTTCGCCAAATCATAGATTTTCTAGATACCCCTACTAACATTGGTAAATTCATCACTTCAAAATCTGGTAAGTGATTGAGCAATTCATAATTTTGGTCAAGGTTTTTAGCAAATCCAAAGCCTAAATCCAAGATAATATCACGTTGGTTGAATGTTCTTAATTGGGCGACTTTTTGTTGCAAGTCATCCAAAACATCTAGAACTAGATTATCATAATGCGTAAACTGCGTCATGGTTTCGATGGTGCCACGCATGTGCATGAGGATGTAAGGCACATCGCCAAAACTGGCTACAGTTTCATACATTTTATCATCCAACAAACCACCTGATACGTCGTTGACAATCACTGCTCCTGCTTCTACACAAGCTTTGGCGACATTGGAACGAAAGGTATCAATAGAGATTAATGCTTCGGGAAAATGTTTTAGGATAATTTCTGTGGCAGGCAAAACTCTTTTGATTTCTTCCTCCTCCGACACAGGCATAGCTCCTGGACGAGTAGAATGTCCTCCCAAATCTAGAAAAGTAGCGCCAGCAGAAAGCATTTTTTCTGCTTGATTTAATATTTCCTCCTCGGTATGCACACGACTTCTTTCAAAAAAAGAATCAGGAGTAATATTCAAAATCCCCATTACACGAGGTTGAGCAAGATCTATCAGTTTGCCACGGCAATTAATTAAAGTCGTCATCACATATAAAATTTAATGAGGCAAAGATAAAAGCAATTCTAAACTTGGCACCACAAAGGTATCCTTAAACTAGATTCTAGTACTGATTAAAAGAATATTGTTAGAATTTTGAACTGAATGCGGTATTTTTGCAAAAACATTTCACATAGATAACCCATCTGTATCCAGCTAAGATTCAATAAATGGCAGATATTTAGCAACAGATTTTCCCAAAATGACAAAAACAGAATTTGAGTATCGTCAAATAATTGCGATTTGTAGAGAGCTTTTCCAGAAAAAAAATAAAGATTATGGCACTTCTTGGCGTATTCTTCGCTTGTCGAGTCTGACTGACCAGATTTTTATCAAGGCACAGCGTATTCGTTCTATTCAAGAAAAAGGAGTCCAAAAAATTGATGATGGTATCGAAGGCGAATTTATCGGTATTATCAACTATTGTATTATCGCGATGATTCAAAAGCAATTAGAAGGTTCTGCACAAATGGAATTTTCTGAGCATGAATTAGGCGATTTATACGATGAACAAGTAGCAAAGACCTTGAATTTGTTATTGAACAAAAATCACGATTATGGTGAGGCGTGGCGCGATATGCGTGTAAGCTCAATGACAGATTTAATTTTGATGAAAATCTTCAGAACGAAACAAATTGAAGATAATCAAGGTCAAACTTTAGTTTCAGAAGGCGTTGAAGCCAACTATCAAGATATGTTGAATTATGCTGTTTTTTGTCTTATTCAAATGGGTATGGCGCAACAGCAACAACAGCAACAGTAGTTTCTCTAAATTTGAAAATGTGAAGATTTGATAATTTGAAAATGATTTTAATATTTGTACAAAAACAAGACTATTAACTATCATCTCTTTAAAACTCTATAATCTTCTCATTTTCATTTCCATTTTAACAGTTCATTAACAGTTTTATGTAATGAGCTGTCTTAATTTTGTTCTTTCATCTAGAAAATAATTGAAATGTATTTTGGTTGAATACTTGTATATTTAGCTATACTTTCAAAAATGGCATATTTTTGGTTGTTTTAAAGTTTTCTATCCAATCTAACATTTCACATTTTAGCCCTAATATATACAAGAAGCCCCTTTTTATCTATCATGAAATTTCTCGCACATTTTTCCCGAATCTTTGTTGGTGTAATATTTATTTTCTCAGGACTCATCAAGCTCAACGACCCTATTGGTACCGAAATTAAGCTCGAAGAATACTTCGATGTATTTGCGACTGATTTTCCTTGGATGGCTGGCTTTTGGCATTTCTGGGTACCTTTGGCATTATATGTATCTATTTTCTTGTGTACACTAGAGTTAGTATTAGGGGTATGCTTGCTTGTACAATACAAACTTAAAAGCGCCTCTTGGATATTATTAGCCACAGTTGTTTTCTTTGGATTTTTGACCTTTTATTCGGCTTATTTCAACAAGGTAACCGATTGTGGATGTTTCGGAGAAGCCATCAAGTTGAAACCTTGGACTTCCTTCATCAAGGATATGGTTTTGATGTTTTTCATTTTAATAATTCTATGGCAACGTCATGTTTTTGCTGATAAAAAAACAGGTTGGGCTGTTGCACTATCTTTGGTTTTTTGTTTGGCACTAGGAACTTATGCAGTTAATTACCTACCAGTAAATGATGGACTTCCTTATGCTATTGGTGAGAATATCCAGAACAACATGAAGCCTGCCGAAGCGCCTAAGTTTAAGTATATCATGGAGAAAGATGGCAAAGAGCAAGAATTTATGGAGTATCCAACAGATACAACTTGGAAATTTAAGCAGATGATTCAGTTGAATGAAGATGCAGCCAAAGCTCGAATTACAGATTATAACCTTTATCGCACTGGTGACTCTATCGACTACAAAGCTGAAAGTTTTGTAGGTAAAAAACTGATGATTGTGAGTCCATTTGTGGAAAAAGCCAATACAGAACATATCGAACAGATCAGACAGTTGGTTAAAGATTTGAAAGGCTCGGATGTGACAGTATGGTTTGTGACATCTTCAACTGATGAGGGTGCGCAAAATTTCATGAAACAAAATCAATTAGATATACCTGTATTAAACGCTGATGTTAAAGTATTAAAAACCATTGCTCGTGCCAACCCTCTAATTTGGTTATTGCAGGATGGTACTGTAAAAGGCAAATGGTCGAGTAAGGTAACACCTGATAAAGAAGAAGTTTTTTCAAAATTACAATAGCTGTTGGCCGAAAGGCTGATTGATGTTAACCAATATGAAGAATATATTTTTAGTGGGAATGCCTTCCTCAGGAAAAAGTACGCTTGGCAGACAATTAGCCAAAGCAATTGGATACAAATTTGTTGACATGGATGAATTAATCGAGCGTCATGAAAACCAAACAATTCCTGAAATTTTTAAATGGAAAGGTGAAAACCATTTTAGAGAAGTAGAAAGCGTAATATTGAAACAATTCACGCCCAACCAAAAACTAGTGATTGCTACTGGAGGTGGAGTTCCGTGTTTTTTTGATAATATGGATTTTATCAAGGCTAATGGAACAAGTGTTTTTCTAAATGTTCAACCAGAAGATTTATTTAAAAGAATCAAGCTTTCTGACGCGAATAATCGTCCGTTAATTGATAAAAGTAATAATAATCAAGCTTTGCTTGAAGATATTAAAAAGCGTTATGACACTCGTCTCCCTTTTTATATGAGAGCCGATATCAAGATAGATGGAAACATCGAAGTGCAGCAACTACTTTGGTTGCTAGATGAAATCAACGAAAAACAGCTTTAAAAAAAAAGCGTCCTCAGTCATACTGAGGACGCTTTTTTTTAATATAATATCTTAGAAATAAACCCCAAATGTTAATACTCCTCTTATCCAACTTTGATTCATAGTTGCAGTTGCATATAAAGCTGAATCGTTCAACACATACGGATTATATGCTTGTTGGGTCTTGCCATACAATCCTGTCAAATCAACATAGAATGTTCCAGTTTTGACACCAAAACCCGCAGAATACACCATCATTGCACGATTGACTGCATCGTTGTCAAAGTTTGAATTGTAGGGATTTTGATAGTAAGCAATACCTCCACGAGCAGCAAACAAGCCCATTCGGTATTCACCTCCTACTTTTACGTTCAAAACATTTTTATAAGTATTCTGAATAGACTTTGTATAAAAATCTAAATCTCCCTTAAAATACGCATCATTCATATTAGTACTAAGTTTCATACCCTTGTAAGCAACATATTCTAAGTCAGCAGAAATAAAGCCTTTTTTGCCAAAGAAATATGCCATGCCCCCACTAGCCTTGAAAGGAGTACGAATTTCATAATTTGAGCTTACTGGTTGAGTAGATAGTTTAGGAATACGAGTGATATAAGAGGTACCTCCTGTATTAGAAATTCCATATCCAAGCGAAACCAACTTACTACCAACAGAATTACTACCTGACAGCACATCTGACGAAAGCTGAATACCTCCAGTCTTACTAGCATCAACATCAACACTCAGAGTAGACGAAGTAGTTTCATCTACCGAATACCATGTTGGCGTAGTAATAGTAGCACCGATACGGAAATTATTAGTAGGTTTAATAATTGTACCAACTGTCAGATTGATACCTTGACCAGTAGTAGTTAAGTACTTAGAAAACGCAAAGGAACGAATGGCATCATAGTTTACGATATTCTCACTAAAATCGGTTTGGGTTTCGTATCTAAAGCTTGGTAACCCCAATGAGAACCCAATATAAAACTTCTCATTAGCGGTTCCACCATACCCAATAGTCCACTGACTTGTTCGACCCGATGCTTGAAAATCGTATCTTTGATCAACTGATTTTCCTCCTTCTGCACCAACAA
Source organism: Flectobacillus longus (assembly GCF_030056705.1). Classification (GTDB taxonomy): domain Bacteria; phylum Bacteroidota; class Bacteroidia; order Cytophagales; family Spirosomataceae; genus Flectobacillus; species Flectobacillus longus. The sequence continues at coordinate 174,727 of NZ_JASHIC010000012.1, forward strand.
ATGGGTCAGAGCTAGTCCCATTTGGATTAATCAAAAATGACCAATAGTACATATCTGTTTGATAATAAAAATTCGGTGCATCATTGGTTAAGCCATCTTTAAAATCATTCAGTGTTAAACCATTATCTCTAATATCACGGTTCGTAATTTCGCCAAAGCTATCCATCATAGAACTTTGGAGATTACGCCCAGAAAAACTCACTTTATTATACAAGGAGCTTTGTCGATTATATGAAATAGACCAACTGCCTCGCCAACTATCTTTGTACATAGGTTCTTGTCCACCAAACACAATACCAATATTAGCAATATTAAAATTGTCAGTATTGGCATTTGTTTTTTTGGTATCTATATAACTAGCTACATTGGAGTTTAATTGAAAAGAAGGAGAAATCGAAAATTCAGACCGAGTATAAAAACCCAAACCCGCAGGGTTACTTGATGTCGACGAAATATCAGCACCAAGTGCCGAGTGACTTCCTCCCATAGCCTGAAACCTAGCCGAACCACTTGGGGCAGTTTGTGAAAATAAACGAGCTAAAGCATCATAATTGTTATCTTGTGCAAAACCAGCGCTAATAGAACTCATACATAGCGACGCAAGCAATACTTTACGAATATTTTTCATGGTAATCTTACGGTTTAAAATCATATTCTTTATAATAAGGACAGCTATATTGGTAAGACCCCTCATCATATCGAGGTAACCAAACGGACTTTGTTGCTAATTTAACGTAAAAAAGCCTCACAAAGTACAACTCTGCGAGGCTTCGAGTGTTAATCATTTGTTAATATTATCTTGGACCACGAGAGCGACCTCCGCCTCCACCGCCACCTGAGCTACCACTTGAAGAACTTCCACTTGATGAATTGTTCCAAGTTGAATTTGTAGTAGAATTGGTTGATCTGTTATTGTTATTAGAAGACCAATCCCAAGAATTATTACGTCCGTTTGAATAGCTACTATTTGCACTTCTCGATGAGTTTGTAGTTGTTCCTGTATTGTAGTTGGCACTACTACCATCTCTTCTTGGACGTGAATAATAATCTGAATTAGAGTTTGAATAATCTGCGTTTGTACGACTTCCACGGTTGTAAGCAGCACCTCGATTATTATTGAAGTCTGAGTTGTACGCAGAAGAAGCATACGCTGGTCTTGAACGATATTTGGCTGGAGTTTCAGCTCCTATAACAGAACCTACATAACTATTGTAATTGTTATAATAACCACCATAATACCCTCCATAAGCTAAAGCACCATAACCGTAAGGGCTATAAAAACTATTATATCCAAAAGGACTGTAGCCATATCCAAACGAATTGCCATACATCCAACGGCTACTTGACCACCCCCAATATGGATCATAAAAATTAGAATACAATGGATCGTAGTATCCCATAGTTGAATAACCAAATGGAGACCAACGACTATATCCAAGTCCAAATGAAATAGCTGGGTTTGAATACCAATTATTTAGTCCATAATTGCCATATCCGTTGTTTAAACCATTAGCAAAACCATTGTTGTAGCCATTATTATAACCCACAGAATAGTCGTCTTGGTTTTGATAAACAGAGCGAGAATTCAACCAATTTTGTGAATAATATTCGTTGGTACCCTGTGCTGAATTGTTTGTAGAATTACCGTTACGATATACAGGAGCTTGATAAGTAGACTCATCGTAACCTTGCTCATTGTATATTCGTCCACCCAAAGTAGCGGGTCTTACATCACTTGTCGAAGCGTACAAGTCATCGTAAACTTCACTACCTGAGCTTTTGGAAACAATTGCTTGTTTGGAGGTATTACAACCCCAAACTAAACCTATCAACGCTATAGCTGAAAGGTGCTTTATTGAATGCTGAAGGCTCATAGCTGTTCGAATTTTAGATTGTAGGAGTATTTTCAATAAAATAAAAATATATTAAAAGGTATCAGCAATCAGTGAGTTTTTTAAGTTTTTGTATAATTGCAAATGCTATATTAATAGCTCATTATTTTGTATTTTTCTAAGACAAAATACATAGATTAATAACTTAGCCAAAATTTCTTGTAACAAACTTACTACAAAAACTTATCTTTGCAAGATAATTAACACAACATTAACAAAATTAAATCTTTAAATGTTCCAATTGTCCAATACTTTGAAAATGAACTAAATAAGGCTATTTTACATTCATTTTTTTATATTAAGACTATTAATAGAACGTTTTCCCCTATTAGTTTTGTACATTTTTCGCCGATTTAGCGTTATTCTAATCTTATTCTAAGCTAAAAAGGCATTAACCAACCATAAAACAACCCATGAGCAAAGGCTTACCAAAACGTAGCGAAAATTATTCTGAGTGGTACAACGAACTTGTTAAGCGTGCCGATTTAGCTGAAAATTCTGCCGTTAGAGGCTGTATGGTAATCAAACCTTACGGTTATTCTATTTGGGAAAAAATGCAACGTGCTTTGGACGATATGTTCAAAGAGACAGGACATACAAATGCTTATTTCCCACTTTTTGTACCGAAAAGTTTATTTGAAGCTGAAGAGAAAAATGCAGAGGGTTTTGCCAAAGAATGTGCTGTAGTAACTCACTACCGTTTGAAAAATGACCCTGATAATAAAGGTAAATTAATCGTTGACCCAAATGCTCGCTTAGAAGAAGAACTCGTTGTTCGACCAACGTCTGAGGCTATTATTTGGAGTACTTATAAAAACTGGATTCAGTCATACCGTGACCTTCCACTTCTGATTAACCAATGGGCCAATGTTGTTCGTTGGGAAATGCGTACACGTTTGTTTTTACGTACTGCTGAGTTCTTGTGGCAAGAAGGTCATACAGCGCATGCTACTAAAGAGGAAGCAATTGCTGAAACTGAGCAAATGTTGGATGTATATGCCACATTCGCTGAGGAATTTATGGCTGTACCTGTTATTCGTGGTAAAAAAACTGCCAACGAACGTTTTGCAGGTGCTGATGATACTTACTGTATCGAAGCAATGATGCAAGATGGAAAGGCTCTTCAGGCTGGTACATCTCACTTCTTAGGTCAAAACTTTGCAAAGGCTTTTGATGTAAAGTTCTCTAACAAAGAAAATCAACAAGATTATGTTTGGGGTACTTCTTGGGGTGTATCTACTCGTTTGATGGGTGCTTTGATTATGGCACACTCTGATGATGAAGGTCTTGTATTACCTCCAAAATTGGCTCCAATTCAAGTGGTAATTGTACCGATTTTTAAAGGTGCTGAACAATTGGAAGCTATTTCTGAGAAAGTATTACCTATCGTTAAAGCTTTGAAAAAATTGGGCGTTTCTGTCAAATTTGATAACTCAGACAAACAATCTCCAGGCTTCAAATTTGCTGAATACGAATTGAAAGGTGTTCCAGTACGTTTGGCAATCGGTGCTCGTGACCTTGCCAATGGCACTGTTGAAATTGCACGTCGTGATACCAAAGAGAAAAAGACGTATGAAATCGAAGGCGTAGTAGAGGTTATCCAAAATCTATTGGAAGAAATCCAAGAAAATATTTATAACCGTGCTTTGTCCTTCAGAACAGAAAATACCCTTGAAGTTGACTCATGGGATGAGTTTGTAAAAACGTTGGACGAAAAACCTGGGTTTATATCTGCTCACTGGGATGGTACGCCTGAAACAGAAGAAAAAATTAAAGAATTAACCAAAGCTACCATTCGTTGTATTCCTTTGGATGCAAAAGAAGAAGAAGGCAAATGTATTTATACAGGAAATCCTTCATCTCGTCGTGTAATCTTTGCAAGAGCTTACTAGGATTTAGTAAAATGCAATTGAGCAATCAGTAATTATCTTCAGTTAAATTTTATTTGTAGAAACGTATTGAGTTGCGTCTAAAGCGTTGATATTACCCAAAAAGGCGGTCGAAAATTATTTTTCGACCGCCTTTTTTGATATTACTATGCTTGATAGGACTCTGTTTTAGACGTAAAGTATTACGTCTCTACGGCTAGAATACTAATTTTAACATAATTACTCATCCGCTCAATGAGAAATGACATCGTGCTACTGAATCTTCCTTTTACTGGTAAACTCTAATATAATCTACCTCCATTGTCGCAGTAGTAAAGGCTGGGTCGATGGTTCCTCCCAAATTTCCTCCTAGTGCAATATTCATAATAAAGAAGAAGTCTTTATTAAATGGCAATGAACTATTATTGGCAAAAGTGTAAAATAATTTATCATCAACATAAAACTTAATGCTGCTTGCCGACCAATCCAAAGAATAGGTATGAAACTCTGTGGAAGCATTTGTAATAGTTGTACTTCCGCCATCAGCATTGCCCCCTGAGTGATTTGGATGATGAACAGTTCCTAAGATAACATTAGGTTTGTTACCAACCATTTCCATAATATCAATTTCACCGCAAGCTGGCCAACCTACTGTCTGAATATTAGATCCCAACATCCATAATGCAGGCCAAGTACCTCCTGCTGATGGTAATTTTGCACGAATATCAACACGGCCGTAAGTAAAAGAATACTTATTGAGCGAAAGTAAACGTGCAGACGTGTAGTTTGAGCCTTGATAGGTTTCTTTTTTTGCTGTAATTTTCAAAACCCCACCTTGTACTACTGCATTATCTGCACGATTTGTGTAATATTGAACTTCATTGTTTCCCCAGCCATTATTATTGCCCAAATCATATCCCCATACGGCAGGATTCGGAGCGCCATCTGTATTGAATTCGTCCGACCAAACTAGTTTCTTTTCAGTGACTGGCGTCGTAGCTGACTTAGGTTTTAGTTTCATATACCACGCATTACCATCAGAGCCGATACTTCTGAGCGTTATGCTGTTTTCTGAAAGTGCTAAAATTTCATAACTGGTACCGCCTGTTCCAAAATTTACGATTCCATTTCCTGGTACTTTAAACTGTACTCTTGTCGAGTTTGATGAGGTGGAAGCAGACGTTGCTGGAGAAAAAGTTAGCGCTTTTGTACCTCCTGTACTAATATCATAGCAACCATCTGGTCCTGAAACACCGTAGAATGAAGTAGCTGCTCCTATCAATGAAGATTGACCTTTGTTATTGACATTCAAAGTAATTTGATTATTGGCAGTTTTGGCAAAAGTAATTTCGTCATCATACAAACAAGCGGGTCTTTGGTTTGGCTCGGCAGCATACCAACTTGGGGTGAAACCATCCGAAGGACCTACCCCCACATGACCTATTGCCTCATTATCTGTAATCCAAACTTTTGAACCCGTACCAGTCATTGCCGTTAAAATGTTACTCGGAATTTCAAATGCCACAAACACTTTTACCTTTTTACTAAGTGTTGTCATAGCACCGCCAGTCCCAATCGCATTTACTGAAACCACATATTCGTTAGTTCCAGGAGTTGCATATTTGTAAGCAACTTTCCCAGAAGGAATCATTTGGGAATTGCCATCGCCAAAATCTATCTTGTAAGAAAGTGCTTGCCCTGCTTGTGCAGCGATATTAACACTTCCTGTTCCATTACCATTTGGATTATTAGCATCTACTCCAATCACATCAGCGACTACAGTCAAGTTGCTTGGAGTAATAATATCACCAAAACCAAATTCTGTTTGCTTACAGGCTGTTAGACCAAGTGCGCTTGCAAACAAAAGCGTTGTGATTGATTTTATTGTATATTTCATAAGAGTCAAAATCTAAACATGAATAAATAATTCTAGAAAATTAGTCTAATGAGTAATAGTGGAAATGATGTATTGCTCATGTCGCACTATTACTCTGACATTTTTCTTTTTTTACTCCATTTTATTGAAGAATAATATCATCAAACCAATAAGTAAAATTGGCTGACCCATCTCCCATTGTTCCCAAATCAAAAATCAGCACTATTTTTTGATATGACTGACTTGCATTGATACCACTATAGTCGAAGGTTAGTTCTTCCCACGCATTAGCTTTGGTGGTGGTTACTTCTTTTTCAAAACTGACTGCTCCATTGGTTAGATTTTCTACTTTCAAAAGGACTTTAGCTCCTACTCGTGGAGAATATACCTTCATTTTAAATGTCTTTTTAGCAGAGAAATCAATTGGTGACTCTAAAGTAATAAATGAGCCTCCCCAAGTTTGTCCAGCAGATTTAACCATTTTACCAACCTTCAACGAAGTATTAATCCCTGTCTTTTGTGGGTTGTCAACAACACTCGTATTTCCTCCATCAAAATTGACGAAATCGTATTTTAAGCTAGAAGATTCGAATGTCAACGGCACCGTCAGACTTTCAGCCGTGACTGGCTTGTACAAACGAATATCATCAAATAAGAAAGTGTAATTGGCTGAGCCATCACCCATTGTCCCTAAATCAAAAATGAGTACAACTTTATGGTATGACTTCGTGGTATTGATAGCACTAAAATCAAAACTGAGGTCTTCCCAAGCATTGGCTTTTGTGGTCACTACTTCTTTTTCATAACTAATGCTTCCATCAGTAGCATTTTCAACTTTTAATAACACCTTCGCACCCACTCTTGGAGAGAACACTTTCATGGCAAAAAATTTATTCACAGAAAAATCCATCGCACTTCCTAAGGTAATCAAACTTCCACCCCAAGGCTGACCTGCATATTTAATCATTCTAGCCACTTTTGAAGAAGTATTAATACCACTTTTCTGAGGGTTATTGATAATGCTTACAGAACCTCCATCGAAGTTTGAGAAAGTATATTCTTGTCCAGCAGTTTCAAAATCTAACGGAAGCATCACAGGGCTCACAATCGATACATTTTGGGTAACAGTCGTGCTAGCAGCACCGCCACTCAACGCTACTACTTTGATGGTAAATGTGCCAACAGAGTTGTAAGTATAGCTTATGGTTTGCCCTTCGTTGAATGAAACAGGCACCTCGTTTGCAGTTTCACCAAAATAGGCTTTGAAATTAGTTTCGTACAAACCTTTAGCTGTAACATTGACCTTTTTAGGATTAGTTGGATCAATGGTGGCAGTCATTTCGACGTTTTCTGGAGCTTTGAAAGATACCGTTAATGGTAAAGTCGTTTCGGTGCTTTTTCCTCCTACATTAAATCCTTTCACTACAACACTATGATTGCCTTCAGGATATTTCCACTGAACTTTTCCACCAGGGTTGACTGTAGCTGGTGTAGCACCTGCTAAACCCGAAGCAACCGAAAAGTAGGCAACTCCTTCGCCATTAGGTGTTATGGTTACCATACCCGTATTATCTTGGGTGATTTCAAATAAAGCCGAAAGCTTACTTGGGGCACTTGCTTTATCCACAAATGCGATATCATTATAGAGTTGGTCTTGACACGATGGCAATACGAATACTGCCAATGCCAATCCAATGCTGGATGCTATATTTTTAAGATTCATGTTTTTCAAAGAAAAATGGAGATTGAGATTAATAACCAGGATTTTGCACAAGACCAGAAACTTCTATTTCGACTTGAGGAATTGGGAAAACTTCATTTTTACCCACTTTAAAACCCGTCAATTTTGTAGCTGCTTGGCCTGTTCTTACGAGGTCAAAAAAGCGATCGCCTTCCATTCCAAGTTCGAGGCGGCGCTCTTTCCAGATGGCATCACGTAGACTTGTGCCAGTAGCCGATAAATTGTGGTTATTATCGCCAAATGCTCTTTGACGAACCTTATTTAGATATACCAAAGCCGTTGCATCGTCTGGAGACGCTTTGCGGTTTAGTGCCTCTGCATACATCAAATACACATCCGACAAGCGAATGATACGCTGATTATTCAAATAGTTCAATTCAATTTGTCCGCTCGATTCTCCTTTGCGTGGAAGGTATTTCTGATTATACAGACCTGTATTTTTGTATGGAGCCACTTGATAAGTAATATTCATACTTGGATTAGCAGCCTTATATGCCTCAATATCTAAACAGGTAACTGCCTTACGGGTATCACCTGCTTCATAGGCATTCGCCAAATCTTGAGTAGGCAAATTGGTACTCCAACCAGCAGCGTAAGGGCTATTGCCAGTCAATCCACGAATACCACATTGTTGTACTGCATAATTACCTTGTCCACGAGTAGTACCACCCCAGTTGTAGTAAGGAGAAGCATTAGAATATTGAATTTCAAATACAGCTTCAGAACCATTTTCACCAGATTGCAAGAAGATATTTCCGAAATTACTGACCAAAGTATAAGGACCCTCAACCACGCTTTTGAGAACTGGAAGTGCTGCATCAAACTTATTTTGATAGAGATATACCTTACCAAGAAGTGCTTGAGCTGCATATTTGGTAATTCTGCCATTCTTTGGGTCAGTAGTTGGCAATACCGCAATGGCATTGGTCAAATCCTTTTCAATCTGAGCATAAATCTCGGTAGGTTTAGCTTGCTTGAGCGTTCTTGAATCAGCAATGCCCAATTTTTTATCTACAAAAAGTGGAACATTACCAAACACTTTAACCAAAGTGAAGTAATAATAGGCTCTCAAAAATGCCACTTCACCATACAATGCGTCTTTTCCAGTAAAGTTGACAGCTTCGCCTGATGGATTGGTATCTTTATATTGATAGAGATAATTAGCACGGTTTATTCCTTCATAAGCAGCCTTCCAGATTTCGGTTAAAGTTCCGTTTTGACTGTTTACTAAAAAGTCATCAATTTGTTGTAAGCTCAGTACGTCAGAGGCATTCTCACCTCCCGCAACCGCATTATCAGAAGCGATATCTCCAATTGGAACTACCTGATTTAGCCATTGAATTGGTGTGTAAACACTTACGCCCATGCTTCTATAGTCGGTTTCAGATTTAAGATAATCGGCATCTGTTACCTTGTAATCGTCCTTTGGACTGTAGTCAACCCATTGGGTGCATCCTCCACAAAGTGCCCCAATGACCAAGAATGTATATATGTATTTTTTCGTATTCATAATCCAGTACCGAGTTATTGTTCTCAGTGTTTTTTAATAAGATTAAACTAAAATTTCAAGTCAAGTCCCACTGACCAAGTACGTGCCTGTGGATATACCCCACGGTCAACACCTGTATCCAAAATTCCTCCTGGGATTTCTGGGTCAAATCCTGAATATCGAGTAAATGTGTAAGCATTTTTTACTTGCGCATAAACACGAATCTTACTAAATACTTTGTTAGATACCCAACTTGTTGGCAAAGTGTATCCTACCTGAATATTTTTGATTTTTACAAAAGAACCATCCTCCACGTATCTGTCTGACACACGGATATTGCTATTGGCATCTACAAAAGAAAAACGAGGGAATTTGGCGTCATTTGTTGAGCCTTCGCCAGTCCAACGACCTAAAATGCTTCTATCTTTATTTGAGTAAATAGCATTTCTTTCGTAAGCACGATATACATCATTTCCAACAGAGGCGTAAGTAAACATTGTAAAATCAAAGTTTTTCAAACTTAAACTAAGGTTCCAACCCATGGTAAAATCTGGAAATGGATTACCAATTTCTGTTTTATCTAAGTCTGTAATCTTGCCATCTTTGTTTACATCCACAAAACGGATATCTCCCGGCACTGCTCCTGTTTGAGTTGGTGCTTCACTGATTTGAGCTGCATTTTGGAATAAACCTGCTGTTTTATATCCATAGAAATACCCTGGTGCGTAGCCTTGTTGGAAACGTGTAACGCTTTGAGATTGACCGTTGAAATAATTCCCTCCTGGAATAATCGCAGTACCGTCTGAGTTAGTAGCAGTTACTAAGTTTTTAGCCGTGGTAAAAGTAATATTCGTGCTAAACTGCCCTTGTTTCGAGATAGGATAGGTAAAACCTAAGTTCAAATCAATACCATTACTTTTCGTAGAACCGATATTGGCTGTTGGAGGTGCGGCTGTTCCAAGATATAACGAAACAGATGGGGTAAACAAAAGACCATCCACAGATTTATCGAAATAATCAGCAGAAAGTGACCAGTATTTACCGAAACGAGTATCAAAACCTACGTTACTTTGAATCTGTTTTTCCCAACGCAAAGTAGTATTGGCATAAGAACCAACTGTTGACCCACTCACAAAAGAATTTCCGAAGGTATATCCATTACTGTTGGCATCGCCAGCGTAGCTTGGTCCACCCGAAATAATTCCAACATATTGAGGGCTTACGTTTTCGTTCCCAATTGTACCGTAACTTCCTCTGATTTTGAGGTAATTAATAAAGTCTACATTGAAAAAGTCTTCGCTAGAAACAACCCAACCCAACGAACCAGCATAGAAGTTGGCAAACTTATTATCGACACCAAAAGCATAAGAACCATCACGACGAGCAGAGAATGACACCAAATATTTGTCTTTCCAATCGTAGTTGATACGTCCAAAATAAGAAAGGTTTTTACGGAAATATTGACTATTTCCCATCGTAATAGCATTTACATTGTCTGCTGTATTGACACCAGTTGCGGCAGTAATATCAGCAAACTCCCATGAGTTAAATGGCACATCTTGACGAGAACCATTGGTTTCATCACCAGATACTTTCGCTAAGGAAATACCTGCAACAGTTTCAAAATGGTGTTCATTTGGTAAGGTAAAATTATAGGTCCCGAAAGTTTCGAAAGTGTAAGTATTATCAGTACGTTTTGATTCATAGACGCTATTATGACGACCTGTCACGGTTGAACCATCGGCATTCATGGTGTTTTCAACGTTGAGTGGACCGTAGAAAGCCAAAGGAGTAAATGATTTGTAAGTATTATTCCAATTAGTATAGCCAAATCTAGAAGCAAGCGTTAGGTTTTTGATTACCTCATATTGCAACTCTAATTTTCCGTACCATTTGTTACCATTGCTTTGGTTGTAGTTATTGTCAAGTTTTGTCAATGGGTTAAAAATCTCCGATAACAACAAATTACTAAATCCATATTTTCCCATGGTATTTGGCACTATATTCAACACAGGAACAGTTGGGTCAAAATTGAGTGCGCTACCAATAATAGAGTTAAATGAGTTTTCTTGAACACCTACACTTTGAATATTGACAAAACTAGTATTTGATAATAACTTAACTTTTTTACTAAGTTGAAAAGTCAAATTAGAAGTCAAATTCAAACGGTTGAAATTGGAGTTTTTACCCCCTCCTACAATACCATCTTGACCCGTATAACCTCCAGAAACAAAATATTGAACCTGTTCGCTTCCACCACGAACTGTTACATTGTGCGATTGTAAAGCGGCTTCTTGAAAAATTTGCTTTTGCCAATTTGTTCCAACACCTACACTTGATAAGTCTTTGAAAATCAAACCTCCACCTGCCAATGTACTTCCCTCGTTGAGGATAGCTGCATATTCTGTGGCATTAAGCACGCCAATGGTTTTCATCACTTGTTGTACTCCGTAGTTTGAACTTACCGAAACTTCAGCTTTTTGATTTTTAGCTCCGTTTTTGGTTGTTACTACGATTACTCCATTACCTCCTTTTACCCCATAAATTGCGGTAGTGGCAGCATCTTTCAATACGTTCATTGACTCAATATCTGCTGCATTGATAGCATTCAAATCATTTAATGTTTGCGGAACACCATCGATAATTACTACTGGGTCGGTACCCGAGAAAGAAGGAATACCACGAATCAACACGGTTGGCTTTGAACCTGGAGAACCATTGGAAATAATCGTTACACCTGAGGCACGCCCTTGCAAGGCATCTTCAGGACGTACAGGACGAAGGCGCTCAATATCAGCACCTTTCACTGTGGCAATAGCCCCAGATACATTTGTTACCTTTTGAGTACCATATCCAACCACCACTACTTCACCCAAATTTTGAGTATCGGGATTTAGGCTAATGTTTACCGTAAATCTATTACCAACTACTACTTCAGCTTTGATATACCCTACTGAGGAAACCACCAAAACGGCCTTTTCATCAGGAACAGTCAAAGTGTAATTACCTTGTTCATCTGACACCGTACCTTGATTAGTTCCCTTTATAGCAATACTCGCCCCGGGAATACCATCACCTTTTTCGGCGTCGGTAATTTTTCCTTTGATGGTTTGAGCTACGCTTGTGGTAGCCTTGTTTTCTAAAAAACCTCCTAGCTCTGTACGTTTTAGCAGAATTTTTCGATCTACAACTTCGTATGATATTTTAAGAGGTTTCAGAAGACTTTCTAGCAACGTAGAAAGCTTTTCTTTCTTAGCTGAAATAGAGACTTTTCGCCCAGAAGCAATAAGCTGAGGGCTATACATGAATTTCACATGAGCTTCTTGCTCAAGTGTTTCCAACACTTTTTCAAAAGCCTGATTAGTAGAGACAATGCTCACTTTTTGGTCGAGTAAATCTTGAGCTTTTACATTCCCAGCATTGGCAATTGACATGCACAAAACTGAGACAATCATCTGCACGAAGGAGATTCGCATAATCTTGATTGGAATCTTAGTGAATTGTCGTTTTTTTGACATAATTTTGATTGGTTGGTTGAAAAACTGACATAAAGCATCCTGTCCATCAAGAATCTTGATGAAAAGCCTGAGAAACTTTCGGATGTACATTATTAAGTCGATGGTGTTGGTAGCACCGTCGGCTTTTTTTTGAATAGATAAATCCTATCTACTCATAGGAGGTGATTTTGATTTATAGAAAAAAGGCATTTAGAGTATTTATTAGGTTTTTAGATTGTTTTTCTTTGTTAAAATAGTTGATGGTGTACTAATTACAAGGTTTACCGTAAATTGTTACTTGTTGGTCTTGCACTTCGTAGGTGGCTTCTATTACCGAACAAATCAGACGTATCTTTTCGGACAAAGGCTCATCGCCAAGGCTAGCCGTAAGCTCACATGCTGACATCAGTTGTTGATCATAGTTGATTTTTACATGATAAGTATCTTCCAACATCTTGAATACTTCCGATAATGGAGTATGTTTAAATTCAAAATTTTGGGTTTGGATACTCGGTAGTTCACGAATCATTTGTTCTGAAACATTTGCCTTTTGTAAGGCTAATTTTTCTCTGAGTAAAGTAATTTGCTGATTAGGTATCAAGATAGCTTGGGCAGTTATTGCCTCTATAGCTTGAGGTTGCTGAGCGTCCTTTGCAGTATATACCCACACTTTACCTGTCTTTACAATTACCTTTACTTGTGTATCATTGGCAAATGCTTTAATAGTAAAACTCGTTCCGAGCACTTTGGTTATTAATTCGTTGGCATATACTAAAAAAGGTTGTTGAGGATTTTTGGCTACCTCAAAAAAAGCTTCTCCAGACAACACCACTGCGCGCACAGAATCATCAAATTGAGAAGGATAACTTAGTCTACTTTTGGGTTGTAAAATTACCGAACTGCCATCTGGTAGAGTAATCACCATAGGCTCGGAGGACTTATTGAAGGTTTCGAGCATTTTGGGAGTGCTTACCACGGTAGCCACCGTTTTGGTATATAGTTCCGATGGTCTATTGCCCCAGTAATCATAGGCATACCAAGTAAGTCCCACAACGGCAATAATACTGGCAGCCCAACGGATTAACTTCGTGGTAGACCAAATTGGGCGAATGACAGGCTTGCTTTGCGCTTCTCGCTGATTGGCAGCAGCTACTATTTGCGCCACAGCAAGATCTATCTCATCTTCAGAAATTTCCTCTTGAGCATTTTTTAGTGTGATTACAATTTTTTGAGCCTTCTCAATTACTTCTGATTTTTCTGGATTTTGCAATAACCAGTTTTTCCAGAACGCTGAAGAATCGGGCGTAGGCTTCAATACCCATTCCCGAAAGAATGCGTCCATTGCAAAATCATTAGCTGAAAAGTTTTTGTAATCGAACATAGAATATCTTGTATTTTTCGCACTTTGCTAGTAATAGCCTTTGCTCATACTCAGATACTCACTTTGGAAGTTATTTTTTTGAAATATTTTTTCTAAAAAAGAAAAAACTATTGAAGTCTAACGTTAAAGTACAGATAATAAAGAAGATAGACTGCCAATTGCCAATTTTGTTTTAGGTTATGAATCGCTCTTTGCAATAAATTAGAAACAGATTGCTTATTCATATCCATAATTTCAGCAATTTCTTCGATGCTTAGTGTTTCGTAGAATTTGAGAAAAATTACTTCTTGCTGACGTTTAGGGAGGTTATTCAAGACACTTCTTACTTTTTGCTCATTTTCTGCAAAAAGCTCCAACGCAATAATGGTAGACTCTACATTGGTATTTTCCGAAAAAGGTGACTCCGTATCAAAATCATCTAAAACCCATTTCTTTTCTTGATTGAGTTTTTTAAAAAGATTGTGTTTCAGCGATTTAAGCAGATAAACCGTCACAAAAGGTGAAGATTGTAGATTTTCACGCTGATCCCAGAGGTATAGAAATAAGTCCTGAATACAATCTTTGATGAGCTCTCTATCCTTTGTAAACTTCGTCGCATAGTTGTAAAGTACACGGTAATGCTCACTAGCTAACTGCCCTAGTGCTTCACTATCGCCACTTTTAAATGCCAACCAAAGTTGTGTATTCCTTAGATTACTATCCATAGATTCCTCTTTACATCCCAGCGCAAAACTACCAGTAAATTGTATAATAACTGCAATTAGTGTCACTTTTTTAAAGAGCTTATCCTGCTTTTAGAATTGAGTGATTTGTGATTTAGTGATTGAGCGATTATGCTAAATTTTGTATTATTGTTGTAGAAACGCAACACTTCACTTCTTGAGAAGATTCATATTCAGCGTTATACCATCAAAACATGGGTCATTCCTAATTGAGTGAGTTGAGATTGAGAGAATTATAAAAATTTGTATTCTAACAGTAGAGACACAAAGATTGCGTCTTAAGCGGTGTCAGATATAGCGTAGTAGTATCAAAAAAGCGGTCGAAAATTGTTTTTCGACCGCTTTTTTGATGAAATGGACAGAATTATCTATTTCTGATGTTGTATTTGGGAAGTGGATAAAAATCGAGATAAATTATGTTTTTTCGATAATACATCTCAAGACTTACTTCACTGCCAAAACTCCTGTTTTATATATTTTCTCAAGAATATCTTCTCTAAAACTTCTTCCAATTGGCAATGAGCGATTGTTGACAATCAGGTCATTAGCCTCAATAGAAGTAACTTTATAAATAGCCACAATAAAAGATTTATGAATACGAGCAAAGTCATCTTCTGGTAGTATCTCTCCAATCCCATTCATGGTTTGATACGTTACATACGATTCGGTAGTCGTGTGAACGCGTATATAATCTTTTAAGCTTTCGATAAACAAAATTTCATTGAAATATACTTTTACAATACGTTTATCAACCTTTATAAACATCGCTTCGGGCTTACCCGCAGGTGCTTGTGGTTTAAAAGCATTAGCCTCCGTAACTAAGTCTATTTCTTCAGATTTTTGTTGAACTTTATTTACAGCTTTCACAAATCGCTGAAAAGGAATCGGCTTTACCAGATAATCAATCACATCTAATTCATAACTTTCTACTGCGTAATCGCGGTAAGCAGTTGTAATAATAACCTTTGGAGGGTTATGTAAGCTTCTTAGTAGTTCTAATCCATCCAAGGTTGGCATTTCTATATCCAAAAACAACAGGTCAACACCTCCTTTTTGAAGGAGGTTAAAGGCTTGAATACCGTTTTCGCAACGCCCTACAAGCTCCAATCCCTCTACCCGCTGAATAAAAGTCTCAAGCACATCAAGGGCTAGTGGCTCATCATCTACAATTAGCGTTTTTAATTTCATATAATTCAAATCTAGTTTTGGGAAATATCTTTAAAGCTTAAGGCGCAGAGAGCAATAATCAGTCAACGGCATATCCGTTATTTGGGTTAAACTCATTGGCTCTAAACCCTAGACAACAACCTAGAAATCAAGCAATTATTTTATAAAAATCCCTACAGAATACCCCTAAAATCCTATCTGAGATTGAGATTCATTCAATACTGTTGGCTCAAAAGGCAATTCTAAACTAATAGAATACTCCTTGGCTGTTGGTAATATTTCTAACTTATAGTTGTTGCCGTACAAAAGATCAAGACGGCGTTTTACATTTTTCAGTCCTAAGCCTTTATGTTTTTTTCGAGAAGACTGATTATCAAAACGTGGATTTGTAACCCCAAAAACCAGCTTATCAGCATCTATATTAAGCAGAATTTTCAGATGTATTTCACCCGTTTCGTGCGAAGTACCATGCTTAAACGCATTTTCAATAAATGGTAATAGCAACAAAGGAGGTATCTTCTTTTTATCTACTTCGCCTACAATATCAAATGCTAAATGTAGCCGTTTTCCAAATCGCAGCCCTTCCAAATCCAAATAGTTTTTGATATGTTCTACTTCCTTCCGAAGAGTAGTTTCCAAACTATCTGACTCGTACAACATATAGCTCATCAAATCAGAAAGCTTTACGACAACCTCTGGCGCAAGGTCTGATTTTTTCAAGGTCAATGAATATAAATTATTCAGGGTATTGAAAAAAAAGTGTGGTTGAATCTGCGATTTCAAGAACTCCAATTCGTTCTTAAGATTCTGTTTTTCAAGGTCTTTAATCCTTTCTTGATGCCCAATCCAATCTTTGGTCAACTTAATACCAGTGGTCATCCCAAATACCGAAATCATATCAAACATTCTCTTGACAGTGGGCTTGGGGTCAAAAAGAATATCTGGACGATACCCTACTGGACAATAATTGATATAAATCAAATGATTAATTAAAGTTTGAAAAAATGCCACAGCAACAAAAGTTGACCCAGTAAGCAAAAAGACATATTGGAGATATTTGCCTTTTAGCAAAAACTTTGGAATAAAATAATAGATATTAACATACACCAAAGTCAAGTAAAAGGGAAATTTTACGGCAAATTCAAAAAAGGCTTCTGAATAGTCATCTTTCAGAAAACCTAGATAAAGCGTATTGTACAAGCTAATTACTATCCAGAAAAGCGTATGATAAACAGCTCGTCTGGCCAGAATTTTCTTTAGCGGGATGTCCTGTAAAATAACAGTGCGTGTATGATTGAGAGCGGCTGATGTTTCCAAAATATTATTTTAATATGTGTAAACAAGAATTTTTGATAAAATCCTGTATTTCAACTTCGTATAAAAATCCAATTCTATTTTGTCTGTATCCAAAATCTCACCTAAGGCTATTTCTTGGTAATCTTGTTTATCAAAATTAAGAATAATCCTTTGTGTAAAAAATGCCCTAGGTCAAAAAATAAGAGCTTTTTCGACAAACAACTCCGAAGGAATGATAAGTGCCTTCTGGGCTCAAAACGTCATTGGTCGAGTACTTATTCAAGCTTGGCGAATAAATTTAGCGGTTAGTCCTAATAATATGATTTTTGCAAGAAGTTTTTTGGTTACACTTCGTTTAACAAACTTGTTGAGGTTCTTCTGAACGTAGCGAATGGACTGGTGAGACATCCATTTTGTGAATCTCAACTTTGGTTAAAAGATTAAAATTAATTTGGTTAGGGGTTAGGGACTTTGCTTTGCTTTGTCCCTAATTTTATGCGCAATTGGCATATAGCTGAAGGGAGTTAGCCTTGAGCAATGGGCATGATTTTTCTTGGCTAGTTATAGCTTTACGTATGCTACATTCAAATCAAAAAAAGAGCTAGTACGTTAATTGACAAACGATTACTCCTCTATTCTAATTGCCATTCAACACAAATTTGAATCGTCTTTTAATCAGTTTTCAGAACTTTGCTTTTCCAAAAAATCAACCTCTTTCTTCCATCAACAAGTAAATTTTATCAGTATGTTAAAGCTTTTACAGCTAGGAAGCCTTTTGCTTCTTTCATCATGGGCATTGGCTCAAAATACCTTCACGCCACAACAACCTCGACAAAAAACCATCGCAAAGAGTATTGTCAAACCCTTAAAAATAGATGGTAAGCTCGATGAAACAGAATGGAGTGAAGCCCCCACAGTAAATCTTGAATTTGAAGTAGAGCCACATCAAGGACAAAAAGCCAAACAAAACACTTCTGTCAAGTTACTTTACAACAAGGACTTTCTGTATATCGCTGGTATTTGTCATGATTCTTTAGGAAAAAAGTTATTACGAGCACCTGATTTTCGTCGAGATTTTGAACCTCGCAATCACGATTCTTTTGGTATTACAATTGACGGTTTCAACGACAAACGTAATGCCATGACAATGATTACCAACCCTTATGGTACTCAGCGTGACTTGCTTGCCTTCGACGACCGTCTTTATGATGTAGACTGGGATGGACTTTGGCGTGTACGTACCTCACGCTCCGACTCTGGCTGGGTGGCCGAAATGGCCATTCCTTGGCAAACACTTCGTTATCCTAAAAATCAACAAACGCATTCGTGGGGAATTAACTTTTTCAGAAATCGTCGTTCGAGTAATTCCACGTATTCTTGGTCGCCATATCCTCGCTCTTTTTCGGTCAATCGCATGGAATATGCTGGGGTTTTGGATAGCCTCTTAGCACCTCCACCCTCTGTAACTAATATCCGAGCGATTCCCTATATGCTCTATGCTTATGACAATTACAAAGGAACGGGCTATGAAAAACAAGGTGGTTCTGGGACTTTTAAACCTGGCGGAGAAATCAAATGGGCGATTAATCCCAACACCGTTTTGGATTTAACGTTTAATACTGATTTTGCCCAAGCAGATGCCGATCGACAGGTCAATAATGTGACACGTTTCTCTGTCTTTTTTCCTGAAAGAAGACAGTTTTTTCTCGAAAATGCTTCTCTATTTGGCGTAGGCTTATCGCCAATTGAAGATTTAGCGGGTGGTGCTATGCGTATTCAACCATTTTTTAGTAGAAGAATAGGCTTAGATGCCAACGCACGTCCTGTACCAATTGAAGTAGGTGCAAGAATGGTATATCGCTCTGAAAAAAGGAATTTTGGTGCCATCGCAATCCGTCAGAACGATGGAGGAAGTATTGGTAATACCGATTTTTTTGTAGGAAGATTTTCTGAAAATATTGGCTCTCAAAACCGTATTGGAGCGCTTTTTACCCTCAAAAATACCAACGACTATAACAACCTGACAGGTGCTGTAGATGGCTTTTTCCGTCTGTCCAATGTACTTTCTTTGAGTTCGATGGCAATGTTTTCTAAAAACTCCAATGAATCAAATACTGGTTTAGCAGCGTATAATCAGTTGCATTATCGCAATAATCAGGTGGTGGCATGGTACACACAATCGTACGTCAGCAAGGAGTATAACCCTGAAATGGGTTTTGTGTCTAGAAACGATGTATTGAGCAATACCCCAGGATTTTATTTGACCGTTCGTAAACCTTGGTTGCCTAAATGGGTACGTAGCTTCGAGCCTGGTGTGTTTATCGAGTATTATCATAAAGCATCAACAGGTACTTTACAAGAGCGTCAACTTAATTTCAATCCTATTTGGGTCAATCTTCAATCTGGTGGATTTGCGGGTATTTTTTATGCCAACTATTACCAGCGACTTGACGAATCTTTTGCTCCTTTGGACATCGAAATCAAACCTGCTGAATACAATTACAATCGCTACACACTTTATTTGGGTAGCGACCAGTCGAAAAAGATTTCTTATTTCCTAAATCACGAACGAGGAGGATATTATGATGGAAGTTTGAACTATACCTCTTTTAGCTTGAGACTTGCGCCTTCTCCTCATTCGTCCTTTAATTTAGGTTTTGAAAACAATGATTTTAAAGAAGTGGGTATTCTCAAAGAATCTAAAAGCGTGCAGCTTTATAGCATAGAAGGACGTTTGGCGTTGAATCCACGTTTGCAATTGATTGGTTTTTATCAAAAAAATACCCAAAACAATCGAGATACTTTCAATGTTAGATTTTCGTGGGAATATCGCCCACTATCATACATTTATTTAGTATTCAACCAAAGAGGCTTTACGGGCACCGATTTTACCAATCAGCAAGAACAACATTTGATTAGTAAAATATCTTATTTGAAGCAGTTTTAGGTAAAATTTCAGGGAGAAAAATTAGCTTTTTCTCCCTAAATATTAACTAGCAGTAAAGACTCTTTGGAAGTATAAAAAAGTACTTATGCGTCCAGAAATCATCACACAACCCAGCGAGTCTGTTGTAGAAAATTTTCAAAATCAAACACTCAGACCTATTCTAAAACAACAGAATGAGCTGTTATTAGCCGTTTTTCGACAATATGTTTCGGTTAGAAAAGGTACTTTTTTCAAACTGTCCGAAACAGAACAACTAGAATATATTAGTCATTCGGTGAAAAGAGATATGAAGTTTAAGCACTATCTCGAAGGTATTATTGCAGGGCATTTTACGTTAGAGGAATATCAACTTTTTCTAGAAAATGAAGAAGAATTAACCAAACGTCTTATCAATCTTTTGGTTCAAAGATTACAATCTCAACTACGTTTGTTAACTAAGTAAATACCGAGCATTACTATCAAACCACCCACAATTTGTTCAGTTCTTAAAACCTCATCGAGTAAAAAATAAGAAATAATAGCAGTTAATACAGGTTGAAGTAATAAGGTTGGCGACACTACTGCCGCAGGAATGTGCCCTAAAGCGTAGTTGATTGATAACCAGCCAATCAAGTGACATATTACCCCCATTCCGACAAAAGACCACCATGTTTGGGTATCAAAATGGAGTAATTGCCAATCGCCAAACCAGCAGATTCCCCAAGAAAGTATCATACAAGGAATGAGTGACCAAGCCATAAAATTGACGGTATCTATGCCTCCTCTGACTTTCTGCGTCACCAGCATATACCCTGCATAGAATACCGCCGCCGTTATCGCCATTAAATGTCCAATGCCCACGCTTTGATTCTGCGCTAAATCTTTTCCTGCCACAATAAAAACACCTAGCAAAGAAACTCCTAAGCCAAACCAATAGCGTCTTGAAAGGGATTGTTTGAAGAAAAACATAGCCCCCAAGCCCACAAAAACAGAGGCATTATTGGCTAATAAAGTAGATACTGAGGCAGATGTTTTGAGAATAGAGATATTCCAAAAAGACATATCGAGCACAAACAAAAGACCGCCCAGCCCAATCCAACTAAGTGTTTTGGTAGAAGGTACTTTCACCCCCTTGATAAACCAAATAGGAAGCAGTCCTACAAAACAAAAAAAGTAGCGGTAAAAACCCGAAGTTAGCGCTGGCGCATGAGCCACTTTGACAAATATTGCCGACCATGCAATACAAAATACGCCCAATAATAGGCATAGATAAGCTTTAGTAAGTTGATTCAAGGTATTGATTAGTTTGTAAACAGAAGTTGTAATTTTTTCACTTCTCCAAAATTAAGTAAATTGCCGAAAATCCAATTAGCAATTTTTGTAAACAATTCATTATCATCAACTACATTCACCATGAGTCAATTAAGACCTTTAGAATTACGAAGCGATACTTTTACCAAGCCCACTCCAGCCATGCTCGAAGCCATGTTTAGCGCAGAAGTTGGCGATGATGTTTTTGAGGAAGATTATACCGTCAAAAAACTAGAATCCAAAGCTGCTGAAATGTTTGGTTATGAAGCTGGTTTGTTTTGTACGTCGGGCACTATGACCAACCAAATTGCTATCAATGTCCACGTCAACCAAGGTGATGAGGTGATTTGTGATGCCCTTTCACATGTGTATTTGTATGAAGGCGGTGGTATTGCCTCCAATTCATCGGCATCTGTGAATTTGCTTCATGGCAATAGAGGACGAATCACTGCCGAGCAAATTATAGATGTGATTCAGCCTGACAATTTACATCACCCTGTTTCTAGATTAGTATCTTTAGAAAATACAGTAAACAAAGGTGGTGGTGCGTATTACGATATTCAAGAGATTGCCAAGATTAAAGAAGTATGTACTGCTCACAACATGGCATTGCATTTGGATGGAGCACGTATTTTCAATGCCTTAGTCGAAACAAAGGAATCTCCCAAGCAATATGGTGAACTGTTTGACTCTATGTCTATTTGTCTTTCTAAAGGACTTGGTATTCCTGTAGGTTCTGTTTTATTGGGTACTAAAGACTTTATCAAGAAGGCTCGTCGTGTGCGTAAGCGTTGGGGAGGCGGTTGGCGTCAAGCTGGCTATTTGGCGGCAGCTGGGATTTATGCTTTGGATAATCATGTTGACAGACTCACTGAAGACCATCAGCGTGCAAGAGCTATTGGCGCATTGATGTCTCAAAAATCAGAGGTATTGGAAGTATTACCTGTGGATACCAACATTGTCATTTTCACTTTGGACAATGGTATTCTATCTTCTGACTATGTCAAAAAATTGGCTGATGTAGGTATCAAAGCTGCTACTTTTGGCAAGCATCAAGTCCGCTTTGTGACGCATTTAGATTTTACAGACCAAGATTTAGAAGAGTTTTCTGCAAGAATTAAAAAGGATATTTTGTAAATAAAAAGGCACGAAGTAGCATAGAGTTCACCATGAATCTTTGCTACTTCGTGCCTTTTGACTTAAAATATTTGGCTCAATTTACTAAATACTTTTATAATGTACTTCTGGTAAATCTCTTAGGATTGCTGCGCTTTTTTCTGCTGAAATATCTCTTTGTGGATTGGCTAACATTTCATAACCTACCATAAATTTCTTTACAGTTGCCGAGCGTAGCAACGGTGGATAAAACACAAAATGCCAGTGCCATTCATCGTGAGGCAAACCATCAGTTGGTGCTTGGTGAATACCCGCAGAATATGGAAATGATGTTTCGAAAAGATTATCATATTTCACAGTCAAACGCTTGTAGGCATTTGCTAAAGCATCACGCTCCTCAGAAGTCATCTCGCTGATACGTGCCATTTTACGCTTTGGAATCAACATAGCTTCAAAAGGCCACACCGCCCAGAAAGGTACCAACGCAACAAAATGCTCGTTTTCGAACAATAAACGGTCTTTTTTCTCTAATTCTTTTTCCAAGTAATCAGCCAAAAGTGAACGATTATGTTTTGCCCAATATTTAGCTTGAGCATTTTGTTTCTTTAGGGGTTCGTCAGGAATTCCACTTTGTGCCCAGATTTGTCCGTGTGGGTGTGGGTTTGAACATCCCATGACAAAGCCTTTATTTTCAAAGATTTGAACGTAATTGATAAAATCCTTTGCACCTAAAGTATTGTACTCGTCAACCCAAGCATCAACTACAGCACGAATTCCCTCTTCTGACATTTCTGGAACTGTAAGGTTGTGAGCAGGTGAAAAACAAATCACACGACCTACACCTCTTTCTGTTTTTGCCAAAAATAATTCGCCATCTTCATACTTTTCGTCTGGCGTATCTTTTAGCAAAGCTGCAAAGTCATTGTCAAAAACATACACTTGCTCATAATTTGGATTTACTTCGCCATTGGCACGCGTATTTCCTGCACACAAATAGCAATCAGGATCATGTGCTGGACGTTCGTCATTAGCTAATTTTTCTACCTGACCCTGCCAAGGACGTTTGGCACGGTGCGGTGACACTAATACCCAACTTTCGGTAAGTGGGTTATATCTACGATGTGGATTTTCGTCGAAATTCATAAAGGATATAAGCTGTTAGCAAAATGCTTTAAGCTTTTTTGTTTTTTATCAAGTCGAAATTTTACTAATCGACAAGACTGATTTTAAACTAATTCTGTTCCGTTGGTGAGTGCTACTACATAATACACCAACTCACGGTTATATTCTTTTTGATATGCTTCTGTTAATTGACTAATCAGAGCGTCTAATTGCGTTTTTTCAACAATATTAACAGTACAACCACCAAAACCACCTCCCATCATACGTGAGCCAATGACAGCAGGGTTATTTTTAGTTTGGTCTACCAAAAAGTCTAATTCTGGGCAACTCACCTCATAATCATGTTGTAAACCGTGGTGGGTTTCATACATTTTTTGTCCAAAAGTTGCCAAATCATATTGCGATAGCGCTTCACAAGCAACCTCCACACGTTCGATTTCTCCAATTACATATTTGGCACGACGATATACAACGTCAGTCATTGAAGCTTGTACCTGTGCCAACATATCGAACGAAACATCTCTCCAAGATTTAATACTAGGGAATTGAATTGCAATCAAGCGTAAAGCCTCTTCACATTCCAAGCGACGAGTATTATATTCAGAATCTCCCAAAGAATGTTTTACACCAGTATTACACAAAACAACAGCATGTTCAGGCAATGCAATCGGGAAATATTGGTAAGAAAGGTCACGGCAATCCAAACGGATTACTGAATCTTTTTTACCAAACATTGAAGCAAACTGGTCCATAATACCACAGTTTACACCAACGAAATTATTTTCAGCAGCTTTCGAAATTTGCACCATTTGCAAAGTAGATAAGCCCAATTCGTAGATATAATTGATAGCAAAAGAAAGACCCGTTTCGACAGCCGCAGATGAAGAAACCCCCGCTCCCAAAGGAATATCGCCTCCGAAAACCAAATTAAAACCACCAAACTGCTTACCTGCTTTTTGAAGCTCGTCTACCACTCCAATCAAATAATTACACCAAGAATACTCAGATGCGACAGGATTATCGACCGAAAAAACGGTGGCACTATCCAAATCGAAAGCAACTACATGGCATTCATTGTCTGTACGTGGAGAAATAGAAAAGTAAATAGCTTTGTCGATACTGGCAGGCAATACATAGCCATCGTTATAGTCGGTGTGTTCGCCAATGAGATTGATACGACCAGGAGCACGAACTGTAATCGTTGGTTTAGCCGAGAAAGTATCGATAAATTTTTTGATGATTGATTCCGGATACATGTTAATTTGTTTCAAAAAGATTGCATAAGGTAAGATGACATTTGGTTGGTACTTTTCGGTGATTTCAAAAAAGACTAGACCTTCTAAAAACAACACACTTGTCACCGTAGGCCAAACAGTACGAAAAAACTTAAATGTAAAGTCTTTTTTATCAATTGGCACAAAAGGATATTCAAAGAAATTAATTTTTCGAGCAAAAAACTAACATAGCCGATTGGGGAGACTCTCATTTTAACAAAACTTGAGTAAAATGGGCTATAAAGGGTATAATCAAACATTTGCACAGATTTGCACAATTCAGAGAATCGTAAATCCTACTAAGACTATTGCAGGAATGTTTGTAATTTAGCAGTTCCATAAGCTAAGGCTTGGGACTTCCTGAAAAATATGCAAAAGACACAAGTTACAATCAAACATATAGCGCAAGCACTGAATATTTCTATTTCAACGGTTTCACGCGCATTACAAAATCATCCACGAATTGGTTTGAGAACAAAAGAAAAAGTTTTTGAGATGGCACAAAGACTCAACTATGTTCCAAATCCTGCGGCGATTTTACTCAAAAAGAATAAAACCTTTACCATCGGAGTAGTGCTTCCTCATTTACAAGAAGAGTTTTTTTCGCAAGCTATTACAGCCATTGAAGATGTTATTTCAGCAGAGAACTACAATGTAGTCGTTAGCCAGTCACGTGATAAATTAGAAAGAGAAAACAGAGCTATCAAGTCCTTTATCAGTAGTCGTGTAGATGGTGTTATTGCTTCCATTTCGGCCGAAACTACTCAGTATTATCAGTTTAGAGAATTAGAAAGATATGGTATTCCTATTGTGTTTTTTGATCGTGCTCCCAAAGATGTACCTGTCAACAAAGTACGAGGAAATATAGCAGATGCGGCCTTTGAAGTAATTGATTTTTTGGCCAATAAAGGAATAAAAAAAGTAGCAATTTTGAACGGCCCAGCCAGTTTAGAAATCTCTGATGAACGCTTAATGGGTTATTGGGGAGCTATGAAAAAGTTTAATCTTCCAATTATTCAAAACTATATTAAGTCTACAGATTTGAGTAAAGAAGATACCACTAAAAAAATGATTGAGTTGTTGAATGGAGAAGAATTGCCAGAAGCCGTTTTTTGCTTCAATGACTATGTAGCATTGTATGCCATGCAAGCCTGCAAACAAAAAGGTCTTGTACCCAACAAAGATATTATGTTTGTAAGTTTTGCAAACCTTCCCATTACGACCTATCTAGATAATCCTCCGCTGGCATCGGTAGAGCAATTTGCCTATCAAATGGGAGAAAAAGCAGCACAACTGCTGTTAAAAATTATCCATGCAGAAAAAGAAACACTTGAACCTGAAGACATTGTAGTCAATACCAAGCTGATTATACATTGAGTTGGGCTTTAGGCTGTAGGCATTAAGCAAAAATGTAATCATGATTTCATTAGAAACACTTTTATACTTTTCAGCCATTGTTGGTCAAAAGACCAACAATGGCAAAATCCTACTAACTTATTTCCGAAATCAGAAATGCCAAATCAGAAATAGTTGGATATTTGTCATAAGGCACAGTTTATTGTTGTTTTAAGACAAACTGTGGAGGGCGCTGTTTGGACAACATCAGTAAAATGCCTTCATATGTTAAGGTTTCCAACATTTTTTTAGCACGGTATTCCGAAATATTGACCAGTTTGGCATATTCTCGTGCCGATACTCTTTTATTTTTCTTCAAAAATACCATTAGGTATTTTACATTTTGCTGCTCCAACAAGTTACTTTCTACAGTTTTGTCGGTTTTATCCAAGATTTGAGACATTTCTTTGGATACAGGAGTAGTTTGGTCATTGGCTCGAACATAAACAGTTCGATTACCTTTTTCATCCAAAGCTTCGTGCGGTTTATCAGAACTTTCGTCAATCTCTACGACCAAAACTTTTTTCCTGTTTTCCCACATAATAGCGCGATAACGAATATCGAGAGGGGGAATTATCAAATGTTCGGCAGCCTCAGCTAACTTAGTCATTTCTTCCAACTCGGAACACCCTTTTACGGTACGGTCATCGTTAATGCCAATCAAAAGGGTACCTCCCGCAGTATTAGCAAATGCCGAAAGTGTACGTGCTATTTTAAAAGGGCTATCAATTTTACTTTTAAACTCTAGCTGAGAAGATTCTCTTTGCGTTAAATATTTGGTTAAGATTTCTGACATTTTATCAAATTAAACAAGCCATATTCTGCTGTTTACAGAAAGTTAATTTTCTTTAATCTATTTTGAACTTTTGAAAATCGTTTTTTAACACGAAGTATTATTTTATGCAAAGATACATATTAGCATCGTCTATCAGTTCGAAATAGTTGGAAGCAAAGTAGTTTTTCAAAATTTCGAAAAAATAAGCTATCTTGTAAAGTCTTTTCCTTCTAAGCTAATCCACACATACATCGAACGCCATCAGAAGGACCTATAAAAAAATCTTCCATTATAGATTGTAGTTTTATCAAATTTTATAAATCATCTATGTTATGAATTTACCTTGGGTAGAATCACCTTTTTTTAACGAAATCCTCAAAACCAAGAATCTCACCGAAGAAGAGAAACAATTAGCAACCGAATATCACAAAAATGGTTTTGTTGTATTAAGAAATGTTTTTTCAGAGGAAGTAATTGACCAAGTAAAAGCCGATATGAATCAAAAAGGCTTTAACGAAGACTTCCCAGTAACTGTTTACCGTGATAAAACTCGTATTCAGGATCTTTGGCAATACTCAGATAGTACCAAGCAAGTTTCGTCGAACGACACTATCATGAAAACCTTGGAAATGCTTTATGACCGTGAGCCTATCCCATTCCAAACGCTCAACTTTAAGTTTGGTTCTCAACAAAGAGCACACTCTGACACCATTCACTTTAGTTCGATTCCTGCACGTTATATGTGTGGCGTTTGGGTGGCTTTGGAGGATGTAACTCCTGAAAATGGTGCAGTATTCTACTACAGTGGCTCACACCGTATGCCAGAATACAACTTTGCACACATCAAAGATGCTCCAGAAGATACGACGTACAATGACTACGTTCAGTATGAAGATTTTATGCAGAGTATCATGAACGTTTCGGAGTTTGACAAGAAATTCTTTTATGCAAAAAAGGGAGATGCTTTGATTTGGTCTTCAAATATTATTCATGGAGGCTCAAAAGTAGAACTAGAAGGTAGCACTCGTTATTCGCAAGTAACACACTATTACTTCAAAGATTGTATTTATTATACGCCGATGTTGTCAAACATGGTTACCAACGAGCTGTATTTACGCAACGGATTCAAGAATATCAAAACTGGAGAGAGTGTCGAGTCTAATTTCAATGGGCACGTGATCAATCCATTACAAACAGCAAATGACAAAGCAATTTTGAACAATCGATTGGATGATGTGAAAAAAATCTTAAAATTGATAAAATTAAAAGATAAGATTGTTAAGAAGTTATTCAAATAAAGCAAAAACGCCTCTCGAAAATGTTTCGAGAGGCGTTTTTGTTGGTGGAGACGGAGAGATTCGAACACCGAAAAGTTACCACTAATACCGCTTATTTTAACGTATGGGGCATTTTTCTCGTTGACGTATAGAGAATTTCCACTGCCACTCAGCTTTTTTTGTGATTATTTATTAAAAATTTAATAGCTCTATAAACTCCGATTCTATAAGCACCTGAACATCTAGCCCTTTACTAATCATTTGTTCTACTTTCTTCATTTTTGAGGATTTCATTTCTAATCCCACTTTATACAAATCTTGCTGTCCAACTACTAAAAAC
Organism: Flectobacillus longus; assembly: GCF_030056705.1. Taxonomy (GTDB): domain Bacteria; phylum Bacteroidota; class Bacteroidia; order Cytophagales; family Spirosomataceae; genus Flectobacillus; species Flectobacillus longus. The sequence continues at coordinate 203,192 of NZ_JASHIC010000012.1, forward strand.
TTGGTATTTGACGTAACTCCATCTTTAGGCACTCCTCCAATTTTAGCTACTAATTCTCGTCCTCCTTCTTTAGTAAAAGCCGAGAAGGTTCCAGAAAAAACCACCTCCTTACCAAAAAATGGATGTGCTTCATTTTCTGTCAATTCTATATTTAGTTTTCTTCCTAGTGGAGTACTGGTTCTAAATCTATTGGAGAGCTTGAAATAATTTGTATCTATAAAATCATTGATTTCTTCTAAAGACTGAACTGCGGACTCCTGAAGAATATTCTTGAATAAGAGTGCTGTAACTTCCGCATCTTCTAAGGCATTATGATGATTAAATTCAACACCTAATTTCTCACTTACCAATGAGGCTAGATTATAAGCTAATTCATTTGGCCAGATTATTTTTGATAAATCTAACGTACAATAAGTGGTCATTGGAATGTTTTCTAACTCATAGTGATTTATCAAATGAGCAAGAACATTGAAGTCAAATTTCCCGTTATGTGCAACCAAGGTTTGGTTTTCTAGGTATGGCTTTATCTCGTGCCATAATTCTTTAAAATCTGGCTGGTCTGTCAACATATCAAGCTTTATTCCATGCACTTTATATTGCATGAATCCTACTTCTAATGGTGTAGGCTTGATTAACCAGTATTTTTTTTCAACGATTTGTCCGTCCTCTACCTTCACAAGTCCCAAAGAACAAGCACTCCTCCGAAAGTTATTTGCAGTTTCAAAATCTATAGCGGTGTAATTCATTTTAGATATGCTTTAGCAGGTGAATTTGATATAATTTCTAAAAACTCTGTTGTAGTAAGTTTTTGCATACTTGCCAGTCTAGCATTAATTAGTTTATCCTTATTTTTAGCTAGAGTAATAGAACTTAGATAATTACTGATTAGAACTTTATCAGAGTCAAAATCCTCAGTAACAATGAACTTTACATTGTCACCTAAATGCTCGTAATACTTTGTTCCTATTCCAGAACAGTAACCTACAAGTTGTCTTAGATAATGATTGGAATCTGGTATTGATTCTCCGAAGAATACCAACTGATTTGAAAATGGGTTCGTCATTGTCGGTGTATATAGGTTGATTATTGGTTGAATTATTCACTTATATATAGAACTTTATCAATAGGAGAAGCCAACAAAATGGGCATTTCATCGCTTCTCGACTAATTTCTATTAAGCATAAATGTTTTAATTAGGTACAGAAGTCGGATTTTTTGCAGGGGAGCCCCCTTTAATTTTCTCTGCTTCCAAGTCCTTGATTTTTTCTTTTCTTAGCTCTGCTAATTCGCGTAACAGCTCGTTTTCTCTTGTTAAAGCCTGCTGGAATCTATCATATTCCACTTTACTAATCACAACAGTATCAAGCTCTTCACTCTTTTCTGTTTCGTAAAGTTGATTTTGAGTTACTTCGAGAACCTCAGCCAAAAGCAACAGTCTCTTTCCCGTTGGCATAGTTATTCCTTTCTCCCATTTCTCGACCGATTGAAATGACACTCCTAGTTTTTCCGCCAGTTGTTTTAATGTCAGTCCTTTCGCTATTCTGATTCTTCTAATATTTTTTCCGAATTGTGATTCCATAGTAAAAAATTCACTTTTTATTTGTATAATTCACTTTATAGGTGAATATTTGCACAGTACAAAAACACAGTAATTAAGCACAGTAAAAATACGTAGTTATGCAGTTAAATCAAATCTTATCGAAAGAAGAGGAGCGTATATTATTGAATGGTCGGATAAATGCTATCAAACCAATCCTCATATCTATTCCAAAATGGAGACGCAAGCTTTACGCTAAAAATCCGATTTATCAGGCGAAAGAATTCCATGTTCAAAATGTGCTTAGGAACAAAAGCACGAACCTTGAACTTACAGATCTATTGGAACAAATTGTGACTGAATACCTTCAAGAAAAAGAAGGACAGGAAGACAGAAATGAAGATATACGCTCTCGCTTAAACATCAAAATGTAACCCCCATTTACAATAATGAACAAAGCTACGTCTTTGCAAACTCCACGGACGATTCAGGAGTTTGCCAGAACCTTTATGGCCTTTTCGCAGGGGTCTGAGGTAAATATCAAACACCTAGGTGGTGGATTCTGGGAATGTGAATTTACTGTTTATCAACAATTTAACTGGGGCGACCCCTCGCACTGGAACTCGGTTAAGGATTGGCCATCGGAACTATATTCTTATGCCTTTTTCTCCGATTATATCTGGAACCCACAGTGTAATTCTTTTCAACGTATTCATACCATCGGCTTTAATTTCCAAATACAATGACTGTCACCTCACATACTACTAGCTATCAATTGTTGCGCCTTTATCTGGCGGGGCAGCTCTCTCCAGACGATTGCCCTGCGGCTATCAAGATTTGTAAAAACAAGTTGGACTTTCTAGCCACTTGTATCGGCAGAGCCCATCAGGATAAGGCTTGGGGCATTAGTGGAGCAGAAGAAGATTTGGAGATATGGTTGGACTATAAACAACGCTTCGAAAATATGCTTGAGCACTTAATGCAACTTTCTGAAACACAACAAGCCCCTATCTGAAAATGTCTTATATCACAGTAAAAGAGTACTATCAACATACAAACGGAGGTCTCGATATCATTGTAGAACTTTTCCCTGAAGCTGAAAAAGCTTCAAGGGAAAAGAACCATAAGTTTAGCATTAGAGAAGAACGCACCCCAAGTGCTACTTTATATTTCCCTGAGGGCCGTGACCATTACTATGTCAATGATTTTGGCGATAAGATGTATAGTCCTATCGACTTGGTAATGATTGAACAAAATCTTGACTTTAGGGGAGCATGCAGATGGATAGAACAAACTTTCAATATAGCCTCTAAAACGCTGGGTGTGGCCACCTCCAAACCCAAACCTGAGTACCGCAAAACAAATGCTGAGGAATCAGATCCAATCGGTAAACGCTCGTGGGTAATTCAGGAAAAACCTTTATTGAGCCACCTCAAGATTCTTTTTTCTAAGTATGTATGGAGCTATTTGCAAAAGCAGGATTCCAAAAACGACGAGCAAGCCGACGATACCGCCTATCGTAACGCTATGGTACTACTTGAGCGTTATAATTTGTTTGTATTGGAGTCGTCGAGCCTTGTGGGGCGTGACAAGGAAACTGGCAAGAAGGTAGTGCATACTTTCTACTCTACGGAGTCCTACCCTATTTTTATGTACAATGAGGGTACATGGCAAAAGTTTTATGAACCGCTTAAAAGTGACCCTTCTCGTAGATTTGTAAGCTATGGGGACAAACCCCAAAACTATATGTTTGGGGAGTCTCGTATTGCGAAAATGTACGCCAATGTACAGCGCTATGCTAATAGTGAGGACGAAGAAGAGGTAAAGCTTCAGGATATTATTATCTGTACTGGTGGTAGCGATGCCCTCAATGTGGCAGCGCTAGGGTTTGAGGTGGTGTGGTTCAACTCCGAAACCGTAAAGCCCTGGAATATTGATATCAAAAAGCTGAAGGGATGGGCTCATAGGGTGTACAATTTGCCAGACATAGATGCCACTGGCAAATCAAAAGCTTTTGAACTGGCCATGTATCATTTGGATATCCATACAATTTATTTGCCCGATAGCTTACGTCTTATCAAAACAGGAAATTTTGACGAAGAAAACCGCCCCAAATACTGCAAGGATGTACGGGACTACCTGAACCATTACGGAGCCAATGACTTCCGTAATCTTTTGAATGTATCCTATCCATTTAGATTTTGGAATAAAGTAAAGGCTTTGGACTCGAAAGGTTTACCCAAAATTGTAGAGGGTAAAGAGGTCTATAAATACAGTGGTCGCCCCAAAGTATTGTTAAACTTCTTATACCGCAATGGCTTTGCTCAGATAGCCACCAGAGCTGGCGTATTTCAGTATGTCAGAATAGACAAGAATATCGTCAAGTCGGTAACAGTCGAAGAAATCAAGGAGTTTATTGATAATTTCTTGGAAAGCATTCATGCCGAACCTGAACTGTTGGATGCCTTTATCCGCTCGAAGGACATTAGCGAATCTACATTTAGTCGTCTACCCAAAATCACTTTGGAGTTTAAGGATCACGACCGCAATACCCAATTTATGTTCTTCAAAAATGAGGTTTGGCGAGTTACCAAAAACGATATAGAGGTTATCAAAGCCCAAAAAGCTGATAGATATGTCTGGGAAAATGAGGTAATAAAACCTTTGTGTTTTGACGAAGATGGTAACGATTTGGAGCTGGAAGTAAAACGGACTGACCCCTTCTTTAAAATCCGTAAAGACGAAGAAGGAGACTTAGTAATCGACATTTTGCGAAACGATAACCCATTCTTAAACTTCTTGATTAATACCTCCAGAATCTATTGGCGCAACGAGCTGGAAGATAATCTTGACCGCTCAGGCTTGGACAAAGAAGCCTATCGTAAAAAGCACCAATTCTCAATAGCTGGTCCATTATTAAAACCCGAACAGCAAAAGGAACAGATGCAACACCTCATAGCCAAGCTTTGCGCTTACGGGTATTTTTTGCATCGTGAAAAGGATGATGCCAATACCTACTGTGTGTGGAGTTTGGACTATGTCATGCGTGATTCCGAAAAATCGCAGGGTGGTACTGGTAAATCTATTTTCGGTAAAAGCCTTATGCACCTGATGCAATACGAGACCCTAGATGGACGAGAAAAAGACCTTACCAAAAACCGACATATCTATGAAAATGTAACGGAGCATACCGATTACCTCTTGGTAGATGATGGTGCGAAGTACTTGGATTTCCCGTTTTTCTTCGCCCTTGTTACCACCTTTATGAAGGTAAACCCCAAGGGTACCAAGTCCTACAACTTGATGTTTAAGGATACGCCAAAGCTCCATATCTCAAGCAATTTTCCACCGATGGATTCAGACGACAGTACACTTCGTCGATTGTGGTTTTTAGCGTTTTCGGATTACTATCACTACAACAGTACTGGCGAGTATAGGGAAGTACGTAGACCTATTGATGAGTTTGGAAAAAGCCTTTTCCAGCATTTTAACCGTGACGAATGGAATGCCTTTATGAATATGGCAGCACAATGTATTCAGGCATTTATGGAGTATGGTAAAGTAGAGCCTCCCATGTCTGAAATCATGGCTAATACCTACCGAAACAAATTGGGACCGAACTTCTTACAGTGGGCTAATATGTACTTTCAGGAGGATAACGAAACGCTTAACTGCTATATACCAAGGTATAAAATCTTTGAGACCTATAAAATGGAAGTAAGCAGCGATATCACAGCAGCCACCTTCAAAGACAAGATTGTGATGTACTGTAGAATGAAAAATTGGACATTGAACCCTCTCGATGCCAAACATATACAGGAGGATAGAAGGATTAATATCAAGTGTGCTACCAGAGAGGTATATGATAATAAGATAAAGTCCTGGTCTACCATAGAATTACCCAAACCGCAGTCAATAGAACATTTCTATATACAAACGCCTGGTACCGATATTACAGGCCGAGGATTACCAGAGAAAAAGAGCTTACCATTCTAGTACAGTATGATAAGAAGTAGTGGCCAATGCTGAGGAGTCGAAATCTTGCAGGACAAAGCTCCACAGCATGGCCACTCTGATTAATAATTATTAACCAAACCAAAGTTAAGAAAATGACACAAGACGAAAGAAAAAAACTCAGAGAGCATTACAATCTATTACCAAACATCTGTAAGCTTCCCCAAAAATAGTACGGATTAAAAGTTTAAAAAGTGTGATATTTTTTAACTTTAGGTAAGTATTATGAAAAGGAGCAAATTTAGTCCGACCGAAATTGCCAAGATTCTTA
>NZ_JASHIC010000013.1 GCF_030056705.1 Flectobacillus longus
GATAGTTATAGATCTTTGTTAAATCGCTTCGACACAACGATTTCAAGTTGGATGGGGTTTAACTTTATAGCATTCATTATCATGGCAATTAAGAAAATTAAAAAGTCAAGATGACTTCATTCTATGTTGGATTTCGGAAATGGAAAATACTATTTTAAGTTTTATTTCATTTCCGAAATCAGAAATCCCAAATCCACAATAGTTTATAACTTACTCTACGTACGCCAACATCGGCTCAAAACTTCTTTCTCGAAGCACCACATCGGCTACTAATTCTAAAGCAGGATGACTGGCACAAAACGAAAAACCTAGTCCTGCTTTTTGTACCATACACATATCGTTTTCGCCATCACCAATCACCATTATCTCATCGAGTGTTAAACCTAAAGATGCTGCAATCTTAGTAATTACATGATTTTTACAATAATCATGTTTGCATTTAGCATCTTTATGTCTAAAAAAGGCTGAAGGAATCTTTACCTCACCAGTGGTATGCCCCCTCCAAAACTCTAGGTCATTAGCCATCGTAAAATCTAGTTGAAATCGGTGCATCAAGTGATTCGTTACCAAGCTATAGCTATCGCTTACAATTCCAATCACACAACCTTTTTGCTTCAATGCCAGAATCGTTTGTTCAAAATCTGGTGTTATTGGAATCATATCCAACACCTCGATAATTTCTGCAATGGTTCGTCCTTTCATCAATTTGGCAATCTCTTTAGTTCTAATTACAGGATTCACATACTCAAGAGCAATTTTTCGCAGGGCTTTCTCAAAGCCAAAATGCCGAGCGGCGGTTTGAATAAAACTATCAGCCAAAATAGTCCTGTCCATATCAAATACCACAACCTTGTGTTTGAGTGTAGGATTTAGTTCTACTCTTAAACCACTAATTACCGATTGGTGTGGGGTAATTAAACAAGCCATATCAGCCTCGGCACGATTCATAATGGCGCGTGTTACTTCTCTTGCCATATTTCCCAGCGATTGTAGAGGCTTCATTTTATTTTCTACATATCCAATATTTACTTCCGTAATTCTGGCACTAGCGTGATACATATCTATAAGCAAACCAATATCTACCCCATAATCATTTTCAAAAATGATATTCTCCAAAAAGCTTCTCTTACCCGAAACAATTCCGCTCAATGGTTGCGAAAATTGATTTAATTCTGGAAAATATATATCCAATAAAGGCTTTGCCAGCAACTCAGTTACCCGCCCCGCCTGCCTATCAAAGCATGATTTTACAAAATCAGTATTTCCTTCTAACAAAGGATTAGCCATCAAATCCACTATATTTTCAGGATAGGTCGGAATATCCGCATCCAAAAAGACCAAATAATCTCCTGTTGCCAACTTTACACCTTCTTGCATCGATATACCCTTGCCTTGCTCAGTACTTCCGATTACACAAGCACCCGAAAGCAATGCTACCGACACAGTATTATCAGTCGAATTATCGTCTATAACCAAAACTTCTTTTGTGAGGTTAGAGTTAAAGGCTTTTCTGATTACTTCCGAAATCGTAGCCTCTTCGTTCCAAGCAGGTATTACTACACTTACATTTTTCATAAATTATTTATTTTAAGTGACATAAAACTGTTTCCTCAAAAGAACCATTTTACATTACATACACCTTACATAGGGATTAGAATAGCCTTAAAGCTACAGTGCTATACAATTCTAATAAATTTCTAATCTTTTACTAATGATTTGCTGATACTTGACTTGTAAGTTTGTAGTACAAAATACACGTTATTCTAACATTAAAAATTAGAGTAGTTTTTTAAACAATTATACTTTTTTCAAAAAAATACAATTGCCTATGGACTAAGCGTTTACTATTCTTTACTTAGAAAATATAAAATTTAAGCTTATGAATATTAAACGAATAAGCCTTGCCTGTGTCCTATTTATGGGACTTGCTCAATGTAATTGGAGTTTTAGTCAAAAAGTTAGCGAAAGTATATACGAGGGCAAACCCGTACTTAGCTCAAGTACCAAAGGGGCAAAAAAAAGCCTACAACAAGCATGGTCAGACTATTTAGAAAATAGCTACCAAGCAAAAACTAAACGCAGAAGCAATAAAGTTATCGCCGACAACGTTGTTTTTAGTGATATCAATACTGCGACTGTAAATAGTATATTATATGTTGAAGAAAGTAGAGTGGAGAAAGGAATATTTAATGTATATTTGTACACAAACACAGTAAGTGAAAAAGCCTCGAGTCAAACCTATACTCCAGAGGAAGTTTTGAAGCTTTCAAGCAATTTAGAAAACTTCTTATCACGCTACCAGTACAATTACCTTTCTGGCCTTTTGCAAGAAGATAGCAAATCTTTAGAGAAAAGTCAGAAAAGTCTCAACAAACTCCTAATCGCAAACACAAAACTTGAAAAACGCATTGAGCGTTCATTGCGGAGCATTGCCAAAACGCAAGAACAAATAGATGCTGATAAGAAATCAATAGAAGAAAACAAAGCTAAAGTGGCTGATTTGCAGCAACAAATCAACCAACAACGCTCAAAGATATTGGATCTCGAACAAACACGAGACCAAAAGAACTAATTTAGTTAAGGTGAAAAAAGTGGAACACCACTCTCTTGTTTTTAATTAAACAAGAGTTATAATCCCAGGTAAATATATGGTTACCTGGGATTTTTGTTTACTCAAATATAGGGATTTTCTACTAAGTAAAAACATTTGATAAGTAGTTTTTTTGCAAAACATCCCGAAAAATACCCCTCTCGTCGCACCTATCGATTTTTACCACAAAAAAATAAAAATCATTCTTATTCAACTCATTTGTAGTGTACCTTTGCGTGATTTATTCTTCCTATAACGCAAGTTTAGCGAAACCAATTACCAATTCTCAATTTGACAATGGAATATAGAATAGAAAAAGACACGATGGGTAAGGTGCAAGTACCTGCCAACGTTTACTGGGGTGCTCAGACCCAACGTTCAATTATGAATTTCCCGATTGCTCAGGACATCAACAAGATGCCGAAGGAAATCATCAAGGCTTTTGCATACCTTAAAAAAGCAGCAGCGTTTGCTAACTTCGACGCTGGTGTATTGCCTGAAGAGAAAAAAAATCTTATCGCTCAAATATGTGACGAGATTCTTGAAGGTAAACTAGATGACCAATTCCCATTAGTGGTTTGGCAAACTGGTTCGGGTACTCAATCAAATATGAACTGCAACGAGGTAATCGCTTACCGTGCTCACGTAGTAAATGGAGGTTCATTGCTTGACGAACAAAAATTTGTTCATCCAAATGATGACGTAAACAAGTCACAATCTTCAAATGATACTTTTCCTACTGCAATGCACATTGCAGCCTACAAAATATTATTGGAAGTAACTATTCCGGGTATTAAAAAACTTCGTGATACACTCGATGCCAAAGCTAAAGCTTTCAAAGATGTTGTAAAAATCGGCCGTACTCACTTCATGGATGCTACTCCATTGACTTTGGGACAGGAGTTTTCGGGATATGTATCTCAGCTTGACCATGGTTTGCGTGCCATCAACAACACCTTGGCTCACTTATCTGAATTGGCATTGGGTGGTACTGCTGTAGGTACTGGTATCAATACACCAAAAGGATATGATGTAAATGTAGCCAAACATATTGCTGACCTAACAGGTTTGCCATTTGTTACTGCTGAAAATAAATTCGAAGCTTTGGCAGCACACGATGCTATTGTTGAAGCACACGGTGCCTTGAAAACTGTGGCGGCCAGCTTGATGAAAATCGGTAACGATATTCGTATGTTGTCGTCGGGTCCTCGTTCGGGTATTGGCGAAATCTATATTCCAGACAACGAGCCAGGTTCATCAATTATGCCAGGAAAAGTAAACCCTACTCAATGCGAAGCCATGACTATGGTAGCAGCTCAGGTAATGGGTAACGATGTGGCTATCAACATTGGTGGCTCGATGGGTCACTTTGAATTAAACGTATTCAAGCCAGTAATGATTTATAACTTCTTGCACTCAGCTCGTTTGATTGGTGATGTTTGTGTTGCCTTCAATGACAAGTGTGCTGTGGGTATTGAGCCATTACACGAAAATATCAAAAAACACGTAAACAACTCGTTGATGTTGGTAACTGCTTTGAACACAAAGATTGGTTACTATAAAGCTGCTGAGATTGCTCAAACAGCTCACAAAAACGGTTCAACATTGAAAGAAACTGCTATTGCTTTGGGTTACTTAACTGCTGAAGAATTTGACCAGTGGGTGAAACCTGAAAACATGGTTGGCGAAATCAACGTGTAGTCCATTTTCATAGTATTTTTCTAAGAAAAGCCTCAAATCATACCTGGTTTGGGGCTTTTTATTTGTACTTTATTTTGAAATCGATTTCACGAAATATTTCATGATTTTTCAAAAAATCTTCAGTAGCTTAGTATAAAATATTCCTTTTCGGTGAAAAACAGGTAAATAAACAAGAAAAATATCATACCATGGAAGATGTATTAGTTAAAGAAAAATCTGAGTTTCGTAACTACGACCAAGGCGACATTACCGCTGCTGTAAAAGAGCATTATCGCAAAATGCGTACAAGACAAACCTACGATTATGTGCAGGCAATGAAAAAGAAATACCTTACTTTCGACAAGCCAATGCACTTGTGGGAAGCTATGGAAAAATTGAATGCCTTGATTGATGTAAGCGACCCAGATTTGAATTTACCTAACGTACAACATTTGCTTCAGTCGGCAGAGGGGATGCGTGCCGAAGGCCGTCCAGACTGGATGCAACTGGTGGGATTGATTCATGACCTTGGTAAGGCTATGTACCTTTGGGGTTCGGATGAAGATGGTACTTCACAAGCAGAACAATGGGGCTTGGTGGGCGATGTTTTTGTGGTAGGTTGTAAGTTTCCTGATTCTTGTGTTTATCCTGAGTTCAACGAATTGAATCCAGATATGCACGACGAAAGATACAATACCGAACTGGGTGTATATGAAGAAGGTTGCGGTCTTGACAATTTGCATTTAGCATGGGGACATGACGAATATTTATATCAAGTTTTGAAAAACCATAAAGACAACACTATACCCGAAGAAGGTATGGTAATGGTGCGTTATCACTCATTTTATCCTTGGCATACAGGAGGTAGTTATACAAAGCTATTAAATGAAAAAGACGAGCAATACAAAGAGTGGATTAAGGACTTCAATCAATACGATTTATATACAAAATGTCCAAAAATTTATGACCTCAACGAAATGAAAGAATACTATTTGCCAATTGCAGAAAAGTATCTTGGCTCGGGTCCTATTTATTGGTAATAGGTGCTAGATAAGAAGATTTTATAACTGACACCCAATTTGCTATTTTGTCAAAAAGCACAAAAGTCAAACAAAATCTTGTTTGACTTTTGTGCTTTTTGACTGACTTACAGCGATATACGTCTTTCGATTAGTAATTTTACTGTACAAAACTACTTTTGTCTTCTCTTTTATTTCCAAAAAATAATATTTTTTGGATTAGTCTTCGCTTTCAATCAACTTAGCTAATAATTTAGCTTGCAATTCTATAATCTTGCGTTGCATATCCAATACTTCCTCTGTTTTCAACACAACATATCCTGCTTGTGTTTCTTGTACATCAGAAATATTTTGGATTTCAGATTCTCCCATCAAATAAGCAACAGTGACGTTTAGCGTGCGCGCCATACGTATCAATTGGGAATACTTAGCATCATTACGATTAAGAATGGCATGGAGTGTTGCCTCCGTAATATTAGATTGAATAGCTAATTGAAGAAGAGTCATCCCCCTCTCAGCGATTAGTACCCTGATTCTATCTTCAACTCGTTTCATAGTGCGTTGTGTGTTTTCATTAAAAAAGTTTTAAGATAAGTATATAAGATTTCAGAATTAAAGGGCGACTGTATTATTAGTGGAATAAATAATCAGTTACATATTGTATTATCTCTTAATCTCTCAATAAATCTACCATCTGAACTATTTACCCGATTTGTCTTAGGGAAAAGTAGCTTGTATTTTTTATACGTTGGCGAACACAAATATAAAAAAAAAAATTATCAAGCTAGGCTTGCTGAACAAAAAAAGGATATATGTACTTACATATATTTTTATACAATTCTAAGAGCTTTTAAAAATACTAGAATACTTTGATAAAATCAGACAGAACTACAACTTTATCATTAGTAAATGAATTAATAAAGAGCCCTTCTGAATTTAGATTCTGAAGGGCTCTTACTTGTAAAGAAGGTATAGATTATAATAATGGTATGGGTATATTTGATATTCTAAGAGTTATTTATCCTAATTATGACAGTGTCATGACTGGGATATCGGAATGATTGACTATATCTTCGGCAATACTTCCTTTGAACCAATGTGCCAATCCTGTGCGACCATGTGTGTACATTAAAATAAGGTCAGCTTTAATTTTATGAGCACTATCCAAAATTCCCTCTTCGATATTGGCTCCATCCCAAATATCAAAATGGTAGTTTTTTAATTTGAGCTTGTTAGCCACTTTCTTCATTTCCCCTTTGAGTTGTTCATAATTGATTTGTTGCATGGCGGTATCAACATACACAAAATGATACTCTACTTCGGGCATATTAAGCCATTTAAAAGCCTTCTTGATAAAATCAGTATTCTCCATATCTGTTGCTACCAATACCTTTTTTAACTGATAATCTTGTTGTTCTCCTTTAATTACCAACACCGGACAGTTGGCATGACGAACAATAGATTCAGAATGTGACCCTCCAAACATTTCTTTGATGCCAGTAGCTCCTGTAGAGCCCATCACAATCAAATCTGCCTTATGTTTGAGCAATGTCGACTCAAAATTCTCGACACTTTCTTCTACAATAGCTTTTATATTCAAGCCCAAAAACTTAGTATTAGTAATTACTGATTCTAATTCTTTTTGAGCATCTTCCAAAACACCTTTCCAAGCTGTATCAAAAGGAACCGCCACACCCATCGAATAATACGTTCCTAAGCTTGCTGAAGGAAATATTTTGACTTGTAATAACGTAATTTCAGCACCATTATGTCTTGCCAAATCGGCTGCTACATCCAATGCTTTTAATGAAATTTCACTAAGGTCGGTTGGCACAAGAATCTTTTTCATAGCTGTATCGTGTTTTGTTTTGTTACGGTTTGGTTTCCTTTATCGGACTAAGAAAATCGCCTCAATCTCTGTTCTTTCTTATTTCCTTTTTCCTTAACAAATTTTACCCAAAAAACTGAAAATCAACATGATAAGCATTGGCAACTTTCCTGATTATAATCAAAACAAAAGCCCTCAGAATACATTGATTCTGAGGGCTTTCGGCTATATCTTACTAGGTTTTACGCTGCCTTAGTTTTGTTTTCACTAAAGAATACAATAAACAATACCAAAACAACTGCCGCAATACCCGCAGGAACCATCCAAACCGATGTCCAATCATGCGTAACTGCACCCGAAGCATCTGTTGTAGAGAATTTATCCAACACAATACCTGAGATTTTTGAACCAATACCCATACCAATACCGTAAGTTGCTAAGGTAATTAATCCTTGTGCTGAGTTCTTGATTTTGTCACCAGCTTTGTTATCTGTATAGATTTGACCCGTTACAAAGAAGAAGTCATAACATACACCATGCAACACGATGGCTAAATATAAAATCCATTCTGAGCTAATACCATCACCGTAGCCAAAGCAGACAAAACGAATAATCCATGCGACTAATCCAACAATAAGCATTTTTTTGATACCAAATTTTGACAAAGCAAATGGAATCAACAACATAAAGAATACCTCCGATACTTGTCCCAATGACATTTTGTTTTCAACGCTACTCATGTGCGATTCTGTCAACGAAAGGTTGGCGTGAGCATAATAGAATGACAATGGGATACAAACTAATACCGATGCAATAAAGAAAATGGCATACGAACGGTCTTTGAACAAAACGAATGCTTCAGTACCTAAAATTTCACCTAATGAAGAAGCTTTGGTTGTTGCTTTTGGAGGAGTATCAGGTAAAAAGAAAGCAAAAATACCTAAAGCTAAAGACGTAAACATTGAGATTTGGAAAATAGTAACCTTGTCACCAATGGCATAATACCCTACAATATTGGTTACAGCAATCCAAGCAATCGTACCCAATACACGAATCGAAGGGAATTCTTTTTCAGGATTTTGCATTTGGTTCATGGCAATCGAACTCGAAAGTGCCAAGTTTGGTGCAAAAGACAAGGTATAAGCCAAAATGTACCAGAAAAACGCATCTGGATCTTTCGTCTGAATTAAGAAATAAAGTATCGCTGCACCAATGATATTGAGCACACCCATTACTTTTTGTGCAGAGAAGTATCTGTCAGAAATCATTCCCACAAAAAATGGGGCAATAATAGAGGCAATAGAAAAAGTGGCGTAGGCATTACCTGTCTGGTCACCGCTAGCACCAAGTCCAACGATTAGGTATTTACCCATTTGACCATACCATGCTCCCCATGTAAAAAACATTAGGAACATCATAACCATCAATTGAATTTTTGTAGTAGTACGCATTGTTATTTTTTATAGTTTTTGTTGGATAGAGGAGACTGCATTGGGTGTACGCTTGTACAAACTCTTTTCTCCTATTCTTCAAATATACTATTTGAGCACGATTTATTTATATGGATTTGGAGAATACAAGACAGGAATCATGGAAATGTATAATTGTGGATAGTTTATGAGTTTGAAAACTCATAAAAAAGTAAGTCCAAGTCTGACGACTTGAACTAGTTATTCATAAAAAAACTACCCCAAGTTTGAAGACTTAGGGTAGTTTTTTATGAATAACTCTTCCAATCAGTGGGTGAATAAATTCACCCACTGATGTGATATGACGACCTCCCCTATTGGGCTGAAGGAATATTCTTTAAGGAAGTACAAATCACTTTATCATCCTTAAAACATGCTGGGTTTCTTTTTATCAGTTCGGCTTTGTAGGCGAGCTTTTGATTACCATATATGCTAGTTATATCTGTTTTGTTTTTGGCAAAAATCAAATTCACTACGCTATCTGCCGTTTGATTCTGAATCATACTATTTTTGAAAGTATAGGCTATATCTTTTTCTTTCAGAACTGATTTGGGCAATGGATTCAAAGGTGGAATTTCTACCTTCGGGGGTACTACTGGAATGGGCGTAGGTGGTGCTGGTGTTACTGCTACAGTTGGAGTCGTAGCAACAACATTATATCGCTCATATTCTCGGTAACCCGCATATCCACAGGTAAGCAGCAAGATGATAGACAAGCCTCTCCAAAATTGATATGAGCTTAGTATGGAAGAATCCTCCTCCTCAGGATAACTGATGTCGGGGGATTCGAAGGGATTATCAGTTTTGGGCTTGCTGCTGGATAATTGTTTAAGTTGTGCTTTCAACTCATTATACTTTTTGACTAAATCGTTGTGTTCGGCAATGAGCTTATTTTGATTGCTTTGTTTCTTTAAAATAGACATATCCCAATTTCTTGGGGTGATTTCTTCGGGAGTGTTCTTTTCAGGTGAAGTATTTTTATTTTTCTGAAAAGAAGGGTTTTTACTTTTCTGTTGTTCAAAACGTTCTATTTCCTTCGCTGCTTTTCTTTTTTCTATTTCTGCTAAAAATTGCTCAGAATTGATAAAAGTATACAGTCCCTTTTCAATTACATAATTGGCAATATCAACCGAGTCGGTGAAATAAATGGTATCAAAATCGCTTAGTAAATAGGCACTTTTTTGTAAAAACAGATTTAATTCAGACGTCAAATCACAATAAACTACCAAAAAACTATTTCTTGTTTTTTGAAATAAAGTGGCGTCTAAAGCCTTGAAATTCAGGTCAAGCTTATTGAGATCTTTGGGCTCACGAACAATCAACTCGTCGGAATGCTTCACTTGAAGCACATTGTTGATAATATTACGCTGTTCGGCGATAATATCAGCATGAAACTCGTCGAGACATGAAATTACCAAAGGCTCTTCGCAATTGGTGTTGAAAAAAGTAATACTCGACCCAATAAAAGTGCCTCCTCTATCGGAATGCTGTTCGCGTGCAAACGAATATTGAGTATAAGATAAAGCTTTGGCACCGTTGGCAACTTCTTTTCTAATCGAATACAAATTTGCCTTTGGGTAAATCGTAATCGCATTGGTATTGAGGTCAAATGACTTCAAATAGCGAGAGTTCGGGTTATTTAAAAAAAAGGTTTGTTTAAATCCGTTAGGAATACCAAAGGTCCCAAAAGCTAATAAATCAATCGAAGTGGACATAGTCAAGTGGTTTATTTGCCAAAAAATCTTTCCCAGAATGTGCCTTCATAGTTGATATCGACACCCACAATGCTACGATACAACCATTCGGACAATACTTTTGCAGTTTGGAGGTTCAACTTAGTTAGTCGCTCCTCTCCTATCGAGTTTTTCTCGATATGTCCGATTGTATAAAAAGATTTATTTAAGCCATAAGTATCCATTCTTTGACTAGTCATAGGCATACGATCACGAATAAAATTATCAAGCTGTTCGACACTCGACACACCCATAGAGCCCGACTTATCCCATTTGGATACGACTAGAATAGCATTGACTGATTTCAGACTTTTTCCTTTTCTTTCGAGTTCGTTCAAAAAACTCATCATCAAAGCATCATCATTATGTGCCGTGTCATAATCCGTAACCAAAATAAAATTAAGAGGAATATTGGCATTCAAATATTCATCGATACTACTATGGTAATTGCCTCCACGACGAATTTCGTAGTGGTTTTCGCCAGAGGTTTCCAAAAAAGTCAGCTTGATAGGTGGTACTTTTTTTGATTTATTATTAGGTTCAAATATCAAATCAATACGTGTCACACGGTCACGAGTGGTACGATTGGGTAAGACCCCTTTTCGGATATTATCCAAAAAATCAAATAGTAAAACCTCTGCTTCTTTGCTATTGGGCGTATCAAGTTTGGGACGTAAAACACCAGCCTGTGAACTTAAATAGTACAACATCGAAGACAAAATCACCGACTTCCCACTTTCGGCAGTACCAAAGAAAAACACAAAATTACTATCCTGCATCTGTATCGAAGGAGACGTAGTTTGCGCCATAGGTACAAAATCGCTGTCGTTATCCATTGACGATTTGGTACTGATGGGAGTTAATATTTTTTTATCGTTATTCATGGTGAAAAATTAAGTTAATATCACTCGCAATAAGCATTAGGCTTTATGCCCTATTAGCGTTTAGCTTTCAGCTGTGGGCATTCAGCAAAGATATATCTGTGATTAACTCTTTGCCTAGTGCCTGTTGCCTATTACCTAAACATTCTAGTTATTCGGAATCAATACATTTCCACTTCTTTTGTGGGTAAATACACTTCCGCCATTGTTATTATTATCGCCTGGTTTAGTAACCAATAGCAAAATAATAGGAATGATAAAATCTAGAAGAATACAGCCTAACAACACGACCAACTGATATACGCCAAAGTTTTGAACCGCATGGTCGAAAGCATAACCGATTTTGCCAATATCTTGCGTATTTGATTCTTTAGGCTCAAATTTGAATTTTTCTTCACCTAAAATATTGGTGGCTTTTTGTCCAAGCTTGTTGTATTCTGCCAAAGATTGATCAATAACGCCTTGTGCTTGTTCGTCTTTGTCCTTTTTAGGTAGTAGTAATATCTCCTGAATCTTATCGCTCCATTTTTTAGTAGCTGCACTCAAGTCTGTTTTTAACTTTGCTTCCTCTGGCGAAAGGTCAGAAACGATACCATCTATTTGTCGACCCATACGGTCAGCCAAATCGGCGTAGTCATTACCTACAGGACGAAGAATATCAACTTTTTGACCCAATAATTTTTCCAAATCCTTTATCAACATACGAGCACGATTTCCCATCCCTGGGTTTCCTTTATCCTGAATCTGCTCCACTAATTGCTTTTTCTTGGTCTCTACATTCTGAGCAGTCGCTTTATCATATTTATAGTTAAATTTTGAATTCACATCCGCTTCTAGCTTATCGAAACGAGCATTAATATCACGTAATTCAGCAGTATAAATATCGGTACGCATAAAACGTGTGTACAAGGCATTGAAGTTTGCCATAAAGCAAAATAGCGCAATAAACGAGTACACTGCCATTAATTTGCCTGTTGGGCGACCAGTAAGTTTGGCTTCACGAAGCAACCAACATAGGTAAAGTAACAACAGGGACAATGCAAGCGAAATGACGATAGCCGCATGACCAAAAATCTGCTCCAATCCTTGCCAAGTTTGATAAAAGCTCACACTTACCAATAGTAGTGCTAAACCTCCCAAGAATAAATCAGACGCAGTGATTCTTTGATTTCCCATAAATTTTGACTGTTTGAATTGTAAAATTTCACCTATTACAAAGTGAACCAAGTTTATTTTGTTTGATTGAAAAGATGCTATCCATTAATAGTACAATTGTTATTAGGAGTCACTCAAGGTCAAAGAGTTAAGTCTCCGATTTGGCACAAAAACACTACTTTATTTCTTGTAGGACAAAATGGATAGTTGGCGATAGTATAACGTCTGATGCTTCGAAAAATTGGTTGAATTTCAGAAGAATACAAAACCCGTTACATAGGTCTAAATTAGGCGTTGCCCAAAGACTGTTATACAATTAAATGATGTATGCCAATAAATGCTCGTTGGATGGTAAAATGACTAGCTCAACATTCGGAGTACATTGAATATTGTTAGAAAATGCTGGAAGAAAAGAGATATTGGAATAATATAGATACATAATTATACAAGAGATAAACGTGAATAGTCGACAAATTGATTTATCTCTAAATATAACGCCAGTCAGCCCCTCAAAGGCATAGGTAAGATAAGGTTTGGGATGAATTTAGGGTTTTATGGGGTGAAATGGTGATGTCTCATCGATACATTCATTATAATCCTTATTTCTCCAAATAAGAACTATTGTATCTTTTGTTATATGGAATAGGGATCAATAACATTTAATTCAGGTATATTATCGAACCCTTTATCATTTGTTATGAGAGTAAGATTATAGACAATAGCTGTTGCTGCAATAATTGCGTCAGGAGTTTTTATCTTGCGACTTCTTCTTAGTCGTACACATCTTGTTATAATATCTTGGTCTAAGTCCAGAATTGTAGCATCAGAGATAAATTCTTTAATGATAGCGTCCTTCGTCTTATCCTCGCTTACTCAAGAAAGTGCTTCAATTTGAGTAATTACAGAAATCCATGGGGTTTTGTCAAATACCTCTGCCAAAAACTCCATACCTACTTCACTAAGAGATTCTGAAAAAAAGCTAGAAATTGCGTTGTTATCAATCAAATACCTTTCCATTCATTTCTCATTTCCTGTGTATGACTATTAAAACTTTGAGCGTCTTCTTTTGTAAAAACGCCTCGATATTTATCTGAAAGCTTTGATTCTTTGGTTCTCGTTTCCAAGACCTTTATCAAATGCAATTCCTCTAACTCATGTAGAAGACCTAATGCTTTTGGATTGGTTATTTCGATCAGTAAGGTATTATTCATATTAGTATCAATTTGTATCTAATATAGTGAAAACTAAAAGAATATAAAACGGATGATTATCATTCTTTGTTGCTATCTCGCTATTTACAAATACTTATCACTATTAATTCAAAATACTATTAGGCAACATTTGTAGAAAAGGTAATGCTTGAGCGTAATCTAGTTCTGTATATTCTAAACCTAATAATCTTATATTTTGATAATAGGTATTATGATACTGATAATAGTGTTTTTCGGATTGAATAAACCATGATTTCTCTCCCAAAAATTGTGCTAAAAACCATTTTTCTAATAGCCTCGCACTTCTCCCATTGCCGTCATTCCAAGGATGGATTTTGACAAAAACTAAATGCACCATACTGGCAAAATAAAATACCTCTTCAAAACTTAAATTTTGCTTAAGCAAATTATCCAAGTCTTCATAAAATAGCTCTAACTCTCTATTCACAATAAAGGGAGAGGCAGACACATACTCTATTCTACCATCGGAGGTAGTTACATACATATTTTGTGTGCGCACTCGACCGTGATAAGCTTCCGATAGAATGTGTTTACTAAGCAACTGATGAACGATTTGGATATGCTCCTGAGTCATCTCATGATTCTTGGCATAGGTATAGGCATTATACAAATCATCAATCTTTTTCGTGTAATCAGGCAAAAACTCTAAGCCAAATCTTTTGTACTTGATATAGGAATCCAACTCTATTTCCTCCCCTTCTATTTTGCTAGAAAACACGGAAGATACTGAGGTATAAAAACTAAAAGCATCTGTTGATATTTCGGCATCGTGTAACTGTTCAAAAGCATAATTGACCTTCGCAGGAAAGGATTCAAGATATACTTCTAACAAATCTGTTGGGATGATTTTCAGTTGATTTTCCATAGTTCAACAATTTTCAAGATATAGCACAAAGGTATTACCGTTCATATTGTCTTCCTAAATAGCATGAATCATTTTGAGTATCTCTGCTTCAAATAAAAAACTGCACAAGTCTTTAAGTTCTTATGCAGTTTTAATAATTACTAGTTTAGCTTTTTGTAGGCTTCTTTGAAATGCTCAAATTCGGTTTGTAAAATTTTCATTTCTGACTCAAAATATTGAAAATCACAAACTTTGGCTTTGACTTCAATATGCCTTGTTATTTCATGCAAGCGTGAAGCACCGAGTGTTCCAGAATTGCCTTTGAGGGTATGAAGTTCGCCTTGCACTTTTTTACAGTTATTTTCATAATATCCTTCTATCGCATTTTGGATTTGCTCTTCAGCTTCAGCTTCAAATCCTTCCATAATTGAGGCGACAAATTCCATATCTCCACCCACACTATCTGACAGTTGTTTGATAATGTCGGTATCTATCACTGGGAAAATATCTGATACATGAAAATCCGAAATCAGGGATACTGTTGCATCTTCTGCTTTTGGCTGCTCTGCCACTGGTTCTTCAATTTTTACGGGCACATCAACTTTCACCTCCACTACAGGCTCAGGTTTTATTTCTATAACTTTAGGCTGCTGTGGACGCTTACTGGCATTTCTGTCAATCCATTCTTGTACTTTTCTGACCAAAATTTCTGCCCTGATTGGTTTTGCCACATAGTCATTCATACCTGCTGCTAAGAAACGATCACGGTCTTCTTTCATGGCATAGGCCGTCATGGCAATAATTGGTGGAATATCCATAGGAAGCGCTCTCAAATGCTGAGTGGTTTCGACACCATCCATTTCAGGCATTTGAATATCCATAAAAATCATGTCATACGCACGGTCGAGATGGGAGGCTTCGACCAACTGAATCGCTCGTGTACCGCTATCAGCCGTAATCACTTCACAACCTGATTTGCGTAAAATTTCACTGGCTACTTTACGGTTTGTGGCATTATCATCGACCAACAACAAGTGTGGATGATATTCTTTGAAATGGTTTACTACTTGGAATTGTTCCTCTTTCTTTTTCACCGAAACAGGACTAATATCAGTCTGCTTGATTTCGATAATAAACCAGAATGTACTACCATGTCCCCAGTCAGACATCACACCAATATCTCCTTTCATCAAGCGGCAAAGCTCTTTTGAGATAGCTAAGCCCAAGCCTGTTCCACCAAATGATTTTTTGGTAGAATTGTCTACCTGCTGGAACGCGTTGAAAAGCATTTTAAGATTTTCTTGGGTAATACCGATTCCTGAGTCTTTTACCTCAACCTTAATTCTATTGAATTTACCACGTTTTTCAAGCAAACTTATATTGATATCTACCGTACCATTTTCGGTAAACTTCAAGGCATTTGAGGTAAGGTTTGATAAAATCTGTAGTAAACGAGTTTCATCAGCAATGACATATTCTGGAATATTTGACCCAAAATTGCAATGAATTCGGTTGCCTTTATTAGCAGCAATTTGCGAGAACAACGCCAGTAATCTATCAAATACATCTTTGAATACAATAGGCGCTTCATGCAAGACCATTTTACCAGCCTCGATTTTTGCCAAATCCAAAATATCATTTAAGATATGTAATAGCGTTTCGGATGATTTTTTGATGGTCAATACATAATCCTTTTGCTCCTCATCAAGCGACGTATCATTGAGCAAGTCAATCATACCGATTACGCCGTTCATTGGTGTACGGATTTCGTGACTCATATTCGCCAAGAAACGCTCTTTAACTTTCAACGAACGTTCGGCTTCGTCTTTGGCTTTTACAATATCTTCTTGGTATTTTTTGAGGTCAGTAATATCACGTCCAATACCTGATACTTCTTCAATCATGCCGTTTTTAAGCAAGATAGGGTTCAGGTAAATTTCTACCCATTTCTCTTCTCCTTCTACCGTTTCGAGCTGAATTTCGAAATGTTGCTTTTCTCCCCTAAAAGCTTCTTTGTATCTATCTTCTAGGATTTTGCGGTCTTCTTTGGTCACCATTTGAAAACCTAACTTTTCGGTACTCAAAGTTAATTGAGGGCGAATTTTGATACGATTTTCTAGTAAACGAGAATATTCTTGATTGAAAGAAGTCAGCAACATTTTACGATTAACAGACCACATTAAGTGCGAACTACCTTCAAAAATGGCATTCAAACGAGCTGTTTCACGTGCTAAGGCATCCTCAGCTTGTTTACGAGCAATTGCCAACGCCACCTGCCCCGAAATAAAGTCGAGCAATTCCAAATCTCGTTGCTCATATTTATTTTGACGTTCATACGATTTCACCCCGATAATACCTGTGGTTCTGTCACCAATTTTGAGCGGTACGCAAAGCATGACCTTCGGTACTGTTCCATACAGATAAATCTGTTTAGAACGCCCTAATTCCTCGATTTGCTCGTCATACAACATCAGCGGACGATTGGCAGCAATAGCATATTCTGTCAGACCGTTGCCTAGTTTACGTTTGGTAAAATGTACACGATTGTCAAAATACTCATCGACATAATAGGGGAAATATAAATAGCTTTGCTGAGGGTCGTATTGAGCAATAAAGAAGTTTTTTACATCAATTACTTCGCCTAGTTCTTTATGAATATTGGAATACAAATCATCCAAATTGGTCGAATTGATAGCAGCTTGGGCAATACTTGCATAAAGTTTGGATGCACGCTCGGCACGAACTTTGGCAGTTGAGTTGTGAAAAATACAACGAAATGCAGTGGCTTTATCTCCTTCAAAACGACAGTTTACCGAACCCGACAAATACAAACGACGACCATCTTTGCGACGAAAGACAGTTTCAAAATCAGCAATTTTTTCACCGTTTTTGATTCGTTCAAACTTCTTGAGTGTTTCCTCCGCAAAATCTGGGTGCAATACATCACGAAGGTTGAGACTTGCCAACTCATCGGATTCATAGCCCATTTTTTCTTGCCAAGACTTATTGACATACAAAAAACGTCCCGAAATACTGATGATTTGAATTAAATCGGAGGTATTGTTTACTAAATCCTGCAGCTGCGAATTGGAACGAGAAAGCGCTTCGGCCACCTTTTTGCGCTCAGTAATATCTTCGCCAATGATTGTCAGATATTTTACTTCGTCAAAATCATTAAAAATCACTGAGTTGAGCTCGACATGACGCATTTGCCCATTTTTGGCAAGCATTGTTCTTTCTTTTTGGTCAAATACCCCACCATTTTCCATGGCAGTACCAAAAGCCAAAATACGGGCATTACGCTCCCCTTCTGGAACTAAAAATTCAAAGAAATTTTCCCCAACTAATTCTTCAGATGTATAACCTAATAGTTTGGTAGCATAGCTATTACAAAAAACAATCGTACCATCCTCTTCCAAAATCATCCCGAAGAGGTTCATACTATCGACCGTTTTACGTAAATCAAAAACCGTATTACCAGCTACCGAATGTACTTTTTCGTTACTCTCCAAGACATGAAGTTCTTTCTTGAGGTGACGAATTTCTAAAATTAATTCTTCTTTTGTTTTGTGAGACCAACGCATAATTAATCGGACTAGAGATTAGGAGATTGTAATTAGATAAATCATTCTATTGATTTTCTCGGCATCATTATACCTTAAAAGTACAAAATTCGGCGTAATTTTATGGAATAAATTTACAGTTGCGTCATGTAGTGTGCTTAAGCCCTCTACACGACCAAAAGATACTAGCATAATTTGGACAAGGTAAAAGCAAAAAAGAACTTAGGTCAGCATTTCTTGCGTGACCTATCGGCAGCTCAACGTATCGTGGAGCTGATGTCTTGCCACGGAGGATACAAAAAAGTCCTTGAGATTGGCCCGGGCATGGGAGTTTTAACACAATATTTACTTACCCATAAAGAGTACGAAACATCTGTTGTCGAACTTGACAGAGAATCTGTGGAGTATCTCAAGGTTCATTACCCAGAGCTAACGCCAAGAATTTATTCAGCAGACTTTCTGCGTTTAAATTTGAACGAACTTATGGGCAATGAAATTTTTGGAATCGTGGGAAACTTCCCATATAATATCTCTTCTCAAATCTTTTTTAAGGTTTTAGAAAATAAAGATATGATTCCTGAAATTGTGGGAATGCTCCAAAAGGAGGTAGCAGTACGTATTGCGTCAAAACCTGGTAATAAAGACTACGGTATTTTGAGCGTATTGCTTCAGGCTTTTTATGACATCGAATACAGTTTCTCATTGGGACCAGGGGCTTTTGACCCACCGCCAAAAGTTAACTCAGGTGTAATTCGTTTGCGTCGTAACGGAGTTACCGACTTGGGCTGCGATGAGAAAAAGTTTTTTTCCGTTGTAAAGATGGGCTTTAATCAGCGTCGTAAAACCTTGCGTAATGCCTTGCGTGCTATGCAAATTGCAGATCACCCTTTATTGAACAAACGTGCAGAACAATTGGGCGTAGCCGAGTTTGTACAGCTTACAAACATGATTGGCACCAAAGTTATCGAGAATCCTGAAATAGAAGAATCTGGAGAAGAAGAGCAAGAATAATTATGAAATTTGATATTTTATCCAACACCCTATTAAGACAAATTGCCCTTATTTTGAGTATTTTTTTACTCGGAGGCTTGCTGTTTATACATCTCGATAGCTTTATTCCAGCGCTGTTAGGAGCTTATACGCTTTATATTTTATTAGGAGGTTGGGTAAAAAAAATGGAAGAAAAATGGAAAATGTCCCGTAGTGTCGCAATTACAATTGTGATGTTAGGCTCGTTTTTGATGTTTTTACTTCCGATGTATTTTGTTGGTCAGGTTTTATTTAATAGCCATACACTTGCCTTAGATCAGTACAGTTCGTTCTTTAAGGCAGTAAAAGGTTTTGTCGAACAAATAGAAGTCAAATATCAGGTAAACCTGTTGGATGAAAAATCGCTCGACAAGGTATTTTCATGGATTACCCAAAGTGCAACTCAACTCCTCAATGGGGCTGTTAATGGTGTAACGGGTATTTTCTTGAGTTATCTGATTTTGTATTTCATGCTACGTGAAAGAGAATTGTTAGACAAAACGCTCATTAAAATTTTTCCGCTCAACCAAGAGAACTCCGAACAGCTTTTGGGCGAAGTCAACAAGCTGGTATTTTCCAACGCCATCGGTATTCCTGTGATTGGGATAGTACAAGGCGTTACAGGTTTATTGATTTATTTGATTTTGGGCGTACCCAATGCCGTTTTATGGTTTTTGGTGACTTGTATTGTGTCTATGATTCCTATATTGGGATCAGCACTAGCCTATATTCCAGTATCTATTTTGTTGTTTGCCAACCACGAAAATATCAGAGGTATGATTATGTTACTTTATGGCTTTTTTGTGATTGGTTCGGTAGATAATATTTTTAGAATTTGGCTACAAAATAAATTAGGTGACACTCACCCCTTAATTACGCTTTTTGGGGTAATCGTGGGTGTACAGCTTTGGGGGTTTACAGGACTTATATTTGGGCCTATCTTATTTTCTCTTTTCCTATTGTTGAGCACTTATTATGGAAGAGAGTTTCAGGGTAAGGATGAAAATAACTCTTCGAGTTTAATGTAGAATTGTGGATTTGAGATTTCGGAATTTCCGCTATTAGTCCTGTACGAAAGATTAGTTTTGTATTCAGAACAAAATTGCATTGATACGCTTTAAGACATAAGCCTTAGGCAATAGGCCAAAATGTATTCATTATTTTATTAGAAATACTTTTAGCTTATGGCATATAGCCTAATGCCTATTGCGGGTAAACTAATATAATATCTTTTGTGTAGCCCTACTACATTAAGCGCTATGAGCTAGGCTAAACAGGTTAGCAACATTGTGCCGAATGCCCATATATAGCCAAAACCTCCACTTTGTCTCTTTGTGCCTGTTCTCTTTATCCCTTTATTTAAACTTTTATCACTTCAGCAATGGAATTAACGAATCAACATCTGCCTTTTGAGCTAACGAAAGAGTACCTAGAAAAGATACAGGCAGCCATTTCGGAACATAACAACGAACTTATTCGTACCGAAATGGAAGAGCTATTCCCTGCTGATATTACGAATATTTTGTATGAGCTTGAAGGAGAAGAAGCTCATTATCTTGTTACACTACTCGATACCAAACTGGCTGCCGAAATTATTGTTAATCTCGACCCAGACGACCGTAAAAAGTTCCTCAAAAACTTTACCTCACAGCAAATTGCGGAATATGTTGACTTGCTCGACTCAGATGATGCGGTAGACATACTCAACGAACAGCCTGTGAATGTTCGTGAAGAGGTAATTGCCTTGGTGAGCGACCGTGAGCAAGCTCGCTTTATTATTGACCTATTGCATTATGATGAAGATTGTGCTGGTGGTTTGATGCAAAAAGAATTAGTAAAAATCAATGTAAAGCAAAGTGTAACCGAATGTGTGGAAGAAATCCGTCGTCAAGCAGAAGATGTCGAAAATGTGTATTCGGTATATGTCGTAGATGATGAAGGTACACTTTTGGGAAGGGCTTCGCTCAAAAAAATCATTTTAGCAAAACGAGGCTCTAAGATTGCTGATATTTTTACTGATGATATCGTTTCTGTAAAAACTACTGCTACGGGCGAAGAAGTAGCAGATATTATGCAAAAATACGATTTGGACGCCGTACCTGTTGTCAATATTCAGGGGCGTTTGCTAGGTCGTATTACGATTGACGACGTCGTGGATTTTATCACCGAACAAGCGCATGAAGACGTACAAGCCATGGCGGGTATTTCGGAGGACGTAGAAGAAGATGACTCGGTATGGAAGTTGGTACGTTCGAGACTACCTTGGTTATTGATTGGTATGACAGGAAGCTTTTTAGCTGCCAAGATTATTGGTGTTTTTGATGGCGAAGTCGCAAGAACTCCTGCCCTAGCCGCCTTTATTCCTTTAATTGGTTCAACGGGCGGTAATGTAGGGATTCAATCGTCAGCTTTGATTGTACAAAGTTTGGCCGATAAATCAGGCATTGATACATCGCTGACAGAGCGTTTGAAAAAAGTTTTATTGGTATCTCTTCTCAATGGACTTATTGCTGCGACATTTGCTTTCTTGGGAACCTTAGTATTAGAGCACGAAAATACCATTTCATTAGTTATGTCACTTTCGATTTTCTCGATTGTAATGCTTGCTTCTTTTATGGGGACTATCACGCCTTTAGTACTTAATCAGTTTGATATTAACCCTGCCGTAGCCTCAGGTCCATTTATTACTACTACCAATGACTTATTGGGTTATGGAGTCTATTTCCTGATTGTTTATATGCTAATATAAACAATCAGGCATTAGGCAAATAGTTTACGCGGACATGCTTTTGTCAAAAGCCCACGGCCGAAAGCCGTAAGCTAAAAGTATAAAAGCATTTCTCATATAATTCTAGAAGCTTTATGCTTGCCTAGTGCCTACGGCTTATTGCCGAAAGCATATTAATTAAATCCCTTTTTCTAAAAATTCATGATTGCAGTTATACAACGAGTATCCGAAGCATCCGTAACGATTGATAACCAAGTAAAAGGTTCTATCAACGCTGGCTTTATGATTTTATTAGGCGTTACCCATACTGATACCCAAGAAGATGTAGAATGGTTATCAAAAAAAATCGTTGGAATGCGTATTTTTTCTGACGAGGAAGGTAAAATGAACCTCGACCTCAAGGCTATTGAAGGAGATATTTTATTAATTAGCCAATTTACGTTGCATGCTTCTACGAAAAAGGGCAATAGACCAAGTTTTATCGAAGCTGCAAAACCTGATATTGCAATCCCTTTGTACGAAAGCATGATTGTTCAATTAGAAAAAGAATTAGGTAAAAGTATACAAACTGGCGAATTCGGGGCAGATATGAAAGTCGCACTCATCAACGACGGTCCTGTGACTATTGTGATTGATTCTAAAAACAAACTATAGGCCTTGGAGTTTAGATAGTAAAAAACCTTGTCAAAATGACCATCAAAGAAGCTCAAGAAACGGTAGACCAATGGATTAAAACCATCGGTGTTAGATATTTTAATGAATTGACCAATATGGCAATGCTAACTGAAGAAGTTGGCGAAGTGGCTCGTATTATAGCACGTCGTTATGGCGAACAGTCAGAAAAAGAGTCTGATAAAAACAAAGACCTTGGCGACGAAATGGCTGATGTATTATTTGTATTGATTTGCTTGGCCAACCAAACAGGTGTGGATTTGACAGCGGCGTTAGACAAAAACCTTGCAAAGAAAACACAAAGAGATGCTACACGCCATCATGAAAATGCGAAATTAAAATAATTTTACCCGCCTTAAGCTCTAGGCTTTATGCGGTAGGCTAAAAGTTAAATAGTATTTCTCATGAAATAATTGAGGCTTTTTTGCCTAATGCCTACGGCTTACAGCATAAAGCGTAGTAAGGCAATTTTATTTTGCATTAATACTTAAGTAAGTGGGTAAAATGAAATTAATTTTTATTGGCTATAGGCAATAGGCATTTTTATATTCATCATTCAAAACTCACCATTCAGCACTCATTCCTATTTCTATGAATATTGTTATTACCGATGGTTTCACTTTGCATAGCAACGACCTTGCTTGGGATTGTTTCAATAGTCTTGGTAAAGTGACTTTTTACGAAAGAACGCCCATTTCTGAGATTGTTGAGCGTTGTAAAGAAGCAGATATAGTTATTACCAATAAAACGCCTTTCTCTGCCGAAACTATCACTGCTTTACCTCAGTTGACAATGATTGCGGTAGCAGCTACAGGTTACAATATCATCGATACACAAGCTACAACAGCAAAGGGAATTATCGTAAGCAATATACCTGCTTATGGAACAGCCTCGGTGGCTCAACATATCTTTGCACTCATATTAGAATTGAGTAATCATGTTGGAAAAAATAGTCAGGCTGTAACCAATGGCGCTTGGGTTTCAGCACAAGACTGGTGCTTTTCTTTGTCTCCTATTATAGAATTAGCAGGAAAAACCTTGGGAATAGTTGGAATGGGACGAATTGGTCAGCAAACGGCGAAGATTGCAGAAGCTTTTGGCATGAAGATATGTTATGCTTCAAGAACGGTAAAAGATGACTTACCCTATTCTACGGTAAACATCGAAAAACTATTTTCGGAAAGTGATTTCATAGCCCTATGTTGTCCATCAACACCCGAAAATATAGGCTTTGTCAACAAAGAATTACTGGCAAAAATGAAACAAACAGCCTATTTAGTAAATGCTTCGAGAGGACAACTCATTCAGGAAAAAGATTTAGCAGAAGCTTTAAAGGAAGGAGTATTAGCAGGTGCAGCGCTCGATGTACTTTCCCAAGAACCTCCCTCAGAAAATAATCCTTTATTGACGGCTCCAAACTGTTTGATTACACCTCATAATGCGTGGATAAGCTTTGAAGCTCGTCAACGTATTGTAGAAATGTTGATGGCTAATATTAAAGGTTTTATTAACGGAACTCCACAGAATGTGGTATAGTAGGCACAAAGTGAAAAAGGCACAGAGGCACAAAGTGGATAGGTAAAAAGGCAAGAAGATGAAAAGTGACAGAGGCACAAAGGGATAAAGTGAAATTTCATTACACTATGTCCCTTTGCTCCTTTGTGCCTCTGCCCCTCCGAAACTAATGCTTCGGCATTTGTTTTTCCTCTACATCTTTATACATTTTATTGCCTAACTCTTTATCGAAATCAGGTTTGTGATATACTGATACTTGGTCAACGATTGGGTTTAGCTTTTGAATTGATGGATGTTTAACATCAAACTCACGATCGCCAGAAATTTGTGAATACTCAGTTTCTGATAATCCACCAGAATTTGTAGAATAGTCATTAAATCGAATATTGATGTCCTTATCTGCCAATTTACCACCTTCCCAGCTTACAACATTTCCACCCAAATCCCAGCCAAGTCCAGTAATGGTAAATGTTTTACCATTTAGAGCAACAACATCTTTCAATGTCATACCTGGTTTCAAGCCCAGTTTAGTAGTCCAAGGCGAACCCTCTGCTGATGGCTTATCATCCTTTAGTTGCAGCCTTACCAGAACATCTCCAATAACTTTATATTCTTTACCGTCTTGCCAATATACTTCAATCTCTTTGGGAGTTCCTGCAAAAATCTTGGTTGCATCAAAAGACCCCTCTCCTGTTTCGATAGTTGCTTTTTTAACAATATTCTCAGCACCAAACTTTTTCACCAAACCCTCATAATCATTACAAGCCAACACATCATCCAAATACAATGCATCGCTTGCTGGCGTAGTAGAATCAGCTTGAGTAACTGCTACAGAATCTGTTTGAGTAGATTCCGAGCCAGACTTAGATTTACAAGAAGCTAATATTGAAATAGTTAAAGCTAATATGGCTATTTTTTTCATGATATTTTTTGTACAAATAGTGATATAATGATGAGTATTCCCAAAACTAAGAAAAAGTCTTGGAGATTCAAATCATTGCAGGTGATTGAGATAGACTTTTCAGATGATTATTGTTTGGTTTTGCTAAAATAAAAAGCCGATGGTAGAACCCATCGGCTTTTCGATATATTAGATGCTAAAATCTTAATTCAGAAGATTAAACATGTAATGCTCTGTTTTCAGTTGCTGCCAAACACGCTTCTTTAAGAGCTTCTGTATAAGTTGGGTGAGCATGTGACATACGAGAAATATCTTCAGCAGAGGCACGGTATTCCATTGCAACTACAGCCTCAGCAATCATATCTGCTGCACGAGCACCAATGATATGAACACCAAGAATTTCATCAGTAGCTTTATCTGCCAACACTTTTACCAAACCATCAGTATCCATTGAAGCAGTTGCACGACCCAAAGCTTTGAATGGGAATGAACCAGCCTTGTAAGCACGACCAGCAGCTTTTAATTCTTCTTCTGTCTGACCAACAGAAGCTACTTCTGGCCAAGTATATACTACACCAGGAATCAAGTTGTAGTTGATATGTGGTTTTTGTCCAGCGATTGTTTCAGCTACAAATACACCTTCCTCTTCAGCTTTGTGAGCCAACATAGCACCACGAATCACATCACCGATGGCGTAGATTCCACCTACATTTGTTTGTAAAGTATGCTCATCCACTTCAAGTTTACCTCTTTGGTCTGTAGCAAGGCCAGCAGCTTCAAGATTCAACCCATCAGTATATGGACGACGACCAATACAAACTAATACATAGTCACCAGTAATAGTTACGTCTTCGTCTTTTGAGTTTTTAGCTGTAACTGTTACATCGTCTCCATTATTAACTACACCAGTTACTTTATGGCTTAGGTAGAAGTCAGCACCCAATTTCTTAATTGATTTCTGCAATTCTTTACCCATTGTTTTGTCCATAGTCGGAATCATAGAATCAGCAAATTCTACAAAACTTACTTTAGCACCCAAACGAGCGTAAACTGAACCTAACTCAGCACCAATAACACCAGCACCAATAACGATAAGATGTTTTGGAATTTCTTGAAGATTCAAAGCTTCTGTTGAAGTAATAACGCGCTTTTTGTCAACAGGAATAAATGGTAAAACAGTTGGTTTTGAACCTGTAGCAATGATGATATTTTTACCAGTAATTTGCTCAGCAGTACCATCAAGTTTAGCAACGTTTACGGTATTTTTGTCAACAAAAGAACCTAACCCGTTATAAACAGTGATTTTGTTTTTCTTCATCAAGAAAGCAATACCATTATTCATTTTCTCGATAACTCCTTTTTTACGAGAAATCATCTGAGACAAGTTAGCTTTCAAGTTTTCAAGCTCGATACCATGCTCAGCAAATGAATGTTGTGCATTGTAGAAATGCTCTGATGAGTCCAACAATGCTTTTGATGGAATACAGCCTACGTTTAAGCAAGTACCACCCAATACAGAGTATTTTTCGATGATGGCTGTTTTTAAGCCTAATTGAGCCGAACGGATGGCAGCTACATAACCACCAGGACCTGAGCCTATTACTATTACGTCGTATTGCATACTTTGATTATTTACAGTTATTGAGTCTATGACTCTTTATCTATAATTACTTTGTTACTATAAAAGTTCTTAATCGGATAGTTTTGAAATAAAGTGTTGACCTCTGAGTGATAGTTTTCAATTTTTGATAAAAAACAGGCTTTTAGTTTAAATTGAAACTATTTATTTTAAGTCAAAAAATGATACAAAAAAGGCAAAGACACGCATAATATCGTGTCTTTGCCTCAGTAATATCTATTTAAACTAGACGTCTAACAATAAACGAGTTGGATCTTCTAGTAATTGTTTTAAACGTACCAAGAAGCTTACAGACTCACGACCGTCGATGATACGGTGGTCATAAGAAAGTGCTACATACATGATTGGGCGAACAACCACTTGACCACCAATTACCACAGCACGCTCAACGATGTTGTGCATACCCAAGATAGCTACCTGTGGAGCATTGATGATTGGGGTCGATAACATTGAACCAAATACACCACCATTTGTAATAGTGAAAGTACCACCGTTCATTTCATCAAGTGTCAATTTGTTGTCACGAGCACGAGTTGCTAATCTAATAACCTCAGCCTCGATACCAGCCAATGATAATTGTTCAGCATTACGAATCACAGGTACAACTAATCCTTTTGGAGCAGATACTGCAATTGAAACATCACAATAGTCATGGTAAACGATTTGATCGCCATCGATAGAAGCATTAACCGCAGGGAATTCTTTCAATGCCACCGTCACTGCTTTAGTGAAGAATGACATGAAACCAAGGTTAACACCATGTTTTTCTTTGAATTTATCTTTGTATTTCGAACGCAAATCCATAATTGGCTTCATATCAACTTCGTTGAATGTAGTCAACATGGCAGTCTCGTTTTTCACTTGAACCAATCGACGAGCTACTGTTTTGCGAAGCGAAGTCATTTTTTCTCTTCTTACACCTCTTGAATCAGAGGAAGCAACTGGTGCTGCCGCAGGAGCAGGAGCCGCTGCTGGAGTTGCAGGCGCTGGAGCTACTGGTTTTTGAGCACTTTGAGCATCTTCTTTAGTAATACGGCCACCTACACCAGTACCTTGTACGGCACCAGCATCAACACCTTTTTCAGCTAAAATTTTAGCTGCTGCAGGAGAAGCATGACCCGCAGCGTAGTTGGCATCGCCCGAAGGAGCTGCTGCAACTGGTGCTGCTGAAGGAGCTGGAGCAGCAACGCTAGCACCTGCACCTACGGTAAGAGTTGCTACCAAGCCACCAATAGGCAAAGTAGTACCAGCTTCTGCTACGATGTGTAATACACCCGCCGCTTCAGCAGGCAATTCGAAGGTAGCTTTGTCAGATTCAAGTTCGCACAATACTTCGTCCATCGATACAGTATCACCTTCTTTCTTATTCCAAGACGAAACTGTAACTTCAGTGATAGACTCACCTACTGCTGGAACTTTGATTTCAACAACCTTAGTTTCCGTTGCAACTAGCGCTGCTGCTGGAGCAGGAGCGGCTACTGGAGCTGCTACAACTGGCGCTGCTGCTGCCGAAGCACCTGCGGCTTCGATAACGCAGATTACTGCACCAATTGGTAAAGTATCACCTTCTTTTGCAACAATGCGCAAAACACCTTCAGCTTCTGCTGGTAGTTCGAAGGTAGCTTTATCCGACTCTAACTCGCACAATACCTCATCCATCTTCACTACATCCCCATCTTTTTTATTCCATGAGGCAATTGTGACCTCGGTTATCGACTCGCCAACTGGCGGAACTTTCATTTCGATTGCCATCTTATTAATTTATTATTTAGTATTCGGATTGGTTGTTTGACACAATCTTCAATTTATAACTATAGTAAAATGTCCTGTTTAAATATTGTCTGGTAACATGATGCCAAAACCGACTCTCTGAGCCGTAGCGTCAAAAAGTCGGTTTCAACAAATATTATAATTAAGCAAATGCTCTATCAACTAGAATTGCTTGTTCTTCATTATGAACTTTCAAGAAACCTGTTGCAGGCGAAGCAGATTTTTTGCGAGCAATAACTCCTTCAAATGATTTGAAACCAAATTCGCGAGTTACAAATGACCAGTATCCCATGTTTTCTGGCTCTTCTTGTACCCAGTAAACTTTTGCTTTTGGATACTTCGCTAGCTCTGCATTTACTTGGCTAGTTGGGAAAGGATGTAACTGCTCGATACGGATAATTGCCACATCGGTGCGATTGTCTTTTTGTTGTTTTTCTAACAAGTCGAAATAAACTTTGCCAGAGCACAACAATACTTTCTTCACTTTTTTAGCATCTGCATAAGTATCACCGTAAATTTCTTGGAATGATCCGTCGATAAATTCTTCGATTGGAGAAACTACCTTTGGATGACGGAACAGTGATTTAGGTGACATGATGATTAATGGCTTACGGAATTCCCAAGCCAACTGACGACGCAATGCGTGGAAGATGTTTGCAGGAGTAGTTAAGTTTGCTACAACCATGTTGTCTTCTGCTGCCAATTGTAAGTAACGCTCAGGACGAGCATTTGAGTGCTCAGGACCTTGACCTTCATAACCATGAGGTAGTTGCATTACCAAAGCATTCATCGTACCCCATTTCGATTCGCAAGATGCAATAAACTGGTCAATCATTGTTTGCGCACCGTTTGAGAAGTCACCAAACTGAGCTTCCCAGATAACCAAGGCTTCAGGGTTTGCCAATGAGTAACCAAATTCAAAACCTAACACACCGTATTCTGACAACAATGAGTTATAGATTTGGATTTGCTCTTGCCCTTCTTCAATAAAGTTCAAAGAAGTGTATGACTCGTTTGTCTCAGCATCGTGCAATACAGCATGACGGTGAGAGAACGTACCACGTTGAACATCCTGACCAGATACACGTACCATTTTGCCTTCCAGCAACAATGAACCATACGCCAAAGCTTCAGCTGTAGCCCAGTTTAATTGTCCATTTTGGAAAAATACTTTACGATCAGCTAATACTTTTTCAATTTGCTTCAAGGCATGGAAACCTGCTGGCAATTTTGTCAAAGCAGCTGCAATTTTATCAATCGTTTCTTTAGAAATACCTGTTTTGGGAGATTTCTCAAAATCTTCTGTACCAGCAAAACGCAATTCAGCCCATTTGTTATCCAATTTCAATGGTACATATTCTGGACGAATTTTTTGTTTTACTTGGTCAAGGCGAGCTTGCAACTCAGCCTTAAATTCAGAATCCATTTGAGAAGCCAACTGAGCATCGATATCACCACGTGTAATCAATTTTTGTGTGTAGATTTCACGAGGGTTTGGATGATTTGTGATATTCGAATACAAGGTTGGTTGCGTAAATCTTGGCTCATCAGATTCGTTGTGACCATTTCTACGGTAACAAACCATATCAATAAATACGTCACGGTTGAATTGCTGACGGAATTCAGCTGCGATTTTCGAAACGAAAACAACCGCTTCAGGATCGTCACCATTTACGTGGAATACTGGAGCATCAATGATTTTAGCTACATCTGTACAATAGATTGCCGAACGAGCATCCTCAAAGTCTGTTGTAAAACCAACTTGGTTGTTGATTACAAAGTGGATTGTACCACCTGTTTCGTAACCACGCAACTTCGCCATTTGAGTTACCTCATATACAATACCCTGACCCGCTACAGCAGCATCACCATGAATTAAGATTGGTAATACTTTGTCATAATCACCATCATAATGAGCATCAGCACTTGCACGGCAGAAGCCTTCAACTACAGGATTTACAGCCTCTAAGTGAGAAGGGTTTGGCGCTAATTTCAAAGAAATTTCAGAACCAGCAGGAGTAATATGCTTAGATGAATAGCCTAAGTGATATTTTACGTCACCGTCACCGTGGATTTGATCAGGAATATTTCCTTCAAAACCATCGAAGATTGCGGCGTAAGATTTGTGCATAATATTGGCCAACACGTTCAAACGTCCACGGTGAGCCATACCAATCATAGCTTCTTTCACACCAAGGTCGGCCGCAGTATTGATAATAGCATCAAGTGCAGGAATAGTGCTTTCGCCACCTTCCAAACCGAAACGTTTTTGACCTAAATATTTTGTACCTAAGAAGTTTTCGAAAACAACAGCTTCGTTCAATTTTTGAAGAATCTGTTTTTTCTCATCGATAGAAGGATTAAAAGCAAGCGCTTCCTTCTCGATTTTGTTACGAAGCCATTCTTTAACATCTGATTCTCTGATGTAAGAATACTCAAAACCAATCGAACCTGCGTAGATTTTATAGAGAGATTCCACAATTTTGCGAAGAGATGCTGGGCCAATACCCAAAAAACTACCCGCTTGGAATACTGTATCAAGATCAGCTTCAGAAAGTGCATAATCTTTTAAATCAAGACGAGGGCGACGATCCTTGCGCTCACGCACAGGATTGGTCTTTGACAACAAGTGTCCTCTTGATCTAAATGCCTTAATCAAACTGATTACAGACATCTCTTTCTGAATCATTGAAGCATCTACAGATGCACTACCCACTCCATTTGAAGAGGCCTCGCCACTCCAAGAAGTATAAAAGTCAAAACCTTTGAAAAAGTTCTGCCAACTAGCGTCAACCGAATTGGGGTCTTGCTGATATGACTCGTACAAGTCCGAAATTACCGCAGTATCGGCGTTGGCAATGTATGAAAATTGGTCCATAACTGGCGTTAATCTTTGATATTAATTAAACTTATTCGTAAAGTTTCTTACATAGGGTACGAATAAAGTACAAAGAGATTGATTTTCTTGATTTAATGAAAGTCTCCCAATAGAATTTTGGCAAAGTTACGGTAAGCCCGTTAATTAAATCACAAAAATTTATTTGTTTTTTACAGGATTTTTGCCAAATTAATATAGTAGCCAAAATAACCCTCCTAAAAATTTTGCTTTCTTAGAAAAATTCAACTTTACCTTAAAATAGCAACTATTTTAATCAGTTTGTAGTAGTTCTGGTTTATGTAAGAAAACTTCATTTTTGCGGGTGCAAATGTACGCATATATCCATTTGTTTTACCTTTTTTTTTGAAAAACTATCCTTATCTCTCTAAGTCAATCAGGTAGTTAGATTTACGAAACCCTTAAATATTTTCTTTCGGCTGATTCCTTTTTGGCACGTAATTGGCTACAATTTTTATCATAAACGATGCCATGTAGTTTTATAGTTCTTTTACTCTCCTGTCAAGAAGCAAATAAGCCTACCCTAAAAATACAAATTTTGTCATTTTTTATTCATTTTGTCAAACTACCATTTCAGTATTTCAATTGTAGGCAATACTTGTACTTTTCGAATTTATTTGATGCTTAAATGCTTTTTTTCTGTAGTTCTGGACTACAAGTAAATAACTATATATTTTTGCATAAGAACATTTATTGGATTTTTCTAAAAACTTAAACTTCCTATTCAAATTATAGATTATGTGATTATTTAAGCCGAGTTTTTTTATAAAGCATTTATTTATGTGATTTATTTACAGTATATTAATACTTGATTTTTTATGAGACTTTCTACATTTATAAGAATACCAACAACCTACAATTATGCTTCTTTGCAATAAGTTGTTGCCCAGAATAAAGACTTTGTGAATAAATAGTGATATTTTCGAATGGAATTTCATGAAGCGATTCATCTTTCACATATATTTTCTTTGTCCTCAAAACGTTGAACACTCATTGAAACTATTCCTTACCAAAAACATTACCATACCATGAAACCAGTAAACCTGTCGCAAATCTGTTTTCTTGCTCTTATGTGGGTAAGTGCTCAGACCTTCTCACAGGGAATATCTTTTCGTCAAGATGATTGGCAAAATGTACTTGTTCAGGCAAAGGCTCAGAACAAGCTAATTTTTGTCGATATTTATACTACTTGGTGCCGACCTTGTAAAGAGATGGATAAAAAAACCTTCTCTGAAGCGTCTGTAGGCGATAAATTCAATAACAAGTTTATCAATTACAAAATCGATGCTGAAAAAGGATTTGGGATTACGTTGGCCAGACGTTATAATGTGACTTCCTATCCTACTTGTCTTTTTGTAGATGCCACCGAAAACCTCGTGTATAAGCAGGAGGGATACCTTGGCTCGACCGACCTTTTGAAAGAAGCTGACCTTGTTTTGACAAATCAATCGGACTCAAAACCAATTTATGTTCTCGAAAAACAATATAATGATGGTAAACGTGACCCAGATTTTTTATATGAATTTATTGCCAAGCGTTCTAGATATAACCTAGATAACATGACATTGGTAGAGGAATATGTAAAAGCACTTACTCCTATCCAACAGTCTTCGGACAAAACACTGCGTTTGGTGGTCAATAATGGTTTTAAAATTGATGGAAAAGCTTTTGAGCTACTGTTAAAATATCGTGAAAAAGCTGAAGGGTTATTTGAAGGGGGAGATGAAAAAGTCAATCAGGCTTTTTCGACAAGTATTAACGAGTTCTTCTATCAGGCTATTGAGACAAAGAATAAAGTTCTTTTTGAAAAAGCGTTACAGGCTAACTTGAAGGCTCTTCCTAATACAGCCGACCGTGTAAATGATAAAAATAAGCTTGCTTTTTATTTAGCGATAAAAGATGTTAACAAATATGT
The DNA here is from genome assembly GCF_030056705.1 of Flectobacillus longus. Classification (GTDB taxonomy): domain Bacteria; phylum Bacteroidota; class Bacteroidia; order Cytophagales; family Spirosomataceae; genus Flectobacillus; species Flectobacillus longus. The sequence continues at coordinate 33,060 of NZ_JASHIC010000013.1, forward strand.
TGAAGCTGCTGAAAATTATCTTGACCAATATGTAATGTTTGTACAAATAGAAAGTATTCGAAAACAAGACTTATGGGAATATGACAAAATGATGCAAGCTTATCGTCTTGGAATCAAAGATTCAACAGGTACTGGAGCACCACTTTACAATAATATCAAAAAGTATGGGCGCTTTACAATGGCTCGTTTGACAGCTAATGAATTACATGACGTGGTAAAAACTTTTTATGAGCAAGTAGATACTCCTACAAAATTAGAAAAAGCTATCCCATGGATTCAAAGAGCTATTGAACTAGTAGAAAATCCAGACTATTATCATTCCTATGCCCAGTTAATGCTAAAATTGGGAGAAAAACAAAAAGCACTAGATATAGAGCAAAAAGCTTACGAATTAGCGCTAAAAGAAAAAATAGATACGCAAAAGTTTACCTCTGCGTTGGAAAAGATGAAATAAAAAACGGGTGAGAGATTCTCACCCGTTTTTTATTTCATTGCCTTTGAGCACTTTTAGAAATATTTAAACTGTGCTGATTTTCCATTACCCGAATCAAAATCAAATCTCAACATAATTTGATGAAATCCTTGATTAGCGGGTGAGGTGGTATTGGTAGCGTTACTACCTTGAAAGTCATAAGAATAACCAATTCTCATTTTACTTAGTTGTACCTCCAATGAACCTAACAGCGCTTTATTAACAAATTCAGAACCCGTATTTTGATACCAAATACCAAGACCAAATCTTTCTTTAATCCAAAGCACTCCGTGTAAATCTATGTCACTTCGGTTATAATCACCATTACTAATGCGTCTGAATACCACGCCTGTTTTGAGCACAAAATCATCTGAAAGTGGAAACAAATATCCTCCAGAAACAAAGATTGGCACATTATATCCGTCACTTGAGGCGTTGGCATTGGGCATCGAAACACCCGCATACCAATCGTCATTTTGATAATATACGCCTAGTCCTAAACTTGAGCGTAAACGTGTTGTACCTGAACTTCCTGCACCAAAAATTGCGGGTACTTGTGTTATACCTGCTAGAACGCCTACTGCTAGCTTCCCGTCATTTGGCATATTGAACCGATAGGCGAAGTTACCATAAAGGCCTAGGTTACCTGCCAAACTCCCTCCTATCCCAATGGCCTGATCAGTATTATATGCTTGAAAACCGACGCCCATTTTGTCTTGTGCAATCGGCATATCAAAGTTAAAATATTGCTGAGTAGAAGTTGCTGCAACACTATTAGTAAATAAGGGGCGTTTTCGGTAAATACCAGAAAATGAAATAACTTCTTTTGCTCCTGCATAGGCAGGATTGATGGTCATGGGCATAAACGGATAAGTATAATACAACTGATCTTGTTGACCATAACTTTGAAGATATAACAAGGTGGCTATTACCCCTAGTAGAAGCTTTTTCATAATGACATTGTGTTTAATCCTAGCCCCAATCTAGTCGCTGAGGTTTTGTAACGAAGTTAGTAGCAAGTAAGCGATTATGCAAGAGTAGATAATTAGATGAGTCTTATAAAATAGCTGTATATTTTGTAAGAGACACTTTGAAGTAAACACTCCAATGCTTCTCTTTGAATTGATCAAAAAAAGAGGACCCACAAGTTGCCTTAAACTTGGGAGTCCTCAATAAGTATAGAGGTCTAACACACATTACGAAAATACATGGTAAAGCTATGTCAAACAATCTACACCTTTTATACGGCAATAAATTACTATTATCTGGTCGAATATAGTCGTTACTTGGTTTAACGTCCTTTTAGCCATTCCAAAAAATCAGCTTTTCGGCGTCGAGCGATGGGTAAACGAATATCGTTGGTAAGTATTACCACGCCACCGTCTTCATTCAAAACCTTTTGAATATGAAAGTGACTAATTACATGAGAATCATGAATTCGGAAGAAATCGTATTCTTCTAATAGTTCGTGGTAAGTTTTTAAATCACGAGAAGACATAACTGGCTTCCCTTGAAGCAAATGAATCAAAGTATAACCACTTGAAGCCTCACAACGAACAATATCCTGTACCTCTATCATTTCAAAACCTTTGTGAGTAGGAATAGCGATTTTATTCTTACGACTTCTGGGGTTATTTAAGGTACTAAGCAAATTTCGTAGTTCACCGAGATTATCCTGACTATCGAGCTGCTTTTCTGCTTTTTTGACAGCCTCAATTAATTCTGCTACATGAATCGGTTTTAGGAGATAATCAATTGCCGAAAACTTAATGGCGTTAAGTGCATACTGGTCAAAACCCGTTACAAATATGACTTTAAAAGAAGGTTCATCAAATTTCATTAATAAATCGAATCCCGTTCCGTTTGTCATTTCCACATCTAAAAATAAAAGATTAGGATTGAAAGTAACTACTTTTTGGTATGCTTCTTCGACAGAGGTGGCTGTTTCTATAATTTTTACTTGCGGACAATAATTGGTTAAAAGAGTTTTTAAAGCTTCTAGTGCATTATTCTCATCATCAACAATGATAGCTCTGAGCATGGTTAACAATTAGGGATAATTTTATTTCTCAAAGATAAATAAGTATTTCAACTTTTGTCCCCTGAGACTCTCCTATTTCATTGAATTTATCAATAACATTTACTTCGACTTTAGTTTCTTCAATGTATTTTAAAGATTGAATTCGTTCGGCAGTAATTTGAGTTGCCTGAGATTGATACGATTTTAGAGACTTTTGCTTCAGCTCTGCGGCCTTTTCTCGTCCGATTCCATTGTCCTCGATGGTACAAAGCACATAATCGTCTAACAAACTAAAGTGAATCAAAAGAATACCTTCGTTATTTTTACTGTAAACAAGCCCATGATTAATTGCATTTTCAACAAATGGTTGAATCAGCATAGATGGAATTTCTAACTCCTGAGGCACTTCATCGTCTATCTGTATTTCAAAAGTAAATCGATTTTTAAACCGTAACTGTTCGAGGGTAATGTAGTATTCCAGAAGTTCACATTCCTCATGAACAGAAATATATTTATTCCGAGAAGATTCCAGAAAGAGTCGCATCAATCGTGAAAATCTACTCAAGTAATCATTGGCAGCTTCAATAGCATTGTTCAAAATATAGTATTGAATTGAACTTAAGGCATTAAACACAAAATGAGGGTTCATTTGTGCTTGTAATGCTTGTAATTCGAGTTGAGCAAACCGTTTGTTGGCAGCAGTCCGTTCGCTTTCGGCTTTTCGAATAAATTTGATGCGGGCATATAAAGCCAAAATTGCCCCTAATGCAACGATACCAACGATAATTAATCTAAACCAAGTTTCTTGCCAAAAAGGGGCTTTGATATGAAAGCTTATTGGGTTGACTTTTTGGGTAGCTTGTCCAGTCACATCATAAGCTCTTAGATCGAAAGTATAGTTGCCTGGAGGCAAAAAAGGAAAACTTAGTTGTAGTTCATCAACTTCCTGCCATAAGGTATCCGACTGGCTACTTCCTAATAAGCGGTATTGATATTTAATATTTTTGTTACTCATATACGAAAGAGCCACAAACTCAATGGTCAAGTTATTTTGCGTATGTTCTAACTCATAATGAGAGGTAACTAAGGTATCTTGATTATTAACTTTCACACGACGAATCACCAAAGGAACATTTGCGTTTTGTGACTCAGTGTTCAAAATATGTTTCATTTTGATTTTAAATAAGCCATTCGCTGTTCCTATCCACACCCAATCCTTTTGTATACTTAAACAATATACTTCATGTGTAGGTAGTCCTTGAATTACTGAAAGTTTTTTGAGTTGGTAACTTTGAGCACGATAATTTATATCTGACAAAATATATACTCCATGATTGGTAGCTGCCCAGACGGTTTTGGTTTTATCATCAACATAGATGGCGTTGATATTCTCATAGGTGAGCTCTTGGATAACTAAAGGGCTTTTTCCATCAAAAGCATACAAACCAAAGCCATTGGTACCAACCCACACTTTTTTATCTTTGGTAGAAATGATACACTTTACGGGTTTTCGGAGTAAAGGATATTTCGTTTTTTGACTATCAAAATACTGTGCCGTAGAATCGGCAAAAGATAGCTTATAAATACCTTTAGAGTTACCTACCCAAATGGAGCTATCAACTCCTGTGTGCATGGCAATAATTTTGGGAATATTAATTTTAGTAAAAATACGCTTCGTTCTATAATGACTTGGTGTTTCGATAAGCTTTACCATCATTAGGGCATTATAGCCTACAATAGTTTTTGAATTGAGTGTATCTATTGTTTTATAATCAATCCAATGGATACATTCTCCATCGTACTTTTTATTGATTGGTTCGTATAAATCATACTGTCCGTTTTTCTTTACAATTTTATTAATAGTTAACTTATTTTTTGTCAACAATGATTTCGTCGAATACATAGTATAATCCATACCGTAATAAGCTACCATAGCTTTTTCTTTGGTAATGGCAATATCTCTCACTGGTAACTGTATGGGATCATTTATCTCAAGTGGTGTGATAGATTGATTTGGTTCTATTCGATATAAATTGCCCTTTCCTGTGCCAAAAATTAATTTATCTCCATATTGCTGCATTGCTACAACCGAGTTACCATCAGCGAAATTATATGTAGCCGAGTTCATAGCTTGTTTTGACAAAAATAGCAACCCTTTATCCTTGGTACAAAACCAAAAGTTTTCTTCGCTGTCTACATAAATTGTATTAATAACATACCTGTTCAAAAAATCAAACTGGTGCAATCGTTTAAAATTTTCATCTAATAGAAAAGACTCTTTTTCGGTTACACAAAGCTTATATTTCGGGCTTCCAGTACTAAGTAATAATGTCAGGTTATTGTTTTTAAAAGAGCTTATACTAGAAGTGGGGATTTCCTTCAATCCATTTTTACTATAGACCACCAAATTTTCGGCGGTAGCATAAATAGTTTTATCGTCTTCAAACAAGATAGTAATCAGCTTATTAAAAATTTGAATAGGAAATTTTGATTTAAAAAAATCAGGCAAAACATGAGGAACATGCTTGATATTGTGGGATAGCCCTTCGGAATAAGCTCGTAATGTAAAAGCAGAACCTACGCTCATGTTTACACTGAGGTGGGTTTTGTTGTTGATAAACGGATAGGATTGATTCCCAATCTTGGGGGGGCTATATCGCTTAACTTTTCGATTTTTGACATCTATTTCCAATACCTCAAATCTCTTATTTAAAATCACCTGCATAGTATTGGGCGATGTTTGAACATAGCACCAAATATGGGTGTCTTGTAGGTCGGGATAAGGGTTTGGAATTGTGTAGAACTTATTGTCGTTTATATCAAAATAATAAAATGACTCGCTATAAGTCAAAAACCAGAGTCGTTTTTGGTTATCCTCTGCACATTGCCAGACATCATTATTGGGCAAACCATTTTTGGTGGAAAAGCTTTCAAAATGATAACCATCAAATCGGGCGATGCCCTTATCGGTACAAAACCAAAGAAAGCCCTTACTATCTTGGTATGCACGATATACATTCGAACTAGGCAAACCATTATCTACAGTATAAGACCTCAAAAAAGGATATTGAGCAAAATTAGAAGACGAGATAAGAAGAAAAATAAAAAGTAAGAATTGTTTCATACCACAAAAAAAGTCCGTGTAAGGTAAAGTTACCTGTTACACGGACTTAAATATAAATTTCACTCAAATTTATTGCATCTGAATTACTTTGAATTCTGTTCTTCGATTGGTCTGATGTTGTTCTTCGGTACATTCAACACCGTCGGCACATTCGTTGAGTAATTGCGTTTCGCCAAATCCTGATGACTCTAATCTTGTAGAAGCAATACCACGTTTACGTAAATAACTAATTACTGATTTCGAACGATTTTCTGAAAGTCTTTGGTTAAATTCAGTCGACGAGCGTGAATCAGTATGTGAACGTAAATCGATTCTCATTTTTGGATAGCGCTTCATCAGTGATACTAGTTTTTCTAATTCTCTAGCTGCATCAGGGCGGATATTGTATCTACCATAATCGTAGTAAATATTATCGATTGTAATTACATCTCCCTCTTCAAACATACTCAAATTAGAATTGATGTATTTTGGAGGATTATCTCCCACTTTCTTAATTTTATTACTTTTCGAACCAAAATTTTCTTTAGCTGCTTCCAGATTATAATCACATCCTGGGCAAATATCAAACTGATAGCGTCCCTCTGCATCAGTTACCACTTGTTGTATTGTTCCATCACATTCGTTTCTTAGCGTTACAACAACACCTGCAATTGGGCTTTTATCTTTACTCGAAGTAACACGTCCCCTAAGGGTAGTTACCTTACAAGGTAGCGCTGGATTAGGATTACCTGATGGACTGATTCTTGCTGATAGTGAATCTCCTTCTACTTCTTTTACAGGTTGTAAAGGAATATCAAGCGTTGATTGCTCCATTTTTGCATCTTTTGCCGAATATCCTACTGTATTGGGAAGATACCCTTCACGAGAAGCCTTTAATAAATATGATTTATCTTCATCCAAACAGATTTTGAAAGTACCATTTGAATCTGTCTTTTTCATCTCTGTCTTACCCTCTGTTGATACTTCTACATCAGCGTTATCTAGCGGCAATTTTGACTCTGCATCAAATACAATAACCTGTAGCTCACGACATTCTGGTTTTTCATCACATTCCCTTGTAAATCTATAAATATCATCATCGGCACCACCACGTTTACGATTTGAGCTTAGATATCCTTGTTTACGTTCTCCATCTGTGATAAGTCCAAAATCATCTTGGCTCGTATTGATAGGAGCACCAAGATTCTTAATTTTACTTTTAATAGTTTTCCCATCTTGTAACTCAACAAAGAAGACATCTAAGCCTCCAAGTCCAGCATGACCATCTGAAGCAAAATATAAATTTCCTTTTTCATCTACAAAAGGAAACATTTCATTTCCTTCAGTATTTACTTGAGGTCCTAGATTGACAGGAGTTCCAAAGCTTCCGTTGTTAAACTCTACTACATACACATCTGTACCCCCAAAACCACCTGGCATATCCGAAACAAAATACATTAACTTATCATCTTTCGTCAAAGTTGGATGCCCAGTTGAATACTCGTTATTATTAAAAGGAACCTCTTTTACACTAGACCATTGTCCATCACCTTTTTTGTCTTCGGCAGTGTAAAGTTTTAATTTATTTACACGGTCTGCACTAGTCTTGAAACTACCTGAGTTATAATTATTTCTTGTAAAAACAATTTTACGGCTATCGCTCGAAAATGTCACAGGCCCTTCATGGTATTTAGTATTAAGGGTTTTGGAGAAAACCTCACTTTGTGTAACAGGAATCTCATTGTATGTCGCATACCCTTTGTACATACCAGTACTGCCATAAGAACCTACTGTTCTTGAATCATTTGGTGTAGCGGGTGTGTATTCGTCATCTCCAACGACGGCTGGCGCTTTAAATTTACGTTCTTTATTTGCGGTAGAGCCACCTAAACCAGAAGGCTGAGAAGCAGTGAGCTTGCTAATATCAGACAAGTAATAAAGGTCAAGAAAATTTGAGTTATCCCAAGAATATACTCGTTTTAAACCCACAGACTCTGTACGACCAGAGTTAAAAACAAACCCATTTTTGTAATAGGTAGGGCTAAAGTCTGCTTTATCAGTATTGAGATTTAGGTACTCAACCTTATAACATGCTTTATTTTTGCTGAGTGTTTCAACATTCTTATATAATTTCTGAAAACTTGAGCTTCGCTTATCCGTTCCTGCTATTTTAGAATATTTTTCATATACGTCCTGTGATTCTTTGTACTTACCATTTGTAGCAAGCGCTTGTGCATAATAAAGGTATGCTTTTGAATCACCTGAAAAAGACGGATTATCTACTATCTCTTTATATACTCTTTCTGCATTTTGAGAGTCTTTGATTTGTCGATAAGCGTATGCCAACTTCAGCTTTGCAGCTTGCTTGTCTGTATCTGAAACTTTGCCCTTGAGGACATGTTCAAACATCTCTGCGGCATTCAAATAGCTCATTCTTTCAAATTCAGCCTCAGCATCTTTCAACGTCTGAGCTGACACCTTTGAAATAAAGAGTAAGGCAGTAAGAATTACCAATCCTATTTTCTTACAATTAATCATTTTTCTAAACAGTTATAACATCATGAGGGCGAATTCAAAATCGATAAGACAACTAAGGATATGACCTTATACTCAAGACTTTCCAGTAATAAGTTAGTAGGCAAAATTAAAATAAATTTTACCCGCTTTAAGCTTTAGGCTTTATGCGGTAAGCTAAAAGTTAAATAGTATTTCTCATGAAATAATAGAAACTTTTTTGCCTAATGCCTACGGCTTACAGCCTAAAGCGTATTAATGCAATTTTATTTTGCATTAATACTTAAGTAAAAGTTAATAGTATATCAGTTATTAAATTACACTCATAATTAGAAGGATACCTTCATAGTGTACCACAGATATATTATTAATTTAATCTTTCCTGTTACTAATTTAGAAATAACGTGGAGTAAGAATTTTGGCTTTTTTGAAACCGAACTCATATCTCAACATAATTTCATGACTACCTTTTTGTGAGTTCTGTAGGCTATTTAGCATAAAGTCATACGCATAGCCAATACGGAACTGGTCACTTGCTTGAATTTCGAGCATACCAATAGCGGCATCACCATTTTGATTTGCGAAAGGTGAATTAAACTTTTGATTATTGGTTCTCCAAGAAGCCCCAACAGCAACTCGATCGCGAATCCATAGATTAAGGTTAAAATCAAATGCAGCAGCATCGCGAGTCGCTTTTACTAATACAGAGGGTTTCAATGCCAATGAACTTCCCAACGGCACAACAAATCCCATCATCACGAAATAGTGTCTTTCTTGACGAGCTTTTTTCAATGTATCTTCATTACCAGTATAAGTACGAAGTTCGTTTTGTACTAAGTTTGGAACCGAAACACCAATATATCCACGGTCGTTACTCAAGTACAAACCTGTACCTACATTAGGTAACCATTTGGAGGTATTGCCATTAAATGCTGGATCGATATCGGTATTATCTAATGTACGACGGACACCACTTAAATTACCCACCAAGTTGGTTGCTCCGGCCTGAATACCCATAGCCAAAGTAGAACGTTGAGATACTTTGACACGATAAGCATAAGATAAATATGCTCCCGTATTATTGAATACCCCAATCTGGTCGTGGTATAATTGTAATCCAATACCGACTTTTTCTTTTTTAACTGGCATGTCGATAGTGAATGACTGTGTAGTTGGTGCGCCTTCGATTCCTACCCACTGCTGGCGGTAAATTCCAGTCATACTCAATACATCGCGGCTACCCGCATAAGCTGGGTTAACAGCAAGCATATTGAACATATATTGAGAATATTGGACTTCTTGCTGAGCATGAGCTTTTTCTACACTTGCCAGCCCTAAGGCTAGAGAGAAGAGGATTGCGGTTTTCGCTCTCAAAAGCAAACTTTGGCGTCTCATTGGATGATGGTTTAAATTATTAACCAAAGAAAAAAGATAAATACTACTAGGCTTTATTTCCTTTGATTTGATTTCTTAACTATTTAGGCACCCTAGAGGGGAGTGCCCCTCTAGAGTGTTTTTGTATTATCTAGCAATTGTGAAATATCTAACTACTGTGTTTTTACCTTGAGTTAAAATAATTTCACCTGTTGTTCTATCATAACGTGTGAAGCTATAGAAGTAAGAACCATCTGGTAAGCCTTGACCGTCACCGATTACTTTCACACCTTGGTTTGATTCGCCACCCCAGTCATTTTGATAATCACTCGAAGCGTAGACAAGGCTACCCCATCTATTGAAGATTTTCAACTCAATGCGTTGATCAGGGTTCAATGGTTGAATTACGAATTTATCGTTAATTCCATCACCATTTGGAGAGAATCCTTCTGGGATAAATGGACTATCTGTTACAACTGAAGCATCAAAGATTACTGGAGTTTTAGCATTTTCAGCAGGGTTTCCATCTCCATTAGGGTCTGGGTTGGCACCTGCGGTTGACAAGTCAAATGCTATCTTCGTCGCATCTGCAATACTTATACCAGTAGCACTAGCCTGTGTATAAATCGTATCTTGAAGTGGCTCGCGAATATTCAATGTGTACTCAATCACGATACTGTCACCTTTAGCAAACTTAAACGTACTACTTGCTACGGTAAGTGTTGTATCAGCAATTCCATCGAACAATGAATCAAGTTTTACTTTTCCACTAACAAGTGTTGGTTTACCTACCAATGACCAAGCTGTGACTTGCTGACCAATATTAGATTGAATATGGTTGGCAAGAGCCACATTGTTTAGGGTATCCTTACCATAGTTACGAGCAACCAATTTGAATTTCACATTGAATGTACTATCCGTTTGCATCACTGGTTTGCTAGCTGACAATGCTACACCAATTGCGGCATCTCCTAATGGTTTTACTGGATTACTCAATGTTACAGAAGTTGCTACCTTGTTATTTGAAGGATCACCATCTTTATCAGGATCTGGATCAGAACCAGCCGTTGAAATATCCTCATAAGTCAAGCCATCTGTACCTGTACCTTTACCAATTGCTACGTTACTGAATACAGAGTCTGTAGCAGCAGTAGTGTTAACTCTTACAGCCAAGTTGATAGATACTGAATCACCAACACCTAGCGCAGAAGAATCAGGTAATACTAAATCGATATTCAAACCAGAACCAGTGTATTTAGAATTTACTTTCACACCTGGACGATTAGTAGAAACCGTTGGTTGACCTACAATTGTAGCCCCTTTCGAAGTATAAACTGCATCCAAATCATCGGTTACTGATAACTTCGTGATTCTATTAACACCCATGTTGACAACTCTAATTACATAAGGGACTGTCCATTCATTTGTGCTTTCACGTTTCAAACCAGAAGCTAGCACTTCTTTTGCCACACCAATTAATGTTCTTGGTAAGTCGAAGCGTACTACAGTCCTGCTAGGAGTTGCACTTACATCAGTACCAGCAGCAGACTTAGCTGTCACTGTACCACTTGGTGCAATTCCTGAACCATTCACTTGGCTATAGAATGGTCCTTTGTTTCCGTTTAATGTAAGTGTTACCGTGTAAATTAAGGTATCAACTTTGTTTGGAATCATAAAGCTAGAAGCAGCTTTTACTAAGTTTGGATCACTTGCGCCAAAGGCTTCATTGATTACCAAGTTTCCTGTATTCTTCAATACTGGTGTACTTACTGTAAATGTTGCTGGAGATGGGAAGTTTTTCGCAACCGAATCAACTAAGCTAACATTGCGTAAAGTATCGCTACAGAAGTTTTTCGCAATCAATTGGTAAGTCACGTTGTAAACACCTGTTGAAGTTTGGTTTGTATCAATTACTGCTAATGCTAAGCCAAGTTTACAGTCATTCACCACTCTATTGATGATATTAACTTCAACGGTACTCTTATCATTATCCTTCACAGCATCCAACTTACTTGAGCTTGCCACAAATACAGTGTTAGGTGCAACACCTTGTAATACTGCACGTGCATTGTAGGTTAACGATTTGGTTTCTCCTTTTGCAATTGATGCAATAGTAGCACTCAAAGAGTCACCTGTTGCCGTTTTGCCAGTTGAAGTAAAGTCTCCACTGATATATGACAAATTACTTACTAAGAAGTCTTTCAAGACAACATTTTTGGCATTAGCAGGACCAGCATTGGTTACCTTAATAGTGTAGGTTACCAAACTGTCTTTGTTAACTGTTGTTGCACTTGCCGTTTTGATTACAGATAAATCTGCATATAGCGTATCGTTTGTCGATACAATCGTTGCAGTAGCTGTATTGTTAGTCAACAATGGGTCTGTTGGACTATACATAGTGGTTGTCGCCGTAGTTGAAATTGTTCTATCTTCATCTACTTTCACTCTATAAGAGAATGATTTCGAAGCTCCAACTGCTAAGCTACTGATTGTCGCTTTGACAGAATCAGTAGTTTTATCGACATCTCCAGATAAGAATGTTAATCCTTGAGGGAACAATGCTCTCAACTCGATATTTGATGCTGTCGCAGGTCCATTATTTTGTACTTTCAATGTATAGACTACTTCATCACCTTTCGATACAATCGACTTATCTGTGGTAAAGCTTAATGCAAGATCAGCTAAATCAGTAGGGTTGATTGTACCAACCTGAACGGTGGTTGTTGCTGTATTGTTATCTGTTTTAGGGTCTAATGTTGAAGCAACAGTTGCTCCAAATAAGAGATTACCAGATGTAATACCTTTTGCAATGAATGTTAATACTTTAGTCTCCCCTTTCTTCAATGAATCGTAGCTAGCTGTCAAAGTATTTCCATTTACAACCCAACTTGGTTCTGCCGATAGCAACTCAAACCCTGTTGGAATCGTAGTTGTCACTTTCACTCCCTTAGCTGTCGCAGGACCATTATTAGAAACAGTTACTTTTATTGTTGTTGTTTCATTTAATCCAATGGCTGTTTTATCTGCAACTATTGCAATGGCAGCATCAGCAGCATTCGGATCAACAACTCCTGCATTGATTGTAACAGACGCTTTGTTATTAGCAGTATTTGGATCTACTGTAGCAGAGGTAGCAGACACAGTAATGGTTGCTTCCGAAGTGCTTGTTACCACTGATTTGAATGTGTAAGTTTTACTTCCATTCATTACAAGTGTATCAATGTTAACACCAATTGTATTTCCATTTTGGATTAAACCTCCTGTCTGACTAGCATAAGTAAGTGTTCCTGGAATGATTACGCTTATGGCAACTCCTTTAGCCGTTCTTGGGCCAGAGTTTACTACAGTCACTGTAGTAACTACGGTATCCCCAACAGCGTAGGTTGCTTTGTCGGTTGTTATACCAACACCAATATCAGCCAAATCCATCACTACTAAATCAGTACTTACTGTAATTGGCGAACCTGATGAGAAGCATCCTTGTGCAGTACGATAGAATGCGTAGTATGTTCCGAATCCAACAGCAGATGGAGTTGCTATATCATTAGATGTTGCCAAACCACCAGATTTGAATACCAAGGTAGCACCCGCTGGAGTTGTTGATGTTACTAAGCTATTTAAGTTTGCTGTTTGACCAGAAGATATCATAATATTCTTAGTCACTGGAGCAGAAATATCTGCAAGAGGATTTAATGTTGCAGTATCTGATGGTACAGAAGTACATCCATTAGAATCGCTCAAGATATAATAATAGCTACCCAAACCTTTCACATTGATTGCTTGTGCAGTTGAAACTACCGAAGTAGAGCCAACTTTATACCATTTGTATTGATAACCAGCAATTGCTTTCAATCCTACCGAATCAGTCGTACACGCAGTCAAGTTACCAGAAACGGTAATGGTTGGTTTTATTTTAATTCCATTAATCGTAAGAACCATAGTGTCTACAGCAGCCACACATGCGCCTGTACCATCTGGGTCATTTGATATCAAGAATAATTTTACTGAACCACTTGTTACATCTTGTGCTGAAGCTGTATAGGTAGCTGTTGGCAACAATGGGTTGTCAAATGTACCTGTACCTGTCGACTTCCATGTGATGAAAGTTGCAGCTCCACTAAATGCGCCTTTCAATTGATATGATTTAGTATCACAAATTGTAGCATCAGCACCAGCATTTACTGCTGCAGGAGCTGTTGTACAGTTTTTCGTAGAACAATCTGTATTAATAAATACGTTGATTGCTGCTGGAGCAGAGTAACAACCTGAAGCAAACTTCTCGAATACATAGTAAGTGCCTGTTGCTGAGACAGCTTGTGGATTACTTACTAAAGTTGAAGTGCTAGATGTACCTGTTCTGAATTCAAATGAACTACCATTTGAAGCTGTACTTAGCAAACCAGATGTTAAATCAACCGTTGTTGCTGGGCAAGCATTTACCAAATCTTTAGTAGATGGCTTACTAGCAGAATTACCTACTTGGATTGTCAACTCATTTGAGTTACCACTTTCACACTTATCAAGTTTACAAATTGCGGTATAAGTAGTGTTGGCTGTTGGTTTTACGCTTACTGTTGTACCAATTTGACCATCACTCCAAATTACAGCGCCATCACAACCAGTTGCAGTCAAGTTCACAGATGAACCAGCACAAGCAGTTAATACATCACTTGTAATTACTGGAGCTGTTGGAGTGCCTACAGTAATCGTAGTTACAGCAGATACTGCCGAAGTACAAGTACTTGTCACACACTTGACAGTATAGTTAGTTGTTTGAGTTGGGCTTACTGTATGAATTGCACCTGTAAATCCATCAGACCATTGATATGTACCACCTTCACAACCTAATGCCACTAATGTCATTGAACTACCTGGGCACATAAATTTCGCTGGGCATGTACATACTACACTTATTGTTGGAATTGCCAATGGAGTAACTGTAACTGTTACTTTATTAGACTCTCCACTCACACAAGTACCACCACTACAAGTAGCTGAGTAAGTCATTGTGGTAGTTGGCGTTTCGATTATCGATGCACCTGTTTTACCATTAGACCAAGTTACTGTTCCAGTACAACCTGTGGTAGTGAGTGTTACTTGAGTTCCAGCACAAACTGTATTTGTTGATGCAGTAATCAAAGGTGCTACACTTGAACCCACTGTAATAGTTACAGGATCCGAAGTTTTTGCAGTTGCGCTTGCACAACTATTTGATTTACATTGAACAGTATATGCAGTTGAAACAGTTGGTTTCACTTTGATACTTTGGGTAGTTTCACCCGTACTCCATAATAAATCAGCCGTACATCCTGTTGCTGTTAATGTAACTTCTGTACCAGCACAAATCTGAGAAGTAGTACTTGCTACAATTACAGGTGTTGATAGGTCGGTGGCTACATTTACTGTAACAGTAGCTTTAGCATCTGTAGCACAAGCTACATCAGTACACAAGGCCGTATAAGTTGTAGTTACTGTTGGATTCACAGTAATAGTTGAACCAGTTAATCCACCAGTCCAAGTTACTTTACCTGCTTCACAGCCTTTTGCTGTTAATGTTACTGGAGAACCCGCACAGATATTATTCTTGTCAGCTGAAGCAACTAATGTTACTACCACTGTTGGTTTTACTACGATTTCTTTTTCGTTAGATTTAACACTTTCACATACGCCTAATGAACAAACGGCAGAATAAACAGTAGTGATTGTTGGTTTAACTGTAATTGATGAACCTGTCATACCATTTGACCATTTTACTGTTGTTCCACTAGGACATCCTAATGCTAAGAAGACTACTTCTTGACCAACACAAATTTCTTGGTCTCCACATACTACAATTGGAGCATCAATAGAACCACTATTTACTTTAACCTCTACTGTATTTGACACTCCAGAGTTACAAGTAGCATTAGTAGATGTACATGTGGCACTGTAAGAAGTTGTAACCGAAGGTTTAACTGTTACAGATGCTCCTGTTTGACCATCTGACCATTTTATAGTTCCATTACATCCCGTAGCAGTCAAGGTTACACTTTCACCCACACAGATAGCAGTCTTAGATGCCACAATGGTTGGTTTAGCAAATTCAGAAACTGTTACGCTTGCTGTATTAGATGCAGTACTTGTACAAGTTCCCATCTTACAAACAGCAGTGTAGTTTGTGCTAGCAGTTGGCGTAACTGTTATTGATGAGCCAGTCATACCATTTGACCATTCGATTGTACCACCAGCACATCCTGTTGCACTTAATGTCAATGGCGAACCTGAGCAAATTGCTGACAATGCTGGACTAATCGCTGGAGGTGTTGGAGTTCCAACTGTAATAGTTACTGTTTGTGACTTAGTTGATTCACAACTAGCAACTGTACATGTGGCAGAGTAAGTAGTCGTAACAGTTGGGTTAACTGTTACAGATGCACCTGTTAATGCTTGTGCACCACCATACCATTTAACAGTACCTGTACAACCTGTAGCAGTCAACGTTACCGAACCAGAACCACAAATAGACGTTGATGAAGCCACTATTGTTGGTACAGTTGGAGTCGTAACTGTTATAGAAACAGGAGCTGATGGATTACTTGTACAATTGTTTACAGTACAAGTTGCCGTGTAAGTTGCATTTACAGATGGTGTAACAGTAATTGATGCTGTTGTTTCACCTGTATTCCATTTAATCTGACCTGTACAACCTACTGCCGTGATGTTTACTGATTGCCCAGCACAAATGGCTGTTTTCTCAGCTGCAAGCGCTGGTGCTGCTACATTACAAACAGTTGGAGTAATAATATCTACACTATCATCGTCGTCTTCATTTTTATCTGTACCATTATTTGGTGTCGAATCAGGGTCTTTCACATCCGACTTGGTAATTTGTGCGGCGTTAGTGATTTTGCCTCCTGATGTCACCTTAGCACGGAAAGTAAACTCTACTTTTGCATCCTTCGCAAGATTAGCAATCGTACCAGTCAAAGTTCCATTATTGTTTGTCAATGAAGTACTAGAAACAAAGCTAATGCCCGCAGGAAGTATATCTTGAATTTCAACGTTAGTTGCGGCATGTGGTCCAGCATTAGATACGGTGATTGTATAAACAATTTCATCGTTAATATTTGGAGTAGCATTCGAAACAGTTTTCGTCAAACTCAAGTCTGCCAAGTCAATAGCATTAATAGATACACTTGATTTGTTGTTACCTAATTTAGTCGGGTCTTCGCTTGGACTTGAGATTTCAGCATCATTCACAATACTACCTTTTGAAAGAATTGTTGCCTTAATGTTTAGGGTAACCTGAGCACCAGCCGCCAAATCTCCAATTGTCCATTCTCCTGTCGAAGCATTATATTGAGCAGAAGGATCTGCACTTACAAATGATAAGCTAGCAGGAAGTACATCTTTTACTTTAACTGTTGATGCACCTGAGCCTCCTAAGTTTTTAGCAACAATCGAGTAATTAATAGTCTGTCCTACTAAATATGAAGGAGTTGTTTGTGTATTTGCTACGTCAGTAACTGTTTTAACAACTGCTAAATCTGTTGTTTGACAGCTTGTCACTGTAAAGTTGATAGATGCTCTTTCGCTAATACAACCTTCTGGACTTACCGCTTCTGCATAATACATTACTGTACCTGCTGCTGTAGGTGTTACTGTAAAGCTTGTACCTGTACCTACTGATGATCCTCCTGTTGCAGTTGTGTACCACTTAATCGTGTTACCTGCACCTTCAGCAGTAAGAGTATTAGACTGTCCTAAACACACTTGTGAGCTAGCCGACAAGTTTGATGGTTTTGAAGGACGTGCTTTATAAGTAAAGATTGTCTTAGAACTAGATGCTGTACATAATGTAGCACTACCATCTGGGTCATTAGTCGTAAACGTAAACTCGATTGAACCTTTTGTTTCATCTGAAGATGAAGGAGTATATTTTGCAGATACACTAGATACATTATCAAATGTACCTGTACCTGTTGTTGTCCACGTTCCGCTTGTTGCTCCTCCGCCTAAAGTAGCTGATAGTTGCAACTGTGTGAAACTACCTACGCACTGTGATTGAATAGCAGCTACGATTACTGAAGCAGGGTTTGGACATTCACATGGAGTGATATTCACTGTCACAACTGCAGGTGCGCTATAACAACCTGTAGTCGATTTTTCAAACAAGTAATAAGTACCGGCTCCTACTACAGCTGGATTAGATACCAAAGATGCAGATGGTGTTGAGCCTGTTCTCCATTCAAATACACCACCACTTGTTGACGGAGTACTTGTAATAGCTGATGCCAAGTTCACTGTCGTTGTAACAGTTGGTGAACATTGGTTAGCTAGAGATGCCAATACTGTTGGAGTTGTAGGGCGAGGATAAACTGTGAAATTAATTGCCACTCTCTCACTTGTACAACCATCAGCAGTAACAGCCTCTGCATAACAAGTAATTGTTCCTGCTATTGTTGGTGTTACGTTGAAACTAGAACCTGTCCCTACCGAAGTACCTCCTGTTGCAGTTGTGTACCACTTAATTATATTGCCTCCACCATCAGCTGTTAGTGTCGTGGATTCGCCCAAACAAATTGCATTTGCCGATAAGTTGGTCGGAGCAGAAGGACGTGCTTTATATGTAAAGATAGTTTTTGATACTGCTGCTGAGCATTGTGTAGCACTACCATCTGGGTCATTAGTCGTAAATGTAAACTCGATTGAACCTTTTGTCGCATCAGCAGATGAAGGAGTATATTTCGCAAATACACTAGATACATTATCAAATGTACCTGTTCCTGTTGTTGTCCACGTTCCGCTTGTTGCTCCTCCGCCCAAAGTAGCTGATAGTTGCAACTGTGTGAAACTACCTACGCACTGTGATTGAATAGCAGCTACGATTACTGAAGCAGGGTTTGGACAGCCACATGGAGTGATATTCACTGTCACAACTGCAGGTGAGCTATAGCAACCTGTAGTTGATTTTTCAAACAAGTAATAAGTACCAGCTCCCACTACAGCTGGATTAGCTACCAAAGATGCAGATGGTGTCGAGCCTGTTCTCCATTCAAATACACCACCACTTGTTGACGGAGTACTTGTGATAGCTGATGCCAAGTTCACTGTCGTTGTAACAGTTGGTGAACATTGGTTAGCTAAAGAAGCTAACACCGTAGGAGTGGTTGGTGATGGATTAGCTGTAAAGTTGATAGATGCTCTTTCGCTAATACAACCTTCTGGACTTACCGCTTCTGCATAATACATTACTGTACCTGCTGCTGTAGGTGTTACAGTAAAGCTTGTTCCTGTACCTACTGATAATCCTCCTGTTGCAGTTGTATACCATTTAATCGTGTTACCTGCACTTTCAGCAGTAAGAGTATTAGACTGTCCTAAACACACTTGTGAGCTAGCCGACAAGTTTGATGGTTTTGAAGGACGTGCTTTATAAGTAAAGATTGTCTTAGAACTAGATGCTGTACATAATGTAGCACTACCATCTGGGTCATTAGTCGTAAACGTAAACTCGATTGAACCTTTTGTCGCATCAGCAGATGAAGGAGTATATTTTGCAGATACACTAGATACATTATCAAATGTACCTGTTCCTGTTGTTGTCCACGTTCCGCTTGTTGCTCCTCCGCCTAAAGTAGCTGATAGTTGCAACTGTGTGAAACTACCTACGCACTGTGATTGAATAGCAGCCACGATTACTGAAGCAGGATTTGGACATTCACATGGAGCAATATTTACTGTCACAACTGCAGGTGAGCTATAGCAACCTGTGGTCGATTTTTCAAACAAGTAATAAGTACCGGCTCCTACTACTGCTGGATTTGCTACCAAAGATGCAGATGGTGTCGAGCCTGTTCTCCATTCAAATACACCACCACTTGTTGACGGAGTACTTGTAATAGCTGATGCCAAGTTCACTGTCGTTGTAACAGTTGGTGAACATTGGTTGGCTAAAGAAGCTAACACCGTAGGAGTGGTTGGTTTTGGATTTACTACGATAGAAATACTTTTTCTAGCGCTAGTACATCCATTAGTATTTACAGTCTCTACATAATAAGTGGTATTGGTAGTCGGAGTAACCTGAACGCTTGCTGTAGTAGCAAACGCAGTTCCACCTGTTGGCAATGTGTACCACTTATAAGAAGAACCTGTACCCGATGCTGTCAAGGTAGTTACATCTCCTGCACACAATGTGCTAGTAGAGGCAATCACATTTGGCATATCTGGATTACTAGTTACATTGAAGCCTACGCCTGTCGCATCAAGCGCCAAACATTTTCCAGAAATGGTCGTTTGCAAATCTGAAAGTTTAGTAGTACCTAATGTAATAGCTGTAGTTAAGTTCAAATCTGTAGTATTATATACTATAGTATGAATTTTATATGAATCAGCTGCATTTACAGAGAAGCTTGGAGTCGTTCCTGTCTGAACAATTACGTTTGTAGTACCTTTACTCAAAAGGTATCTTACAACATATCCAGTTGGGATTGTTGGTGTTGTTGAAACAGATGCAGTAAGAGTCAACGATCCTCCTGTTGGTAAACACAAACTTGATGTACTTGCCAATAGATTACCCGTTGTTACATTACAGCTAGGAATAATACCAGCATCAATATCTTTATTATCACGTGCAGGGTCTCCAACTGGCCTTGTAGCATCTATTGTAATAAGCAAGCTTTTGCCGTCTGTCCCAGCATCTGAGTCAGTAGACGATGTGCCTCTACCTGTTAATGTAAAGGTAGAACCAGCAGGTTTGTCGAACAATACATAATATTGTCCACTAGCTACTATAAACTCATATTTACCACTTGCATCAGTTGTTGTAGTACCAATTACATTCCCATTTTTATCTAATAAAGATACCTTTAAACCAGCAACTGGTGTATCCCCTGAGTTTTGAATACCATCTTTATTATTATCATTAAATACATAATCGCCAATAGAGCCCAAAGGAACAATACCAGCATCAACATTTGGGTTATTTCTTAATGTATCTGTAACAGCCAATGTTGTGTTTATCGTAATGAATTGACTACGACCCAACGCACTAAAATCACTGTCTTTCGTATCATCACTTCCTTGATTAGCTTTTGTTATTTGGCTCTTTGTTGGAAGTGTAATTCTTACTTGGTAAGTACCTGAATTTAGATTATCAAATAAATAATAACCTGTTGATGTTGTAGTAACGGTTTTGACAAATGTATTTGCGCTTGTATATAAATCTACTTTTATACCTGACAATCCTGTTTCTGTTGCATCTTGAATACCATTAGCATTCACATCACTCCAAACATAATCCCCAATCGAACCATAAGGATCAGGTATAAACTTCACAGGACAACATCCTGTTACTGGACATGTTGAATTAGTAGCAGTGAACGTAAACTCTGTATAATCTGTAACATTTTCCACATATAATACGCCATTCTGAACATAAGCTCCCGAACCCGAAGCTGTAGCTGTAATAGCTGTAACTACACCACTAGTTCCAATACGTCTAGTCCATACTACATTAGTAAGTCCTTTTGGTGCTGAAACTTCAAAAACACTTCCAATCGAAAAATACGTTGGGACAGAAAAACATACAGCCGCTTGATCGTCCTCATTAATATTATGATTGTTAGGTTTTGAATCTGTATCTGGTTCAGTTTGAGCAGCTACCTCAAAACTAGCATAGGCGATTCCTCTTCCGAGGTCGCCGTTTTTAACTCTTGCCTGAACTTGAAGTGTTATCTCTGTATTTCCTAGCAACTGTGTGATTACCCATTTTTTATTGACATTGTCATAGGTAACTCCCGAAGCAGGGCTCGAGTACACAATGGACTCCAGCGTTGAAGGCAAAGAATCCTTTACAGAAATATTGGTAGCCTTATCTCCTGTACTATTGTTTAACTTAATAATATAAGTAACCAAATCTCCTGGATTGGGATTACCATTGCTTATTGTAGCCGTTAAAGACAAGTCTGGACTAGCCACTGCCGTCCAAGCTGTAAGTAAGGTAAGGATTAAAGAAGCGAATACAGTTCGAAGGGTAGAAAAACCATTCAATGAACTTGCTAATAATTGTTCTTTCTTATTCGAAGTAAGGAGGTTGGTTAATGTAGACAAACCCCAACTTGCGCATAAGTCCAACACAGATTTCACCTTACAAGATTTTGACAATAGAGTAGCACTACTCATATTGCTTGCACCTCGAAGCTGAAATAGATTATTAGCTGCTCGTGTCAGGTAAGTAAAAAGATTCATTTGCTGTATGTTTAATTGATAAAATTCACTACTAGGACCTTGTTCGTTTGGGCTATCCAACAAGTAATTGGAAGGAATATCAACAAGAGAAGAATCTTCACTTAGGGGCATAACAGCAAACATGCTATCAGAAGCACTTTGGGAATTTTCTACTTTAGGCTGCAAATGCGATGAAAACCTATGATTCGCTTGACGACTAGCGCCAATCTCGAATGTAAATGTTTTTTTCATCCGATTTCTTGTTAATGTTTTAATTACTTAGGAGGATACCAAAATCTTGCTTTATCGACTAGCTTTATTCGAACTTCGGATTTGCATGATTTAGTCACTTTTAGGCGTCTCAATATCAATGAGATTGTATGGAAAATGTACCAAAACTGTGCCAAATGCCCAACTCTTTAAGTGAGCTATTAGCTGCCTTTTTGTGCTACTACTAAATCAAGCGCATATCCTCGATTTACGGACTTTGTCATAAAAATTCGACAATGCTAAATCAATTTAATTTTGCTGATCAGTCTACAAAAAATGTAACAGGCCAGCAAAGCCAAAACTATGCCAAAATTTTGCTTAAATAAAAACTTCATGAAATACAATAAGATACAACCAATGTACTTGAATAGCACATTAACTGAGAAGACACCAATTAAGGTAACGAAAGGAAGTATATAAATTTATTAATTGCGAGCGAAGCACCTATCTTATCCGATATTAGCTTTGATTATACAAATCAAATAAAAATTTATTATTCTGTCAAGATTTTCTGCCTTTATTTTATTAGATGACAGGACTTTATACGTAAGCGCTGACAATTTGGCATTTTATGTGGCTTTGGAATCGTATTTGTCTATATCGCTATGTCTATTTAGACTTCATTCTATGAATATTTGGTTTGTATTTTTATAAATTATTAATGACAAAATGACCATGCAAGAAAAAGGTAACATCTCGATTCATACCGAAAACATCTTTCCTATTATTAAGAAGTTTTTGTACTCTGATCATGAAATCTTCTTACGTGAGTTGGTATCTAATGCTGTAGATGCTTCTCAAAAATTGAAACGCTTATCAGCCATTGGTGAATACTCAGGTGAACTTGGTGAATTGAAGGTAAAAGTAAGCTTTGATAAAGATGCTCGTACGATTACTATCTCCGATTCGGGTATTGGTATGACTGCCGATGAGGTGAAAAAGTATATCAATCAAATTGCCTTTTCGGGAGCTACTGAGTTTGTTGAAAAATACAAGGATAAAGGTGATGAAAAAGCAATTATTGGTCACTTCGGACTTGGCTTTTACTCTGCCTTCATGGTTGCTGAAAGAGTAGATATTATTACAAAATCTTTTCAAGAAGGCGCACAAGCTGTGAAATGGACTTGTGATGGTTCGACTGAATTTGAAATTTCAGAAGCTACTCGTGAAAGAAGAGGTACTGATATTATTTTGTATGTGGCTGATGATTCATTAGAATTCCTTGAGAATTTTAGACTAAAACAAATTCTTGATAAATACTGCAAATTCCTTCCGATTGAGATTGAATTTGAAGATGCCATCATCAACAACCCTACTCCTATCTGGGCAAAATCACCTGCTGATTTGACTGATGAAGATTATTTGAAGTTCTATGAAGAGCTTTATCCAATGTCTGAAAAACCGCTTTTCTGGATTCACTTGAATGTAGATTATCCTTTCAATTTGACAGGTATTCTGTATTTCCCGAAAGTGAAAAACGAATTGCAATTACAAAGAGAAAAAATTCAACTTTTCAGCCGTCAGGTATTTATTACTGATGAAGTAAAAGATGTAGTTCCTGAGTTCTTGATGTTGTTGCATGGTGTAATCGACTCGCCAGATATTCCTCTTAACGTTTCAAGAAGTTTCTTACAAGCTGACTCTAATGTTAAGAAAATCAACAACTATATTACTAGAAAAGTAGCTGAAAAACTGAATGATTTATTCAAAAATGACCGTGCTGGCTTTGAAGAGAAATTCGAAAACATCGGTCTTTTTGTAAAATACGGAATGATTTCAGATGAGAAGTTCTATGATAAAGCAAAAGACTTCTGTTTGTTACAAAGTACTTCGGGCAAGTACTACACTTTGAATGAATACGCCGAGTTTGCACAGGAAAATCAGAAAGATAAAAACGATGATGTTGTCTATCTTTATGCTACTGACCTACAAGGACAAGACGGATATATCCAATCAGCGACTAAACGTGGCTATGATGTTTTGAAATTAGATGCTGTTTTGGATAGTCATTTTATCAATATGCTTGAAACCAAGTTGGTAAAAACTAACCTTAAACGTGTTGATGCTGATACGGTAGAAAAGCTGATTGATAAAGGTATTGCCTTGGAAGCTGTACTTTCTGACTCAGAAAAAGAAGCAGTTAAAAAGGTATTCGACGAGGTAATCAACGATAAAAATAAGTCGGTACAAGTTGAGGCTATGCCAGTAGACGAGCTGCCTGCTATCGTTACCCAAAATGAATTTATGCGCCGTATGAGCGATATGTCAAAACTAGGTGGTGGCATGGGTATGTTTGGAGCTATGCCTAATAATTATACCATTGCTGTAAATGCTAATCACCCTTTGATTAATAAAATTCTTAAAACAGAAGAGGAAAGCGAACAAAAACGCTTGGCAAAACAGGTATATGACTTGGCATTACTATCACAAAACTTGTTGACAGGAGCCGACCTAACAGCCTTTATCCAACGTACAGCACAAGGATTATAGTCAATTGTAGAATTTTGAATGAGAATTGTGAATATAAAGCCTTCTTTATTACTTCATCATAATTCAACTTCATTAATGTAGCTTTCAATTTTAACTATATCTTTTGATAAAGTATTGATAAAATAAAAGCCCTTCAAGCGAAGGGCTTTTATTTTTCTAACCTAAAAACACATCTAAATTTCTCTTTATTACGATTGTTATTTTACAGATATAATTCTAAACTCTGTTCTGCGGTTTTCTTGGTGTTGTTTTTCATCACAAATTATTCCATCCACACATTCATTCACCAGTTCTGTTTCGCCATATCCATTTGACACTAATCTTGATGGGTCAATACCTCGCATAGCTAGGTAGTCGACCACAGCTCTGGCACGGTTTGCCGAAAGTTGCATATTGAAGTTATCACTCGAGCGAGCATCAGTATGCGAACGAATCTCAATGGTCATTGCTGGATATTTACGCAGTAGTGGCAACAATGTCTTTTCAAGTTCACGAGCTGCGTCTGGGCGAATAAAGAACTTTCCGTAGTCGTAGTAAATATTTTTCAACTTGAAAATATCTCCTTCGCCATACATACCTTGAATATTTTCAACAACCTCACCACTTGACTTAACTTTGCCAATTTTTTCGGTGTTAGTTGCATACTTATCTTTCTCAGCTGTAAGTTTATGGTCATCACCAGGTTTTACCTGAAACTCATAGCCACCATCTGGTCCTGTTGTTACAGTTTGCTTAGTCTTATCTTTTTCATTTTCCAAAGTTACCTGAACACCAGCCATAGGTTGGTCGTTTACTTCAGATTTTACTACACCTTTCAACACTGCCAAAGGAGCTTTTTCGAGATATAACTCTAAGGTCGTTTTCTGAGCAGTATTACTTTTGGTAGAATATGCCACCGAGTTCATAAGATAGCCTTCTTTAATGGCTTTAAACTCATACTCTGCATTGGCTTCCATGCAAATACTAGTCGAGCCATCAACGCCTGTCACTCTTAACTCACGACTTTCTGCATTTACAGTAATACGAACGTCTACGTTTTCGAGCGGTTGTTTTGATGCCGCATCATACACAATCAAAGTCAACGGACGGCAAACTCGTTTGAAGCTATAAATATTATCGTCACTCAAACCTGACTTACGGTTTGACGAGAAAAATCCACTTGTACGAGTCGCATCAGTAATAATACCAAAATCATCTTGTGGTGAATTGAGTGGTGCGCCTAAATTATTAACACCTCTATAAGCTACCCCATCTTTAATTTCTGCAAAAAACATATCGAGTCCGCCTAATCCTTCATGACCGTCAGATGCAAAAAAGAGGTTTCCTGTTGGGTCAACAAATGGGAACATTTCGTTACCCTCTGTGTTGATTTCTTTTCCCATATTCACAGGTGTTCCCCAATTCCCGTCGCTGTATTCAACCACATAAATATCTGTTCCACCATAACCACCAGGCATATCTGACACAAAATATAATTTGGTATTATCAGGTGTCAAAGCTGGGTGTCCGCAAGAATATTCATCAGAATTAAATGGTAGTTCTTTGATATTACTCCAATTGTCTTTTACTAAATCAGCAATGTATAATTTCAGCTTATTGGTACCATCTTTGGATTCTCTGGTTTTGCCTTTATTAAAATTGTTACGAGTAAAAATTGCTTTTTGTTCGCCTTGAAAGAATACAGCTGGACCCTCGTGATATTTTGTATTAATCACACGGCTAAATTCTTCCACCTTATTTACTTCGCCTGTTGATTTTAAAGTTTTATTGCTATTACTCGCAATAACTCCACCCAAAGCTGCTGCTTTTTGTACCATACCCGACTTGAGCTGCGCCGTATCTGGCACAAAATACAAATCCAAAAATGGCGTCTGGTTCCAGCCATAAACACGCTTCACAACACCCGATTCATCACGAGCAGAACAAAACACTAAACCTCCTTTGTAAAACATCGGGCTAAAGTCAGCCTGATTTGAGTTGATAGGAAGATATTCGACTTGATATGAAGAAGAGTCTCTATAAAAGCGACCCATTTCCATATATGAAACCGTAAACTTTTTGCTACGAACATCAGCCGTTTGTTTTTCTCCGTAAACCGAATAGTATTTTTGTGAGTCACGGTATTTGCCATTTGAAGCTAAAGCCTGTGCATAATACAAGTAATTCTCAGCTTCTACGTCTGGGAAATTTTTTAATAGGTCACTATAAGCTCTTTCTGCATTTTTGGTATCTTGAATACGACGATAACAATACGCCAGTTTTTTTAATGCTTCTTTACGAACGGCTACATCTAATTTTGAATCAGATAGTACATCTTCGTATAAGCGAATGGCTGACATGTAACTAAGTTGCTCATACTCTCTATTTGCTGCCTTAAACTTAGCTTGTCCCCAAGCGCTGTTTGCAGAAATAGCAAAGAGTAATACTATACTCAGTAGAATATGTAATGATTTGTTCATGATAGGGTTTTAGGCTAAATCGTTTTACAAAGTAAGTATATTGAATGATAAAGAAATGATTCTTAAAACAAGTTTAGAAACATAACTCTTTGATTTTCATATTTAGTGCATTCAATTTACAGAGTAAAATGCTCTATGAAATCCGCTTAGCCTTGTTTGATTTCTGTAGATAAAAAGGAGCATCTACAAGAAGTTGGTTAATACTTAAACTACTATTTTGGCGAAACTCTGAACATCAAACTTTTGAAAGAATGTCAGAAAATTTACAAAGCAAAAAACAAATAGCGTGCCAAAAGTAGACATTTCTTTCTCAGAAGTACTAAAGCCATTATACCATAGTGGTACAACGGCTTTAATTATGGTAAAAATCTTTTTTGAAGCTATTTGGAAAGCTAATCTGTCACCTTCATTTTAAATAATTCTTTTGAGCGAATCCACACGATAGATACAATAATCATAGTCATTGTACCACCAAATAGTACAGATGGGACTGTTCCCATAAGCTTAGCTAGCAAGCCTGATTCAAAAGCTCCAATTTCGTTGGATGAACTCACAAAAATACCATTCACAGCCGACACGCGTCCACGCATTTCGTCGGGCGTCCAATACCTCAAAACCGTCTGACGTACAATTACACTTACGCTGTCAAAGGCGCCCGTAAAAAACAAAGCAACCACCGAAATCCACAGGTTTGTTGAAACCGCAAAAATCAAAGTTGCCAATCCAAAACCTCCCACTGCCAGCAATAAATTTCGCCAAGCGTGTTTTAATGGTGGGAAATATACCATCATAAACATGGTTAAAATAGCTCCAATTGATGGTGCTGCACGCAACACGCCCAAACCTTCTGCTCCTACTTTAAGAATATCCTCGGCATAGATAGGCAACAGCGCTATTACTCCTCCAAACAATACCGAAAACAAATCGAGCGAAATAGAATAGAGAATAATTTTTGTTTTGAAAACAAAAGCAATACCTTCTTTGAGACTTTGGAAAATATTTACTTTTTCCTCTACCTTTTCAGGAATTGGCGGTGCTGTGATGGTACTAATCAAGAGCATGACTGTACACAAAAGCGCAACCACAAACCAAAGCGAATTAGTCAAACCCCAATAAGCATACATAAAACCTGCTAAACCTGGACCCAAAATAGCTCCTGCTTGCCAAAAAGAACTTGCCCATGTGGTTGCATTGGCAAATACTTCTTTTGGAATAAGAAAAGGATTTAATGACGAAGACGCTGGAGAATAAAAACCTTTGGCCAAGCCAATCAAAAATATTACTCCGTAAATGATGGGTAATAGGTTGTGCTGTGGCAACTGGGTAGTTGAATGTGTAGCCCATACCAAAATAACCGAACTCAAAATGATGACACTCAAACTGAGCATCAAAATGGTTTTCTTGTTATAAAGGTCAGCCAAATGCCCTCCAAACAAAGCCAAAGAGATATAAGGAAGTGCCTCTGCCAAGCCAATGAGCCCCAGCGCCATAGGGTCGTGAGTGACCTTGTACATCTCGTATCCAAGCAATACTTCTTGAATCAACAAGGCCATTGTAATAAAACTATTGGCAAACATATATGCCACAAACTGTGGATATTTCAACGCCTCATAAGGCGATTTTTTTGCAGGTAGTGGAGTTAATTGCTCGCTCATCAAATCAGAATAAAAAGAAATAAGGGAATTAAAAATATACCATCTCCTACCCAACGATAACGGTCATTTTTCACAAAAAATGATTCAAAATACGTTATTAGCACTAGTATGGTACTCATGATGATTTCTACGATCCCTAAACCCATCGAATATGAATACGTACTATGCCAAAGGATAAATGATGTTGCTATGAAATTGATTACAAAAAGTCCATATAAAATTTTTCGAGAAGCACGTGCTCCCCACATTGACCCTAAAGAATGTACTTGTGGATATTTTTGTTGTTCAAATGCTGAAAAAAGCAATAGATTTTGAAAGGCTATCACAAAAAATACGCCTGCCAATGCCCAATCTATCCAGCTAAACACTCTCGAATGTTGTACTATGGCTGTTCCACATACACCCGACGCATATACAAAAGCCGTAACAGGTTCTTTGTAAGCTTGAAAGATACTATCTGAGGATAATTTACTCACTACTACCAAATAAATAGACGTGATAAAGGCAATACCAAAACCTACCATCAAGGTTAAGTAGGTAATATGCCCCAAAAGATAAATTCCCAGCAACATGGCCAAGGCTACAGATAGCTTTAAAGCTTTGGCATATTGTTTATGAAAACGATGCCTTGGTGTTGCTATTTGTTCGGGCTTCAAGTTATCCAATTGTCTATCTAAGGTGTATATAATAAACACCGCAATACCCAACAACCACGTACTGGTTGTTGCATGGGTAAATTTGCCTTCTGGTAGTCGTAAAAAAGCCGAATGACAAATCATGGCTCCTACTACTACATCCAGACTTAATAGGTTTATTACTTCTAAAAAGCGCTTTAGTATCATATTCAACTGCTACCGCCACAATCTAAGCGCTAAATTGCTTTGTATAGCTTTTAACTTACCGAAAACTTAGCCAATTGGCGTGTTGTTTGTACTGTTATTTCTTCTCCTACACTCACCGTTCCAGTTTGTACAATCAGTACATTTTGACCAAATAAAATTTTATTGCCTACCTTTCTATAAGTCGAAAGGGTATGTAATGGCTCTTTACCCGTTTTTTGTCCTGTTTCGTGGTTCAAAGTAGTAACAATACACCTTGCACATGGCTTTACGCCTTTGAAAGATGTTGTTCCTATCGAAAACTCAAACCATGACTCTTCTTCAAAGGCATTGCCACCAGTAAAGACAAAATTTGGACGAAAACGATTAATCGGAATTTGCTTTTCTAGGCGATTATTCAAATCATCCAACGACGACTGTCCAATCACCAAAATAGGATATCCATCCGAAAAGGAAGTTATATCTTCAGGCGTTTGGGCATATTTTGGGTCGACAGGGCGTAAACTTTCGTCGGGCATATAAACCAATCTTACGGGTTTGCCGAGTAGTTCACTAAACCATGCACTAGCCTCCTCGGATACTTCATAAGCATCCATTTCGTCGTCCCAAACCTCTACAGTAATGGCTATAGGTTGGTATAAACTCATGTTTACTGGTAGGGTTTTGCCTGTAGGACTATGGGTAACATAAAGTGTATTTTCTTCAATAGCCGTTTTAAACAACGCTAAACCTCCCACTTGTCGCTGAGTTACAAACACATTGTCGGTATCAATAAGCATCCATCGACGATCATATTTTAGTCCACGGGTAGTTACTTCTGTTTGTTGTACACTAAAACCACCTAGAGATTTGACAGGATAAATCCAGATTTCAGAAAGTTGCATAGTCGTTAGTTTACTTTAAAATTCTCAGACTGTTTTTACCTTATTATGCAATAGGCTGTAGGCCGTACACATTAGGTAAAATGTTTATTTTATTTAAGAAAATATTGATTTGTTTCACGTTATCTCAAAATCCTATACTTAACTTTCTATATCCACCTAAACACCCATTTGATAGTCACCGTATATAATACCACTGCCAACAACCAGCCTACAATCATAAGCGGAAAATTCAATTCGGTCATGGTTATAACAGAAGGCGAAGGCAATGCGCTATCAGGATAGGTCACAAATAAAAAAGCATAGATATTATTAGAAGCATGTATTCCCAAAGCTAGTTCCAATTTTCCATCAAAATAGGTTAATAAGGCAAAAAATAAACCTACTCCGATATAGTATGTCATAGCAAGCCCAAAGCCCACCTTTGCCGTTTCGGGATTGGCGCTGTGCATTAATCCGAAAAATACAGAACTTATGATTAGCCCTGCAACCACATTCCGAGAGCCAATTGCCTGAAATAAATAGCCTCTAAATATGAGTTCTTCACAACTAGTTTGAATAGGCAAAAATAAGAAACCAACAATAAATGCAGGCAACCATTGTTGAGGATTCCAAGTAAATCGGTACATCTCTGGAAAAACCAGATACATACCAAATTCTACGATTGCGGTACATACCAACCATACTGCCGCAGAACTAGCAACACGCTTCCAATTTACTGAGCTTTGTGGAGTAATCAGTGTTTGAAAAGCTCGATGATGACTGTTTTGCAACCATACCCATAATGTTAAAAGCCCTCCAGCAAAACTGCCTATTGCCACCAATAAATACCAGTGCGAAGCCACAGTTGGGTATCCTCCTTTTATATCTGTAACTAGCAATTGTGGAATACTAAATATCAATAGCGCTAGCAGTACCAAAATCATACCTACGACATATCTCCAAGGTTGGTTATTGCCAATTTTGGCTTGTGCCAGAAAATCATTTTGTGCTAACATAGAGGTTTTGGGTTGAGATAAATAGATGGTTGGACGTGAAGTGTTGTGAGAATCAAACTTTTACAAATGTAAGAGTAGAGTGTTTTACTTCCTTGAAAGTATGCAGAAAATTGCGTCTTAAAAAACAAATGATAGCGTATTTTTTCTGCCAAAGCTGGAAAAATTACGCTATCACTTAATTACTTTATTCCTCTTCAGAAGATTTATTTTTTCACCGCAAAAATATTCAATTGTAAATCCATAGAAGGATTGGCTTTGTAGACGTGATTAATAAACGGTACAGGTCTATCTTGAGCATCACGGATAAAGTATCTAAAACCATTTTTTGTCAAAATAGAAAGCAGTACATCTAAATCTTGAGGGCGGTTTGGAAACGAATGATATTCAATAAAGATATGGTCGATATGCCCAATATTATCAGCACAATCTTGAAAAACCTCTACTTCGGCACCCTCAATATCCATTTTCAACATTTGAATACTTGTATGTTTTTGCAAGTATCCCTTCAAACGGACAGACTCAATACGCTGTTTTTCGCCTTCACCATAAATCGAAGCACCGTCCGAACCCTCGGTCACAAACTCGATTCCTTGGTCATGAACCCACACGGCTTTGTCAACAATTTCTACCCCTTGAATTCCATTCACGCTCAAATTATTACTTAGTATTTTGGCAATTTGTGGATCGGCCTCAAAAGCAGTAATTTTAGCTTTTGGGTACAATTTTTTAAAGAACAAACAGCTTGTACCTATATTAGCTCCACAATCCAAAATAACAGGACTATCTGACTTACTTTGGAATCTGTAACTTTGTCCTACAAAAATCTCTTCATGCTGGAACAAAAACGACATACAGTCAGGAACTAAAAACGTAACTCCTTGAAACGAAACAGTTCGAGGTTGATAACGAGGTACTGTACCAAATTTGGCCATTAAGCCCAACAATTCGCGTGCTTCTGGGGTACGAATATGATGGAAAGGGTATTTTAAGAAATATTTTAAGGCAAATAACATAGCTTGGAATGCGTGATTATGGAGTTATAGAAACCTCTTTTTCAAATCAAAACTTACTTTTTCATGACGTACTTAAACGCCTCACAATAGTTTTTAATCACTACGTGGATATTCACCTCATTTTTGACAATGTCACCAGAGCGTAATCCCATTTCTTTGGTTTTTTCTGGATTACTCATCATACTTTCAAGCTTTTGGTATAAATCTTCGGCATCACCATTTTTGAAGATATACCCGTTATATCCATCACGAACAAGCTTTTTCTCGGTACCATCTGCTACTGAGCAAATGATTGGTTTATCAAAACACATCGCATCGTTGATAGACAAACCGCCCATACCTGCCAACACATAGACTAATGAAGCATTGAAATATTGCCCCAACTGCGTCATTTCATACACTGCACCAGCAAATTCTACATGCTCTTCAATCCCTAAATCTTTTGCCTGTTGTTTGAGATTATCTAGTTCAGGACCAGTACCTACGATGGCTAATTTTGCTATAGGAAACTTTTTGAGCAATTTGGCAAAAACATCCATTAACAAATCTACACGCTTCCATTTTACCAAACGTCCGACGTGTAAAAGTCTTAGAGGATTATCTGGTAAAACGGTATTTACTCCTTCGATTTTCGCTCTTTCGTTGAAGATAATATCCGTATCAGGAGAGTTATAAATTACAAAAATCTTCTCCTTTGGCACGCCATAACTTCCAAAAACATCTATTGCCTCCTCGGTATAATCCACGTGGGCATCTACCATATTGAAGGCTCTTTTATAGGTATATTTCAGTAAACTATACTTAAGTTTAAATGCCAAACTCGAAGGTTTCAATTCTGTTTTTAGGGTTTCTGTTACCGCACCCCCTTTGGCATAGTAATCAAGCGCTTCTTGGAATTTTGGGATATTAAAAGGAATCTCTTTTAATATCAATTTAATACCCATGCTACGGATTTTCCAAAGCAGCAAGGGATTGTAAACAAAAGTCAAAATATAAGGCCAAATCGTAACAATTACATCTGGTTTTTCTGCCTCAACCGTTTCCAAAAAATTCTTGAAAAATGGCTTTCCCCAAGCCGTTTTATATTCTTCCAAAAAGTGTACCTTAAACTTAACGCCATCCAAAGTTTGATGCACACCTGCACCTACACTTTTTCCTTGGCTTTTAGGCGCAATTACCACAATCTCCTGCCCTTCTACTTGGTTCAGACGATTAAGCACTAAATTATAATAATGGGGCAATCCACCAAATGTGAATAATATCTTCATGTTGTTAGCTTTTGCTATTTGATCAATTTTAGTTTACGTAAAATACCCATCACCGTTTTGTTGGCATCTTCGGATATTTTGAAATACAATACGCCTCCTCCAAATACAGCACAAATCAATAAGGAGCGTACTGCTACTGTCATCATTATTCCCATAAATCCAGACCCTAATGAAGGAATAAGTGTTGCCAACAAATAGGTCAAAATAAACAACCCCAGAACTTTTACCGTAGCTGTAGTAAATGGTTGAAGTTTGAGTTTAAAAAGAATAAAGAAATACTTGGTGGCATTATAAACCACTACCGAAGTTAGCGCTGCCAGTGCTGCGCCATTGAAGCTATAAATGGGTATTAAAATCAAATTTGTTACGATAATCAACACTGCCAACAACACGTAAAAAGCTAAATCATAACGGTAATATTTCGAATTGATTAATATCTCCGAGTTGAGCCCAGTAGCCATATCAATCACCTTGCTCATACCAAAGAAAAACACCACCCAACGACCTTGCGAATAAATATCTGCTTTGGGTAAAAGTTGGAAAATTTCGTCTACGTTACACCAAATTCCAAGAAATAAAAAACCTCCTACAATGAATAAAACTAGTGAAGATTTTCGGTAAATTTCTTCAATATGTGCCATATCATTTTTCTGCCAAGACTCTGCCAATAGTGGCAAACTGATAGAGGCAATGGCATTTCGTGGAATGGCAATCACAAGGGCTATTCTAGATGCAATATCAAAAATAGCCGTAGTATTTAACCCTCCGTCGTAGGCAGGCAACATGATTTTTTCAACATGTTGAATCAGCGTGAAACTAGCTCCTGCCAACAATACCCATAAGCCATATTGGTACATTTCCTTGAATAAAGGACTTCTATAGATGTTCCAATCAATGGTCAAGTAGAGCTTTCCTAGTATTTTGATATAAGCAAACAAGGCAATAATACCTAGTATATAGGTCACTACAGTAATACCAATTAATTGTTCGAAAGATATATATCCTAAACCAAAAAGAATCACTAATAATCCATTAGATAGACGAAGCCCTAACTCCCGAATAATGGCAGGTACTACTATACGCAAATGCACTTTTGCATAAGCTTCCAATACAGAAATATAAGCAATACAAAAAGTCAGCGGCAACATATAATAATAATACTGACTCAGAAGTGGCGACTTACTTTCGTAAATTCCATTAAAAACCGATTGTAGAGAAAGATATAAAATTGCGAAGATTCCTAAGCCAACCAATGGAGTTACCAATAAAAAACCTAAAAAGCCATTATGTCGTTTTTCATCATCAGCAAAACGATTGAAATAACGTGTAGCAATATGCGGCACCCCAATTTGGGCAAATGAAGCAAAAACGGTTGTAAAGCTGACCATAGCCGAAGCATACAGACCAAACTGCTCTTGCGTCAAAAATTTATTGTAAATAACAAGGACGTTCAATACCCCCACTGCCGTTCCTACATAAGTAACGATTGAACTTTTTAATCCTTGACGAATAATAATGCCCATAATTTATTGAGTGATTTAGCGAGTTGGTGATTGAGCGATTAAACATTTATCCATAAAATACTAGTTATCAATATATTTAATCACTTTTACCGCTCTTAAACTTCTTTACAAAACGACCAAATTGGAATTAAAACTTCCTAATTGTATTTCTTTAGCTATTAACTTTTTATTGCAATACGACCTGTGTAATCGATACGGTTTAACAACAATGAACCGTTGAAATACTCATCAACTGCACGCTTACATCCCTCCCAGTGACCATAATCATCAATGACTAAAACTCCCTTTTGAATTAATAAAGGATATAAATATTTCAACTCATGAGCCGTTGACTCGTACCAGTCGGTATCCAAACGCAATAAAGCAATCGGTGCATCAGGCATCGTAGCAGGGATAGTATCTTCTACTTTTCCTTTTACAAAATGCACCAAATCTTGAGGATATCCCGTTGATCGCATATTAGTTTGCACATCATTAAGATCCGCCAAGCACCACACAGAATTTTCTTTATTTTCGACATTTTGATCCATCAACTCCTTGGCTTGTCCACCACGAAAATCTACGTCATCAGCTGTTGGCTCAGACATTCCTTCGTAGGTATCATACAAGTAAAGCTTACGATTAGTGACGCCTAGTTCTTTTAAAGTTAGGGCAATCATCATTGAGCTTCCGCCTCTCCAAACACCACATTCCACAAAACTCCCTGCAATATTATTTTTGACTATATATGTAACAGCACTATATAGTGCGTACATACGCTCGATGCTAGTCATCGTGTAAGGACGACACGCCTTTAAGATTTTCAAAAATGTTGGATCGTTGATAAAATCTTCCTCTTTTTGCACTTTGGCAATCTTATAGCCAAACGGTTTTAATAATTTGCTAATCATAAATTTATTGGAGTAAACGGAAATGGGTTGTGCCTAGTGGTAGGCTACATTAATTAATTATTTATACAGATTATTGTTGTTACATTTACAGAATTACCTGCTTCAAAATCATCTTCAGAGAGTCTGCTCGTTCTTGCATCCCATAATTTTTTTCAATATACTTTCGTGCAGCTTTACCCATTTGCTCTGCTAAGTCAGGATTCTGCGCTAAGCGAATCATATAGAATGCCATATTTTTCCAGTCCCCTTCCTCAACTAAAAAACCTGTCTCTCCATGCACTACAGCATCTCGAATGCCAGCGTGGGTAGTACTGACAATTGGAAGTCCAGTTGCAGATGCCTCTAAGACTGTATTAGGCGTTCCTTCCGAATCTCCGTTGGTAGCTCTTACCGAATGTTGAACAAAACATCTAGCAGTTCGTAAAATTTCAGCTATTTCAGTAGGTGTTTTTTTACCTTTAAACTCTACTTTATCCGCTATTCCAAGCTCTTTAGCTAAGGTTTGAGCTTGTTCAAATAATTCGCCATCTCCAACGGTGATAAGCCTAGCTTCGGGTATCTGTTGTTGTACCAAATCAAACGCTTTAAGTAAATTTTCTGGCGATTTTTTTGCCGTAAATCGTCCTACATATACAAAGCGAATAGGCGCTTTTGCTGGTTGTGCTCCCCAAAAATTATCCAAAGATACGCCATAAGGGTTCAATACAATTTGTTCTGGTTTAGCTCCTAACTTTAATAATTGCTCATTCATATCATTTGATACTACAATGATTTTCGTAGTATACTCAAACATCTTCTTATACTCAGAAGCATATTTATTGAGTGTATCAAAATGATAACCATCAAAACCATGGAAATGAACAACCAATGGAATATTGGCTCGCTGACAAGCCTCATAGACTGATGCTCCCATCGGACCATAATTGGCGAGGACAACTGTTATTTCTTGCTTTTTTAAATACTTAGCTAAAAAAAAGTGATACAATTTGCGATACACATTCGGCAAAATATTACGTAATCCACCTCTTACTAATAATATACTAAGTGGAAAAGGCAAAAATGATTTTCCATTAGGTAAAATTGAGGGATACCAACCTTCGTACAAAAGTACTTTGGGTTGTAATTGCACAATCTGATTATCTATAAAAGTTTCAGAATAGGAAAATTTATTCGAGCGTAAAATACAGATATTCATTATTTTATAGTCTTTTTCTTCGCTACCAACACATACGTACAAGCATCTTTATCGATGGTATCTTGTGCTGTAATTTTATCAAAAAAGATAATCTGTGGTTGCATAATGATGGCTAAAAGTGGACGAAGAAACTTGGGGAGCTTAAACAACAATCCATCCTGAAACAATTGTAATCCCATCGCCGCACGACCAATAATGCCTTTAAAATAAACTACTTCAAAGCCTTCATCTTCTACAATTTTGCGCAAGCCAGTTGACGTCCAACGCCAAAAATCTGTTGGGTCTGGATGAAACATCCAGTAACCATGTGTGCTCAAAATTAATAGTCCGTCATTTTTCAAAACACGATGAGCTTCTTGTAAATACTGCTTAGGGTCTACGACGTGTTCAAGTACTTGGGTCGAAAGCACAACATCAAGCTTTTCGGCATCGAGCTGGATAGCGCCTGTTGGTGCAATATGAATATCTGCAATCGGATTTAGCTCGAGGTCGATACCCAAATATTGGGCTACAAAAGGAGCTACAATTGGTTCATAGGGCTTGTTGCCACAGCCATAATCTGCAAGGGTAAGTTTTTGAGGACTTTTGGCCAAAAACAATTGTACAACCTCCTCGATTTGTGCGCGTAACTTACGCAAGTAGTAATAACGAGCGGCCATTCGCCCAAATAACGAGGGGTATAGTCTTTCTATACCAGCTTCTCTTTCAGTCATCATGATTGGTTTCAAGACTTATCGGATAGGTTTTTTCTCAAAATATACCTTTCTCTCAACAAGTATAAAATCGCTTTGTCTATGTTGGTGATTAGATGTTTATCAAAGTCAGAAACGTTGTACTACTGCTTTTCGAAACAATTTGCAAAGCTACTAAATTTTGCTGTTTTAAAAGCAAAAAGCTCCCAGCAGAACTGAGAGCTTTGATATTTGTGCAAATAGTATTTAAATCGGAATTAATTCTTTTACTTCAAAAATACTTTTGCCTCGGCAGTAGTTGACTTATACTCTGCTATTTTCAAACACTTTTTCACATATTCTTTAGCTTTATCTTGATTTCCTTTTCGACGTTCTATTTTAGCCAAACTCAAATAGGCTAGCGCATGATAGTCTTTAGTAAATCGTTCATCGTAAGGCATTTTAACACCTTTTATCAAATAAGCTTCTGCTTGGTCGTCTTTGTGTTGTCGCTCTAACTGGATTCCCTTAAAAATTGAGGCTGCACATTGAAACATAATACCTTTTTGTTTTTGAAGCTTAGCAACATAATCATCGGCCTCCTCAAACTTATTGAGGGCTGTTAAGATTTCGGCTCGTTGCATTTGGTATAACAAGTTGTCAGGAAACTTTTCTATCAACATCGTATTATAATGCAAAGCCTTAGTTGGAGTTCCTTCGTATTTCATATATACATAGCCTGCATAAAAAGTGGCTTCATTTTTGACAAAAATGGTTTTGCGAGTAGCCAAGTCTAATTGTTGTAGTCCTAGCTTTTTATTCCCATCTGCAAAAAAGAACATAAATGGTTTTATCAAGGCGTGTGTTTCTGGATATTCAACACGATAATAATTGTAGATACCCGAAGAGAACAAAAATTCAGGTTGTTTCTCGGTCCATTCCAAGCCTTTTTTTAAATAACTATAGGCTTTTTTGGCGACTCCAACAGCCTTCATAAATTCCTGATTATCGGCATCATAGGCAGCTATATATCCAAGTGTTGCTAGTTCGAAAAAGTTGGCTTCTATATCATCTTCTTCCTTGTCGAGCATGGCTTCAGCCAAATTTCTACTTTGAATAAGATAGTTTAGATACACTTTTTGCTGAGCAGGATAATCCTTCAAAGGAAAATACTGTAGTTCAGTTTGTAGAGCCATTAAGGTGTACGAAACAGGATGACTGGGATACCGTGTTCTAATTTTCTGAAAAATCTCTGTAGATTCCTTAAAATCGTAAGAATACATTTTTTCTAAGCCTAGCTGAATTTGGTGACGAACATTAGTATCGTTTAAAATCTGAGCTTTTGAGATGTTGAAAGAGATGCTTAAGAGTAAAAGCAATGTGATAATTTTTTTCATAAGTTTTTGATTGCGAATTGATGCAAATAATCAATCTGTACTACGATAATATACTAAGCAATATATGTGGTAAAGTCTTTTAATACAAATCAAACCGATTTATGTACATTTGTGTTTACTATTCAATAACTCAAGGTATCCTGCTTTGAGTCGTAAAAGATTGTTTTGTCTCTATTTTCGACCAAACCCTTGTTCATAAAACTACCAAAAGAACCACAAGACTTGGGTTATATTCATACACGGCATATATGATAAGCTATTCACATTTTATACTGAACAACGGACTTAAAGTTTACGTTCATGAAGATCATTCTACTCCCATTGCAGCAGTAAATATTTTGTATAATGTTGGCTCACGCGATGAAGACGAAAACAAAACTGGCTTTGCTCACTTATTTGAACATTTGATGTTTGGTGGCTCCAAAAACATTGCGAGTTATGATACACCCCTGCAACGTGTTGGTGGTGAAAATAACGCTTTTACCTCGCCAGATATTACCAATTATTATATCACACTTCCTTCTGTGAACCTTGAAACAGCTTTTTGGCTCGAATCTGACCGTATGCTGTCGCTTTCGTTTGATCCCAAAGTGTTGGAAGTGCAACAAAAAGTAGTTATCGAAGAGTTCAAACAACGCTATTTGAATCAGCCTTATGGAGATGTTTGGCTCAAACTTCGTCCTTTGGCGTACACAACTCACTCATACCGCTGGGCTACGATTGGGAAAGAGATTTCGCATATCGAAAATGCGACTATGGACGATGTGCGTGAGTTTTTTTACAAGCATTATTTACCCAACAATGCCGTAATGGTAGTGGCAGGGAATGTGACCTTGGAGCAGGTAAAGCAATTATCTAAAAAATGGTTTGAGCCTATTCCAGCAGGAAATGTAACACCAAGAAACTTACCTCAAGAGCCTCGTCAAATGGTTGCTCGTTTCTTAGAAACTAATGCCAAAGTACCCCTAGATGCTGTTTACAAAGTATTCCATACTCCAGCTAGATATGCCGATAATTTTAATGCGATAGATTTGGCAAGTGATATTTTGGGACGTAGTAAATCATCGAGATTATACAATAAACTGGTGAAAGAAAACCCACTTTTCAACTCTGTGAATGCCTACGTTACGGCATCGCTCGACCCTGGGCTACTTGTCATTCAAGGTAATCTTAATAACGGTGTAAGCATCGAAGAAGGTGATGCGGCTATTCAAGAAGTTCTGAACGAATTTTTATCTCAACCAGTTGATGAAGATGAATTGACAAAAGTAAAAAATCAGGCTGAGTCGACGTTGGTGTTCTCAGAGGTTGAGCTTTTGAATCGTGCTATGAACTTAGCCGTAGCAGCCAATGCTGGCGATCCTGAGTCGGTTAATCAAGAAACTGAAAAAATTCAATCTGTTAACGCCGAACAATTGTCGACATCAATCAAGGATGTTTTAAGACCCGAAAATTGCTCAACATTATACTATCGCTCAGAAGCATAAGATATTACATTTAGGTAATGAGAGACGCTAATAAATCCCTCGTTACCTTTTTCTTAAATATTAAAACATGAAAATCAGAGTAGGACAAGGATATGATGTTCACCGCCTTGAAGAAGGTCGTGATTTTTGGTTGGGAGGTATCAAAGTGCCTCATACACACGGAGCAGTCGGGCACTCGGATGCAGACATTGCCTGCCATGTGATTTGTGATGCACTACTAGGTGCTGCCAATATGCGTAATATCGGGTATCATTTTTCGGATAAGGACCCACAATGGAAAGGCGTTGATTCCAAAATCTTATTGGCACGAGTGATGGAAATGATTCGTGAAGCAGGCTGGGAAGTCAACAATATAGATGTGACGATTATTTTACAAGTACCAAAGTTAAATCCTCATATTCCAGAAATGAAACGAGTGTTAGCTGAGGTAATGAAGATTGACGAGGAAGATCTTTCTATCAAAGCTACCACTTCTGAGCATATTGGGTTTGTAGGTCGTGGCGAAGGAATTGCAGCGCAATGTGTAGCGCTGATTAAGAAGTAGTTGTGAATGTTGAATTGTGAGTTAGGATTGAACGAAGTATCTATTTCGGATGTTGGATTTCGGAAGTGTAAGCTTCTATGTTAAAAAAAATAAAGGTGTTTTATTTTTTTTCCGAAATCTAAAATCCCCAACCTGCAATAGTTAGAATTCCTTCGTACAGTACTAGTTGAAAACGTAAAGTTTTAATTATCAAAAATTCACATTCATAACAAGATTAAAACTGATAGGCATTAGGCAAAAAGCTTCTATGAATTCATGAGAAATATTTTTCTGAAAGTCCAAAGCTGAAAGCCGAACACTAAACGTCTGATCCCTTATCTCTTAAAAGATTGTTAACTAAAAAACTATTTCTCATGAAATTCTATAAATATCAAGGCGCTGGAAATGACTTTGTGGTGATTGATGACCGCGACAAAAGCTTTCCTGTTTCTCAAGAATTAATTGCCCAAATGTGTCATCGTCGTTTTGGTATCGGTGCCGACGGATTGATGCTTTTGCAGAGTGACGAGCAATATGACTTCCGAATGGTCTATTTCAACTCTGATGGTACCGAAGGCTCTATGTGTGGCAATGGCGGTCGCTGTCTGGTTAGATTTGCGCATGATTTGGGCGTTATTGGCGACCAAACCACCTTTATTGCCATCGATGGTGAGCACGAGGCATCTGTCAGTCCTGCTACCATTTCATTGAAAATGATTGATGTAAAAGGTGTTGATAAAACCGAAAAATATGACTTTATGAACACAGGTTCTCCACACTATGTCGAATATGTGGAAAACCTTGCGGAATATGATGTTTATTCACACGGAAAAGGTATTCGTTACGGTGAACCTTTTGTGAGTAAAGGCGGTACAAATGTCAATTTTGTCGAAGTTACAGGCCCAAATGCTCTTTCGGTACGTACTTACGAGCGTGGTGTCGAAGACGAAACCTATGCTTGCGGAACAGGCGTTACGGCTTGTGCTCTATCTGCAAATCTTCGTTTAGGATTTGAAAATGCCATCGACGTGAAAGTACTGGGAGGTGATTTGAGAATTGAATTTACCAAAACTGGTGAAGATAGCTTCGAAAATGTCTACCTAATCGGTCCAGCAGTAAAAGTATTTGAAGGAGAATATTAGGAAGTACGAGTGATGAATTGTGAGTGATGAGTTTTACTTGATTGCTCAGTACCCTCTTGATACTGTACGGAAATTTTGAAGCAAGTGAGTGATTATTTCCAAAAATAATCACTCACTTGCATTTATACCCCTCTCAAAGCAACATACAAATATCCATCATAACATTTGCCATGTTTGATGATAGATTTAGGTTGAATAGATTCCAATTGATATCCTCCTCTTTCTAGCACTTTTTGTGATGCTTTGTTACTATCAAATACCCCTGCAAA
Organism: Flectobacillus longus; assembly: GCF_030056705.1. Classification (GTDB taxonomy): domain Bacteria; phylum Bacteroidota; class Bacteroidia; order Cytophagales; family Spirosomataceae; genus Flectobacillus; species Flectobacillus longus. The sequence continues at coordinate 75,720 of NZ_JASHIC010000013.1, forward strand.
AATGCGTTGTATTTGTGGAAAATGCTCGAATGTATAAGCTGTCATCTGTTTGAGAGCCTCTGACATAATTCCTTTTCCCCAATATTCTTCACCAAGCCAGTAGCCTATTTCGGCTTGACACTCATAGATATCTTGACCCAAAGTAATACCAATACATCCCACCACAGTATCATCGACACATATCGCCAACGAAGTATAGGGCGATTTTTGACTCTTGTTAAAATCAATCCACCATACGGCATCATCGTGCGTATAAGGGCTCGGAAAGATATTTCTCAAATACTTGGCAACATTGAGATTATTGGCGTGTTTGACTAATGAATTTTCATCGCCATCTCTAAATACTCTCATAGTAAAAGGCTGTAACATATCTGATTGAAGTTGTAATCTTTAATTGATTCAGTTTTTTTTCTTATTGCTAATGCACTTTATATTAGGTTTTGACCGAACATATTTAAAGAAATATTTATCAAATTCTTGTTATAAATCACATTTTGTGCCTTATTTTCCTGAAAAATATTGACTCTAAGTAACATAAAAGTATTTAGAAAAGCGTTTTGTCAAGGGAGCAAACACTACATAGATATGAATAAAATATACCTTCTTACACTTTCATTGATACTTTTGCTGGGAAAGTTAGGACATGGACAATCATTTTTATCTTTTGGTAAAAATAAATCCAGAAGTACAGAAAATAAACTCTACGAAAAACATTCTTCTGTAGCATTTGGCTTGGGAACAAGTCATTATTATGGTGACTTAGCACCTTATTACCGTATAATTCCTTCCTTCACACAAGATATAAGATGGAATGTGGGTGTCGAATGGGAACGCTATTTGTCTCCACATTGGGGTGTTAGAGTAGGTTTATCATGGATACGCATTGCTGGCGATGACAACAAATTTCAGGGTATAGCTGGGATGGAAAATTTATTTATGCGAAATGTTCACTTCAGAAACGATGTCAAAGAACTATCTGTAGTAGGCGTTTATCAATTAGCCAAGCAAAACCGTAACTATCGCTCACGAACCAAGCTTATGCCTTATTTATTTGCAGGTGTTGGGGTTTTTCATCATAATCCTATGGCAAAAGCTCCTCAAGGCATCAGCATTCCAGCAGGACAATGGACTAGTCTTCAACCACTTGGAACTGAAGGGCAGGGCTTGCCAGGCTACGACTCCCCTTATAAACTAATTTCGGTTAGTATCCCTGCTGGTTTCGGGGTAAACTACAAAGTAAATAAAAATTGGGATTTTGGAATAGAATTTAGTCTAAGATACACTCTAACAGATTATCTCGACGACGTGGGCGGGGCGTATGTTTTGCCTCAAGATGTCCAAGACCCAAATACTTTGGCATTTGGTCATCGTGAATTAGAAAAATATGCTATTACTACAGGTCGTGACCGTGAACCCGAAATTCGCCAATGGTATGCCAATGCAGGTTTAACAGCATACGCTGACCCCAACACTCCTTTGAGTTTAACAGATGCTTCTGTTCTGTATCGAGGTAATTCTCGCAATGCTACAGGAAATATAAATGATAGCTTTTTAATGACTCGAATCAAACTAGTTTATCACCTTATGCCAGCAGTAAAATGCCCTCCATTAAGATAATAAGCTCTATTTTTTAGTACAAAGGCGTTTTAGAACTGAGATTCTAAAACGCCTTTGTTTTTGATAAAAATCGTTTATAAAATCTCGAAGATTATGATTTTTAGTTTGTTTTTGAAGCTAAAACGCTTAATTTAGTGTAAGCAATCGGCTCGATGAGCAGAGTACAGTGGCCCGAAATGTGAGGTCGGTTTGTTGATTTTAATAGATTTTTCAAGATTAATAGACTATATTTTTCATAGTGCCATGACACCTCCGCTTTTTTCCTGTCAATATGCCTTAATTATTAACCCAAAAACAATCACAATTCTGACCACTATTCATAGAAGTGATGATTTAAGAGTATCTATCATATAAAAGTTTGTACGAGTCGTTTTTCTTTTCCATAAAAAACTCATTTTCAACCTTTTGCATATAGTGTATTTCTATATGGTTAATAACTAATTTCTGTTAACGCTTTTCCACTTTAGTCCCCCAACTGTGTTAATATGTCCGTAGAAGCTGTAGCGATAGACTTAGAATTAGAAAAGAAGGAAATCCTTAAACGGTACAGAAAATTACTCGCAAGTGCCAAACCCTATCTTCGTGATAATGATGCCAAGTTAATCAAACAAGCATTTTTGATGTCGGTCGAAGCGCATAAACACATGCGTCGTAAATCTGGAGAACCTTATATCTACCACCCCATTGCTGTAGCGCAAATTTGTGTGGATGAAATAGGGCTTGGAGCCACATCGATTATTTGTGCCTTGTTGCACGATGTAGTAGAAGATACCGAAGTAACACTCGACGAAATTTCGGAACAATTTGGTTCCAAAGTTGCCAAAATCATTGACGGCTTAACAAAAATTGCAGGTGTATTTGAGCATGGTTCTTCTCAGCAAGCAGAGAATTTTAGAAAAATGCTTTTGACGCTTTCTGACGACATTCGAGTTATCCTTATCAAACTTGCCGACCGTTTGCATAATATGCGTACGCTCACAAGTATGGCAAGAGACAAACAACTGAAAATTAGTTCAGAAACTTTCTATCTGTATGCGCCTCTAGCACACCGCTTGGGTTTGCACGCTATTAAGTCTGAACTAGAAGACCTTTGCTTGAAATATACAGAACCTGAAGCTTACAAAGAAATAGCCAAAAGGCTCAAAGAGACCAAAGCATCTAGAGAGAAATTTATCCAAAACTTTATTCGACCTATCGATAAAGGGCTTCAGGATATGAGCTTCAAGCATGTGATAAAAGGACGTCCAAAATCGATTTATTCAATTCATAATAAACTCAAAAAGAGCAATGTTCCTTTTGATGAAATATATGATTTGTTTGCCGTTCGGGTTATTTTGGATGTTCCAAAAGAACAAGAAAAAGCGGCTTGTTGGGCGGTATATTCGATGGTGACAGACCATTACAAACCTAACCCCGACCGTTTGAAAGACTGGATTTCAAACCCTAAGTCCAATGGTTATGAATCATTACATACTACAGTAATGAGTTCTGGCAAGAAAGGCCGTTGGGTCGAAGTACAAATCCGTACGACCCGTATGGACGAGATTGCAGAAAAAGGTTTTGCCGCACACTGGAAATACAAAGGTAACGACACCCGTACCAATAAGGCTTTTGAGTCATGGTTGTCTCAAATTCGTGAAGCGCTCGATTCTTCCGATAAAGCCCAACAATCAGCCGTTGAATTGGTCGATGATATTCGTAGTAGCTTGTACAACGAAGAGGTATTTGTATATACGCCAAAAGGAAAGCTTATCGTTCTCAAAGAAGGTGCTACGGCTTTAGACTTTGCCTTTGAAATCCACACAGAAGTAGGGGCGCGTTGTATTGGTGCGAAAGTCAACAATAAGTTAGTTCCATTGAGTTACAAACTCAAAACGGGTGATATTATTGAATGTATGACTTCGGCAAAACAAAAACCATCCGAAGATTGGTTGGGGTTTGTGGTAACTACCAAGGCCAAGTCACGTATTAAAGACTATATCAAAGAAGCCAACAAACAGCACGTAATTGTTGGACGTGATATGGTGGAGCATCGTTTGAAAATTCTTGGCGTAAATGTACTCACCTTAGAAGTAACCAATCAGCTAAGAGCCTATTTCAATGCCAAAGATGCCAATGACTTGTTCTATCGTTTTGGAAAAGGCTATATCCAACTCGATGAGCTAAAACGCTGGAAGTCTGACCGAGAATCTCATGAGCGTAAGCAAGCTGCTAAGAGTATTCAGGAGCCATTAACCAATACCAAAAACTTGGTAAAAGAGCTCAAGAAACTTCATGGCGACCGCAAAGATGCCGATGCTTTGTTGATTGGAGAAGATATGGATAAGATAGATTACACATTGGCAAAATGCTGTAATCCAATCGCAGGTGACGATGTATTTGGTTTTGTAACCATCAACGAGGGTATCAAAATTCACCGCACCAGCTGTCCTAATGCCCCTGAATTATTGTCAAGACATGGCGACCGTGTACTAAAAGCAGTCTGGGCATCTAAGATAGAAATGTCTTTTGTGGCACATTTGATTATTAAGGGAACCGACCGCATGGGTTTGATGAACGATGTTACTAGGGTAATTTCTCAAGACCTGCAAGTAAACATCCAAAACCTTTCTATTGGCGTAAAAGATGGTATTTTTGAAGGAAAAATTGCTCTGATGGTCAATAACACAGCTCACTTAGAAAAACTTGTAAGCTCCCTAGAACAGGTAAGTGGCGTTGTAGAAATCGAGAGAGGGGAATAAAAATTATTTCGGATTTGGGATGTTTGATTTCGGATTGATTTGAAAAAAATCTTAAATCCGCAATCTAATATCCCATATTAGTACTGTACGAAGGATTTCCAACTATTGCAGATTAGGGATTTCTGATTTCGGAAAGAGTAAAATACCTTAATTTTTTCAGAATATAAATAAAAAGATAGGTTACATTTCCGAAATCCAACATCCGATATCCAAAATAGATTGTTCCTACAATATTTCGTACACTACTAATCTACGATACCGACTAAAGCTTTCTTATAAATTTCCATTTTAATTTGAAAATGAGTTATTTTGTATAAAGAATAGATTTAGTCTAAAATTGAATCTTCATGAATTATTGAGTGTTTAGTTTTTGGACATTGAACCAGCTTTTCATAAACTAAACACCGAAGCCATTAAACAATGCCATCAAACGCTAATTTGGAGGCTGTAAAGAAAATTTTTACAGCATATCTTGAGAATAAAGGGCTGAGAAAAACGCCAGAACGCTTTGCGATTTTGGAAGAGATTTACTCACGTGACGACCATTTTGATGTGGAGGAGCTTTATATTTCGATGAAGAATAAGAAGTATCAGGTTTCGCGTGCAACTGTATATAATACCTTAGATGTATTAGTAGAATGTGATTTGGTTTCCAAACATCAATTTGGTAGAAATATCGCACAATATGAAAAATCTTATGGTCGTCGCCAACATGACCACTTGATTTGTACAGATTGTCATCATGTAACTGAGTTTTGCGACCCACGTGTTCAAACAATTCAGTCGATGGTGGGCGAAATGCTACAATTCAATGTAATGCACCATTCGTTGATTTTTTATGGTTCATGTACCAAAACGGATTGTGAACACAAAAAAGCTCTTCAACAACAGCTTTCTGTTAATGGCGAATCTGACCATTAGAAAGGAATTCTCTGGAGTATCATAAGTATAATACCTCAGAGAATTCTCAAATTTCCTCTGTAGATAAGGGCTTTTCCTAATAAGATTAGTTATCTTTGCCTTTCATTTTGTACCGCAGGCAATGGCCTGTAAAATTTCGTAACTCTAAATACGGGCGTAGCCTGTGATACCAAGTAATAAAAATGGCAGTAGATGTATTGTTGGGTTTGCAGTGGGGCGATGAAGGTAAAGGTAAGATCGTTGACGTTTTAGCTCCTAAATATCAAGTTGTTGCCCGCTTTCAAGGTGGCCCTAATGCTGGACACACATTAGAATTCGACGGATTCAAACATGTTTTGCATCAAATTCCTTCAGGAATTTTTCGTCAAGAGGTTCAAAACATCATCGGTAACGGTGTGGTTCTTGACCCAATCATCTTCAAAAAAGAAATCGATGGTCTTGCAAAGTACAATTTGAGCTTGCAACAAAACCTCGAAGTTTCAAAAAAAGCTTCTATTATCCTTCCTACTCACCGCTTGCTAGATGCAGCTTACGAAAAAGCTAAAGGTGACGCCAAAATCGGATCTACTCTAAAAGGTATCGGTCCTACTTACACAGATAAAATTTCTCGTCAAGGTTTGCGTGTTGGAGATATTATTTCACCAAACTTTAAAGCAAAATATGATGCGCTTGTAGCTCGTCATAAGGGTATTTTAGATGTTTATCAGTTTGAATATGATTTGACTGCTGCTGAACAAGAGTTCTTCGAAGCTGTTGAATTTATGAAACAATTCAACTTGGTAGATTCTGAATATTCTGTAAACAATGCTTTGGCAGAAGGAAAAACTATCTTGGCTGAAGGTGCTCAAGGCTCTTTGCTTGATGTAGATTTTGGTTCGTATCCTTTCGTAACTTCTTCAAATACTGTTACAGCAGGTGCTTGTACAGGTTTGGGCGTTGCTCCAAAAAACATTGGTGAGGTTTATGGTATCTTCAAAGCTTATGCGACACGTGTTGGTTCAGGTCCTTTCCCTACGGAATTGCTTGACGAGGTAGGTGAACGTATGCGTCAAGAAGGTCGTGAGTTTGGTTCAACTACAGGTCGTCCTCGTCGTTGTGGATGGATTGATCTTCCTGCATTGAAATATGCGATGATGATCAATGGCGTTACACAATTAGTCATGATGAAGGTTGACGTATTGAATATTTTCGAAGAGATCAACATTTGTACGGCTTACAAATTGCCAGATGGTACTATCACTGAGCAATTGCCTTACGATTTAACAGATACACAAGTAGAGCCTATCTACGAAACATTGAAAGGATGGAACACGTCTTTGGCTGGCTTAAGAACTTTCGAAAGCCTTCCTGCTGAATTGACAGGCTATATTGCTTTCTTGGAAGAAAAATTAGGCTTACCAATCAACTTTATCTCTACTGGTCCTGACCGTGATGAGTGTGTGTTGAGAGGTGCGTTAGCATAAACTATCGACTTAGGGCTTTTAGCAGTAAGCTAATTGCTAAGTTTGACATGAGTCATTTCTAATTTTAGAACTGAGCTTATTGTCAAACTATTCATCAAAAAAGGCGTTCGAAATGAGTTTTCGAACGCCTTTTTTGATAGTCTCTTAAAAAACACCTCTTTAGATGCAAAATTTGGTGTATCTGCAAATGAAATTCATCTTAAAATAATCACTCATGCACTCAATCACCAATCACTCGATTAGAAATTTTTATGTAGTTGTAAATACTGCAACAACATAATTGTTTTTCCATCTTTTATTTCGCCTGTTTTTACCATATCTAAGGCCTGCTCAAAAGGTAATTCAAGGACATCTATTTCTTCGTCTTCAACTCCCCCACCTTCATTTGCAACGTCTTCTTGTGAATACTCAGCAATAAAGAAATATAAAATTTCAGTTACCGAACCTGGACTCATATAGGCTTCAAAAACTTTTTCTACTTCCGAAATACGATAACCCGTTTCTTCCTCAGTTTCTCGCTTGATAGCAGTTTCAGGCTCATCTTGGTCGAGCAAGCCTGCGCAAGCTTCGATAAGCATTCCGTCTTTGTTGCCATTGACATAAGTGGGAATTCTAAATTGTCGAGTCAAAATCACCGTTTTTTTCTGACTATTGTATAAAAGAATGGTAGCGCCATTACCTCGGTCATAAACCTCACGAGATTGGGTTTCGACAATGCCATTTTTGCGTTGATATTCAAACGTATATTTTTTTAAAATGTACCAATTGTCAGACAAAAGCTTTTCGTCGATAATTTTGATGGAAGAAGTCATAAAACAAATTTGATTATTTTTGATTAAAAATGATTATTTTTGATTAATTATTCAAAACAACTAAATTTTCTATGAATTACCAACTCCGCAAACAGCTTATTTTACAAACGGTCGAAGAAAAAGGCTCGGTGGAAGTCAAGGACTTAGCCGAATTGTTACAAACTTCTGAGATTACAGTTCGAAGAGATTTGGCAACCTTGTCAGAGCAAGGTCTTTTGTATCGCACACATGGCGGAGCTATGAAGATGAGTTTGGTACAAGCGCCTACGAGTTTTGCCAACAAGTCCACTAGCCGCATGGCTGAGAAAGACTATATCTGCCAAAAAGCTAGTCAATTAATACAAGAAGGTGATGTGATATTTTTGGATTGCGGAAGTACTGTATCTCGTTTATGCCAATTTATCAAACATAAACGCATCAAAGTCATCACTAATTCGTTGCCAATTGTGTATGAATTAATGGGGACAGAGGTATCCGTAAATCTTATTGGTGGAGAACTGGACGCAGAGCGACAAGCCATTCATGGAACAATTGCACTAGAGCATATCGCTCGTTATCAAGCTAATAAAGCATTTTTAGGAATCGATGGTATTTCGTTGGCTAGAGGACTGAGTGCAGCCTCCGAAAAGGAAGCTAGTATTGCGACAGCTCTTGCCCAGCATGCACAAGAAGTCATTTTATTATGCGATGCCTCTAAGCTCGAAAAAGAAGCTTATCTACAATTTGCTTCCTTCGATATGCTCGATATATTGATTACTGATGCCTCAGCAGATAAGGAGTTATTGGTAAAGTATGAGCAAAAAGGCTTAAAAATTATTTGTTAGTATCTCGATAAGTAGGGTTTTTCTAAAAGCTATTCCGATATTTGTATATTGGTTAGAGATATACCCACATTCTCTAATAATATCACTTTTTCTAGGAGTCACATGGATAAATCTTTTTTACAATATCTTTTTTCAGAAGACATTATTTACAAAATTCCTGCTAATACAGAGAACAAACAAGACCTTACGGTTCCTGTTGTAAAAGTATCTGAAGAAATTCAACCAGAAAAAGTACAAAAAACCGTAGCGCCACCAACACCTGCTCCTGTGGCGAGCGTGCCAGACTTTATCCCATATAATCCTAAAAATCAGGTGTTGATTCTGGTCGATAATATCAATCAAGAAGAAATGGAGCTTTTGGGGAAAATCCTGGGGGCAGTTCAATTGCAAATCAACCAAGTAGACTTATTGGACTTATCAAAAGTAGGCGATACGAGTCTAAAAAATATTTTGACTCAAAAATCACTGCGACAACTACTTACCTTTGGAGTATCTTTATTCAGAATACAATTAGAGATTCCTCTCACACCCTATCAGATTCGAGAAGTGCAAGGCGTAAGATTTTTGTATTCAGATGCTTTAGGAGAAATCAAAGACGACGTGACACGCAAAAAAGCCCTTTGGTCAGCAATGAAAGCGTTTTTTGCTTAAAAGTAAAAGCGTTTTGAATGAAAAAAATCACTCAAAACGCTTTATTTATTACATCATTTTACCATGCCATTCGTGGCATAGGACTTACATCCTGACCACAAAATTCACCTTTCTCTGCTTTGAAATGTGCCGCCATTGCAATCATCCCGGCGTTGTCGGTGCAATATTGAAATTGAGGAATATATACATTCCAACCTAGCTCCTCTCCTAGTCGCTGTAATTCGGCACGCAAGCCTGAATTGGCCGACACCCCACCAGCAATCGCAATATCTTTAATTTTGTATTGCTTAGCTGCTTTTTTGAGTTTTTGAAGCAAAATTTTAATCAAGGTATGTTGCATCGAAGCACAAATATCCTTGATATTTTCCTCAACAAAATTAGGGTTCTTGGCTGTTTCTTTCTGTAAAAAGTACAAAAACGCTGTTTTGATTCCAGAGAAAGAATAATTCAATCCTTGCATTTCGACCATCGGAAACTCAAAGCGCAATGGGTTACCTTCTTTGGCATATTTATCGATTAACGGTCCGCCGGGATAGGGCAAATTCAACAGTTTTGCCGTTTTGTCAAAAGCTTCACCAACGGCGTCGTCTTGGGTTTCGCCAATAATTTCCATGTCGAGTGGCGAACGAACAAACACAATTTGTGTATGACCACCGCTTACAGTCAGACAAAGGAATGGAAACTGAGGCTTTGGCTCATCGATAAAATGCGCCAAAACGTGAGCTTGCATGTGGTGTACATCTATCAATGGAATATTTAAACCAAGCGCCAAAGCTTTGGCGAAAGAAGTACCCACTAATAAAGAGCCCAAAAGACCTGGTCCACGCGTGAAAGCTATGGCATTTAGGTCAGATTTTGTTATCTTCGCCGTGGCTAAAGCTTCGGCTACTACAGGCACAATATGTTGCTGGTGGGCACGGCTGGCAAGTTCGGGAACAACGCCGCCCCATTTTTGATGTATGGCTTGGCTTGCGACAATATTGGAATGAAGTTTGCCATCAATAATAACGGCTGCTGAACTGTCGTCGCAAGAGGATTCTATCGCTAAAATGGTCATGTTTCAAAATTTTTCACAAAGATAACCAATCATTTTCAAAGCTGGTTAACATTGACAAATAGGTAGCTTAGCAACCACGTCAGGTAAACATCTTTAAACTTAATATACGGCTTTTGCTTCTGTTTCGTTTTAAAAGCATAACATCCAAATCTATCTCTTAGTTTGATTCTGCGGAATATTCCGTTGATTCATATACCCAACCCCGATTACCATTTCGAGTTAAATGATTTTCAACGCACTCAAAATATCAACTAAAACAGTCCTTTATGCTTTGGTAGGGGTCATGATTTTGGTTGTATTGTTGGTTTCGGTGTTGAGAACCTCGTATGTGCAAACGCAACTTGCGCAGTATTTTGCCCCAAAAATTTCGGCAGCCTTAGGCTATCCTATCGAGGTAGATAAAGTTACGATTCACTTTTTTGACGAAGCTACCCTCGAGGGCGTGCGTGTAAAAGATTATCAAGGTTATCAAATGATTGATATTGAAAAACTAGATTTAGATTTTCAACTAAAAAGTTTGGTACAAGATAGCACTCAAAACGTACTCGATTATGTTCGTTTATTCCGTCCAAAGGTAGTTTTGGTCATTGATAAAAAAGGCGATTTGAATATCGATGAATTTATTCGTCGTATCAACAAGCTTACGGCCTCAAAAGAACCTAAGCCAAAAAATCGTAAACCCTCCCCTTTTATCATCCAAGAAGCTGATATTCAGGATGGAATATTTACCTTAAATGATGAATCTGAGCCGTATCTAAATAGTCGAAAATCCTTCGATCATTATCACTTTACACTTCATGAGCTAGAAGCCCACCTCAATGACTTTACCCTAATTCGAGATACCGTAAGTTTCAAAACTACCTTGAAAGGATATGATCGTTTTTCAAATACAAGAATCAAAGAGTTAACGACCAATTTCTTGATTTCGGATACGCAAATGCGTTTTGATAATCTATTGTTGAAGCTAAATAATTCGACCGTTAAAAATCAAATTTTGATGTCTTTTAAATCTCAAAAAGACTTCAAACATTGGAACTCTAAAGTCAGGATGCGAGCTAATTTTGATTCGACATTTGTGACTTCGGATGACTTGGGGCGATTTGTCAACGATATGTATGAATTCAAAGACTCATATCATCTGAATGGCAAATTTGATGGTATTGTCAATGATTTTAAGCTCCAAAATTTTGATTTATACTTTGGTAAAAAATCAAAACTACGGGGTGATTTTGCCTTTAAAGGTCTTCCTTCTATCTCAAAAGCCGACATGAAATTGTCGATGAAAAAATCTCATGTACAGGTTGAAGATTTACAAAACTATATTGGTCCTGACCCTGTAAAAGCGATTAAAAAATTTGGTTATGTTAACTTTGATGGCACATTTGCAGGAACAATTTCGCAATTTAAAACTACAGGATTACTCGAATCTGAACTTGGAAAATTAGACGTGGATGTAAGTATGGTATTAAAACCAGAGTCTGCCAAATCTACATATTCAGGTCTAGTAAAAGCACATGAGTTTAAAATTGGGACTTTACTTGAAGAAACCCTACTAGGAAATGTTTCGTTGAATGGTAAAATTGAGGGGCATGGTTTTAGTTGGAAAGACTCGGAGCTTCAATTTGATGGCGATATTAATAGTTTGCAGTTTAATAAATACGACTACAAAAATGTGTATGTCAAAGGCAAACTAGCCAAGCAACTTTTTGATGGTCGGGTGATTGTGAATGATACCAACTTGGTTTTTAACCTTTATGGAAAAGTTGACTTAAGAAATCAAAAAGAACAAGTTGACCTTTTTGGCAAACTCACAAAAGCCAATTTGCGGAATCTATTTTTCACCAAAGACGATTGGCGCATTTCTACCTATTTGGATGTTGAATTTGATGGTATCAATGTCGATAAGCTGAAAGGGGGAGCTTTGCTATATCATACCGTGTTGGGTTATAATACTCGAAATTTGTATGTAGATACGGTACGATTTACCTCAAAAGTATTGCCTCAAGAACGATTATGGTCTTTAGAATCGCCACAAGCGGATGTTGCTTTCAAAGGAAAGTTTTTGCCCTCAAAAGCAACCCAAGATTTGATGCAATTAGTCAAAGAATATTCGCTTTATTTTGTGGGTAATGAGCAAGAGCGAAATGACTATTATACTAAAAAACCTTATTTCGTTCCGCTCAATTATGAGATAGACTATTTATTGACGTTAAAGGATTTTTATCCTTTTATGGCGCTGGTATATCCTGAGGGAAAAATCTCTAAAAACACCCAATTTAAAGGCAGTTTTGGGATTGGCTCGACCTCTACTTTTTCGTTAGAATCAAAGATTGACACCTTGATCTTGGGTAAAAACTATCAATTTTACGGTAGCCATATTGACCTCAACTCTTCCAAATTTTATAACTCACCTTCGGTGTTAGCATCGGTAGTGTTGAACTCCCAAAAGCAAAAAATCAGCATTCTTGAACCTACCGAAAAGTTTAATTTAGAGGCCTCTTGGGGCGATGATACAAGCATTCGTTTTACAAGTAAAATTCGCCAGCAAAATACAACCAATGAAGCCACACTCAATGGAACATTGGGCTTTATGCAAGAAGGTATATCGCTAAAATTCAACAAGTCGGAGTTTAAAGTTTTAGACAAACATTGGCAGATAAATCCCGAAAACCTAGTAACAATTGTGGGGAAAGATTTGGGAGCTCAAAACTTTATGATTGCCAATGATGACCAATATATTGCCTTAGATGGAAAAATTTCGGAAGACTCGACCGAGGCCATGAATTTTAAGGCTAAAAACTTTAGTCTTGAAACGCTAGCTCCTGTTGTAGCCCTAAATATTAGTGGTACCGTCGATGCCGATGTGACGCTCAAAGAAGTATATAAACATATCAATGCCGACTCACAACTGAGAATAGAAGGACTTACCCTAGATAATTTTTTGATTGGTAATTTTGAGGGTTCTGGTATTTACGACCAAGAGGCACATATCGTTCGTTTGGATTATGATCTCGAACGCCTCAATAATCATATCCTAAAGTTTCAGGGAACGTATGACCCTATGCAGGAAAGTAATTCTCTCAATTTGACTGCTAATCTGAACCAAACTAGTTTACAAATTTTAGAGCCATTTACCAAAGGAGTTTTCTCTAATCTGAAAGGTACAGCCAGTGGCGATTTGAAGATAACAGGCAACCTCCGCCACCCTATTTTCAATGGTGTTATAGATGTCAAAAAAGGCTCTTTGTTTTTTGACTATCTCAAAACTACCTTGAATTTTGAAGATAAAATCCACTTTGATGTCGATGAAATTTTTGCCAAGAAAATGACAGTTTATGACGACGAAGGCAATAAAGCGTCGCTAATGGGCGGGGTGTATTACGATGGTAGCAACAACTTTTCGCTAGGATTGAACTTAAATCTATCACGCTTCAAATTACTAAATACCACCAAACGAGACAATAATCTTTATTACGGAACAGGATATGCCAGTGGCAAGGTATCCATAGACGGGCCGTTCAACAATATTGTGATTGATGCTAATTTGATTAGTGATAGAGGTACTCGACTATACATTCCTTTAGACAATGCACAAGATGCTGGAAGTCAAGAAGAAATAGAGTTTTTGGCAGCAAAAAATCCAGACGAAACCAAGAACGAGAAGAAGAAAAAAGAAGATACATCGAGTCGTATTCGAATGGATTTCAAATTTGAATTTACGCCTGATGCCTACGGAGAAGTACAGTTTGATAAGCAAACAGGCGACATTATGCGAGCCTACGGAGCGGGTAAAATCAACTTAAAAATTGATACCAAGGGCGACTTCAGCATGACTGGCGACTATGCCCTTGATAGAGGAGATTACACATTTACTTTCCAGAATATTATCAATAAAAAATTCTCTATTCAAAGAGGTAGTCGCATTAGTTGGTCTGGCAATCCGTATGAGGCAATGCTTGATATTAGAGCAGCCTATACGCAAAATGTCAACTATTTGGGTTCTGTGATTGATACTGTTTCTACTGGCTCATCGACCTACAAAAACCGACCAGAATTTACTCGTCGATATCCTGTCGATGTCATTATTCAGTTGCGAGATAGATTATTACAACCAGCTATTAGTTTCGATTTGAAATTACATGATTATCCACAAAACCCAGAATTTAACTCAGGTGTAACGGCATTTCAAAACCGTATTCGTACCGATGAACAAGAGCTCAACCGTCAGGTGAGCAATGTATTACTTTTGGGACAAATGGTATCCAATTCGGCCGCGGCCTTTGCTTCGGTCAATTTGGTCAATAACTTGATGGAATTAGCTTCTAATCAGTTGAGTAATGTATTTTCAAAAATTGACCAAAACCTCAATGTCGATTTAACTTTCAACGGAAGTGGCTTAAATCAAGATTTAATTAACAACCTACAGCTACGTTTTTCATACAACTTCAACGATAGGTTCAGAATCACCCGAAGTGGTGGTTTTACCACCGCATTAAACCAAACCAATGCACTATCCTTGATTGGTGACTGGTCTTTGGAGTGGTTTATTCAGCGTGATGGAAGTTTGCGTTTGAAGACCTATAACAGAAATGTACAAACTTCTATATTAGGCACCTTAAACACTCAATATCAAACTTTTACATCTGGAGGAATGTCGATTCTTTATTCAAAAAGTTTTAATTACTTTTTCCCCAACAAATACAAAAAGCTGGCTAATACAGGTAATAGCCAATAAGGTCAGACTTTTGTCTAAACAGTCTTTTCTCAGTGCAATTTTACGTTATCATTATCTAAATACTTTATTTTAAAATCATAGATAATGTTATCAAAAATAGAAAGTATAAATGGATTGCCTAATTTCAAACCATCTTCAAACTCTAACTAAATCTGTAAAATTCACAAGCTTCTTTTGACTGCTCATATAAAGCCATTCAGCTAAACATACAATTAAGCATACTTCATACATTAGATAAACCTTAATTTATCATGTATTCTTAGGTCACCATCAAATGCGATTACATTTCCTACTTATCAAGTGACTAGATTTGTACGCAATACAAACAAAGTTTTTCGAAAATCTCAGAGTTATCAAAATACAGTTTAATTTTGCCTAATAAAAAGAGGTTTGCGGATTAATGATATGTTAAAGTTTAAAAATAGCTGATAACAAATACACCTACAACCTCCTCAATACCAGCACCACACCAATATTTATGACTTTAGGAATTTTGTTTTTGATTTTTGGGGCAATCGTTTTTATATTTTTTAAGGATAAAAATTCTCAGCAAGCCCCTCAGAAGTACGATGATTATAAGCCTGATTATACACCCTCCACAGATCACTCACTCAAATATGAAAAGGGTGAGGCTTTCGAAAAATATGTTGTTCAAAAGTTTTCTCGAAACTTATTTCGTGTCAAAGAATGGCGAGGTGATAAGTTTGTAAATGGACAATATGCCGAAACCACTACTTATCCTGACCTAACGTTCGAATTCAGTTTTCGAAATATCACTCAAACGTTTGCCGTAGAATGTAAATACCGTAGTGACTATTACCGTGATGGTATTGAGTGGTGCAAGCCTTATCAACTCGAAAATTATAAGCACTATGCACAACGTTTTCGTATTCCAGTATTTGTGGTGATTGGCGTAGGTTATTCACCTTACGAGCCCGACGAATTATTTGTGATTCCACTAAAGGCTTTACAAGATACTTTTGTAACCAAGTATTTTTTGAAAGGCTACCAAAAATATAACTTTCACGAATCAAATTTCTATTTTGATCCACAAACACGTGATTTACGCTGATTAGATATACTTTTCGGCTTCTTTTGCTTAGTCTTTAGATGCTTCTCTTAAATTTGTAGTTTGCCTTTATTAATAAGGCAAATTATGAGATTTTTTACAAACCTAATATTAAATCGTATGCCTTATTTGATACTCGATTTAGAAATGTCTGGTCAAGAAGCCGGCTACCATGACATCATTCAGATTGGCGCTGTTTTGGCGGATAATGATTGGAAAGTGCTTTCTAAATTTGAAACGCTCGTATATCCAGATAACGAAGAAACTTTTTCGAGTTATTCTGAAAAAATTCATGGTATTTCACTCGAAGATCTGGAAGATGCGCCTTCGTCGTATGATGCTTTAGAAGACTTTGAGACATGGATACGCAAAACACTTCGTCGTGACAGTCATGAACGCTTACATGATGTGGTTATCTGTGGGCAAAGTGTCATCAACGATATCAATTTTCTAAAGGCTAGCTATGACGACCTCAATATTGATTGGCCGTTTTCATTCAAGTTAGTTGATTTGCTAAGTATTTCGGTATTGATGTTTCAGGTTTTTGAAAACAACAAAATGAAAACGCCACAATCTTACAGTCTCAAGTCTGTAGCAGATTATTTTGGGATTCATCGCCAAGACCAAGTACATAATGCTTTGGAAGATGCAGATATCACTTTTCAGTGTTTTAAAAAGTATTTTGAACTTGCAAAGCAACTACAATTTCAAGCATAATTCATAGGTTATAGCTGTTTTTAATATGTTGGTGCATTTTTTTACGAAAAAAAATCATTTTTTTTCATCTCCATTTTAATCAGATAATGAGAGAGTTATAGTAACCATTACAAAAAACTTTCATAAAACTGCTTAAGGTGCATTTGCATTGTAAGAAATAAGTACTAATTTTGCATCAACAAAACGGTTTGGTAGTTCAGTTGGTTAGAATACATGCCTGTCACGCATGGGGTCGCGGGTTCGAGTCCCGTCCAGACCGCAAAAGCTCAGAAAGAAATTTCTGAGCTTTTTTTTGTTTCTTTATCTAGAATCTCAATTATTAATCACTTTGCTTAATTAGCAGTGATTTTAGTTTCTACAATATTATTATCTACACGCCCCTCTCCTCCCGAACCGTAAAGAATCGTTACTGTAATATTTTGACTGGTATTTGATGGAATTCCTTCTCTTCGAGTAACTGTAAACCCTATTTTCTTAAAGCTATTTTGAGGAATACTAATTCCAGGTTTTGCCATCACTATGATAAAGTTGGTATTTTCTGAGAATATCCAATCACTGTTGCTATTAGTAGAGCCTCCCATAACATCAGACGTTCCTGTGTTGATAGAATAAGTAATATCAAACCCTGAGATTTTTGTAATTCTAAATCCAGTGATATTCCCTGACATATTTTGGACATTGTTTTTTTCAAAAACATTTACAATAATATCTTTTGCATTAAAAGACCCCGTAAATTCTAAGTTATTAATTTCGGTAGTAGGGGTCAGGTCTGGAATAGGTGCATCTTTCCAGTCACTAGATGAACCATCAGATACATTTGGAACACCATCTCCGTCGGTATCACAGTTACCTGTACAATCGATTTTGCCATCGTCGTCCAAATCCCAATTAGGGTTTAGACCAGCTTCTAAAAGATCCGAAATTCCATTATTATCACTATCTACATCATAGGGATTAGGTTTACCATCAAGGTCGGTATCTGGTGGTATTAGCCCTAACCCTCCAGCCGCTGCTAATGGCACTCCTTGCGGATTAACGGGACCATCTATCATTCCATCTTCATTCAAATCTATACCCAAAGTTTCGGCTACATCTCTGATACCATCATTATCACTATCTAAGTCAATTTGATTAGGAGTGCCATCTTCATCGGTATCTGCATTGGTTTGTGCATTTTCTACGGTATCTAGAATACCATCATTATCATCGTCCAAATCTGTTACATCTGCTAAACCGTCGTTATCCGTATCTAGAGGACAACCATCTGGTGCAATACCTACTACGAGTGGACAGGCATCTATTTTGTCATTGTAACCGTCACCATCTGTATCTGGATTCTTAGGATTAGTGGCGGTCACATCAGCGATACCATCGTTATTAGGGTCTATTTCTTCTTTGTTGATAAGTCCATCGCCATCACAATCCAAGGTTTTCCATGCCAATGTTGTAGAAGCGTACACTTGGTCAATGGTATTATAACTACATCCATCCTTAGGATTAGTATTATCGAGGATAGTCAAGGCATTATTATCTATGCCTATAAGCTCCTTGTAATTATTTACGCCATCCCCGTCACAGTCGGTATTTTGCCATAATGTGGAAGTATTAGCTAATATTTGATTGGCGGCATTGTAGCTACATCCATCTGTATAATTTGTACCATCTGCTATCTCTTGAGTATTTGAAACTCCGTCACCATCCATATCTGGGTCAGATTCTCGATAATCCGGGGTACCTGAGTTATTTATATCTGGGGCGGTTGGACTACCAGCATCACCATAACTGGTAGACCCATCGACTGTGACAATAATTCCGTCGGCATCGAGGTCTATAATACTATCAATCTTACCATCGCCATTCATATCCAAAGCTGTGGCATTAGTAATGCCACTTTCGAGTAAGTCTGATAGGCCATCGTTATCGCTATCTAAGTCTAGATAATCTGCTCCTGTTGTACCATCGCTATTGAGAGGAACAGGGTCGCTAGTATCACCCCAATTGGCGCTTCCATCGGCACTACTCATAATACCGTCAAGGTCACTATCGGTTCCATCAACAATTCCGTCACCATTGGCATCAATCAATTCTACATTACCATTTTCTATGATATCATTAATTCCATCATTGTCACTATCTAAGTCATACGGATTTTTGCGAGTATCTAAGTCTGTATCGAACAATGCCAAACCAGTGCCAGCACTTGCAGGTATTCCCGTTACGCCAACAACACCATCTGCAATTCCGTCAAAATCGGCATCGGTACCTCCTCCTTCGATTACGTCATTGATACCATCGTTGTCGCTATCCAAGTCAATTCGATTAGGAATACCATCGCCATCGGTATCTGTATTTATTTGTGTATTTTCGACAGTATCCAAAATACCATCGTTATCATCATCCAAATCAAGGCTATCTGCAACACCATCGTTATCAGTATCAAGATATACTGTGATAGACGTTGTACTATTGTCGTTACCAGATAGATTACCTGTCGTTTGCGGACCATTAAATCCTAGTGTTCCAGTGATGGTTAGCGGACCTCCAATGTTTACACCCGTATAACCAATCTCTATTTGACTACAAGTGCCTGGAGCAATAGGTAAGTTATTTTCTAAACGAATAGTCTGACCATCATTGGCCAATATAGTCCATCCTGTAATATTAATAGGAACAACCGAAGTACCAACCAAAGAGCTTGGCAAGCTAATAAGGGGTCTTAATTTATTAGATACAGCCGTTCGGGTACCTCCATCGTTGTTGCAAATATCAATTGTGACTCGCCCAATACTAGAGCCTTTGGCTACAGCAGCAGGTTGATTCAAAATATTTATACTAACATCTTGGGCGGCCGCTTTTTCAGCAATACAGATGAAAATAGCACAGAATAATACTACTCTTGGCAAAATGTACATAGTAGAGAGATTGTTTGGTAAAATAAAAGGGTATGTCTCTTCCTTAAATGGATAGTATCCAACAAGGACATTTGTGCAACTAAGATGTGTAGGTTATGGTAGGAGAAGCATTAATCAATTTGAAGACAACCAAACCAATAGTAAAATCTACTTAGCACATTTTTTTGACACTATTTCAAACATATATTAGGGCTATTGTTATTTTCGTAATACATTTTAGTTCACCAAATATGACAATAGACTCAGTAAATTCAGTACGGCGGTTAAGTTAACTGAATAACTTTAAAGTTTGGTGTAAGGATAAGCAAACATTACCCTGAATATTCTTCACTTATATCAATCAGCAATATGATGCTTATAACAATATTCGTGCCGTAGTTCTCAGTTTATTTTCAAGGATTTAGCATGTATATCAAATTACCATTTTATATAAAGATATTCTCAAATAGTAATTTGTATTTATAATAATTACTAAGCATTTTTCGAAAAAAGTCTCGATATTTTTAATATTTTTTTCTATTCATGAATCCTCAAAAGAGCCTTTTATTTCAAACAATTTCCTGATTATTGGCTTACATCATCTATCTTCACGGCAAAAAACATCTAAAATATGTCTGTTACTTCTTTAATTGAAAAAATAAAAACTAATCCTGAAACTATCGAATTTCAGGAAGTAATTGCGGTAATTGATGCCTCATACCAATTCCAACCAACAAAATTTCGTAATGGAAATACCATTAACGAAGCGGGTCAAAACTCTGGCTCGTGCAAAGTATTTTCATTTGCCAAACTCAATGCTTTGAGTCAAGAAGAAACCTTAGCGTGTTTTGGTGCATTTTATCGTAATGATGTTTTGCAGAATCCAGCGGGAACAGACCATCGAAATATCCGTAATTTTATCCAATTTGGCTGGGATGGTATTGAGTTTGAAGGACAAGCATTGCAGTAAATAAGCTTCAAAATATGGCTATCGACGTGATTTTGGATAAATTTGATGACAAATCTGTACTTCAAAGTCGATAGCCATAGCCAATATCTAATGGCCTTTGGATTAAAATCCTTAAATTTGTGTGTTAACTACTATTAAAAGAAATGTTTGCAGAAATTGAAAACCCTTTGTTTATTGATGCCCATGAACTTGACCATTATCTGGCCGATGGGTGGTTTAGAATGGGGCAAAGTATTTTTACGACAAACTTTCTAAAATTTAACCATGTATTCTACAGTGCGCTTTGGCTTAGAATAAACCTTCTCGAAGCAGAATTTCCTACAACCAAAAGTAAACTTCAAAAACTCAATAGTAAATTTGACGTTGAAATTCAGCCCGCTAAAATCAAACCGATTCAAGAGGCTCTATTTGATAAATATCGTAGCCATATAACTTTCGAAACCTCGAATTCTTTAGAACAATTACTTTTTAATAATACAAAAAGAGACATTTTTAATGCTTACGAAGTCAATGTTTATGACCAAGAAAAACTCATTGCTACAGGTTTTTTTGATTTAGGACATGATAGCAGTGCAGGTATCTCTTGTTTTTACGATCCCGATTACAAAAAACATAGTCTTGGCAAATACTTGATGTTTCTGAAAATAGACTTCTGTACTAAACGTGGGCTAACGTTTTTTTATCCAGGCTATTTTGTACCAGGGTATCGTCTTTTTGATTATAAGCTCGATCTTGCTAAAACAGCCATGGAATTCCTTGATTTTCGAGATAATCAATGGTATCCTATTTCAGCGTTTTCGGCTAGTAATACACCTTTGGTCGA
This sequence comes from Flectobacillus longus, assembly GCF_030056705.1. Classification (GTDB taxonomy): domain Bacteria; phylum Bacteroidota; class Bacteroidia; order Cytophagales; family Spirosomataceae; genus Flectobacillus; species Flectobacillus longus. The sequence goes on from NZ_JASHIC010000013.1 coordinate 97,011, forward strand.
GATTCAAGAACGCTTACAAGAACTTCAAAGGTTAATTGAACAAGCTGGACAAATCAGCAAAGTATGTCATTATGAATACTTTGATGCCAATCTAGTACCTTCTCTCAATGGATTAGGCTTACTTGACCACCCTGTTATGCTAGTATGCTTTGAAAGACAGCCCAATCAAATTAACCCTATCGTACTTTATGATATTCGTAAAAAGCATTATCAACTTTGGCTTTGCAATAGTGTTTATAGTATGACCTACGAGGCAGAATATGATGATTTTTATGGCGAACACTTACTACATCCTTTCCGTCATCTTGTCAGCTGTGATTCGGCTGAGGCCATGGCACAGGTGGTAACCACAGCACTAGTCAAAGTCGAGGATTAACATTCAGGAGAAAGAGTAGATTTATTTATCAGGTATTTACCTTCATAAAGGTATCCACTAGTATTGGGGATACATTTATTCTATTTTCAGAAAATACGACTCGTATTCTGTTTAATGTTTCAGAATAAAACAGATAAAATTGAAACTTAATCAATTAACGAATAAAGTGTTTGATAAACTTCTTTAAACAACACAATTTCATCACTCTTAACACTACACTGTTACTTTTATTTCTTCATTTTTATTTTGAAAAAAACGATCTTTTAGTATTTATTTAACCAAGTTTTATAAACATAAATTATTGGCATAGAATTAGCTTATTTCATACAAACGTCGTATTTTACAATACAATTGCAGAAATTAAGGGAGCATTTTTTTCTTATTAATTACCTTTTACTTTATATAAAGCCCCCCTTAAGAAATCTTGAAAACATCTAACCAAGCGACTATGAGGTTCTTGAGTGGAAAAACAAAGCATATCCATCTCCTAAGACGATTGGTGCTTATTATAAGCCTACTTACTATTTTTGATAATATTTACGCTACTAATTCGGGACAAATAGATTTGAGAAGTGTAAATTTAAGCGAACATGCTCCCATCTCTTTAGATGGAGAGTGGGCATTTTATTGGAAAAAACTTTTTACACTTCAACAAGTTCAGCAACATCAACCTGATTACTTCATAAAATTTACCAAAGTTTGGAATGAAATCCCTCAAGTCAATGAGTCGGCCAAGGCTTATGGCTATGCAACGTATCATCTGAGATTACTTCTTGATGCTCGAAAAACACCAGTATTAGCCTTTTCAATTCCTTCTATTTATACCAGTTATCGTTTTTGGGTCAATGATGTAGAAATAGCCCACAACGGTATAGTCGCCAAAGACAAAGCACATTATGAGCCTCACTGGCTACCTCAGGTACAAGTATGTGCTGTGCAAAAAGACACCCTAGACTTGGTAATTCAAATCGCTAATTTTGACCACTATAAAGGTGGTGCTGCTCGTCCTATCAAAATCGGAGTTCCTAGTAGTATTTATCACGATCGTGAGTTAGAATTAGCTTCAGATATGCTTCTAACAGGTATTTTGGTAATGGGAGGCTTATTGTTTTTTGGCTTGTATCTGATGGGGCAACACGAAAAAGAAGTACTCTATTTTGGCGTATTTTGTTTGCTCTTTGTATATCGAGTAATTGGCGTAGATAATCTTTATTTTTTCCATTATTTATTCCCTAGTCTTGACTGGCATTTGACAATCCATCTCGAATATGGCGCTATGTTTTTGAGTATATTCATTTACAGTTTATTTTTAAGAAAACTTTATCCAGACGAAACCGACGACCTTTTTATCTATTTTATGGCAGGAGTAAGCTTGGCATTTTTCATTATGATGCTTGCAGCTCCTATTCATGTGTTTACCTACAGTGCAAACCTTTTCTATTATTTAGTATTAGTTTTTGTTGGATATAATTTACTTACGGTAGTTAGAGCCTATTTTAACAAACGACAAGGTACAGTTTACGCTATGCTGAGTATGGCTTTTTTTGGAATAGCTATCAGCCTTAGTATTTTAGGACATTACCAAGTAATTGATTATTATCCGATTTATTTCTCGATGGGCTATCTCGGTTTTATCTTTTTCCAAAACCTGATTTTAACTTATCGTTTTGCCTTTTCGTTACGTAATTCTAAAGAACTAGCTGAACAAGGCGCAAGAGCGAAATCTGAATTTTTGGCCAATATGAGTCACGAGATCAGGACTCCATTAAATGGCATTATTGGTTTTACGGACTTGTTGATGAAAACCAAACTTGAGGAAACTCAAAAAAAGTATATGTCGACGGTTTCGCAATCGGCAAATTCGTTATTGGATATTATCAATGATATTCTTGATTTCTCGAAAATTGAAGCTGGTAAACTAGAATTATCAATCGAAAAAACTGACATATTCGACCTAGGCAATCAGATTATCAGTATGATAGCTTTTCAGGCGGACAGCAAAAAGCTTGAAGTCCTTCTCAATATTTCTCATGATATTCCAAGATTTGTCTGGACTGATCCTATTCGTTTAAGACAAATTTTAGTAAACCTTTTGGGCAATGCTGTCAAGTTTACCACCCAAGGAGAGGTAGAGTTAAAAGTAGAAGCATACCAAAGTTATAATGAAGGTGAATGGCATTTTAAGTTTTCGGTAAGAGATACAGGTATCGGGATTGACGAAGCCAATCAGGCTAAAATTTTTAATGCTTTTTCACAAGAAGATGAATCTACAACTCGCAAATTTGGAGGTACAGGCCTAGGCTTAACCATTTCAAATAAGCTTTTGGGCTTAATGAAAAGTACCCTCCAACTCAAGAGTAAAAAAGGAATTGGGAGTACATTTTACTTCGAAATCACCGTAAAAGCTGAAGAAGGAGACCCATTGCAATGGGATAATTTGGAAAAACTACAGAAAGTATTGATTGTAGATGACAACGCCAACAACCGACATATTTTAAAAGAAATGTTGGCGATTAAGTCCATTGCCACTGACGAAGCTGAAAATGGTATTCAGGCTTTAGATTTCCTGAAAGAAGGTCGCAAATATGATTTGGTGTTGATGGACTACCACATGCCATACATGGATGGTCTCGAAAGTATCAAACACATTCGAAAACTGCCTGACTACACACCCGAAAAACAAGATATTCTTTTGTTATGCAGTTCGTCAGACAACCAAGAAATTATAGATGCCTGCAAAACATATTCGGTGAAGCAAAGATTAATGAAACCTATTGGCTTAAGTAATCTTTTCAATGCTTTATCGCAGTTGGATTCGCTTCATGCAGGAGAAAACCTAACGCCAGAAGCTCCACCATGGCTCAGTGCTGAAGAAATAAACATCATGATTGTGGAGGATAACCCCGTAAACATGATGCTGGCTCGAACGATTGTAAAAGGGCTCTTACCACAAGCCAAACTTTTGGAGGCTGAAAATGGCAAAGTTGCTGTAGATTTGTTTAAGCTCAATTGGGTAGATATTATTCTAATGGACGTTCAAATGCCTATTATGAGTGGTTACGAAGCAACGCGCTTGATTCGTGAACATGAAAATGGTAAAATGAAAACGCCTATTATTGCCTTAACCGCAGGAACCGTAAAAGGCGAAAGAGATAAATGCCTAGAGGCAGGTATGAATGATTATATTACCAAACCTATTGTAAAAGGAGCTTTGGAAAAAGCCCTTCAAGAATGGCTCAATCTTGAACCCAACTTGGAGCCAATGACTGTTAAAGAAGAAAGCGCATCTTCTAATGAAAAAATCCATTTTAATAAACTGGATTTGTCTCATAGATTAGGAAATGACACTGTATTTATGAGTCAGTTACTTGAAATTGCAGACAGACAATTACAAGAGTTTTTGATAGAGTTACATGAATTATTTGCCCAGCAAAACCTTAGTGGTATTAAGTCACTGGCACATAAGCTCAAAGGAACTGCGCTATCTAGTGGTTTTGATGAATTAGCATATTTAGCCGAAAAACTAGAGAAACGAGAAGAGTTTGATTATGATTATTTCCAGCAAATCATCCAGGAATTAGAAAAAGAAGTCCTGATCACTAGAAGTATTATTGCGAAAGAGATGTAGGAAATAAATACCTTGTAGTATTCTAATAAATCAGCCTTTCTAAAGTAATTATTCTATCTAGAAATGCTGACATTTATTTGGTGCTGAGCTGATAAATCTGGCTTGGAGGAAATAATAAATTTAGTGCATTGGGTTTTATTTTAAATAGTGGTCCTTTTTCTACGACTTTACCAGATAAAGTTCTTTTTATTAAATGGTCAAGAGTTATAATACCTTGCTCCAACAATATATCAAATTGAGAAACTATTGGTTTTTGCGTATGCTCGACTTTTTTATAAATAAAATGCTCCTTTCCATCTATTAATATCGAATCTGCACTTATCCAAAAAGTTTCATTGTGTTTTTCCAATAAACGAGCATGGAGAGTTTCAAGTCCCCAGATAACGAAGTCTCCAACTGTCGTTTTCTCTGAAGTTTCAATCAAGTGTCCAATATCAGTATTTAATTTCAACTTTAAGCCTTGCGAATTTTTCACAATAGCTGAGACAGTACAATAAAGCTTAAAATCTTCTCCACGTTGATAACCAAACTCATTGAGTATTTCTGAGGAGCTCTTGAATTTGCTTAAACTCCAATCGGGAACTTGTGCAAAAAGATTTTTTCGATTACCTCTTTTATCTCTAAATGACTTCAATTCAATTCCTTTATAATCAGGTTTTTTTGATGAATTAATATCAATCCCCAACAATGTTTCTAATGTTCTTCCTACTGCTGTATCAGCTTGGAGTGATGCAGGGATAGCACCTCTTAATGCGACTTTCTGTAACAAATCTAATAACTCATTTGCGATAAGCCGAGATTTGACATTTATCTCTTCTACAAGTTCTTTAACAGGATTGTTTTGGGCAGATTCTATCAACTTAGCTAAATCTAAACGTGTAAGATTTAGCACATATAGCTCTTTTTCAAATGAAATAATCGCCAAAATATCATTAGCATTCGCATAAGTCCCTAATCCTTTAAACCAAATTCTCGGGTCTCCTTTTTTGGTATTAGGTCTGTACAAAGAAACTATCGATTCTGTGATAGAATCTTTCCCTATCAGATATGCTTTTATCTGAATTTTATTTTCAGGCCCTTGTCCTTGGGAATCAAAGTCGTGAATAGATTTAATTTTTAGATAATTTCTTACAGAACCTGTAGCATCCATAATCGATTTTTCAAGTCCCGTTGCGGTTGGTTCGATCAATGTTATTTCTACAGACTTTTCTGTCAAAATCTCGATACGCTTAATTTCAACGTCAGTTAAAGCTCTCATTTAGTCAATATTTTTCAAGATTTCTAATGCTACAGCTCTTGCCATTAGTGGAGGAACAGCATTACCCACAAGTGTAAATTGAGGAACTTCAAATTTTCGTTTATTTCCACCAGTTGAACGCTTGCCTTGAAATACAAAACTATCATCAAATGACTGTAATCTAGCCATTTCTCTAACAGTCAAGGCTCTTGGACTTGAGAAGTGTACATAGTCATCGGGAATTGTCATTACTGTTGGGCTTTGACCATCTGCCTTTAATACATTATAGTTACGTTTTTCAGAATTAAGACCTATTTCCTTTAATTCATGTTTTGCGTCATCATAATTTCCCGTATTAAGTATAATATCAAGTCTTTTGATTACTTCAGCATTTTGTTTACTCGTTTTATGATTTTGTAAAGGAGCAACCACATGAGTTAAAATATTTTCTAGCTCTTCAGAATTACGTACATAAAATGGGTTTTTAGCATTACTAAAGCGCTGACTTAATCTTCCTTTTCTTGACCATTCGGCATAGGTTAATCCTAACTTACTATTCGGCTTTCCATCTACAGAACGTTGCTTTAGTAAAGCCTTCATTTTTTCAGTTTGCCCATTATATTTTGATTTTAGGTCTACAGGTTCATAGTTAAATTTTTCCTCGTCGTTCCCAATAAAATCTAAATCATGAAGTGCTTCAAAAACTGTGACTTTCTCCTCAGGTGATACTGTAGCAGGAATTATTTGAATCTTTTTTTGGTCTTTGCGACATCCTATAAATAGAACTCTTTCTCTATTTTGAGGAACACCATAATCAGAAGCTAATGCTACAAAAGGTTGCTCAATATTATATAGGCGTATATAGCTCAATATTTCTCGAAACGCCTTTTCTACATTTTGGCTTTCTGCTATCTCCGACAAATCTCTTACGCATTCATCAAATGAATAGTCATAAATCTCTAAAGCAAGAATAATATCTGATATATCCTTTTTATATTCCTCCCTAGGATTCAATCCTTTAAATGCTTCATGAATACTTGCTATTATTGCACTTGGTTCAATTGAAATTAAGAAATCATCGAATTTTGAAGCAAAGAAATCATTATCTAAATCACTATGATTTTTTTCCTGAATTACTTTTTTTCGAATATATGCAAGCTCGTTTGTACGTTTCAACAGATTAAATCCATGTCTAATAGTATTGAAATTAACATCTGTTTTACTTGTTTTATAATCTGCAATTTTTGGCGCAAGTACTTTAAATTTGTTTTCAATTGCTTGTATATAATTCTCACGTAGAGTATCCAACTCTTTTTCTATTGCTTTCTCAAAATTTAACCTTTGTAAATAGCAATCAAGAATGAATGTATTATATATTGAGTTTCTCTTTAAAGTTGCTACAAAATGTATTAACTGATGAAACTCCTTTAAATCAATGATAGAACGGATTTCCTGTAATATCATCTCCTTAATCTTGCCTCCTTCTTTTGTAAGGATACCTTTTACGTTTTCCATTACAAAATATTTTGGTCGTAATACCTTGATGACATTCAAGTAGTTCGCAAATAAATCATCTTTTTTATCAAACTTTTTTCTTTTCCCCGCTAAGCTGAAACTTTGACAAGGTGGTCCACCACAAACTACATCTATTGTTTGACCCTTGAGTTTTTTATTAAGATTATTCAAAAAATCGGGCTCTGTAATATCTTGTCTTAGAAATTCAGCATCTAACCCTAGTTGATAATTGTAACGGGCTAAATGTGTTAATTCACAATTATCATTAATATCACTAGCTAGACGAAAGTCATAGAGTTTATCTCCAAATTCTGCTTGTAAAAAACCTTCGCTAAATCCGCCTGCTCCCGCAAATAAATCTACAAATGTAATTTTCTGTTTATTTTGGTATTGTATATCATCTTCGCAAACCATGGTAATATCTGTATTGAATTTTCGACTACTTACTAAAGACGCTATCATTTCTTTTACTTTTTTATCAGTAAAATGAGAATGTGGAGCAGTCTCGAAGTATTTTTCAACCTCTAATTTTAAAAAACCTAAGAATTTGTTGATTGATTTGTATCTTATATCAGATTCTTTAACTTGCTGGTTTTTATTATCCCAATCATTTTTAAGTACTTTCTCTCCTGTTGCAACTTTTATCTTGACATCTTTTTGCCTCAATACCAGATGTATAGGATAGTAAGTACTTTTATCGGCTTTATCTAAATAAAATTTCACATTAATCATATTGCGGACATTTTTACGGACACGGACAAATTTACGGACATTTACTGAATAAACAACAGATAATATTCCAAAATACATTCAAGCATTTATATATCCCTATAAAACAAATAAGGTTGACGAAAATTTCGTCAACCTTAAACCTCAACTTTATTTTGTAATCAATATTTCTTCTGTAAAACCAACAATGGGATTTGTGAACTGAGTGTCAAATGTTTGATGATACTTTCGTGAAAAAGCTTTTCAACAAAGCCTTTGGGGCGTTGTGCCAAAATCACAGCATCTGGCTTTTGATTTCGAATGTATTTGTCGATGCCTACGATAGTATCATCGCGATACAAATTGCGGAAAATGATTTTTTCGCCTCCGAACTCCTCTTCCAATAAATCAATTATTTCACTCGATGGAAATACCTCTGGGCTCAAGTATTCTTTTACATGAACCAACTTGGTATGGTTTATTCCCAACAGCTCTCCCATGTTGATAATCTTGTTGATACAGCCTACTTCATCTCCTTCCAAATCACTGGCGTATATCACCTCCTTAATTGCCTGAATTGTAAATTGTTGTGGTATTATCCACACAGGAATCGTACTTTTTTGTGCAATACTTAGCGCGGTTGACCCAAATAGATTGGCCAAAATACCTCCTTCTCCTAAACTTCCTATTACCAAAAAATCTGCTTTAACTTCTGCTGCGGCCTCCAGAATATTGTCTACGGGATTTCCAAAAACCAATTTTGTTTCAAGCTTATTGGCCAATACTTCGCCATATTTTGCCTGCATATCTTCCTTGGTTTGTGCTAACAAAGTACGTGTTTCTTCGAGCGCTTCTTGCATCAAACCTTGCTGAGGCAAAGGCAAGACAAAGGGCGTCGTAGAAACAGGTGATTCATAAGCATGTAACAATATAATTTTTGCATCGATAAGCCCCGCCAGCGATACCGCAAAGTCGGCTGCATGTTTGGCATTGAGACTAAAATCTGTTGGCAACAAGATAGTTTTCATAGCATTATCTGTTTTGTTGAGCACAAATCTCCTTTAAAATAGCTATAAATTTCATGAGCTCAGTTAGCTGATTTTGTGACCTTTATCAGTAAATAGGCTACTGACAAAAGTCATTATTTGTACCCTTTAAACTCATTCTATTGAGGTATTTCTTCTTGAATATTTGCTATCAAAACAGGGGATAAAATTTGAAATACTTATGGCAAGTCACACACAAACACCAGTCCTTATGTTGTTCTACGAAACTCATAAGGAAGAGTTGGAGGTTTTTGAAAGACTCAAAAAAAACAATCCAACTATTGCGAGTTACCTGGCGGTTAGTGTAAAAAATAACCCAGAGGTAGCCAAGACTTTCAAGGTGACGCAATTGCCGACCTATTTGATCCTATACAATGGGAAAGAATGTTGGCGTCATGTTGGAAATGCAAATATCGATTTACTGAAAAACAATCTGGCCCTGATTGAACCCATCAATCGTGAAGCATTCATATAATACAGAGCCTTTTGTCTTCATTGACAAAAGGCCTGTAGCATTTGACCAAATATCAACAAACGACTTGCTTTTCTACCATCAAGCACTTTGTCTTCAAAGAAACTAATCAAGACTCTTCTACAATTGTCGCTATTTTTTCCCTTCTTTTGATTGAAAAGCTTGGTACAAAAGGCATTCCCAAGCATTCACTGATGAATTTATCATTTCCCTAACCTAAATCAATAAACAGCATGAAAGCGCTATCTTACCTTAAAAAACTATTAACATTTTGTCTCATTATTGGAGTCACATCGAGTAATCCTTCTATTGCTCAAACACAAGAAGATTTAAAATTATTTATTCAAAAATTACATTCTGACCAAGCTTATGCTAAAGAATTGCAAATAGAAAACCCTTCTGAAGTGGCGGCTTTTTATCAAAGCATTTCTTACAAAACTGTTTGGCTGGAAGGTACGTCGGATTATCAAAAGGAGTATCTGGAGGTACTCAAACACGCTTCTGACTACGGACTTAATCGTGCAAAATATCACTATAGTTATTTGACGTCTAAGCATTTTCCAACCTTGGAATATGAACTTATCTTAACGCACTCTATCATGGAGTTCTATAAGGATATTGCCAATGGCATTACGTCGGTAGATTTATCCTACAATGGTTTGGGATATAATAACCATTGCCTAAATCCTACAGCAATGCTTCTCAATACCTATGCAAAAGGTAGTGTCAAGGATGTTATTTCATTTTTACAACCGCAATCTTATGGCTATCAGGCTACACAAAATCTTTTGACTCGGCTAAATATGTTCGTTGAAAATGATAGTTTTCAGGAACCACTTGTCACTCAGACTACGACTTTTTCTGACAATAAAGAATTAATCCGAAAACTCTATTATTTAGGTTTTTTGCCCACTACGACCGACGTTAGTCTTCTCAAAGAAGGCATGATTACGAATGCCCTAAAAGGCTTTCAGTCTTTATACAATATTGTTCCCGATGGAATTCTTGGACCAGTTACTCTGTCAAAGCTATCGATTCCGTTAACCAAATTACGTGCTCAGCTCATTCTCAATCTCAATCGTTGGCGTGTCATCAACTGTCTTGATAATCAGCGATATATTCAAGTAAATATTCCTTCGGCTACCTTGGCTTTATATGACCGAGATAGCTTGGTGATGCGTATGAAAACTATTGTGGGTAAGCCTATTACCCCAACGCCAACGCTCTGTTCGGAAATCAATAAAATTACCTTTTTCCCTTACTATGAAGTTCCTCAAAATGTAGCCCTCAATGAGCTATTGCCTATTCAGCAAAAAGAACCTAGTTTTTTTGAAAATAATGGCTATCAATTAATCGATGAAAAAGGATTTGTGCGAGAAGCCAACAGTATTGATTGGAGCACGGTATCGAAAGACCATTTCCCTTATGAAGTCCGTCAGGTAGCTGGGTGTGATAATTCGTTGGGATTACTAAAGTTTGATTTTGATAGCCCGTATGCACTGTATTTGCATGATACCAATCGCAAAGATTTATTTAGTAAAAATAATCGCTATCTGAGCAATGCCTGCATTCGTCTCGAAAAACCTTATGAGTTGGCAACAATGCTTTTTCAAGATAGAAATCTGGTAGAAGAGTTTGTCAAAAAGCGTTTTGAGCCACATTTGAGCCCTACTAGCTTTAGTCTAGAAACCCCTGTGAAAGTCTTCATTACCTATATCACCGCCGATGTTGACGATTTTGGAAGTTTGGTAATTTACGATGATATCTATAAAAAGGATATTTTAAAATAGGGAAATAGGAATCAGGCAAAAAGGCATTAGATGAAGGGGCTGTAACGATTGTAGATTGGGGATTTCTGATTGCGGAAATAGGGAAAAGTACTTTTGTTTCTTACAAAATAGGATTCAAAAAAATAGGATATACATCCGAAATCAAAAATTATGGGTATCGCCTTGCCTACTCGTTCGGCTCTTTCCAACAAAAATCATATTACCAAATGACTTTACTCTTAGTTTACCTATAAGGAATAGGCCAAATTTGTAGAGTAATCAATTGCTAATCAAGCAGATTGCCAGAAACAACCATTCAGTTTGTGACATAGTCATTTATATTTCTTTATAACAAAACAAAACCTTTACCATCATGAGCACTATCGAAAACCTAGAAGTTGACCGTTCATTTAAGTATCAATTCTATCACCGCGAGAATAGTGAATGGCTTAAATCTTTGGATTTTTTCAAAGAAGAAATCAAGTATCTAAGAGGGCTTATTGCGAATGTTAACAAGAAAAACACTTCGCATGAGGTACAAAATGAAACCTTTATTTTCAATCGTGAATTAGACAGCCTTTCAGGCGATATCGACGCCGTAAATCAGTCTATTATTGAAGAAGAATGGGGATTTGATGATGACGCCATGGGTAAAGACTTTTTACTGGGTGAAGAAATCTATAATCGCCATATTGTCATTCGTGAAAATTTCCAAAAAGCTGAAAAGGCTTTCTATGATATAAAACATCGTTTGTACAGATTTTTATGCAAATCGTTGTAAAACAAACGGTCGGATATGTGCAGGAAGTAAAGCACATTTCCACAAATAATTTTACTTGTTAGTTTGGGATGGCGAACGGTTTTCTTGGTTAAGGAAACCGTTTTTTTAGGCTCTGCGCCCTTATTGGAGAAAACTCCAACAAGCACATAAACTGCTTTTTCACTTTGACTTTTATCAGTATTACTTATGACGAATGTTCTATGTTAGGTTCCTTAAAAGATAGAACTTTGACATATCAAAAATGACAAACACTATGGCAACTGTTCTATTGGAGTCAAAAACTAGTTCGTTGAAGTTTGAACTTTATCACCGTGAAAATCTACAGTGGTTGTCAAACTTACACTTTATCCATGATGAAATTAAGTACTTCGAAACTTGGATGGAACATTTGCGAGATTTGAATCTTTCAAAACAATTACAGAACGAATGGATTGCATTGGAAGAACAGATTTTGCAAGAAAGAATAGAAACTCAAGCCTTGCTCAAAGCCATCGAACATGAAGAATATCTTTTTGGTTTGGAAACTCAACAAAAAGACTTTCAGTTGGGCGAAGAGCATTATCTAAAACATCGCAATTTACGAGTTCGTTTTAGGGCTTTAGAAAAAGATTTTCATGCCAGTAAGCACTCATTTTATGAATTTATGACCGACATAATGAATTAGCTATGGAAACTTTAAAATTTGAGTTATGTCACTTTGAAAATACCAAATGGGCAGAAAGTTTGACTTTTTATGCTGATGAAATTAAGTTTTTTGTCAGATTGCTCAAAGATGTTTTGCAACGCAATACCGATGAAGAAATCACGGCAAAAGCGCAAGACTTTTTGACCCTATTTAAACATAATGAATCTGAAATAGAAAATTTGGCGATTGCGATTTTGGAACAAGAAAAATCCTTTGCCGAATATGCTCAGGGCAAACAGTTTTTGTTTGACCAGCAAGTTCAAATGATTCACGAACGCCGACGTTCGGCATTTCAAACACTCGAAAAAGACTTTGTGTTACACAAACATCAATTGTATCAGTTTTTATCGAATGTCCTATAAAGTTATTAGTTAATCGTCTATCTGTTATTTGAAAACAGATTCGTCATCAAAAGGATGATTTATGAAAATCGATAACTTATTTAATGAGAAATAACAAGTGGTTTAGAGATAGATTTGAATGGCTCCCTTCATTAAAGGAAGCCATTTTTGTTTGTATATGAGTAGGTATGTAGAGACGTAATACTTTACGTCTAAAACGGTGGTATTCTTACATATAACATCAAAAAAGGCGTTTGAAATAAGTTTTTCAAACGCCTTTTTTGATGAACTGTCAAGATAGTTCTATAGAAGGATAACAAGTTCGATACTGTATTACAAAATGACACATTTTTAGACGTAAAGTATTACGTCTCTACGGTTGTCGTGAATCATTTAATAAAGCATTTCTTTTATGCAAGGTCCACACTCTATTGTAATTCTTCGAGCGGGTGTATTTTTCCGACCTTGGCATTACATTCTTCTGGAGTACCCAACTGCCACTCGTCAAGATTCTGAATAGTCTTATCTGCAATATTGGTCAAAGCTTCTTGTGTTAAAAATGCTTGATGTCCTGTAATAATTACGTTGTTAAAATTCAACAAATCATGTAATAGTTCGTCTCTACCTTCAGTTTCGTAATGATTTTTAAAGAAAATACCTCTTTCATTTTCGTAAACGTCCAAACCTAAATAACCTATTTTTCCATCACGTAAGCCCTGTAACACATCTTCAGTTTTTACTAAGCCTCCACGACTGGTATTAATAAGCATAACACCCGTTTTCATTTTGTCGATTTGCTCTTTGGTAATCATATACTTAGTTTCCTCAGTCAGGGGTGCGTGAAGCGTAATAATATCCGAAGTAGCAAGCAATTCGTTGAGTGTCACAAAAGTTACCCCTTTGTATTCATCTGCCTCCTCTGCGTATTTGTCAAACACCAACAGTTTGCAGCCAAAGCCTTTCAGAATATCAGCAACCACTTTCCCAATAGTACCCAAACCAATAATTCCGACTGTTTTTTGATACATATCAAAACCAATTAGGCTACTCAAATCAAACTGGTAATTATGGGCTTTGGTATCGGCCATGATAAGCTTTCTATTCAAAGCCATCATTAATGCTACGGTATGCTCTGCTACAGAATTAGGAGAATAATGCGGTACATTAGCCACTCGAATACCTAATTCGGCAGCTACTTTAAGATTGATATGATCGACACCCACCGAACGAGTCGCTACATATTTTACGCCCAAATCATTTAAGGCACGAAGTACAGGCTCAGAGGCATCGTCATTGGTAAAAAGTACCACCACATCAAACCCTTCTGCCATTTTCACCGTGTCCATATTCAGGGGTTTTCCTGTAACCGTAATATCATGTTTTTGTTGGTTAGCGTTTTGCAACGATGCTTTTTCAAACTCTTTAGTACTATAAATCAGCGCTTTCATACGGGATAGAATTTTGGTTAATAAAAGAAGGTTTAGCCTTTTTTATAGTTCAAAATTATCCCTCTATCTCACTTTTATCCATGAGATTTATCAGTCTATTAGCTACTTATGCTCATCCACACAAAGCAATGACTGGTTTTAAATAAAAAACACATTTCTCTTTTTTCTTTCAGAAACGTCCTTTAAGTTTGTACCAGACTTTAGGGGTGCCTTAATATACGGGCTGAGATTATACCCTTTGAACCTGAACAGCGTAATGGTTGCGAAGGAAAAAGCAGAGCAAAATACTTTTCGTAGAATAGCCTTTTGTGGGCTATCTCCAAAATATTTCAAGCTGAAGTTTTTGATTGATGATTTAGGATGATTTGTCCATTACAAGCCTTTTATTTTGGGCTGTATTTGATAAATAGTGCATCCATCTAGTATTGAGAATGGTAACACACCATCTCACGAAATCTCTCATTCAAGAACCGTTCTGTCTAATCCACTCCTAAGGGTCGCGTTGGTATTTAATATTTTACAAACATGACCGTATTTATCAATTCAGAGGCTACGGAGGTAGCATCCAACTTCAAAGTTGAAGATTTACTCCAACAATTTTATCTGGCTCAGGTCAAAGGTTTGGCAATTGCTGTCAATGATATGGTTTTGCCAAAATCTGAGTGGCAAAGTTATGTTTTCGCAGAAAATGACCAAGTAACCCTCATTCGAGCAAGTCAAGGAGGATAGGTTGACTTACTCCATTCCTATTTTAAAATCATTTTAAAAACTCATCATTCTCCTATGAAAAAAAGTATTGAAGTAGCTCCTTCGACAGAAGCTATCAGCCGTAGTCCTTTTCCAAATTCTCGCAAAATTTATGTACCTGGCGCTATCCATAATACTCAGGTAGCGATGCGTGAAATCAGTTTGACTGATACCAAAATTTCTGGTAATGTTTTCACCAAAAACTCCTCAGTGACGGTTTATGATACTTCTGGGCCATATACCGATCCCAACGTAGAAATTGATGTAAGAAAAGGATTACCAAAATTGCGTGAAGAATGGATTATTGCTCGTGGCGATACCGAGCAATTAGACTCGATTAGTTCTGAATATGGTCAAGAACGTTTGAATATGCAATCGCTCGATGAACTTCGTTTTAATTATTTAGCAAAACCTCATAAAGCAAAAGCTGGTCAAAATGTAACGCAATTACATTACGCCAAGAAGGGTATTATCACTCCAGAAATGGAATATATTGCGATTCGTGAGAATCAAAAAATAGAATCGTTACAAAGCTTAGGACATCAGCACGAAGGCTACAGCTTTGGAGCCAATACACCCAAAGGCGTAATTACTCCTGAGTTTGTACGTGAAGAAATCGCCGCTGGACGTGCTATCATTCCTGCCAATATCAATCACCCAGAAAGTGAGCCTATGATTATTGGACGTAATTTTTTGGTAAAAATCAATGCCAATATTGGTAACTCAGCAGTAAGTTCAAGCATCGAGGAAGAAGTAGAAAAAGCCGTTTGGGCTTGTCGTTGGGGAGCCGACACTATCATGGATTTGTCGACAGGCAAAAACATTCATGAAACTCGTGAGTGGATTATCCGAAATTCGCCAGTGCCCATCGGAACCGTGCCGATTTATCAAGCACTCGAAAAAGTTGGTGGAAAAGCCGAAGATTTGACTTGGGAGCTATTTAGAGATACGCTTATCGAACAAGCAGAACAGGGTGTTGACTATTTCACGATACACGCAGGAGTACTTTTACGTTATGTGCCACTTACTGCCAAACGTGTAACTGGAATTGTGTCTCGTGGTGGAAGTATCATGGCAAAATGGTGTTTGGCTCATCACAAAGAAAACTTCTTGTACACACATTTTGAAGAAATCTGTGAAATCATGAAAGCTTATGATGTAAGTTTCTCATTGGGTGATGGACTCCGCCCGGGAAGTATCGCCGATGCCAACGATGCAGCACAATTTGCTGAACTCGAAACACTTGGTGAACTGACCAAAATCGCTTGGAAACATGATATTCAGGTCATGATTGAAGGGCCAGGTCACGTACCAATGCACATGATCAAAGAAAATATGGACAAGCAACTAAAAGAATGTCATGAAGCTCCATTTTACACGCTTGGACCATTGACTACCGATATTGCCCCAGGCTATGATCATATTACTTCAGGTATCGGCGCTGCAATGATTGGTTGGTTTGGTTGCGCCATGTTATGCTATGTAACACCAAAAGAGCACTTGGGTTTACCTAACAAAAAAGATGTAAAAGACGGAGTAATCACTTATAAAATTGCCGCTCATGCTGCCGACTTGGCAAAAGGACACCCGGGAGCACAAGTGCGTGATAATGCCCTAAGCAAAGCTCGTTTTGAATTCCGTTGGGAAGACCAGTTCAACCTTTCGCTCGACCCAGATACAGCTCGTGAATTTCATGACGAAACCTTACCTGCTGATGGCGCTAAAATTGCCCATTTCTGTTCAATGTGTGGTCCAAGTTTTTGTTCTATGAAAATCACACAGGAAGTTCGTGATTATGCCGAAGCACAGGGTATTTCCGAAGATGAAGCTATTGACTTAGGTATGCAAGCTCAGGCACAACAATTTGTAGAAAAAGGCGCCGAGGTATATTTGTAAGTGATGAGTTGGGAGTTTTGAGTGATGAGTTGTCCTTTGTCCTTGCCTAAAATAGGTTGCCTTCAATAATAGTAAATCTGTCTGTTTTTATATTTTTCAAGATATATTTAGAATATAAAAACAAAAGGAAAAATTTTATCTTTAAGAAAATACAAGATGTTAATTATGAATATTTTATAGAAATAAAAACTATACAATTATTCCATTAATGGGAAACAATATTTTCTGAAATTCATTGTATATTTTGAAGTTATCTAATGCTAGCTCAGGGCAACGTATTTTAGGCAAAGTAAAAAAAGCTTATTACTCAAAACTTATCACACAACCTTTAACATCATGTTTACACTCCTGCTCACACCCCCAGAATTTATACCTGATGAAGTTCAGATACTAGAACAGCTTTTTGAAGCTGGTCTAACGACTTTACATGTGCGAAAGCCCAATGCGTCACTGGAACAAATTGAAGATTTCATTCGACAATTTAAGCCTCAGTATATGAAGCGACTGGTGTTGCATAGCCAATATCAATTGATGGCTAAATACAATATCAAGGGGATTCATCTCACTACGCACGTTTGGGAGGAATTACAGGAGCAAGGACAATTAAAAGAATATATTCGCCCAGTACAGCGAAGAGGTTTAACAGTAAGCGCTTCGGTACATAAGTTTGAAGAAATACTAAAAATGCCTTCAAAACTCGACTATGTATTTCTCAGTCCGTTTTTTGACAGTATTTCAAAACCTGGCTACAAAGCTGCTATTTCGCCAGAAGTGGTGGAGGATTTTGTATTTAACAATAGTAAAGTCCCTCCTATCGTAGCCTTGGGTGGTATTGAGCAAAACAATATTCATTCCCTCAAAAACAAGAATATTGCAGGAGTAGCTTTATTGGGTAGTGTATGGCAAGCACCCTCACCCGTAGAAGCCTTTTCCGAAATACATACAGCTTTGAGTTCTTAGAACCAAAGCTCAAAATTTAACAACACGATGATTTCAAGACTTCATTATATAACCCAAGATCTCGCACATATTCCTCACTGGGAGCAAGCGCAACGTGCCTGCGAAGGTGGTGCAGACTGGGTGCAGTTAAGAGTAAAAACTCAAGAAGAATCTCAATGGCTCGAGACGGCTTTACGCACTCAAGAGGTATGTAAAAGTTTTGGGGCAAAATTGATTGTAAATGACAATCCTCTTATCGCTGCGAAAATACAATCGGAAGGTTTGCATTTGGGCAAACAAGATATGTCGCCCCTAGAGGCTCGTCAGATTGTGGGTGAAAAGATGATTATTGGTGGCACTGCCAATACCCTCCAAGATATGCTCAAACATGTAGCTAGTGGAACAGTACAATACATTGGACTAGGCCCTTTGAGATTTACGGATACCAAGAAAAACCTAAGTCCCATCGTAGGATTAGAGGGATACAAGCGTATCCTAGCTCAGTTCAGAACATTGGGGCACAATCTACCTGTAGTGGGTATTGGAGGCGTAAAAGCAGATGATATTGAGGATTTACTAGCAGCAGGTTTACACGGAGTTGCGGTATCCTCTTTAGTAAATCTAGCCGAAAATCCTTCAGCAGTCACACAAGAGTTATTGGGTATGTTAAACTTAGCGGTGAGCGAGAAATGAGCAGATTTGGAATTTCTGATTTCGACAATGTAATTATAAAGTAGATTACACTTCCGAAATCCAACATCCGATATCCGAAACACGGCTAGTTTAATATCTAATATCTGAAATCTTCTCTCTCATTACTCAACTATGTCTTTACAAATTGCAGATAAAACCTTTCAGTCTAGGTTATTTACAGGGACTGGAAAATTTAGTAGTGCTTCTCTCATGGAAGAGAGCATTCTGGCATCAGGATCAGAATTGGTGACTGTTGCCCTCAAACGAGTAAGTCTTACAGAAAAGGAGGATGATATTCTGTCATATCTCCACCATGACCGCATCAATTTGCTGCCTAATACCTCTGGTGTTCGAAATGCAAAAGAAGCCATTTTTGCTGCACAAGTTGCTCGTGAGGCATTAGAAACCAATTGGTTAAAACTCGAAATTCACCCTGACCCAAAATACTTAATGCCCGACCCAATCGAGACGCTAAAAGCAGCTGAGGAATTGGTCAAACTGGGTTTTGTAGTATTACCCTATATCCATGCCGACCCTGTGCTGTGCAAGAGACTCGAAGAGGTTGGCGTATCAGCAGTAATGCCATTGGGGTCGCCTATTGGTAGTAATAAAGGCTTGAAAACGATTGATTTTCTTGAAATAATTATCGAACAAAGCCGTGTACCAGTAGTAGTGGATGCTGGAATTGGAGCACCTTCGGATGCAGCTAAGGCAATGGAAATGGGTGCAGATGCAGTATTGGTCAACACGGCAATAGCCGTTTCAGAAAATCCTGTTCAAATGGGTCTAGCATTCAAATATGCCGTTGAAGCTGGGCGCATGGCATACGAAGCTAAATTGGCTCCTATGCAACAACAGGCTGTGGCTAGTAGCCCATTAACGACATTTTTGAATTAGTGGAAATATGGACTTTTATCAAGTTTTTCAACAACATACTTGGGACGAAATCCGTGAGAGTATTTATCAAAAAACACCTCAGGATGTCATAAGAGCACTTCAAAAATCGGGTAAGCGAGATTTGGAAGATTTTAAAGCTTTGATTTCGCCTGCTGCCACCGATTTTTTGGAAGAAATGGCTCAATTAAGTCACAGACTAACTCAAAAGCGTTTTGGCAAAACCATACAGATGTATGTTCCGCTATATCTTTCAAACGAGTGTCAAAATATCTGTACTTATTGTGGGTTTAGTTTTGATAACAAAATCAGAAGAAAGACACTTACCGAAGAAGAGATTTTACAGGAAGTAGCTGTGCTCAAACGCATGGGGTATGAACACGTACTATTGGTAACTGGTGAAGCTAATCAGACGGTTGGCGTACCTTATTTGCAAAAAGTAATTCGATTGATAAAACCTTATTTTTCTCAAATATCTATCGAAATACAGCCACTCGACCAAGACGAATATGAAATTTTGGTTGCTGAAGGGGTACACGCAGTACTGGTATATCAAGAAACCTACCATGAGGAGGATTACAAAAAACATCATCCAAAAGGTAAAAAGTCGAATTTCCAGTACAGAATCCAAACCCCAGACCGATTAGGTGCAGCGGGGATTCACAAGATGGGATTGGGCGTACTGATAGGTTTGGAAGATTGGCGGGTTGATTGCTTTTTCACAGCCTTGCATCTTCGATATTTAGAAAAACGCTATTGGCAAAGTACCTATTCCATCTCTTTTCCAAGGCTTCGACCGTTTTCGGGCGGCTTAGAGCCTAAAGTAGAAATGTCAGATCGAGAATTGGTACAATTGATTTGCGCCTATCGCATTTTTGATGAAGAAGTAGAATTATCTATTTCTACCCGAGAAAATGAGATTTTTAGAGACAATATTATCAAACTCGGTATTACGTCGATGAGTGCTGGCTCCAAAACCAATCCAGGTGGATATGTGGTTGAACCAGAATCTTTGGAACAATTTGAAATCAGCGATGAGCGCTCACCACAGGCAATTGCTTCGGTGATTCAGGCGCAAGGTTATGAACCTGTTTGGAAGAATTGGGACAGACTTTTGCAATGAGATAAATGTAGAATTGTGAATTTGAACAACGAACCATTTATTAATCAAAACTTTACATTCACTATTAGGGCTGTACGAAAGATATTATTTTATTCAAAAGCGTTCTAATCATTAGCATTTTTGCGGTATCAGCAACCCTTGCAGTTGCCACATTCAGCATGGCAACTGCAAGAGTTACCACTACTGGAATTTTATTCTGAAGCCAAGATTAATCTTTCGTACAGGACTAATTCATAATTCTGCAATAATACTTAAGCAAAATAAGATTTATGTTGTATGCTTTAGGCACTAAGCAACAGGCAAAGAGTTTTAAAATGTTTTTTAATAACCAAGAACATGCTTTTTTCCAAAGCCCACCGCCGAAAGCCGATACCTGAAAGCCTAATGCCTACGGCTTACTGCATAAGGCAATTTTATTTTGCTTTAATACCTAGTTATCATTCATCAAAACCAAAAAAGCTTAAGGCAGGGCCTTAAGCTTTTCTTCATTACACCAATATAAAAAATCCTAACGGACTTCTTGTCTTTTAGTACTCAGTAGTTTGAGGATTGAAATTCGTCCATTTTTGAGTCCAATCATTTGAGCCATCAAAAGCACCTCTGAAACTCGCTGAATCGAAACCTGTTGGCAACACCACGCCATCAGCTAATATTCTTGAACCTTTTTGTGGGCTGAATTTTGGAGCACCCAAAAGGTTGAAATCTGCTTGTAAACCTAAATCAGTTAATGACCAGCTAATTGCATTTTTGCGGTTAGCATCATTAAACATAGTTGTCTCAACATTCAAAATTGGAGTTGTTACACCCGTAATGACTACTCCTTTATAATCAGACTTACCATTTTTGAAATTGTCTTGTGACAATGTTCCTTCTAACTCTAAACCAGCTTTTGGAAACGCACCATTTACAACGGTATTATAAATACTCAAAGCCGAGTTACGTCTGATACGGAAAGCCGAACGGTATTTTTTGTCAACAGTACCGTTAGCAATATAGATACTCACGTTTGCAAATTTGGCTGAAGTTTGTGGCAAAGCCGTTGAACCTGAACCGTCGTTATCTGATTCAAAACCGTTTGAGTCAGAACAACTACACTGGTCAGCTACTAAAGGGTCACGGAGTGCTACTGCATATTGTACATTACCTGAGAAACCATTATCTGTGTCAAAATCATCATCCAAAGTACGGTATGAAATCAAGTGTTTGGCATTTACAGCACCACCAAACCATTCGAAAGCGTCATCGCCAGAATGCGAAACTTGTACATAGTCAATTTTTGTTCCATAACCTACGCCACCAAGTGTCAAGCCATTAACTTCTTTATCTGTTTCGAAAGCAACACCTGCAAATTCGATACGTACATATTTCAAAATACCAGAGTTGTCCGAATCATTAGTACCACCAAAAGTTGTTACGTTTTCACCTTCAATTGTGATAGGAACTTTGTTGACTTTAGCTTTTCCTAAAATAATTACACCACCCCAGTCCCCAGCTTTACGTTGACCGATTGCTTGGTTAGACGTAAATACGATTGGTTTATCTTCTGTGCCTTCTGCCAAAATTTTTGCCCCTGGTTTGATAATCAAAGTACCTTTAGTTGGCAAATCACCTTTGATGATTGTTCCCGGCTGAATCGTTAGGGTTACGCCTTCTTCTACATATACAAAACCATTTAAAAGGTATTTCTTGTCAGATGTCCAAGTGGTATTTGTAGTGATTGTTCCTTTTACTACCACCATCTCACGGCTTGCTACGGGTGTTGGTTCCTGAAAATCGTTTTCCAATTTACCACATGAAGTAGTTGCTAAAGCAATGGCTGCGATGTAAAGAAGTTTATGTATATTTTTCATGATTTCTGATATTGGCTTTTACAAAATAGCTAAGCTATGGCTTATGTTTATTCTGTTAAAAAAGTTTGTGTACGGTTTTACAAAACTGAGTTTAGTTTCACTCCTGAAGCTACCACTCAGCTAATGGATTTTGATAATTTACTGATAACTGATATGCAATTAACCAATCTTCTCACTGGATTAGAACTTGTAATTGATACCGATCGTTGATGTTGTACCACGTTTGTAAGTTCTGAACACATCATCTTTTCCAGTTTCAATCTTCTTATCGTTGTTGGTATCGTTGTAGAATCTAAATGGTTGATTCAACAAATCTTGGATACCTACTTTCACTTCGATATGCTTTCCGAAACCTTTTGTAACGTTTAAGTCGATTACATTTCTTGGCATTTCATATACTGTAGGGAACACTACGCCATCGCCCACCAAGAAAATACGTGAACCTACAACATTGTAAAGAACATTGGCAGATAGATTGCTTTCGTTATCATTGAAATACACACCTGCATTAATCAAGTAAGGAGATTGACCTTGTAAGAAACGACTGTCTGAAGATTGTCCGCTAAAGCCTGTTTTTACATCTGAATCAATGATTGAAGCGTTCAACAAAAGTGTTAGGTTATCCACAAATTTTGAACTAGCTAAGCCCTTCAATGATTTACGCATTTCTAATTCCAAACCTCTACTAAATGCTTTCTCTGCATTTCCAACACCGAAGGCAATACCTGAACCTGCGTTCAAAATTCTAGCTTCGATTGGGTTTGTAAATTGCTTGTAGAATGCTGCAAGTGAGATTACTTCACCTTCTGATGGATAGAATTCATAACGCAAATCGTAGTTAGCAATAGTAGCTGTTTTTAGCTCTGCATTACCTACACGTGTTACATCGTAGTTAAAATCATAATAAGGGAATGGCGCTAACTCGCGGAACTCAGGACGGTTTACTGTTTGGCTGTAGGCAGCACGAATTTGGTTTTTCTCGTTCAACACATACGAAAGTGTTACAGAAGGCAACCAGCTTAACAATGGTCTATCAATATTTAATTTCTCTCCGCTACCACGTTTTAAGGTTACTAACTGCTGACGATTTTGTTCTGCTCTTACTCCAAACGAAGCGTTGAATTTACTTGAGAAAGGAACATAAGCATTTACATAGCCTGCGTACAATTCGTTACGAGCTTTGTAGGCATCTTCGTAACCTGTACCTTCATTATAAAATAATCCTGTTGTAGATAGGTTGGCTGGGTCGAAAAATTTGTCAGGTGATTGTGTCAAAATAGCATCTCCTACATTATTGGCATTTACGATACCAAACCAACGGGCAGCGAAATTACGGTCTTTCTTTTCTAAATATGTACCAGCACGAAGCTTAATCAATTCTTTTTCAGATGCATCTGCTTTACCGATACGGTGCTCTAAGTCGATACGTCCTGATACTACATTTTCAGTTAATGCTGAGTAAAAACGTGCTGCTTGTTGTAAAGTTGGACTTTGCGATTGTTGAATATTGATGGTGAATGGATCGTTGCTACCCAATGTACGGCTCGAAGTAAAACGACGGTTATCTGGTTCCTGACGGTTTGTGTATCCGTAACCACCTGTCCAAGTCAACTTAGTCATATCTGATAATTCGTGCGTACCGCTCAACTGACCAGAGTAAATACTCTTTTGTTCGTAAGTCATCGAGTAGCTTTTCAATTCAATATTATTATTGTTATAACCATTTCTCAAAACTGTTTCTTTTGAGCCTAATTGGTTAAACAAATTACGGAATTCAATTTTGTTAGCAGGGTTAATAATCAAAGCCCAGTTTGACATTACACCTACTCTAACGTTTTCGGCATAAGCATTATCGTTGTAAGCAAATTCTTTTTCACTTGCAGTATTACCAGCGTCAGCGTTGTAAGCATAACGATAAAATTCGATATTGGGCGTTCTTTGGTGCGTAAGGCTATAGTTAACAGCATTGATTGTAGCTACTTCTAAATTACCAACATTAAAGCGACGTGTCATCCCTAGATTACCTCTAAAATCAGGCAATACAGATAATGCACTTTGGTTAAAATAAGAAGGTAAAGATTTAAAAGCATTAACAACTGCTGGCGTATTGGCTCCCGACAAGATTGTACCCGTGCTCGGAATAGTTGAAGGCAAACCTCTCAAACCGTTATCAAAACCTAAAAAGTCTGTACCGCTTCCTTTATACGTAGTAGCTGTTTGGAAAGTTGTATTGCTACGATGTCCTAATGAAAAACCAGCTGTGAAAGAATTGCCATCTGGAATGGTTTTAGTATAAATCTTGATTACACCACCTCCAAATTCACCAGGAAGATCGGCCGAACCAGATTTGAAAATCAACATACGGTCAATTGCCGTAGAAGGAATTAAGTCAAATGAAAAAGCCTTTGTATCTACTTCTGTAGAAGGTGTAATAGCATCGTTGAGCAATACAGTATTATAACGTTCGTTCAAACCACGTACAATCACAAAGCGATCGTCTTGGATAGACACCCCAGGCACACGACGAACAACAGCCGAAGCGTCACGGTCTTGTGTTTTTTGGATTTGCTGTGCCGAAATACCTACTGCGATTTGTTCTATCTTTTTGATTTCGGTAATAACCGAAACTTCAGTTCCTTTATTTTTGGTACCACGTACTACAACTGCGTCGAGTGTAGTATTTGCTTCTGCAATAGTGGTATTAATGAGCGTTGTTTTGCCAGCTTCTACTCTTACGTTTGCTACAACTTTATTTTCGTAACCAACAAAAGAAAAAATTACAGTATGAACTCCAGCAGGTACACGTGATAATTCAAAATCACCTTGCATATTTGTTTGTGTACCAATTTGTGTACCTTCAATTCTTACTGCAGTACCCAACATTGGTTCGTTGGACTTTGCGTCTTTAAGGCTACCCTTAATGCTTCCTGTCTGAGCATAAGACACGAGAGATATGAATAAAAGTACGATTGTGCTGAGTAAAAATTTGCGTTGCATGTGTATGTGTATTAAATAGAAATGTCTCTATATCTTCGACGCAACAAAATTATTACTTGAATATTACCTATGTGTTTGTGAATTTTAAACAAACTGTTAAGGATGCCCTCTATTTGATAACATTATCTTAACATTAGAAACAATTACTTAACATAAAGTACTTTTATGATATTTTATTAGACTATTTCTAGCAAAAAGTACTCAAAACAGATATTACGGAGAAATTAAGTTTGTTAAGAATTCTAGCTAAACGACGAATTTATCTCTAATATCATTCACTAGCTTTATTGATTTACATCAAAATTATATGATCTAAAGATATTTGAGTCTTTTTATAGTTTCATTGAAAAAGAAAGCTTTGATGTTGACTTCATAAAGATTGTGATACTTGTTTAATCAATAGGGCTAATAACAATAGAGGCACTTCAAAGCTTGTTTTAGCATGGTTCTTGCTCAAATATTTACACTATTATATTATACAGAAAGTTAAATTTGTAGTAACAAAGAGGATATTACCCTCATGAAATAACCGCCTTTTTACCTTTTTCAAAAAATGTCAAAGAAAAATAAATCGCCCAAAGTAGAAACACAGTCCCCCAAAGCGACTTCAGAAACGGTAATCACAACGCCTTCAAACACTTCAAAAAATACTATTTTAACCATCATTGCATTTGCAGTTGTTGTATTACTTGGATTTAGCGGAGGTTTTAGTAATCAATTTGTTGACTGGGACGACCACGTGTATGTAGTCGATAATATCCTTGTTACGCATCCATCGGGGCATTGGCTCGAAGCTTGGCAAAGCCATGTAGCCAGTAATTATCATCCCCTGACAATGTGGTCACTGATGCTCAACGCTGTTATGTCTGGAGCAGAATCGGCACGAGCTTTTATCGTAACCAATACTTTTATACATTTTCTTAATGTTATTCTGGTTTGGATTTTGGCTCAAAAACTTCTTGAAAGTTATGAGACAGGTGAGCGCCAAAAGAAATTTATTGCCATTCTTACCGCACTACTTTTTGCCATTCACCCTATGCGTGTCGAGTCAGTTATTTGGGTGTCGGAGCGCAAAGACGTTTTATATGTATTTTTTCTATTGCTGGGTAGCTTGCAGTATTTCAAATATGTGGATAAAGGTCAGAAAGTGATTCATTTGATATTTGCATTCTTACTATATCTAGCTTCATGTTTGTCAAAAGGACAAGCTGTTATTTTTCCATTAGTCCTATTTCTTTTTGACTATTGGAGAAATAGAGAATTTTCTATCAAAGTGTTTGTAGAAAAAATTCCGTTTTTCGTGGTATCAGTTGTATTCGGTTTGATAGCCATTAATATACAAGGAGGAGGAAATTTGGGAGGAATGATTCACCCGATTGCAGCAACAGGCGTAGCATTCAAACCAGAAGACATCAGCTATTTCAAAACTATTACCTACGCAGGATACGGTTTTATGATGTATTGGGTACACTTGGTGGCTCCAATCGGTTTGCGCTCGATGTACATGTACGAAGACCCAACACTTTTTCATTCTGAATATTATTTGGGTTTAGTAGTAATGCTCGGAATTTTAGGCTGGGGAATTTTTAATATTAAACGCAATAAACTCATCGCCTTTGGGATTGGCTTTTTCACGGTAAGTATCATTCTAGTACTTCAAATTTTGCAGGTGGGTGGTGCTATTATGGCTGACCGATATACTTATTTGCCCTATATAGGTTTGTTTTTTATGCTAGCGGTGGGTATTTCAAAACTAATAGATAATCCAAAAATGCAACAGGCTGTATGGGCAGGATGTATCGTTTGGTTAGGAATTTTGCTTGTCATTACTAGAAAACAAGTAGGTACGTGGCAAAACTCAGGAACGCTTTTTTCTCGTAGAATAGAACTAGCCCCAGAAAAAGACGAAAGAGCCTATAGTGCTGCAGGGCAATATTATGGTGCAAAAGAAAATAATCTGGATTTGGCAATTGCCTACAGTGAAAAGGCGATTCAGCTGGGTTACAAAATTGACGTTACGCCATTGGGCAATCTGGCTTCGGCTTATGAACGTAAAGGCGACTATCCTAAAGCAATAGAATATTTGACAAAAGCCATTCAGCAATTTCCATCTGCAGATACCTATCTGAATCGAGGCAATACGTATCTCAATGCCCAGATGCCCGACAAGGCACTTCCTGATTTAGAAAAAGCACTCACGATGCCCGAAAATAAGCGCATTGGTGTAAACTACGGTTCTTTGGCGACGGCACAACTTAATACCAACAGAACAGAAGAAGCCCTCAAAAATTTCAATATCGCTATTGATCAATATGGTAGTCAAAACCCTGAGCATTTTTATAATAGAGGTGTAACTCATCATAAATTAGGTCATTTGGAGGCAGCAATTATTGATATTAAACGATGTCTACAATTAAAACCAGACCATCCACAAGCCACTCAGGCATTGAGTCTTTTAGGGGTGAAGAGGTAAATTTTAATTGAGTGCACGAGTGATTATTTTAAGATGAATGTTACCTGTAGAGACGTAAAGCATTGCATCTCTACTAGTTAAAAATAATCACTCATTCGCTCAAACACTAAATCGCTAAATTCGGGATGACTCATATTTATACAATCTCTATCCTCTCAATCTTCGGAATCAGCAATTTCAATAGCGTAAAGGCTATCATATAGGCACTTGCTGCATAGGCGAATAGAGGGGTATAACTCCCTGTTTTTTCTAATACCCATCCTATAATCATCGAAAACAATACGCCTCCCAATGCACCTGCCATACTGCCAAATCCTACAACGGTTGCCACAGCATTGCTCGGAAAAATATCTGACACAAGCGTGTAAGCATTGGAAGACCAAGCTTGTTGTGCTGCCAAGGCAATACCTACCATTATGACAGCAAACCATAAATTGGTAAAATAACTTCCGAAAAACATGGGTAACACTGCACAAGCACATACCAAAAATGCTGTTTTTCGAGCGCTGTCAATACTATATGATTTCTTTTGAATCAGCCATGTGGGAAACCACCCTCCTATCACACTACCTGCATCGGATAGTAAATAGACTGTCATTAATGGCAAACTCAGTTTGCCAAGAGGAATGCCAAAGGTTTTGTCCAAAAATTTAGGTAGCCAATACAGATAGAAGTACCATACTGGGTCAATCAAAAACTTCATGATGGTAAAAGTCCAAAGGGCTTTATAATTCAAAAGCTCTCGCCAAGCAATAGGTTTTACGGCTCGTTGTTCTGACTGAATATAACTCCTTTCTTCCTCGCTTACACTTGCGTGCTGGTCGGGTGTTCGATAATAACTCCACATCCAAATTACGACTAAAAATCCTAGCGCACCTGTCATAATAAAGGTGGCTTGCCAACCAAACTGTATGGTCAATAAAGGAACCAATAAAGCTGCTACGATTACGCCCATGTTCGAGCCTGCATTGATAATACCTGCCACAATCGAGCGCTCATGTGCAGGAAACCATTCCGAAGTAGCCTTGATGGCCGCAGGAAAATTTCCAGACTCTGATAAACCTAAAAATACTCTAGCCAATCCAAATCCCATGGGCGTGCCTACAAAAGCATGCGCCATCGATGCCAAACTCCACAACAAAATGGTAAGTGTATAGCCCAACCTTGTGCCTATGCTATCCAAAATACGCCCTACAACGGCCATTCCAATCGCATAAGATAACTGAAATGCACTTACGATATAGCCATATTGCATTTCGTTCCAGCCAATCTTTTTTTGTAAGTCACTAGCCAAAATACCCAGCACCTGTCGATCTAGTAAATTGATAGTAGTAGCAGCAAAAATCATCGCACAGATTGTCCAGCGTATCTTACCTTGTGGTTTGGTTTGCATAGTTTTAGTTTAGGGATATATGTATTAAGGCTGAATGATGAGTTGTGAATTGTGAGTACTTTCAAATAACAGATATACCATTAACTGATAACCTCTTCTTCCATTTCACTAGGGTATTTGTTGTACCAATTCTAGCACTACACTGGGGTCGTGTTCAATCCCAAAATAGTCCAAATATAGCGAAACCTGATAGTCGAGTGTATGATGTCCATGATGGATTTGATAGCCCAAAGATGCCGCTTTTTGTAACAAAGCAGTTTCCTTAGGTTTCATAATAATATCTGCAATGACTGTATGTTTTTCAAAAAACGTTGGGTCAAAAGGTAATGGGTCGTTGGGTTGTAATCCGCTATTACTCGCATTAATCGCCAAATCAATGTGAGTTGGGGGTACTTCTTGTGCTAATATTGTAGTTTCAGGGTAAAAAGAACGTAGTCTTTCAGCTAAAGCTTCTGCTTTTTCTGGAAAAATATCGCTCAAATACAACGTAGAAATCCCTGCATCACAAAGTGCCACCGCTAAGGCACAACCTGCTCCTCCTGTACCAACCAAATACACGCTTTTACCTTTACAAATAACTCCTTTGGCTTCAAGACCAACCACAAACCCAAGACCGTCAACGGTATCTCCGTATGAACGACCATTTTCGTCAAATCGAATCAAATTGACACTTCCTGAACGCTTAGCACGCTCGGTAGCTTCATCCACCAAATCTACCAAAGGATTTTTATATGGAATCGCAATCGTCATTCCTTTGAAATTATTAAAATGTCTAAAAGCCGTAAAAATGCTAGAAAGATTGGCAGGCTCAACTTCTATAGGAATCCAAATGGCATTGATGCCTAATGCAGGAAAAACTTGATTCATCAAAATAGGTAAGCGAATCTGTTTGACAGGATAGCCTGGGGTTGCAAATACCAAAGTTTTACCGTCAATTTCTGGGGAAAATATTTCTGTTGTATTCATACGTTAGTTAGAGGAAAAACGCTAAAGCTTTTCGCCTATCATTTAATCAAAGGAATAAGTACTAGTTAGATTGGATAACAGTTTTCCTCTAAAATTACGAGATAATACCTTTTGAATAGAATATTTTCAGCAAATAATATCATGAAATCGATTTAATAAATCAAAATGATACATTGTAGAATGTGGAGTGAGGAGTTGTGAGTGAAGAGTTTTAGGATGTACTTGCAAAGGACATTGAGGAAACATTAATTATTAAACCTTCTTGCAGACAATCGCATGAGTAATCTCAAAATTAG
Source organism: Flectobacillus longus (assembly GCF_030056705.1). GTDB lineage: Bacteria > Bacteroidota > Bacteroidia > Cytophagales > Spirosomataceae > Flectobacillus > Flectobacillus longus. Next base: position 127,284 of record NZ_JASHIC010000013.1, read on the forward strand.
CATGCGTTGGATTGTCACTAAATATTAGGTCTTTCAAAACTACAGAATCGTTGTCGGTAATAGATAAAGACGAACTTACCAATGCGACTCCCATTCCAATACCTACTAAGCCTACAAGCAATTCGATACTAGAGACTTCCTGCACAATTTGAGGCTCACGATGGAATCCTGCGGTCTTACAACGACGTTCCACTTCATCGTATAGCGTATATAAATTACGCTGTACTTCTATCCAACGTTCGTTACGTAGTTGTTCAATTTTGATTTTCTTATAATTAGCTAGTGGATGCTTACTTGGAACTAAAACTTTTAAACAATTTAGCTCCAAATATTGAGATGAAAGATTAGAAAAAAGAAGAGGGAAATGTGTAATCCCTAAGGCTATATCATCACGAATTACACCTTCTTGCACACCTTCGGCAGTATTATATTCCACCAATTTTATAGATGAGTCAGGGTACCAATCTTGTACTTTTTGAGTAAACTCAATAATTTTAGATTTAGGAAAAAGGCGATAATATCCTAGATTAATTTGCTTTGCTTTGGCACCCAATTTCTTGGTATTTTCTAGCATTCGGTCAAATTGTTCTGTAAATCTCGAAGCATCTTTCAAGAGGAAAAAACCTGCTTCGGTCAATTCAACTTTTTTGTGTAGCAGTCTTTTATTTTTATCAAACAACTCAATTCCTAGCTCTTGTTCAATAAGATTGATTTGTTTGGTCAACGCAGGTTGAGATATACAAAGATTTTCGGCTGCTCGACCAAAATGCAACTCTCGTGCTACTTCAAGAAAATATTTGAGTTGTCGTAGCTCCATCTGGATACTTATTGAGTGATAAAAAGGGGCAATTTATTTTGGATTTCGGATATTTGATTTCCCTAAAACCCGAAATCAAATATCCGAAATCCAAAATCATAAAGAGCCTCTCATATTGAGATAAAAGGGATTTTCGATATGTTCTTTCGATGAATTAAGCACTAATTTGGCGGCTGTAATCCCCATAGCCTCAAAGTCTGTAGAAATGGTCGTGAGTCCTTTCATAATAAACTTTTTGAGTGGAGTTTCGTTATAAGAAATTATTCCTACGTGTTCCCCTACCGTGAGATTAAGTGTGATAATTTTCTCTAAAAGTTGTACTAAATCATCTTCCATCAAACTAATAAATACCTCTCCTTCATTGACAGGCTCTTCGTTCAAATCATGAACAATGTGATGGTTGAAGGCATAGTTACTACAAAAAGTTTTGAAGCCTTTCAAAATTTCCTGAGGATAATAACTATGCTCAGGAAAGACTAATTTAATGGTATGATATTTACTCAAAGCATCCAAAGCTTGGCTCAATGAGTTAAAAATATCTTTTTCAAAGTTTTCATACACAGCCCCATAACTCCCCTGAATCTCTTTGACTTTTTTATCAATAATAATCAGTTTGTCTTTTGGGAGCTGATCTAGCAATTTATACGCTTTTTCTTCCTCATCGATAAAATGTGGAATCACAACATAGTGCGTATAATTGCTTTTTTGTTGTCCCAGTAGTTTACTAAAAAGTACGTAATCGTTGTTGTAAATATAAAAATCAATAGCCGCTTTGTCGCCCAGTGTTTTGACAAAAGCATCATAAATAATTTTTTTGTGCGGACTCAGCTTATTGAATACTAAGAAAATCTTGAGTTCTTGTGACAAAAAAGTACTTGCCACAAAATAGCCTTTTCCTGGCGAAGAAGTCAAAACTCCCAGCTTGCGTAGTTCGTTATAGCCTTTCTCGACGGTAATACGTGAAATATCGAACTCGATACTTAGTTCGTTTATCGAGGGCAATAAATCCCCAGTAGTGAGGATACCCTGTCTAATAGCACTAAGTACCGAGTTGACAAGTTGCTGATATTTCGGAGTAGCCGAAAATTCATCAATATTTAAGTGTTCTAAAAAACGCTCTTTTTTCATAGAGAATTACCGATACCGACAATAATCACCGATAAAAGGATAATACCAATACCTGTTAAAATCGTACGGAAAATTGATTTTGAAACGCCTTTCCATTCGCCTAATACAATACCCCAGCAGTTAGAAGTTAGGATAATGGTTGCCATGTGCAAAATCCATGAGCTAGCGCCATTTCCTAATTTACTTTCGCCCATTCCGTAGAAGAAAAACTGCAAAAACCATGTTGTACCAGCTACTGCTGCAAAAGTATAATTTTTCTTTAAAGGAGCTTTAGCATTCAAATAGTCACCAAAAGTTTTGTTACGAGTATTCAGATACATACACCATACAAAGTTGGTGACAAACCCACCCCAAAGTACAACCACAAAGATAACATTGTTTTGGAATAATGGGTTACAGCCTTTTGCTACCGCTGTTTCGGCCATTGCTTTTCCTGCCTCAATACCAAAGTTAAAACAAGCACTCATCATACCCGAAATCGTAGCCACGATAAGACCTTTGGTAAGATTGAATTCTTTGATAGTTTCTGTTTTTTGTTCTTCGGTAAGTTCCTTTTCCTTCATCATCCCAGCCTTACCACAAACCATAATACCCCCCAAACAAACCAAAATACCCAATAATACCACTTGACCGCCAGTGTGGCTAATCATGTAAGAAAAAGTACCCTCAACATCGTTGGTAAATACATCGCGATACACTGCTGGCAGCAATGCCCCAAATGTAGAACACAAACTCAAGGCGATAGACATACCCAAGGACATACCCAAATAACGCATAGCCAAACCAAAGGTCAAACCACCGATACCCCAAAGTAAGCCCATCAAAAATGTCCAAAAAATCACACCTTGATCGGTAGTTTTGATAATCGTCATAAAATCAGGAATAGTAAGATAGGCAGCCAAGTATGGCACTAATAGCCACGATACCACACCACCCACAATCCAAGCACTCTCCCATGCCCATGATTTTACACGATTGTAAGGGATATAAAAACTCCCAGAAGCAAAACCACCTACTGAGTGGAAAATAACGCCAAGAATAGATTCCATAAAAGGTCTTTTTTACATAGATTAAGATTTACATGACTATGTTTGCCAAAGGCAATGGGTTTTACTTGCCACTAAGCCAACATAAGTAAACCTTAAAATTGTGATTATATGAAGTTTGATTATTGAAAAACAAATATTATTCTACAAATATAACCCTTCGCCCCCCTTACAACTGTCCTAAGGCATCTTTAAATATTGCAGTTTTTTGATTTCTAAAAATTATATATAAAATAACTATTAGTTATAAATCTACTCATTTGGCTATTACATTTTGTCAATCTATCAAATTGATATATCACATAAAGGGGAACAAAATAGGACTTTAGAAAGGAATTATTTTTTATTCAACTGAAGCTATTCTTTTGAAATACAATTTTTTGTAAATTCCAATATATGCTATCAATTTCTAAATAAATATCATTTTTCAAGGGAGCTGTTTCTAAAATATAGAAACATAGAGATACGATATAAGATAGATTAAAACTAGGATATGTGTATAACTAAAAGCAAAAGTTAAAATCTTGTTTTAGAAAAAGACATTATTATTTAATCTTTTTTCATCTTATCCAATGTATTTGTATTCATTATCAGTCCAATATATTTTTAAACCTATGGAAAAACAACCTCTCTTTAGTGAAAAACAACGATTCAATCAATGGTGGATTTGGCTTATTCTATTGGGTACAAACGGCGTGTTTTTGTACGGATGGATTCAGCAAATCTACCTTAAAATACCTTTTGGCGATCACCCTATGAGCGACTTGGGAGTATGGATTTCAGTATTTGCTATGTTTTTGTTTACACTCTTCATGCGTTTATTTTGTTTAGAAACAAGCATTCATGAAGATGGAATCTACGTACGATTTGCTCCACTCCAACGGAAGACAAGGATATATCGCTGGGATATGCTCGATGAAATTTATGTAAGAAAATATTCTCCTTTAAAAGAATATGGAGGCTGGGGCTATCGGGTAGGGTTTGGGAATACAGGCGGGGCGTTAAATATTTCTGGAGATATGGGTATTCAGCTTATTTTCAAAGACAAAATGCCCTTACTTATTGGAACTCAAAAGCCTGAAGAAGTTGAAAAGGCGTTGGCTTCGCTCAATTTAAGTATTTAGTAACTGAAATTTAAGAGGGTACTTTCACCCTCTTTGAGGTAAAAACAAACATATACTTAACTTACACTTAGTGTAAACTCAATCCAATAACCATCAGGGTCTTGGATAAAAATTTGGGGTACACCGTCGGGACGCATTTTAGGACCAACCATAGGTATTTTTTTTACCTTCAAAAAAGCCTCGCATTCTTGGATATCTTCCACCTCCAATGCTAAATGATTACGTCTTGAGCCACTTACTATAATTTCATCGGTACGACCCGCTATCAAATGTAAAGTATGTCTTCCTAAAGCATACCAAACCCCTTCAAAGTCAAAATTTGGGCGTGGTACTTCTGGTAACTCTAACACATTTCCATAAAACTCCTTTGATGTCTGTAGGTTTTTGACAAAAAGAGCGGCATGATTAATTTCTTTGATTTTCATGATACAGTTAAAAACAAATGCACATACGCCAAAACGTATGTGCATTACACAAAAGACTAATATTGTAAATTAGAAATTATTTCTTTGGGAAATTAGGCAATTTCATTTTACCATCTTGTACACGGTTCATCATACGCATCATTTTGCGCATTTCTTCAAACTGCTTCAACAAGTTGTTGATTTGTTGAACCGAAGTACCCGAACCAGCAGCGATACGTTTCTTACGAGACATATCTAATAATTCTGGTTTCTGACGCTCTTTTGGAGTCATTGACTGAATAATTGCCTCAATTGGTGTGAAAGAATCATTCGAAATATCAACGTCTTTGATAGCCTGCCCCATCCCTGGAATCATACCCATCAAATCTTTGATATTACCCATTTTCTTGATTTGTTGCAATTGAGAGTAGAAGTCCTCAAAACTAAATTGGTTTTGACGGATTTTCTTATTGATACGCTCTGCTTCTTCTTCGTCAAAGGCATTTTGTGCTCTTTCAACCAAGGAAAGCACGTCACCCATACCCAAAATACGGCTAGCCATACGATCTGGATAAAATTGGTCAAGAGCATCCATTTTCTCACCTGTCGAGATAAACTTGATTGGTTTCTCAACAACGTGACGAATCGAAAGCGCCGCACCACCACGAGCATCACCATCCAACTTAGTCAAAACTACCCCGTCAAAATTCAAACGGTCGTTGAATGCCTTGGCTGTATTTACTGCATCCTGCCCTGTCATAGAGTCTACTACGAACAAGGTTTCAGATGGTTTGATAGCTTCTTTTACTGCTGCAATCTCGTTCATCATGGCTTCATCTACAGCTAAACGACCCGCAGTATCGACAATGATTACTTTTTTACCCATTTTGCGAGCATATTCTAACGCATTTTGGGCAATTTCTACAGCATTTTTATTTTCTGGTTCAGCATAAACTTCAACCTCTACCTGCTCTCCTAATACCTTCAACTGGTCAATCGCCGCAGGACGGTAAATATCGCAAGCAACTAGGAGTACATTACGACCCGATTTTTTGAGGTACTGAGCTAACTTACCAGAGAATGTAGTTTTACCAGAACCTTGTAAACCAGCAATTAAGATAACAGAAGGGTCATTTTTGAGGTTGATACCTTGTACTTGTGAGCCCATCAATTTTACGAGTTCATCGTGTACAATTTTTACCAACATCTGACCTGGGTCAACTGCAATAACGATTTTTTGACCCATCGCTTCATCCTTGATGCGGTCGGTAATTTCTTTCGCTACTTTGTAGTTAACATCGGCATCCATCAAAGCGCGACGGATTTCTTTCACTGTAGCGGCTACGTTAACGTCCGTGATACGTCCCTTACCTTTAAGGGTACGCATTGCGGTATTAAGTTTATTACTTAAATTCTCAAACATTGTCGGTTATAGCTAAAAATCTTATAGTTCATTCTATAGAACCGCAAAGGTACAAAAAAAATTAAGCATTAGTAGTTTCATAAATTGCTAATTATTATCTTGTAATAGATATCCCTACCTCCAATTTATACTTACAAACTTTATATCCTTCCCCACAGATTTACAGAGGCTTGCAGACAAACAATGAGTTTGGCTTGCTACCATTCTTGATAATTATTGTTTTTGTTTACCTTTTATTATCATTGATTCACCCATCTTCCTGAAATAATTTTGTGCACTCAATTTATTGTATTACAACTATTTAAAGCACCAACAAAACCATTTTATTTCATCAAACACATACAATACTTATATGAAAGCACCTCAAATCATCCTTTACGTAATTTGCTTAATCTGTTCAAGCTTTTTATCAAAAGCTCAATTTATTAGCATCGACGAAGCTCGCCATAAAGAAGTAAAAAAAGCAGGGAAAGCGGGTCTTTTTGTAGATATTCATCAAGATGAAAAAAATCCATTGATTTATAAAATTTTGATAAACCACACACAGGCTGAGTCAATTATGACTTATTTACGCCCTCGCAACTCTGCGGATTTCATCGAACAAAAGGATGCTAACTTAAAAGATTCCCATGTGATGCTCAACCTACATTTGGCTGGCTTAGAAGACGGTGAATATACTTTTGTCGTAAAAACTGAAAATCAATTTTTTATCAAACATTTTCTGCTCACCAGTGGAGATTTAGTCTGTGAAAAGGTTGGAGGAAAAGAAGTATTAACCATTAATAGACAAATTCAGACGGTAGATTAAATAAAGGGACAAAGCGTTAAAGTAACAAAGGCACAAAGTGATTATGATACACTTTGTGCCTTTGTTACTTTAACGCTGTTTACTTTTTGTTTTTACTCAAAAATAATTGTTCTGTTTCCAGCAATAAATACTCTATCTTCTAGTACTAGCTTAAGTGCTTTGGCAAGAACAATTTTCTCTACATCCCGTCCAGCAGCAGCCATTTCGGTAGCAGTTTTGGTGTGATTTACCGAAATCACATCTTGGAAAATAATCGGTCCCTCGTCCAAATCATCTGTCACAAAGTGGGCGGTTGCTCCGATAATCTTTACCCCACGTTCATACGCCTGACGATATGGATTAGCACCAATAAAAGCAGGTAAAAACGAGTGGTGAATATTGATTACTTTTCCTTTGTAACGCTCAGTAAAAGATGGAGTTAAAACACGCATAAATTTTGCCAACACCAAATAATCAAAACTGTAAGTAGCCAACAACTCATGAATTTGGTTTTCATGGTCTAATCTCGACGCCTCGTCGGTTCCTTTGGCAGGAATGTAATGAAACGGTATCCCGAAGCGCTCAGTTAATGAGCGTAATATCTCATGATTCCCAATTACGGCTAAAATATTGATGGGCAAGTCTTTAAACTCATTACGAATCAACAAATCACTGATACAATGATGCTCTTTGGTTACCAAAATCACAACATCTTTAATTTCTTTTTTAGAAAGGTTGATATTGGCTTTGTTGGGTAAAATACCTCTTAATCCATCTTCAATTTTTTCAGGGTCGCAATTTCCAGAAAAAGCCACACGCATAAAAAACTGATTGGTATCTCTTTCGACAAATTCGTCGGTTCTTTCTACATTGAGGTTATTAAAAAATAATACTCCAGTGATTTTATGCACAAGCCCTTTTTCATCAGGGCAATCAATTCTTAATATATAATCCGTCATTTCAAAATTATTATAATGGCTAACAGCGAGCTATGATACTTTTACAACATAACTTTCAACAGCCTGCAAAATTACTTATTCGTTTTACTAAATCGCTAATTATTACAGAATTAAAATACAAAAACTATAGAGTGTAGAGATTTGAATCATCACTAGAAGTTTAGATTCTATAAAATAAAACTTCAGCTCATAATCAAATTTTCAAATCTTCAAATTTGTACTCATCTACAATTGTATTTCCATTTTTACATATTCGATTCCTTCTTTTACGAAAGTATCCCCAGTGGCATCTAGTCCAAATTTTTGATAAAATGGTAATGCTGAAGTGCGTGCATGACACCAAAGTAATTGTACTTTATGTTTTTTCGAAAAATCAATCAAATGACTTAATAGTGCTGTTCCTAAGCCTTTCCCCTGTAAATGTTCGAGTGTAGCAAACTTTCGAAATTGTGCTTCTTGCCCTTCAATAAATAAAGAAATCACAGATACTAATTCTGAATCTAACCACAAGCCAAAATGAAGTCCATCCTCATCATTTTTGATTTTAACAAAATCTAAAGGATAATCTGGCCACATAACTTCATGACGAATAGGCCAAGTTTGATCTGCTGATATTTGCTTGATAATGTATGTCATAGTTGGTATTTAAAATTGAAATATGCTAAATGTGAGTCTCAGTATTTATCTTGTCTTTTAGCATTTTAAGGTATTTGATAAACCTCAAACCTAAAGAAAAAAAGGCTAACTATATATTTTTTAGCAATGCTTTTCTGAAAAAACTATTGATTCTCACCTAATAATGTTCCCTACGTATCATAACATTCCGTACATTTGCAGTCGAAATGCGCAAACTATTCACGCATCATTAATAACGCATAACGTTTTCATACAAAAATGGGAAAAATTAAAGTTGAAAATCCTGTCGTTGAGCTTGATGGCGACGAAATGACTAGAATTATCTGGAAATTCATCAAGGATAAATTAATCATTCCTTACTTGGATTTGGATATCAAATATTATGATTTGGGCATGGAGTACCGTGACGAAACCAATGACCAAGTTACAGTTGATGCTGCTGAGGCTATCAAGAAATACGGTGTAGGTATCAAATGTGCTACTATCACACCAGATGAAGCTCGTGTAAAAGAATTCAACTTGAAACAAATGTGGAAATCACCAAACGGTACAATCCGTAACATCTTGGATGGTACTGTATTCCGTGAGCCTATCGTTTGTTCAAATGTTCCTAGATTAGTTCCAAACTGGACTGCTCCAATTATGATTGGTCGTCACGCTTTTGGTGACCAATACAGAGCAACTGACTTTTTGACAAAAGGAAAAGGTAAATTAACAGTTACTTTCACGCCAGAAGACGGTTCTGAACCACAAACTTTTGAAGTATTCAACTTCAAAAACGACGGTGTAGCATTAACCATGTACAACACTGACGAGTCTATTCGTGGTTTTGCTCACTCATGTTTCAACATGGCATTGAGCAAAGGATGGCCTTTATATTTATCTACTAAAAATACCATCTTGAAAAAATACGATGGTCGTTTCAAAGATATTTTTGAAGAAATCTACCAAGCAGACTACAAAGAGAAATTTGTAGCAGCTGGAATCGTTTACGAACACCGTTTGATTGATGACATGGTAGCTTCTGCCTTGAAATGGAATGGTAACTTCGTATGGGCTTGTAAAAACTACGATGGTGACGTTCAGTCAGATACAGTAGCACAAGGTTTCGGTTCATTAGGTTTGATGACTTCAGTATTGGTTACGCCAGATGGTACTGTAATGGAAGCTGAAGCAGCTCACGGAACTGTAACTCGTCACTACCGTGACCACCAAGCTGGAAAACCTACTTCTACTAACCCAATTGCATCTATCTTTGCTTGGACTCGTGGTTTGGAATTCCGTGGTAAATTGGACGGTAACCAAGAGTTGATCAACTTTAGCCAAACTTTGGAAAAAGTATGTATCGAAACAGTTGAGTCAGGTAAAATGACTAAAGACTTAGCAGTGTGTATCCACGGAAACAAAGTTTCTCATGGAGAACACTACTTATATACTGAAGAATTCTTGGCAGCAATTGACGAGAATTTGAAAGCTGCTTTGGCGAAATAATTTTTGCTAAAATAGTTTTGAGAGGCCAAGCTTAGCCAAACTATATAGTTTGGCTAAGCTTGGCCTTTTCATTGTTATAACTTAAAGTTACTTAAACTTTCATAAAACTATTGGCGTAAGCAATGAATTTATACTGTTTGAGCGAAGCGAGTTTATAAATTCTTGAATTTTTTGTTACTTTTTGTTTCAAGACAAAAAGTAAGGCGAAGAATCTATTTTTAGAAATAGTATAACCAACTTCTTCCTACGATAATAGATAAATAAATAGCATTTTCTTTTAAATTGTAATCTTTATTTTTAAATTTGAAGCAATGTAATCTCCGACTAGAAGCAATCTTATCGGAGGTGCCAGAGCGGTCTAATGGAACAGCCTGAAAAGTTGTCGGTCTTAACAGACCCAAGGGTTCGAATCCCTTTCTCTCCGCAATTATACTAGCCCCCTCACTATCTTTCAACAGATTGGTGAGGGGGCTTTTGGATTCTATGAGACCTCTTTATCCAAAGGATAGCCTTTTTAGAAAAAAAATGTATATTAGAATTTTCATTCATTAAAATGCTTCATCATTCATGAAAAAACACTACCTCCCGCTAATTTTATCATTTGCACTTTTTACAGAAGCTAACGCTCAAAAAATTGTTCAGCGTGATCCAGCCATCGAACAACTCGTTGCTGAAGTAAATGCTGATAGTTTGCAATCACATATCAAAAAATTGGTAAGTTTTGACACTCGTCATACCATGAGTACCACTACTGAAGAAAAACGTGGTATTGGGGCTGCAAGGCGTTGGGTCTTAAGCAGATTCCAAGAATATGCCAAACAATCAGGTGGTCGTATGACAGCTATGATTGATTCGTGGGTACTCAAACCAGATGGCAAACGTGTCGACAAAGATCAAGATATGGGTAATGTCATGGGGATTTTGAAAGGAACAGACCCGAACGACGACCGTATTTTTATCGTTTCGGGGCATATTGATAGCCGTGTAACCAATGTCATGAATCGCGAAGCTACCGCCCCAGGAGCCAACGACGATGGTTCAGGTACAGCTACAGTTATTGAACTAGCTCGTGTGATGGCTAAAGCACAATTTCCAGCAACCGTTATTTTCTTGGTGGTTAGTGGTGAAGAACAAGGGCTTCTTGGGGCTGATTATTTAGCCCAAAAAGCAGTCAACGAAAAATGGAATATCGAGGCTATCATGAATAATGATATTGTAGGTTCTAACAACAGTAATGAAACTAGAATCATAGACAACACTCGTGTTCGTATTTTTAGTGAAGGGCTTCCAGCTTTTGAGCTTGACAAAAAAGCGACTAGCATTCGCAATATGGGACAAGAAAACGATGGGAAAGCCCGTCAGTTAGCACGTTATGCTAAGGAAATTGGAGAAAGATATATAGACAATTTGGAAGTAGTAATGGTGTATCGCAACGACCGCTTTTTACGTGGTGGCGACCATACGCCATTTGTCAATCGTGGTTTTGCAGCAGTTCGTGTCACTGAGATGAACGAAAATTTTGACCATCAGCACCAAGATTTGCGTACTGAAAAAGGTACTCAATATGGAGATTTACCAGAGTTTATGGATTTTGAGTATTTGAGAAAAAATACTGCCATGAATTTAGCAACGTTGGCTAACTTAGCAAAAGCTCCAGCCACACCTCAGAATGTAACAATTGATACCAAATCATTGACCAACAGTACTACGTTATTTTGGCAAACACCAAAATCAGGTAAGGTAAAAGGATATTATGTATTAGTTCGTGAGACCTATCAGCCTTTCTGGCAAAAGAAAATTTTTACCACTAAAAATGGTATTAATATTCCTTACTCAAAAGACCATTATTTCTTTGCCGTACAAGCAGTTGGCGAAGATGGTAATGAAAGTTTACCCATATTGCCAAAAGTAGGAATGTAAGATTCTGTAGGTGTGTTGATAAAAGAGCCAAGAAATCAGTGTTAAAGCTGAGATTCTTGGCTCTCTTATTTGAACTATAAATTCGTAATTTCTTCCTCTGAAAGTCCTGTTAATTTTTGTATACTGGCAATATCAAGTCCCATCATTTTAGCTTGACGAGCAATATTTCGTTGTCCCTCTCTCAATCCCTCTTGAATACCTTTCTCCATTCCTTCTTGGATTCCTTTAAGGAGTCCTTCTTCATGGGCAGTTTCTACGGCATAGTCGTATGTGGCTTTGTTATCCCTAAATACTTTGAGACTGTATTCGTACCTTTCCCAATCCTCTCTATCCATTTTGGCTAGTTCAGCTATCTGAAAAGCATGGGTAAATACTTCATCTTTGAACAATTCTGGTATGTTCTGAAAGTCTTCTAGGTTTTTGATAAAATATAGCCACTTATCTAATCGAGTATATAACTGGGATTCTTCTTTTCTGAAATTAGGCATTTCCAGATAGATATAGGTCAACTTGTCGTAGAAGACCTTTCCATGCTGATTTTTGAGATTGATGGTATGTACAACCTCTGATTTTTCAGGTTCAGATTCGTAATCATCAAAAGTGAAATCTAGCACGCCAATACAGTACACCGCTTTGAGATTGTAATTCCAGATACCTTTTTCGGCTTGCTCCCGAATCGGAAAAGTTGAGTAGTAAATAGTCCTTTCTCTGAAATAATTCTGTTTGGCTTTTTGTAATTCTACGATAAACTTTTCACCATTTTGATTTTCGCAATAGATGTCATAAATGGCTTTTCGGTCATAAGGCGTAAAGCCTAATTGTTCATTGTTTTTGAAGGTGAGTTCTACGATTTGGTCTCTTTCGGGCAAAAGGGAGTTTAGGAAGTCAATAAGTTGTGGCTTACTGGCTTCTTCACCAAAGATTTTTTTGAACCCGAAGTCCGTAAATGGATTAAGATATTTTGCTTTCATGTTTGTAAAGGAGTAGTTCTAAAATCCAAAGTTAGACAATTTTTAGGACTAAACATTTGTTAGCATACAAGTTTGATTTCCAATTGCTTGAGCAATTTAGACTTATTCTATGGTGTGCATCACATTTCCTTTTTTAGCAATAGATCTTTTTGTGAAATCCTACTCTTTTTACTTGGTCTCCTTTTACTATAACTTCTTTCGAAGAATCAAATAATACTTTTTCAATAAAAAGTTATGAAATTCCGCCAAAACATTCAACTATTCAAAGAATACTCCTAAATTCAAGTGTTAATTCTGAAACAAAATGCCAGTTGTAAAACACTCTGATTACCAGCCTCCTTTATGGCTGCCAAATGGTCATTTCCAAACCATTTATCCTTCCTTGTTTCGTAAAGTAGATGGGATAAGTTATCAGCGTGTGCGTTTATCAACTCCTGACCATGATTTTTTGGACTTGGATTGGTCAAAAGTTAATCCTCATGAAACTCATTCACAGCGCCCACTTTTGATTTTATCACATGGTCTCGAAGGTGATTCTACCAGACAATATATCACGGGTATGGTCAGGTTGTTTAACCAACACCAGTTTGATTGTTTGGCATGGAATTTTAGAAGTTGCTCAGGAGAAATCAATAAGCAAGTACGTTTTTATCATAGTGGTGCTACCGATGATTTGGACTTGGTAATCACGTACGCAGCGCAAAAATATAAGGAAATATACCTCATGGGCTTCAGCTTAGGAGGAAATCTTACCCTAAAGTATTTGGGTGAAAATGGCGAAAATCTTCGTCCTGAAATCAAAAAGGCTGTAACATTTTCCGTACCTTTGCACCTTTCTGGAAGTAGCTCCAAAATGGAAAGTTGGCAAGACTGGGTATATACCCGCCGTTTTAATAAAACACTTACCAAAAAAATCCAAGAAAAGGCAGTTTACTTTCCTGAAAACATCAACACTACAAATTTGTCGAAAATACGCACCCTGCGTGATTTTGACAATTATTACACTTCACAACTTCACGGATTCAAAGATGCAGAGGACTATTATCAGAAAAATAGTTCACTATATTTTATTGAAAAAATCCAAATACCCACGTTAATAATTAATGCCCAAAATGACCCTTTTTTATCGAAAGAATGTTTCCCTTTCGATAAGGTAAATCGCTTAGAAAAAGTATTTTTCCAAGCTCCCGAAAAAGGTGGACATTGTGGGTTTATGCAAAAAGGCTATGAGGAAACCCTCTGGTCGGAATATCAAGCATTAGGCTTTTTGTCCAAAAACTAGCAACGAGTACCAAATAGGTTAACCAATACATAAATAACTAGAGTTTCAAATCCGTAGGAAAAGGCTTTGACCCTGACTTGCGATATACAGTAAGAACATGTTGACTAAAACAGCAGAACATCAAGTAAATTTCGTCATTGACTTTGACAGCACTTTCACTCAGGTAGAAGGTCTTGACGAATTAGCGGCCATTGCATTGGCAGGCAACAAAGACAGCGAAAAAATTGTCGGTGAAATCAAAGCGATTACTGACAAAGGTATGTTGGGTGAAATTGGGTTTGCTGATTCCTTGAAGGCGAGAGTAGCCTTATTGCCAGCACACCGCGACCATGTAAATACTTTGATTGAGTTTTTGATGGGTAAAATCTCAGACTCATTTGCTCGTAACAGAGAGTTTATCTCGATGTATCGTGAAAATATCTACATTGTGTCGAGTGGTTTCAAAGATTTTATTGTTCCTGTAGCCGTGTCAATGGGCGTAAAAGAAGAAAATGTTTTTGCAAATACATTTACTTACGACGCAGAAGGAAATATCATTGGATACGACGAAAGCAACTTGCTTTCTCAAGATAAAGGTAAAGTAAAATTACTTCAAGCCTTGCAATTGGAAGGCGATGTGTATGCGATCGGCGATGGGTATACTGACTATGAACTTCGTGAGTCTGGTTTGGCGAATAAGTTCTTCGCTTTCATCGAAAACGTAGAGCGTCAAAAAGTTGTAGAAAAAGCTGATGAGGTTGTAGCTTCATTAGATGAATTCCTATATATCAATGGCTTGAGCCGTTCTCAATCTTATCCAAAATCAAAAATCAAAGTTTTATTATTAGAAAACGTTCACCCAAAAGCTGTTGCAGCTTTCAAAAATGAAGGGTTTCAGGTAGAGCTATTGAAAGGTGCTTTGGACGAAGAAGAACTTATCGAACGCATCAAAGGTGTTTCGATTTTAGGTTTACGTTCTAAAACTAATCTTACCAAACGTGTGCTTGAGCATCCAAATGCTAGTCGTTTGATGACCGTTGGAGCATTCTGTATTGGTACAAACCAAATCGATTTAGCTGAATGTGAAAGACGTGGTATTGCTGTATTCAATGCACCTTATTCAAACACTCGTTCAGTAGTAGAATTGGCAATTGGTGAAATGATTATGTTGACTCGTGACATTTTCACGAAATCAAATAAAATGCACCAAGGTGTTTGGGACAAATCTGCAACTAACTCTTACGAAATTCGTGGCAAGAAGCTCGGTTTGGTAGGTTATGGAAGCATCGGTACGCAACTTTCGGTTATTGCCGAGGCAATGGGTATGGAAGTTTACTTCTATGATGCCGTTGATAAATTAGCCTTGGGTAATGCCAAAAAATGCAAGACTTTAGAAGAGCTTTTAGGTATTGCAGATTTCATTTCGATGCACGTTGATGGTCGTAAGACTAACTCAAACATTATTGGAGAAAAAGAATTTGCTATGATGAAAGACAATGTAATCTTCATCAACCTTTCAAGAGGTCATGTAGTAGATATTCCAGCATTAGTAAACGCCTTGAAATCGGGTAAAGTTTGGGGAGCGGCTGTTGACGTATTCCCTTACGAACCAAAAACTAACGACGAGGAGTTCATGAACGAATTGCGTAGTTTGCCAAGAGTCATTTTGACTCCACACATTGGTGGCTCTACAGAAGAAGCTCAAGCAAATATCGGTGAATTTGTACCAAGCAAATTGTTGCAGTTCATGAACAACGGTAGCACGTATGGTTCGGTAAACTTCCCAGAATTACAATTACCAGCTTTGGAAGATGCCCACCGTTTGTTGCACGTACACCAAAACGTACCAGGTATTTTGGCCAAGATCAACGGTATTTTTGCTAAATACAATGTTAACATCAAAGGTCAGTATCTCAAAACAACCAACAACATCGGTTATGTAATCACTGACGTGGCAAAAGAATACGCAGACGAGATTGTAGAAGAGCTAAAAGGCTTAGATAATACCATCAAATTTAGAATGTTGTATTAAAATCTTGTATTCTTATATCTTTGTGCCACGTATTTCGTGGCACAAGTTTTTTATCCCCATTTAAAAAGCATGATAAAAAAAATAACGATTCAAAATTTCTTCAGCTTTGGCAATGAACAAACCATCGAATTGAATGCTGATACCAATGTTCTGGTAGGAATTAACGGAACAGGAAAATCAAATTTCATTAAGGCGATACGGTTGCTTTGTGAAATAGCCTTAGGAGACTTTGAAAAACTATTTTCTGAAAAATGGGGTGGCTTTAGTAGTGTAATGAATTTCATCAATCCTGATGTAGATGAAATAGCCATAACTTATGAATTTGATAAAGATTTCCTAAAAAAGAATTTTCAAGGATATTTTTTATTCCATGCAAACCCTATTTACCAAGTAAAAATTCACAAAAAGGGTGAAGCAGGCTATTCTCTTTCAGAGTGGATTTATAATGAAAGTACAAAAAAAGGGGTCTCTTCTCCATTTACTTATTTAAAAGTTGAAAAGGGAAATAATGGATTAATTTCAGAAAAAGGAGCTAAAGAATCAAAAATAAAAAGGTTAGAGTTATTGAAGTCTAACGAGTCCGTTTTTAAACAGATTAATGACCCTGATAGGTATTTCCCAATTTATACTTTAAAAAAAGCTATTGAGCAGATAGACTTATATAGTTACTTTGATACAACTTTTGAAAGTCCAATCAGAAGACTTTCGTCTTATTTTTCTGAGGATAAACTTTTTCCTGATGGGAAAAACCTTACTTCATTATTAAGCTCTTTGAATAGTACTTCTGTTAGAGCTTATGATAAAATAATAGAGGAGTTTAAAAATGTTAATCCAAATTTCAGAGAACTTGTTTTTACTACACCAGTTGCAGGAAAAAGCTTACTCTCATTAAAAGAAAAGAACTTAGATAAAACTATTTCTATTGAGCATATTTCTGATGGAACATTACGTTATTTACTGCTATTATCTATTTTCTATAATCCTAAAAGAGGAAGCGTAGTATGTATTGACGAACCAGAAACAGGTTTGCATCCTGATATGATTTATGGTATTGCCAGAGGAATTAAGTATGCTGCTCAAAATGGTACGCAAATGATTATTGCTACGCATTCGCCTTTGTTACTAAATGATTTTATTTTAGAAGATTTAATGATATTTGAAAAAGATAAGATTAACCAAAGTATTGTTAAGACAATATCGGAAGATGAATTTCCTTCGTCTGAAGGAAACTTTTTAGTAGGACAAATGTGGTTAAGAGGTCAAATTGGAGGTAAAAGATGGTAGAAGTTAGTCTTTTAGTTGAAGGTGGGCTTCATCCTAACAGTAATGACAGTGCCGATACCTATGAAAATAGTACAAAGTTACGGGAGAGTTTGTACAAACTTTTAAGTGCTGGCTTAGATGAAAAGGATAATATTAGTTTAAAAGTAGAGATGCGTGGTTCTTATAAAGCCGTTATAGATTTTAAGAAACAACCACTTTCACCTCAAACGTTAGCTTTAATTGATTTTGACGTGTTCCAAAGAGGAGAGGAAAGTATTGATTCTATTAAGGAATATCGGGAATTTATATTCTTTATGGTACAAGCAATGGAAAGTTGGATATTATCACAACCAGAGACAATTGAAAAGGCATTTGAGCAATACAAAGTAGGGAAAAAGCCTGTTGCTGAGAATCGTTATATTAAAGATATTGCTCCAGATACTATTTTATTTCCTGATAAAGTTTTAGACGCTTTATTAAAAGAAAACTTTCAACAAGAAAAAAAAGGGAAGTTAATTCCGTTAAAGTACAAAAAGTTAGGAAACTCACACATACTTTTAGAGCAATTAGATATTCATCGTTTGAAAGAACAGTTTATTGATGTTAAAAATTTATTGAACAAGATTAAAGAACTATTGATTCATGCGTAAAACATACTTTACCCCAGGACCAGCCGAACTTTTTCCAACTGTTGAACAACACTACCGCGATGCGTTTGACCTTCAATTAGGGTCTATTTCGCACCGTTCTGCTCAATTTCGCAAGATTTATCAGCATACGGTGGAGCAGCTTCGCATGCTGATGAATGTTCCCGAATCGTCGGGTATTTTCTTTACTGGCTCTGCAACAGAAATTTGGGAGAGAATCATCCAAAACACCGTAGAGTTTGAAAGTTTTCACTTGGTAAATGGCTCTTTTTCAAAGAAATTTTACGACTTCTCGGGCGAGCTAGGCAAATTTGCTCATAAATACGAAAAACCCTTTGGTGAGGGTTTTGACTATGCCGAAATCGAAGTACCACAATATTCAGAATTAATTTGTACCACTGCCAACGAAACGTCTTCGGGTGTACAAATGCGCCCTGCTGAGATTCACAAACTCAAACGTGGGAATAAAGATAAGTTCGTTGCCGTAGATATGGTATCGTCGGCTCCCTATCCTGATTTAGATTTTGAGTTGATAGATACAGCATTTTTCTCTGTACAAAAATCATTTGGTATGCCTGCTGGTTTGGGATGCTGGATTGCCAACTCAAGCATGCTTGATAAAGCCAAAGCATTGAAGAAAAACGATGGTATTATTGGTACTTATCATACTTTACAATCTTTGTGGAAAAACTTCGAAAAATTCGAAACACCTGAAACTCCAAACGTAATGGGTATTTATGTGTTAGGAAAAGTAGCCGAAGACATGAACAAAATCGGTATCGAAACGATTCGCAAAGAAACAGAACGCAAAGCCAAAATGCTTTATGATTTTGCTACGAAGTGTGATTACCTCGATATTTTTGTGCAAAACCCTGAACACCGTTCGCAAACAGTAGTAGTAGTAAATACTGTTGGGAAACCTGCTGCTGAGATTATCGATGCTGTCAAAACTTCTGATAATATGGTTATTGGCTCTGGTTATGGAGATTTTAAAGCTACGCAACTTCGTATTGCAAACTTTGCGGCAGTTAATATCGAGCAAGTAGAACGCTTAATTGAAGTAATGAAAAAGCTATAACTTTTTATACAAAAGCCAATGTTTTCAAGCTATTGTGGATTTGGGACTTCTGATTTTGGAAACAAGAGTTTATTCCTTAATTTTTTGCAAAATATCAGTCAAAAAGTAAGCTAAACTTCCGAAATCCAACAGTAGATAACCAAAACATCTCTAAGGCATCACCTTGAATTTTAGGATAAAAAAGGCGTTCGAAATAAGTTTTTCGAACGCCTTTTTTTGATGATCTATTTAAGAACATAATCGCTTTAGACGTAAAATAATATTTATCTACAGATAAAATATACATAACACTCATTCTTCCACTCAATTGCAAATTACTAAATAGGATAAATCTCTTCTATCACTGTTAGCAAAAGTAGCTTGTCTGTTCCCTTCTTTGTCCCTATCTTTAAGCAAGTATTTTGAGTGGTTCTGTAATATTATCACTCCTCAAACTGTCTATCCTCAATTTAACAAATTACCTACTCCCGTGGAAAATACAATCTCGACCTCCCCTACTCGTTGGGGAATTATTGGCTGTGGAAAAATCGCTCAAAAATTTGCTGATGACCTTATGAACGTTCCCAATGCAGTACTTAATGCAGTGGCATCTCGTAATCTCGAAAAAGCACAGGAATTTGCCAATCCTTACAATTGTCCCAACACGTTTGGAAGTTATGAAGAACTAGCCAACAGCGGTCTTGTCGATGTAATTTATATTGCAACACCTCATGCACAACATTGTGAAAATACCTTAATGTGCCTCGAAGCTGGAGTGCCAGTATTATGCGAAAAAGCATTTGCTATCAATAGCCCAATGGTGAAAAGTATGATTGCTAAATCTCAAGAAAAACAAGTATTCTTGATGGAAGCTATCTGGACTCGTTTTCACCCTGCTATTAATCAAATCAAAGAGATTATTGAAAATGGCACCATCGGAGAAATCAAACATATCGTTGCAGACTTTGGCTTCTTGGCAAATTATGACCCAGAAAGCCGTTTATTTAACCCTGAGCTGACAGGTGGTTCGTTGATGGATATTGGTATTTATCCCTTGTTTATTAGCAAACTATTGCTTGGTATTCCTTCACAGATAAAAGCTGTGGCTGTAATGGCACCTACAGGTGTAGATATGAACATGTCTATTGCTCTTGCGTTTCCTAGTGGTGCAACAGCATCATTGTTCTCTACATTAGCAGCTCAAACAGATACAACTTGTACCATTTATGGCACCAAAGGTAAAATCTATATTCACGGTCGTTTCCATGAAACATTTGGTTTTACACTGACTATCGAAGGCGAAGAACCAAAAGAGATTTCAACTGAACGTAATGGTTGGGGCTATAGCTATGAAGCTATCGATGTACAACGTTGTTTGGCTGAGGGACGTATCGAAAACGATAAACTTCCTTTACAGTTTAGTTTAGAATTAATGGAACTTATGGATGAAATTCGTGCTCAAGTGGGCTTAAAATACCCTCAAGAAGCATAATTTATAATGATTTACAGCTAAACTCTATTTTTCATAAATGACTTACCTTGCTAATCCTACACGCTACAATGGCATGACATATCGTCGTTGTGGACGTAGTGGACTACAACTTCCAGCACTTTCGTTGGGCTTATGGCATAATTTCGGAGGGGTAGATACCTTCGAAAACTACCGTGCGATACTTCATACGGCTTTTGACCAAGGTGTAACGCATTTTGACCTTGCCAATAATTACGGGCCTCCTTCAGGCTCGGCAGAGGAAAATTTTGGAACAATTCTCAAAAAAGATTTTTTGCCCTATCGTGACGAATTAATCATTTCGACCAAAGCAGGATATACCATGTGGCCTGGACCTTATGGCGATTGGGGTTCGAAAAAGTATCTTGTTGCGAGTCTTGATCAAAGCCTCAAGCGTATGGGTTTGGAATACGTAGATATTTTCTATCACCATCGCCCTGACCCAAATACGCCCTTAGAAGAAACCATGGCGGCATTAGACTTGATTGTTCGTCAAGGAAAAGCGTTATATGTGGGAATCTCTAATTATAAAGCTGAAGAAACGGCTCAAGCAAGCGCTATTCTCAAGCAGTTGGGTACGCCTTGTGTTATTCACCAGCCCAAATACTCGATGTTTGAACGTTGGGTAGAAGGAGGATTATTGGATACTCTGGAAAAAGAAGGTATTGGCTGTATCCCTTTCTCGCCATTGGCACAGGGTTTATTGACCAACAAATATCTTCAAGGTGTACCAGAAGATTCCAGAGCTGCCAAGCCTCATGGTTTCTTGAAAACGGCGATAATTACTCCTGAAAAACTAGAGCAAATACAGCAATTAAATACCTTGGCTCAAGAGCGCGGACAAAGTTTAGCTCAAATGGCTCTCTCATGGATTTTGAAAGACCCTAGAGTAACGTCAGTATTAGTAGGTGCTAGCCGACCAGCTCAGTTATTAGATTCGTTGGAATGCCTTAAAAACACCAACTTTTCAGCAGAAGAGTTAGAAAAAATCGAAACGATTTTGAAATAGATTTTCGCTAATGCAAAACACCCTTCCTAATGCCTTTGAGCGAATCAGGAGGGGTGTTTTTATATTTTTGAAAAAGAGTTTAATCTAACAAACCTTTTTGTTTTAAATAGTCAAAAATCAACTTGTCAACTTCTGCAATTTTGTCTTGGTCTGTGTATTTGAGCCATTGAATCTCTTCTATCTCTGCGCTTGCTTTCAAGTCACCAACATATTTTCCTCCATAACAAGTCATTTTTACCATAACTCCTTCAGGATGTCCATGCGCTTGTGCTTCAAAAGTACCAATGTAATGCAACGTTTCTGCGTCAAGCTTTACACTCAATTCCTCTTCAATTTCTCGAAGTAACGCTTGCTCATCTGTTTCTCCAACCTCTCTTTTTCCACCTGGGATATAGAACTTATCCTTCCCATAACTTTTTGTGGAAAGGATAGATTGATTCTGTAACTCTATCCAAGCAAGCTTATCTATAACCTTCATATTTAAGATGTTTTTTTATAAACTATTCCCCTTCACTTCGTCAAAAGTGTAATCTTTCAAGATTTCACCATTTTCAAAAACTGTTACGAGTAAATCCTCCCCTTCTTCGTCGAGGTTAACTGTATGATATTCGTTGTCTTTGAAAATGAGTTTCAAACGTCCTTTTTTACTCTTTTTACCGTGGTCGGTAATGGGGTCTTTAAATACCAAACGGTCTTGTCCGTCGACGGTAGCGCAACTACATTTGAAGGCAAATTTTTGGGTATCTCTATGTACTTTTTGCAAAAGAGCCCCACCCATACCAAAGGTAATATTATCTGCACTCCAACCATTTGTGGCAAGATTTTCAAGGATTTCGCCAATACTTTCATAGTTGACTCCATCGCCTTGGATTACTCTGATTTGAGGCACTAATACTTTATATCCTTTTTCATTAATGGTATATCCTATTTTCTCGCCTAAAATTTCAGTTACTTTCAACACTACATCTTTTGGAACGCCACTATCTGGACGAACTACTAAAGTACCATTTCTAGCTAAAATCTTTTCTTTTAAGGCCTCTCCCCACAGTTTTTCGCAAGCATGATACACGTCGTAGCTATCGCTCACAACAGCTACTAACCCTTCTGGATATTGGTCAAGCATATTGCGATAGGCATCTAGCTCGCCTTCTTGTTTCCAACTCGTAATCGTGCTGTGTTCGGCAGCAGGAATACTGAAACCAAACATACTATCTGGCTGATAGTACTCTTGGATAAATGTCAATGCCATAACGGTATCCGTACCCATGAAGTTTACCAAATGCGCAGCTCCTCCTACACCTGCACTTTCGACACTAGAGACTCCTCTAAAACCAAAATCATGAAGTTTGAAATCAATAAGGCTTGGGTCACCTGTTTTTTCTAAATAAGATAAAATCAATGAACGAACAGCCTTACTAGTGGTAGCAACTGTACATGGATACCATAGTTGTACCAATAGGGTTTCTAGAAAATTGCTTAACCAATAGCATTTAGGATCGGTATTTTCAACGGTCATTAGTACATGATGAGTCGGAATAACTGCCCCTTCAGCAACGGCCTTGATTCTTATTGGAAGTCTACCTTGATATTTTTCGAGAATATATTCCCAGCCTTCACGGTTAAATAGCGTTTCTGAGCCAAAATGTGCGGCATAAAGTTTAGCAGCTTGGTCTATCTTAGCTTGCGTAACGACTTCTCCTGCCAAATATTCCTTGAGCAAATACTGCAATCCAAAAAAGGTAACTTGCTCGAATTTTCCTCCGCGACTCTCGAAATAACTGTAGATATGACTGGTTCCAGAAGGATATTGTTTGTAATGACTCAGCTTGTAGCTGTCGGTGAGTAGGAGGATATTATTTTGCATATCAACTCGGTTTGAGCTTCGAAAAGCTATATTTATAGCAGTAAACTAAAGGCTATCAAGCCATTTCCCAATTTCTTAAGTTAGGTTAATTTAGCTTACGTTAAGTTTTTATTAAAAAACAAAGATAGAATTCTTGATGTAGTAAAGAACTTATCAAGAAAAATATTTATTCGGGGCTTTGGGCAACAAGCTCTAAAGAATCCGAAATCAAATATCCGACATCCCCAATCCTTAAAATCCCTTTTTTTCCCACAATCTAAAAATCACACGGTGCTCTTCTACAAAGTCTTGCTCAGTCAGAGAAGCAATATCGAACCATTTTAACTCCTCAATATCGTCTTGCGCTGTGGGAGTTCCTCCTTCGTATTCGGCTACAAAAAAGCTAGTGATAATTTTGTCAACCTCTTCTCTGTATCGCCAATCGTCTATTTTGGCAGTACCAATGTATCGAGCTTTGGTTAATTTCAAACCCGTTTCTTCCTCGGCTTCTCGGATGGCTGCATCTTCGAAACAATCATCTTCGGGGTCGATAAACCCTCCGATAAATCTAAAAAGTGCTTGTTGGGGTTTTCTGCCAAGTAAAACTTTATCGCCAGACACGATAGCTACATCGACAGTAGGAAATACTTTTGGATATTGCGCTCGAACGGTTTGAAATACGCCTACTCGATAGGCTTCTTGCGAACGGTCAGCATCGCTGATGATGTACGGTGCATATTCGGGCAAATCAACCCATTCGATAGGATAAGTAAGTTCATAATGAGTGAGGTTATTACTTTCTTTGAAGACAAATAACTGACAATCTTTATTTTCACCAACCACCTTAATAATAGCATTTTCCAATGCTTGTGAAGTTGCTTGTGCAGATATTTGCTTTTTGAAGGATATAATCTTAGCCTTTGGAAATTCCTTTTCCAACATCAACTTTCTGGTTTCTATATCCAAAGGATGATTTTTGCTAGAAGGAATAGGCGCTGAAGCTATTACAAGAATCACTTCAGGATATTGATTTTGTAATTGGTTGATAAAAGCTTTTTCAAAAGCTCCTATTTCGATTTGTTGAAAAGTGCCAACCACTACGGCGTATAAAACTGATGAGGTATTTTGAGTCATACTCTTGGTCTATTTTTCTTTGAGTACTTTAAAAATACAACCATTTCTTGAAAAGAAGGGTTTCCTAAGTTTATTCATTTGTCAATAGGTGCATAGTCAAACCTAATCCCATAGAGAAAAGTCTGTTTATCAGGTAAACTAGAATCGTTAAAAAGAGCGCCGTAGGTGCGACAGAAAGCCAATGATATTGAAGTCTGTCGCACCTACGGCGCTTTTACTCAAACAGAAATATCTGTTTGAGATTTTCTAAAATACTATCTCCATTTTAATATCAGCACGAGAATATTCGGTTTCACCAATTGGAACTTCGACGAAGCCTAATTTACGATACATGGTTAAAGCTGGTGTAAGTTGAGTCGAGGAAACTAACCATAGAACTGTTGCACCTAAATCTTTTGCCGCCTGAATCGTATGCGCACATAGAACCTTTCCTGCTCCGATACCTTGATATTGAGGGTTTACAGCCATTTTAGCCATTTCATAATCGGTATCACTATTTTTGACTAAGGCAACTGTTCCTACTACTTGATTTTGAAAAAGGGCAAAGAAAATCTGACCTCCACTTTCCAAAATATATTTTTCGGGATTTTCCAGTTGCTCCACATCATGTGGTTCTACTTTAAAATACTTTTGAATCCATTCTAAATTCAAAGTCTTAAAATCCTCTTTGTACTGAGGTTGGTATGATTCGATTTGTATTGATTCCTTTGACATAAATCTATCATGCTATACGCCTAGAGCCATAGGCTTTTGGCAAATGGTTGATAAAAAAGTTATCAGTTATTGGTATATCAGTTATTGGATTGCACTCATCACCAGATTAGTACTTTCAAATTAACTTAGTGGGCAAAATTAAAATAATTTTACCCGCTTTAAGCTCTAGGCTTTATGCTGTAGGCTAAAAGTTGAAATGAATTTCTCATGAAATAACTTAAGCTCTTTTGCCTAATGCCTATAGCCGAGAGCTTAAAGCCTACACAAAGATTTGACCCTTAAGATATAATACAGCCTTTCCTGCAATTTTGACTCTATCGCCTTCAAGTTTGCACCATAACTCTCCTTTGCGAGGTGATATTTGCCATGCGGTTAGCGCTGTCTTGCCGAGTTGTTGAGCCCAATAGGGTGTCAAAGTCGTATGTGCCGAACCAGTAACGGGATCTTCGTCAATCCCTGATTGTGGTCCGAAGAAACGTGACACAAAATCTACCTTACTACCTTTGGCAGTTGCAATAATTCCTCTGGCTTCGATAGTAGCCATTTTTCGCAAATCTGGACGAAGTTCCAAGACCAATGTTTCATTTTCGAGCACGACCATATAATCCGATTTGCCACGATAGGTATGAAGGATATTTACGCCCAAACATTCATTCAAAGCTGGCAATGGCTCTACCTCCTTGATTTCGTCTACAGGAAAATTTAATTCTAATAAATCATCTTGTTTCTGAACCGTTAAGATGCCACTTCTTGAAAAAAACTCGATAACCTCATGCTTATAACCTAATTCAGTAAACAATACATGCGCAGTTGCCAAAGTAGCATGACCACACAAATCCACTTCTACCGTTGGGGTAAACCAGCGAATATGAAAACGAGTGTCTGTTTCTTGTACAAAAAAGGCAGTTTCAGCCAGATTGTTTTCCAATGCAATTTTTTGCATTAGATCATCTGTCAGCCATGATTCTAGCGGGCAAACTGCCGCTGGATTTCCTCCAAAAACTTGAGAAGAAAACGCATCTACTTGATAAATAGAAATTTGCATTGTATTAATATTGAAGTTTATGTAATTGGGTTATAGCTTTCGGGCGTCAGTTTTGGGCTTTAAAAGAACTTTCTTTTCTGTTTCTCAAAAGTTATTACTATGAGCTACTTTGATTTTTCATCAATATATTTTTGATAGTAATCTATATAAAAACCATCTTTCAAAAAATACTGCTCGAATGCCTCCACAGAACGCATTAAATCATGTGCTTCTTTGCTAATCAATTGTTGATTAACCGTTTTGATGTTGTCCCAAATTTCTTGTAACTGGGGTAAAAATGCCCAGCCTTTTTCTGTCAGTTTCAAAATACGTTTACGAGCATCTTCAGGCGACTTTTCGGACATAACCCAGCCTTTTTTCTCTAATTCTTTTACAAATTGAATCACCGCAGGATGCGAAATATTTAGATACTCTGAGGCTTCCATCACACCGATAGATTCTTTTTGAGACAACAAGTAAAAAAGAGGAAACCATTTGGGTTCAAAATCGATGCCGTGTACACGGTACACATTAATGGCCTGCTTAAAAACCAATTCGGCAAGACGTTTCATCCTACTCGCAATCGCCAAAGGGCCTAATTCTTTAATAATATCCATTTTTATGTAATCAGTTACGTAACCAGTTACTAAATTAATTATTTATTTTAACTAAAAAAATAAAAGATAAGAATTTTATGATAGTCGGCTAAAAGATGACTGCTCCTAGCCGACTGCCAGATACTATCTATCTAAGATTTCAGCATTACCTTCAGTCATTTTTAACACCTTTGAAACACAGGCTGGTATCTCCCCTTCATAATGCGTTACGTAAAGCAATGTTTTATTCAATTTGACACAAATTTCATCTACCAAATCTCTAAAATAACGAATATGCTGTTGGTCAAGCCCTTGACAAGGCTCATCTAATACCAATAAAGGAGGGTTTTTAATCAAAGCTCTTGCCAGCAATACCATACGCTGTTCGCCTGTTGAAATTTCAGAAAAACGCTTTTGCGATAAATGCTCAATTCCCAACAAGCGTAGATATTTTTCGGCTAGCTCTTGCTGTCCAGGCTTTAATGACTGATACAGTCCATTGGTATTGTACAAACCTGAGGCTACAGCTTTGAAAACCTCTGTTCTTTTGGTAAAAAACAAATGCAATTCGGGCGACACAAAGCCTATCTTGCCTTTAATATCCCAAATCGACTCTCCCGAGCCTCTTTTACGGTCGAAAAGGTCAAAATCGTTAGCATAACTTTGTGGATTATCGGCATTGATGAGACTTAGAAGCGTAGATTTTCCAGAACCATTTGGTCCTAATACAGCCCATTTTTCACCACGTTTTACTTCCCAATTGAGCGTATTTAATACTTTTTTACTTCCATAACTTACGTTTACGTTACGCATACGGACAGCGTATTCGAAGGTATCTTGACTTGTACTCGATGCCAAAAGTTCTTCTAGCAAAGCATGATCTAACTTTACTTCCTGTGTGGCTCCTGCCTCTATGCTTTTTTTCAATTCAAAAACATTCGTAATACAAGTCGGTATTTCGTCGGGTGTAGTTACCAAAATAATATGGGTGCCATGTTGCGATATAGCATTGATGGCTTCATGTAATATCGTTCTGGAAGCAATATCTAAACCCACAAATGGGGTATCTAACAACATTACTTTGGGACGTTTGAGAAACGAACGCGTCAGCAAAGTACGACGAGTTTCGCCGTTCGAAAGAGTCATTAATTTACGTTCAAGCAGATGTTCGATGCGTAATACTCTGGCGGCATTCAATAGCTCTTCCTCGGTATATGGTGAAGGTGGTAATTGAACCGATTTTTCATCGATTGTACCAATAGGTTTCATTTGGTCTGTCAAAAACTCACGAACTGTTGGCGAGTTTTCGGCATCATACACGTTGAAACGCTGCTGGTAATATTGTGCGGCAGAATTCAGGATACGATTTCCTGAATAATCTCTTGATACCAACTCGATTTTATCTTTCAGCAATTGTCCTTCTTCCAAGAAATGGAATTTAACTTTCCCTCCCACAAATGGAATTTTACCTGCCAAAGCTTCTAACAAAGTGGTTTTACCCGAACCATTTTCTCCAACAATAGCCCAATGTTGTTGGTCTTCTATTTGCCAAGTAAGGTTGCGAACGACAATTTTTTCAAATTTTCTGAGAGCTGTATTTTCTAAACTGATAAAAGGAGTCATTATATTTTATTGGTTAACCATGCTTTTTCATTACTAAAGTTTCAAAAATAATGCTTTTTAAATGCCAAAGGGTTGACTCCAGTCAGCTTTTTGAAAGTTCTGTTAAAATAAGACATACTTTCAAAACCGCAATCGAAGCAGGTTTCTGTCACATTTTTATCTAAAAGCAATAAATTTTTGGCTTGATTGACCCGATAATGATTTAAAAATTCGATAAAAGTCAGTCGTGTCATTCTCTTAAAATAACGGCAAAAAGCCGCTTCTGAAAGATTGGTCATTTCGGCGACTTCGCTCAATTCTATTTTACGCTGATAGTTTTCATCAATAAACTGATACAGGCGTTTGATACGCTCTTGGTCTTTTTTGTTGTACTGATTTTCGACAGGCTTCTCATGTAAAAGTTCGTATTCAGTCGTGTTGGCGAGTAACTGAAAAATACTGAGTACTTCCAAAAACTGCTCAAATGGCGGTATTGTACGAATATTTTTCATTCTTTCGGCCAATGCTAACTTCACATTTTCGCCGAAAGCAATACCGTATTGTGAACGCTCAAACAGCTCGGCTATTCCTTTGAGTTCAGGTGTTTTGCTAAGTCCATTTCCCAAAAATGACGGACTCAATTGCAAAACTACTTTCTCATAATCCTCCGTCTTGACCATGTAATCAAAATTGAGATGCGGAATATTGGAGCCAATCAGCACCAAATCATTGTAACGATAACGTGATATATGTTCGCCCACATGCCGAGTTCCATCTGTGCCTTCGATATAGACCAGCTCGATTTCGGGGTGAAAATGCCAATAAAAAATCTGACTCAATCTTGGATTTTGCATAATCCGAAATGAGCTATTAGAGTCTGGCGAAAATTCTTCTAGAATGAGTTTCATAATTCACTCCTAATGGGTTTTAAGACAAAATCTTCAAAATACCGTTTAAGCACACTCAACTGGCTTGTTAACTTGCTACGAATTTGTCAAATTTTGAACTTTATTTATCCAATTACAAATCATTATTTATAAAAAAATCAAAATTGTTCAAAAAATGGCAATTATTAGCCAAGATTTTGACTATTGCAACAGGTTAAATTTGTATAACAATTTCAATAACAGATATTACTAAACTAACAAGACCATGCAAATGACTCCAACAATGGCTCCGACAATGATGGCCAATCAAAATCATAGAGATATTCCAGGCAATCCTTCTACTGCGACAAGTAGCAAAATCGGTTTGAACGATCGTAGCAATGGTAAACCCTTACGTGTATTGAGCGAAGAAGATTGGCAATTTTGGATTCATAATGGGTATGTCGTCATCAAAAATGCTATCTCACGTGAGCAAGCAGCTAAAACCGCAGCCTTTCTGTGGGAGTTTGAGGAAAAAGATCCTAATAATTCCGACACGTGGTATTCGGCACCAAGAGCCGAAATGCAGATGAAGGAACTAGTGGGTAGTGGCATGGTCGAGGTTTATAACCATCAGTTGTTATGGGAAAATCGTCAGGCGCAACGCGTGTATGACGCCTTTGTGGACGTTTGGGGTACTGAAAAATTGTGGGTGACGATTGATAGAGCCAATCTCAACTTTCCGATGCGTCCCAATCATATTTTCAAGGGTTTTATTCACTGGGATTATGACCCAGAAACTCGCCCTCAAAATGTACAAGGAGTTTTGGCATTAGCAGACCAAACAGATGAAAATATGGGTGGCTTTCAATGTATTCCAGAGCTTTATCGTACTTATGACACTTGGAAATTGACTCAACCAGAAGATAGAGACAGATTTAAACCAGACACCACTGGTCTCGAAGAGCATTTTGTAAAAGTAAAACTAGAAGCTGGCGATTTGCTTATTTTCAATAGTACACAGCCACATGGTATTCGTCCAAATAAAAGTGAAGATAAAGTACGAATTGCTCAATATATTTCGATGATGCCAGCCGAGGAAGATAATGAGGCTTTGAAAAATTGGAGAATCAACTCATGGAAAAACCGTATCGCTCCTGAAGGATACGCATTTCCTGGCGACCCAAGAAACTTTGAAAGAGACCGCTACGAAACAGCCGTGTTATCAGATTTAGGAAAAAAATTACTCGGACTTGAGAGTTATTGAGTAATTGAATGAATTCAGATTGAGTGATTTTGAATAATTTATTGACTGAATATTTAATAAAATCACTCATTCTCTAAATCATAATTAACATACAACCATGCAGTTATATACAACTTTAAATACAGGACAAACTATGCCTTTGCTGGGGCTTGGCGTGTATGATATGTACAACCAAGAAGCTGAACAAGCCGTAGAGTGGGCAATAGAAACGGGTTATCGATTAATAGATACGGCTTCGATGTATGAAAATGAGCTAGAAATCGGCAATGCCATACGAAGAAGTAATATAGCTAGAAGTGAATTGTTTGTGACAACCAAAGTTCACAACAACGACCAAGGTTATGACAAGACCTTAAGAGCTTTTGACCAAAGTCTCAAGAAACTCTCGATAGACTATATCGATTTATATTTGGTGCATTGGCCTATCAAGGCAACACGAAAGGAAACATGGCTGGCTCTTGAGCATCTATATCAAGAAGGGATGGTTCGCTCAGTTGGTGTGGCAAATTATCTTTCTCCTTTCCTAGAGGAGCTTTCAGAATACGCTAATATCGTCCCTGCGGTCAATCAAGTGGAATTTAGTCCTTATCTTTTTCTGGAAGATTTATTAACCGAATGTCAAGTAAAAGGTATTCAGTTGCAGGCCTACACGCCATTAGTTCGTGGGCAAAAGATGAATGACCCAAGACTTGTTGCTTTGGCTGAAAAATATGATAAAAGTCCCGCCCAAATCATTTTACGTTGGGCACTCCAACATGGGGTTTCTACTATTCCGAAATCATCCAATCTCAAACGTTTGAAGGAGAATTTTGATGTCTTTGATTTTGCTATTTCTTCTGAAGATATGCTAATGATTGATGGTTTTGATGAACAATTAAGAGTAGTTGATGACCCTATGGAGATGTTTTATTGATTTTTAGGGGCAAAGTTGCAGTATAGGCACAAAGGCAAAGAGGCACAAAGTCACAAAGTGTGAAAAAATCTCTCTACCATTAGACGCAAACATTGCGCCTCTACCGCCCCCCCCCTTTGCCCCTATGTGCCTTTGTGCCTGTTTCCTCCAGACGCAAGCATTGCGTTTCTACCGAAAACCCCTTTGTGCCTCTGTGCCTGTTCCCTCTCTCCCTTTCCGTTGAATAGTTTTTATTGTTTTTCAGGCATCTAAGTTTCTTTTTTTTGTAAAATGCAACGAATTTTACATTCAAATAAAATTCGCCAATAAGAAAATTCAACATGAGAAAATTTACCTTATTAATCTTTATTCTTGCTATCGGAATTTACTGGAGTTGTAAACAAGAAGTTACTGTGGATTTACCCAAAGAAACATCGTTTTATATAGTCGGAGACTGGGGACGTATGGGACAATATGCCCAAACACCCATTGCGAAGCAAATGGACAAATCGGCCAAGTTAGCCCCTATTGACTTTATTTTTTCGACAGGAGATAATTTTTATGAAAATGGTGTAGCCGATGTCAACGATGCACATTGGAAACAATCCTTTGAACAAGTATATAGCGGGTCTAATATTTTAAAAAATTGGTATATCACCCTTGGTAATCATGATTATATGGGCAACCCTACTGCGCAATTGGATTATGCTAAAATCAATAAGCGATGGATTTTGCCTAATAGATATTATACTTTTGTACGTGAAATGGCGAATAACAATAATGTACGTTTTGTGATTATTGACACGACTCCATTCATTAACGAGCACCGAACTAATGCTTTCATGCACTCTGATATTTTGTCGCAGGATACTCAAAGGCAATTAAAATGGTTGGATAGTACTTTGAGTATTAGTAAAGAAAAAATCAAAATTGTGGTAGGACACCACCCTATGTATTCTGCTGGAACAGGTAGAGGCGACCAAGCAGAAGTTATTAGTATTATCAAACCTCTTTTGAGTAAATACAAAGTACAGTTATATATTTCAAGCCATAGCCATAATAGCCAATATCTAAAGGCTCCAGACCTAGATACGGAACTGTTGGTGAGTGGCGGAGCTGCGTATGCCAATGATATCGTAAGAAAAGAACATCCTTATTTGCTTTTTGGCACCAATACTCCAGCTTTTACTTCAGTCAAAATCAAGGATAATTTGATTACCACAAGCTTTGTGGATAGTACCGGAAAAGTGCTATATTCGAAAGATAAAATAATTGTTCCATAAGTTGTGCCATAAAATGTCGTATATTAGCACACTGGAATCTATAACTAGCACACGGTACAACTTTTTAGGTGTAACACAAAAACTATTGATTAACAGCAATGACTACAATTTCTCATTCTGAATATCTAAATGCACTCAGGATTATTAAAGAGTACGAGGAGCAAAAACTAAACGCAGGAAATTTTTTAGAAACGCTTAGTGCCAGTAAAAACTTAAAGCGCTTCCTCCAAGACCACAATGTTGTGAGTTTTGACCAGTTGGTTGAACTTTTCCAGAACGGTACCATGAACTCATGGTCGGGATTTGGCAAAAAACTTTTATTAGAAATAGAAGAACTCATCCAAAAAAGTACTGCCTTACAATAGTTCTGTTCAGCAGTAAAAGGTTATTTATTACTGGTATATCTGTTGTCAGAAACAGCACTAAATAATTTCATTTACTGATAAAATGAACTAAAATAAAAAAAGCTGAGAAGATTCGTCTTCTCAGCTTTTTTTATTGTATCGAGCTTTGGGCTATAAGCATTAAGCAGGAAACCTTCTATTAATTCATAAGAAGTATTTTTGCTGAATGCCTATAGCCTACAGCTAATTTATTTTCTAATTACTGCTCCGATTTCTTTCTCGAATCCAGCCATTAAACGCTCCATTGTTTTGTCGATTACTTTATCTGTCAACGTTTGTTCGTTGTCTTGTAAAATAAAGCTTACCGAGTAAGACTTTTTACCCTCACCCAAGTTTTCGCCTTGATATACATCAAATACGTTGATTTGGCGCAATAAGTTCTTCTCATACTGCTTTGCCAATTTCTGGATTTGGTCAAAAGTAACTTCTTTGTCCAATACCAACGAAAGGTCACGACGAACTTCTGGGAATTTAGACAATTCAGTAAATACCACGTTTTCTTTGTATTGTTTGAACAAATAATCCCAGTCCAAATCAGCATAGAATACCGACTGTTTTACATCGGCAGCCTTCGCCAATTTTGCTTTTACTAAACCTAGGCTTACACATTCTTTTTTGTTGATAACATAGCTCAAACCATATTCAAAAGTAGCAGAACCTTCGATTGGTTTTGTTTGGAAATCTTTAAATCCTAAGCTTTTCAACAATTTACTCACAACATTCGCTAAAGTGTGGAAAGAAATCTTTTCAGATTTTGCCTGCCAAGTTTCTGCCGAAATATTACCCGTTAAGTAAATCGCCAAATGACGTTTTTCAACGTATTTGTCATTTACTTTATGATAAGTCTTTCCAAAATCAAACAATCTCAAATCCTTCTGGCGACGGTTGATATTGTGAGCCAATACTTCCAAACCCGAGAAAACCATTGATTGACGCATTACCGCCAAATCTTCAGAAAGCTTATTGAGAATTTCAACGTTTTCACCTTGTAAATCGCTCTGAATCAAAGCTGCGTACGAAGGTTTTGTTAAAGAGTTAGTGATGATTTCAGAGAAACCACTTCCAGCTAGGCTAGTAGCAATTTTCCATTGCAATTTGTCACGGTCTTTTGCAGGGAAATCAGAAAGATAGTCTGTTCCTAAATTTTCTGAAAGTTCAATATTGTTGAAACCGTACACACGTAAAATCTCTTCGATAATATCGGCCTCACGTGTTACGTCTACACGGTATGGTGGAACAATCGCCGTAAAGCCCGCTTCAGTTTCTTCTGTAATCTGAATATCCAAAGATACCAAAATAGACTTAATAAGGTCTTTTCCTAATTGTTTACCAATCAATCGGTCGATATTGCGATAAGTAACAGGTATCACAAAATCTTGGATTGGAGTTGGATAAAAATCACTTACTTCAGAAGCAATCACACCGCCCGCTATTTCTTGAATCAGCAAGGCTGCGTATTTCAAAGCATATAATTTAGCATTTGGATCAGTACCACGCTCAAAACGGAAAGAAGCATCTGTTTTTAATCCATGACGTTGTGCTGTTTTACGAACAGAAGCAGGATCAAAATAGGCTACCTCCAAATATACACGAGTTGTTTCGTCTTTGATACCCGAAGTAGCACCACCAAACACACCCGCAATACCCATTGGCTCCTCAGCATTACAAACCATCAAATCTGTTTCGCCTAAAGTACGCTCAACTTCATCAAGTGTGGTAAACTTAGTCCCTGCTGGTAAAGTTTTTACCACTACTTTTTGACCTTTGATGGCACTCCAATCATAAGCGTGCATGGGTTGTCCCAAACCATGACAAATAAAATTGGTAATATCAACGATGTTATTGATAGGACGCAAACCGATGGTAATCAACGCATTTTGCAACCATTCTGGTGAAGGTTTTACCGAAACGCCATCGATAGTTACTCCACAGAAACGTGGACAAGCCTGTGCATCTTCTACAACAAGCTCGATAGGGAAATTAGTATTATCTACTTTGAAAGCCTCAACAGATGGCAAGGTAATTTCGCGACCAGTAGCAGCTTTAATATCACGAGCTACGCCCCAGTGCGATGCAGCATCGGCACGGTTTGGTGTCAAACCGATTTCGATCATATAATCTGCTTCAAGGTTGAAGTATTTGGTGGCAGGCGTACCATTTGGCAAATCTGTATCCAATACCAAAATACCATCATGCGAAGAACCAATACCGATTTCGTCTTCAGCACAAATCATCCCTTCAGACAAATGCCCGTAGGTTTTCTTGCTCGAAATAGTAAATACTGGTTTACCTTCTTTATCGTAAAGAGTTGTTCCAACTGTTGCTACAATCACTTTTTGACCAGCGTCAACGTTGGCCGCCCCACAAACGATTTGAGAGGGTGTATCTTGACCAACATCTACGGTTGTAAGGCTCAACTGTTTTTCTTTCACCATAAATCGTTCGCAAGTAAGTACTTCGCCAACAACAAAGCCTTGTAACCCACCTGGGATAGAATCGTGACGCTCGATGCCCTCTACCTCCAAACCAGTACCAGTTAACATTTGGTCTAGCTCTTCGGGAGATTCATTAATTTCGATGAACTGTTTAAGCCAATTAAGTGAAATTTTCATTGTGTATAAAATTAGATAATACCTTGCTAGTGCAATCTTGTACCGTTAGAGTACTTACTCAAGTATTAGGAAAGTGTTTTGGCACTTGAGTAATGATATTATGAGTTGTTGTTTTTCCGTATTTGTATTTGAGAGCGCAAAGTTACAAGTTTTACGCTTTTTGTACTTGCTTGATTAAAACAAAAACTCCGTAAGTTCTTGAAAAACTTACGGAGTTGGTCTTTAAGAGATTATTAAAGGGCTTTTACAACTTCAAAACCATTTGTGCTCGGTCAGCTTTTGAGATTTTTTTATAAAAATCTATCAATTCTTGAAAATCGCTGGCTTTGTATTTGCCATTATTACGAGTAAACTTACGAGTCAGCAACAACTTAGTACCTTGTAATTGGTACTTTACTTGGAAGGTTCCAAATTTTGACATGAAGCTTACATCGGTTGGCAACGCCTCCACAGCCTGATAAGTTGGCAGTTGAATTTCAATCTCATCATTATAGGAAATATTATTAAATAACTCAACATCCATCGTGCGAGGCTCGGAGCCTGATGATGGTACACCATCTTCTTTGTAAAAAATGGATGGGGTCACAAATAATCTTGATCCGCTTGGGGAGGTTAACTTCTTCAAATCCGCATCAAAAGCAATTTGAACACTTGGAATTTTATCTCTATTTTCTTGTAATGCAATTTTACTCAACTGTGCATTTCCCAAATAAAAGCTCTTTAAAAGAGAGGTCGTTGTCTTTTCTTGATTATTTTCATGAATTAAACCAACGACATCGTCATAGAAAATACCTTTGAAATTAGCATCAATTTTTGCCTTTGCTGAACCATCAGCACCTAATTCCATCTTGACTTTTCGGCTAACTTGATTGTCTTTTGCAGACAAAGCAGGCGTTTTGACCAATACGCCTCCACTAGGCGTAGCCAAAAGAGTATGACGGTTGGCAGTAAAATTGGATAAATACCCAAAAGGATTCGTCTGAGAAGTACATTCGAGCCAAATGGTATCTTTGGGCATAGGTACACACAAAATCACGTGGTTGAACTGTTGTGCAGGGAAGTCTGTCAGAATATCTGCGGTAGCTTCTCCTGCTTTTATCGACGCATAGTGAGACTCAATTCCAACTGTTTTTAATAATGCTTTTGTAAAAAAACTTAAAGCTTTACAGTCTCCATAACCTTTGTCGGCCACCACGGCTGCTTCGAAAGGCTGAAGTCCTCCAATACCCAACTGAATACTGATATAGCGAGTATGCTGCTGAAGGTATTCGTACACCTTTTTTACTTTTGCCTCTTGTGAAGTTTCGCTTTTGACCAATGTTTGTATTTCAGAAATCACATTAGACGGCAACGTTTCTCTTCCTTTATTGAGTAAGTTATCAAACTCTCCTACTTTTTGCCAAGTAGAAAAATCGCCTTTATAGCCATCCATTTCAAAAGTAGCTGGGGCTGTCCATACACCAGGACCACGCTGTGACCATGCTGGGGCGTAAGGCTCAGAAGCTTTGATTGGAATATCACTAACTTTCCATGTATAAACGGTATTTGTACCATTTTGAGATTTTTCGACAGGTGCTACGTTATTGAGTTCTTTATAGCGCAAAGGCATATTGGCGGGCATCTCAATACGTAGAGTACTTGTCTGAACAGATACATCTTCGGCATCTTCGCCAGGAAACCAACGCTCATAAAATGCTGTTTTTTTATCAGAAACTTCATAAGTAAACTCCACTGTAAATGGAAAGTTAGCATAGCCAAACTGCACCGATTTATAGCGATAATCATCAAATAAATTAGAGGCGGTCACATTGCCAATATCGTTTATCTCTTCTTTTTTGAGCTTACGGAGTTTATTGCCAGCAGCATCGTAAAGTACCCCTTCGAGATCGGTCACTTTTGATAATTTGTTGTAATCAATATAGAGATGTCCATATTTCAAGCCGTCTTCGTCGAGGATCGTCATGACAATGTGTTTTTTTCGAGTCAAAGCCCCCTCATTCTTGACAATCAATAGATTTTCGTCAGTACGAATAACGGCGTGTGCATTTTCTTTTAGTTTTTCAGGAATCCCTTGCACATTCCACACCACCGTTTGGGCAGAAAGAGGAATCACCAAGCAAGTCCATAGTAAAGCAATTAATAATCGTGTAGTAAACATCATCGTATTATTTTTTTTGAAGAACAATCATTTGGTTATGTCTAGTTACCACATGGTCGTAGAGCGTACGAAGAGCCTGATATTTATCGGCACTATAAATAGACTTTTTGAGTAGGATCTGGCTTGTAATATTTACCTCTTTTCCTGTGGGGTCTTGTGTTACCGAGAAATAGAATCTCCCTCCATCTTGGGGCAAAGCTACACGGATTCCTTTGGGAAGTTCTGCAATGCTATACCCTTCAGGAATAATGTATTTGCAAGTAATAACTTCTTCAGTTGGATAGGTAAAATCAACAGGGAATGAACGGTCGGCATTAGGAAAAGGATGCTCAGTTGTTCCTTCGTAAGGGATTGTTTTAAGGTATATTTTTCCATTAACTTTATTATACCCTTCTGTATTTTTACCAGTTATCATAATCACAGGTTGACTACCAGCATCAGCATTAATAAAGCCCTCTAATTCTATCTTAGGTTTGTCGATACTCGAAAAATCATTGCGGAGTTTTTCGATGAATTTTTCTTTTCCTAAAGTATTGTATTGCGAACGATAATCAATGGCTTGATACCCCACTCCTGTGTATAAAATTTGGCTTTCCAGCTCAGGTTCGTTTGCGCTAAAGGTAAATTCCATATTAATTTTCGTACCACTTTTCTCTGGAGTTTGAATAGGTATCCATTGAGACCTGTTATAAATCAACAAGCGTCCTTCGCCAACCATACAATACTCTGGCAATAGCCCCCATTGAAGATTTTTGTCGGTAACATCCAACAGTACATTTTGTCCACTGATATTTACCTGCGCCAAGGTATAGTTAAATCTTGAAATCATGGGGTAATCTTTCCAAATTCGACCATGGTCACGAGTGCTAATTACTACAGGTTTGGCGGCTATTCCAACTTGGCGGAGTAATGAAATAAGTAATAAATTTAGCTCTGAGCTTGAACCCGTTTTACGATTAAATACTTCTTTGAGCGAACTTTGGGTAAACAAACGCTTATTACCATCCCAAGTAAAATTACTTTGAACGTATTTGTACACTTCTTTGGCGAGTTCAAGAGTATCCGTTTTCTGGCTTTTTAGACTTTGAGCAGTGGCGTCAAAAGCGGATATTTTACCAATTCTGCCACCAAAATCATCATCCATAAGTAATTGTTTATCAAAGTCAGGCCAATCCATGGATAGTTTTTTGGCTGTATCCATTCCTCTTACCACATATTCGGCCAACTCAAAGTGGAGTTTACGAGTATAATCATCCAAATTAGCAACATACTTTTCCTCCTTCATGGCTGGAATATCGACCATTACCCATCTACAAGATCTAAAATCATCAGAGGTATTACATTTTTCCTCAGAAAGTTTTCCTTCACAATATTGCATCAGCATTCGGTAGGCAAAATTAGTAGGACTTCCAAAAGTATATTCACTACGCTCGCAAGGAATATCTGTTTGAAAATCCCAATCTTTGGGTTTGAAAGGAAAAGGAGAGCGTATCACATAGGAATATTCTATAATCGAGCCTTCTTTTACTTTGGGCAAGGTAAAACTCACTTTATCGAAGGATTTATTGTATTTGGTTTTAAAAATATCCTTTGCTTGAAGCTCATCGATTTCGATGACATCATTATTGAAATTATACGTTCTACCTTTTATTTCTTGTGCAAGTTCTATATCCTGCTGATTGCTGTCGATATATAGATAGAGAGCCTTAGTAGCACGCTCAAAAGCACTTTTTTTCAAGATTTTAATTCTTATAAAATGTTGATAGGCGATTTCATATCCACCTTCTGAATTTTGATACACCCAGCCATTTCCGTAATTGGTCATGATATAAGCCTCAGCGGAAGAGTCTTTGGGATAAACTTTTTTAATCAGGTCTTCGACTGTAACTTGTGGAAATTTAGGCAAGTCTTGTTGAGCATGGGCAATAAAAGCCATTGAAAACATTAGTAGTAAAATGGTTACTCTTTTCATTAGTGTTAAGGTTTTATTTGGGTTGTTCAGGAAAGACTATGCTTGATGAGAATCGATTTTGATATTACAGAAGGGATATTTCGCGAGTAGCATAATCATATCGCAGAACGCTCATAGTTGACCCACTTTCTAATAGCAAAATTGGTCGTCTTTTCAAGAGAAAAGACGACCTTAAAATAGTAGCAATGACGTTTTCGAATTATTGGGTCGTTGCCTTTATTACTTCTTTTTCAACACAATCTGTTGGAGGTTACGTTGTTCTACAAAATCAAATACTTGTCTTAAATCATGATATTCTTCAGCATAAAAATAGTTCTTTTTGACAAATAGCTTATTCATAAAAGCAACCTGATTTCCATTGGCAAATAGCTGATAAGTATAATTTACCATTTTATCAGGAGTCAAGGCTTTTACTGATTTCGGCAATTCTTCTACCACATAGCCGTCAGGAAGATTAATCATAATGGTAGATAGGTCATCTTGCAGATACCCAAAGTTGACAGGAAACTTGCGGTCTTTATTATGAAAAGGATTTTCGGTATCGATTAAGCCAAAACTTGGTTTGATATACATACGCTCGCCAACGATATTGACAGCTTCTGACACTTCAGCATCAATAGAAATAGCAAAAGCTTCTTCATATTTGCTCTGACCTGTCACTTTGAAGGATTTGATTTGAAGGTTGGGATATTCCTTTTTCAAATATTCACTTAAAGCTTTATCACCTTCCTTTTGATAGACTTTTCGCATGCTCATAGCTGCATATCCTTGGAAAAGTAAATCTCCTTTTATCTCAGCATCACCGTTGGCTTTTATGTTAACAAGTACACTTTGAGCAAAGGTGTATTTTTCTTTTGGAGTAATTTCAATCCATTCTCCAGTACCCGAAGCCACAATTCGTCCTTGTTGATTAAGACAACGAAATGGTACGCTACCAGCTTTACACATCGGTTCGGTGGCATCCAATAACAGCCATTGTTGATTAGGCATCAAAACGCCAGCTACCACATAGTTGAAGCGTTTTTCCAACACTTGCGATTCATTTACCATACCATGATTACGAGTACTTAAAATCAGAGGTTGTGCTTCGTATTTAAGTTCTTTCAAAATAGCAACTAACAGAAGATTTAAGTCTGCTGAATTCCCTAGCTTGCTTTCCAATAATTTTTTACGAGTATTTGACCCATACATACTAGCATCTCCGTTCCAGAGTACTGTTTTTTGAACGTAATCGAGTACCTTGTTTAAATGTGCTAAGGTATCGGATCCCGTGTTTTTGAGATAAGGTACAATGTCTCTGACAGCACCATCAGGTTTAGCTAATTTGCCAAAGGAGTCATACCCCAATAAGGCTTCATCAAGATTTTCCCAAGTCAATGAAAAGTTTTTACTAATGCCATTTGGTGGCACATACGCAGCAATTTCGAACTGAATTTTAGCAGTAAAATCCTCGATGGTAGTAGTGTAAGGCTCTTCTTTGATAGCGGGAGCATTTTTTACAGCTAAATGATATTCAGTACTTTCATAACTAGATCCTTCAAGCATTAGGCTTGACTTCTCTTGTTTGGAAATGGCGAAAGGCTCATATCCCTGTGTATGTAATCTAAACACATAGAAATTAGGTGCATTTACCCAATACTCGCTCCAAAGTGTAGGTATTGAATGTTGAAAACGCCATGTGGGAATCTCTGTATCATAGTTGGATTGTATTTGATACGTAAACTCAATCACACTTCCCTCCTGTACATTGGGTAATGTAAACTTATGGGACGTAAAGTTTTTATCAGATTTATTCTCAAAAATGGCGGCTTTTTCCAATTTATCAACCTGTACTTTACCTCCAACCAAACGGTAAGTTGCCCCCTTGACACCTAAAATAGATTCTTGAGTTCCTCCTCGTGTGATGGTTTCGAAAGTAGCCCAGTCATAGCCAGATTTCTTCAAAATTTTGACTCGACGATGATGTGTAAACATGGTTTTTAGACCTGAGGGATAGTAGACATAAGTTAAGGTCGCATAATCACAAAGAATTACAGCAGAGGCCGACGAGTCGATAGAATATACTTTAGTTTCGAGATCTGTGATTGGTACATCACCAAACTTAATGGGGGATTTTTGGGCTATAAGGCCATTGATGCTAAAGATTAAAGCAATAAAAAAAGCTTTAAATCTAAGTGCAGAAAAATAATTCATTTTGTATGAAAAGTTAGTTTATTCTTTCAATTTTAGAGAAAATAAAAAACTTCAGCAACAATTTTCCCAGAAATATTTAGTGTTTTTGATTAAGAGGTATTTAAGATTATGTGACAAAAATATTTTTGCTTATTTTCTATACTTCTTTAGACATTTTCAAGAATTAAAAATACATTTCATCAAAAAATTAAACTTTTAGAGTATCTATCTATTGGTTATTATTATAAGTTTGTACTAGTCTCCATCTTATTTACTCTCTCTAAATCTAGTTTCAACTCAATGCTTTTATAATATGTCTACAATTATTGCTCCTCCTTCAAAAACCTTTAAAGATGCCGCTATTGCAGCAACTATTTCAATAATTGTATTTATTGGCATTTACATTTTATTGTTGATACTTGCACTCGGACTTACTGCAATTCTTGGTGTCGCTGGTTTGAGTTGTATGATTCTTATGGTTTCTCGAATTCACATTTGGGGGGCATTCATAGGTATAGGACTGATGAGTATTGGTGTAGTAGTTTTGATTTTTCTTATAAAATTTATCTTTATCCGAAACACTACTAATTTAGACAGATATACAGAAATTACTAAAAATGAACAACCTCAGTTATTTGCCCTACTAGATGAAATTGTTCAAAAAGTTGGAACAAGTTTTCCTAAAAAGGTATATCTCACAGCAGAGGTCAATGCGTCTGTTTTTTATGATTCTAGCTTTTTAAGTATGTTTTTACCTATCAAAAAAAACCTCCAAATAGGCTTAGGACTGATGAACAGTCTGACACAAGACGAATTAAAAGCTGTACTTGCTCATGAGTTTGGACATTTTTCTCAAAAATCCATGAAAATTGGTAGCTATGTGTATTATACCAACCAAGTGATTCATAATCTTTTGTTTCAAAATGACGCCTTTGGAAGTTTATTAGATCAATGGGCAAACATCCATTGGTTTATTAAATTGGGGGTACGTGTGGCAATTTATATTATCATTGGTATCCAGAAAGTTCTTCAGTTTTTCTACAAACTTATCAATGTTAATTATCTCAAACTTTCGAGAGAAATGGAGTTTCATGCCGATGCCATTGCTGCACACGTAGCTGGGTCTGAGGCTTTGGCGAATGCACTTCTCAGAATTGACTTAGCAAATAGTGCCTACTATACTGTTTTGAATTTTTATGAAAAAAATATTAGTAAAGCTAAGATTACCAACAACATTTACCCTCAACAAAGTTGGATAATGAAGTCCATTGCCGAAATCAATGATGTACCACTAAATCGTGATTTACCACAAGTTACCTTAGAAAAATTTGACAAAATCATCCAGTCTAAACTCATTATTGAAGACCAATGGGCTACTCATCCAAGCATGACTGAAAGAGTACAACATCTCCAAAAACTCAATATTTCTATACAACAAACACACAAAGATTTAGCCATAAATTTACTGCAAAACTCTCAAAGTATTTTACAACACCAAACTGAACAATTGTTTGCTATGGTACAATATGATAGGATTACTGAGATAGTGAGTTATGAGCAATTTGTGGAAATAATACAGGAAGAAAAAAAACATAATAGTTATGCGCCTGAGTACAAAGGATATTTTGATTGGCGTCACCCTGCTCCTATTGAAGAATCTCTAAAAAATGCCAATATTGATCAAGAAAGCCTATTTTCACCTGAGATATTCGAAAAATTAGAAGAAATAACAATTCTGAACAACGATATCACCAAACTTCAACAACTCATTATCTTACCTGAGCTACCAGATTTTATTGAATATGATAATAAAAGAGTGCCACAAACGGAGATAAATAACCTTCTCGAACAACTTCAAGATGCAATGGAAACGGGTACAAAAGCATTGTTTGAACATGAACAAATGGTTTCAGCTCTCAGTTTTCAACATGCTACAGCTAAAGGACAAGGACAACAATATGAAACTGAATTATTATTGCTTCTTGAGACTCAACAACTAC
Organism: Flectobacillus longus; assembly: GCF_030056705.1. GTDB lineage: Bacteria > Bacteroidota > Bacteroidia > Cytophagales > Spirosomataceae > Flectobacillus > Flectobacillus longus. The sequence goes on from NZ_JASHIC010000013.1 coordinate 171,308, forward strand.
ATGAACAAAATTATGAGTTGGTGCAAAAAATATATGGTGCCTTACAGTTTACTCATGTGAATACACCATTTCAGGAAATCATAAAGTATTTCGAAGATTTTCTACCAATTGAAAAACAGCTTAAATCAGCCCTTCAACACTTACTCGAAGTCGAGCGTTGGCAGACATATTGGGAAGCAGAAGACCGAGTTTCTTGTCAAACGTTTTTGAATGAAACTTTTGTTTATTTCAGCAATCCCGAATATGACACAAAAGCGCTGAATGTTCTTTTTACGGCTATACAAATCTTTGAAAAAATGGAATGGAAGGTGTTTTTTGAAGAAAAACGAAGCTTTTTACAGGTGCAATTGCCATGGTTGGAAAAAGAACTAAAATGAAAGTAATAAATGATGTACGAAGGATTTAATTGTTATATCGGATTTCTGATTGCAGAGTTTGGATTTTTGAGATTAGATTTAAACTAGCTCAATTTACCCAACTCCACAATCAGAGAAATCCTTCGTACAACCCTATTGCTATTTAACTTTTTCGATAAACTCTACTTCGATAATACTCAAATTGCCTTTGGTGTTGGCATCGTTTCTGGCAATACCATCATCGAGTTTTTTACCGCCCATTTCTACACCGCTTTGTGAATCGTCTTTTCCAGAATTTTCATTCATTAATTGAATCGTAATTACTTTTCCTCTGGTTGGCTTGCAAAGCGCTTTGAAATAGCCTAATGATTTTTCGGTATTTCCCTCAAATACGATTTTGTCATCAACCAAAATACGAAGTGGATACACTTTGGTACGGAAGTTATTAAGTTTAATATTTACCTCATCGAGTGTTGCTGTTTTTTTGAGTGTATATTTAATCCAAGCAGTATTGATTTTCCCATCATTTATCCAATCGCTCAATTCGTTATCATCGATACTTGCTTGGGCTTTTTCTTGATTGGCACCAGCTACAATATCTGCTATCTCAAGAGACTTCCGAGTAGCTACAAAAGAAGGACTCTGTGGTGTTTCGCCTCTTGTCAATGATGGCTTTAATCCACCCGAAGGCCATTGTTCATTCAACCCTGCATTGATTTTTACGGGAGTCGTTTCAAAATTCAACTCAGCGCTTTTTAATCCTTCGGCATTGGCTATAAGGTTTACTTTTCCTGCTTTTGTTGTCGAGCGAATCAATACCCGATTGACACCACATTCTACAGGTAGACTTTTGGCTAAAATGTAGTTATCTGGACCTTGAGCAATTCCCCCACGCCATTCGGCTTCGCCTGTCAAAGTAAAATGAATCATATTTAAAGCCGTTGGACAGCGATTTCCGTCTTTGTCTACGACCTCTACCTGAGCCAGAATTACATCTGCGCCATCAGCACGAAAACCCGTCGGATTGCTACGTGCTGTCAAACGGAGTGCTACAGGCTCGCCAGCAGTTTTGATTTCGTCTTGTGCCAAAACTTTGCCTTTAGCATCGTAAGTCACAGCTTTGATGCTTCCAACTTGCCAAGTAATATTCTTGAAAGTAAATAAAAAGTTACTGCTACGAGCGCCAAAGCCTTGTGATTTACCGTTGACAAACAGCTCTGTTTTTTCGCCCGATGCCACTACATTTATGTCTTTGACAGTGCCAGTCTGGTAATTCCAGTGACCAATAATATGTACTCGAAATTTCTCAGTATCGACCCAACCATCCCACATTCATAAAAACCATCTTTCTCCACTCGTAGTGCATCTACTTCGCCACTTCTACGATAATTTTCGGCACCTCTAAAATGGGTATTTGAATCTGAAAAAATGATATTCACGCCACCCGAACTCACTCTTTTGCCTGTGCCAGGTCTTTCTCGCCAGTAGTCATACCAGCGCATTACGTCTTCAATTGCGTGGGTATCTTGGTTACGGTTGTATTCACGCGCTGAAGCGCCCTTATACAAAGGACCATCACCATCTTTATGAAAAGGAGGTGTAAATTCGTCCCAATATTTTCGTAATCCTTCGTCACGAGAATATTCCATCGACCACATCGGAATATGGGCACTTTTGTTGATATACAACATTTCGCCTCCATATTCTGAAATTTTACTATCTAGCATTTCTCTCGATCCTATGGCACGCCCTCCAAATGGGTCGTATTGCGTTTTCAAGGCTTTCATTTCTGCAATATGATTCTCGGAAATAGATTCGTTACCACATTCATAGAAGAAGATACTCGGTGCATTACGATTATAAATAATGGCATCGCGCATCACCTGAGTACGTTGTGTCCAGCGTGTGCCTTCTACATCTTTTTCGGCATCACCTGCTGGCATTGCCTGAATCAAGCCAACTCTATCGCAGGATTCTATATCCTGTTTCCAAGGTGTAATGTGCATCCATCTTACCAAATTGGCGTTACTTTCCACCATCAAGCCATTGCTGTAGTCGCTCAACCAAGGTGGAACCGACAAGCCCAAGGCAGGCCATTCGTTGCTAGTCCGTTGGGCGTATCCTTTCATCATGAGTACTCGGTCGTTGAGATATACCATACCATTATTGTACTCGACTTTTCTAAAACCCGTTTGGGTTGGTAGTTCATCTACGATTTTCCCATTTACTTTCAAACGACTTGTTACGGTGTACAAATACCCGTAGCCCCAACTCCAAAAGTGTAGGTCGCTTAATGGTGTATTTGCAGACAAAGTTTTTGTTTCAGTAGGTTGAAGAGTCTGGGAATTTCCTGTAAAAGTTTTTACGATTTTTCCGTCTAAATCCTTTATCTCAACTTCTAATGAAACTGTTTTAGGTTCAGAAAATTCGTTTTTCACTTCTGATTCTACTACCACCGTGGCCTTTTTACCTTTGATGTCGAAGTTTTTAGCATAAACATAGGTTCCAGAAGTTTGTAAAAAAGAATATAGAGGCAAGGTCTGATACAATTTGTCGGTAACATGTAACCAGACATTTTTGGACAAACCTCCGTAGTTTGCATTAAAATTTTTGTCGCTCCATTGATAACGAGAGTTTGTAGCTTTTTCTCGATAATCCCAAGCATTATCAGTACGGACAGCAATCACATTTTCGCTGTCGTATTTGACCCACTGGCTTATATCAAAACCAAAAGCCATAACTCCATTTTCATGGATACCCATATACTGACCATTGAGATACACCTTGCCAGCTTGGCGAACGCCCTCAAATTCGATAAAGATTTTTTTTCCTTGTGTGTTTTTGGGTAAAACAAAATGTTTGCGATACCAAGCAATTCCAGTAGGGTGCTGATCAATAGAAACCCTAAAGGCAGCATCTTCATTCCAAGCGTGTGGCAGTGTGACGGCTTTCCAATCTGTATCGTTGAAATCAGGCATTTCTGCTCCTTTAGCATCGCCTACAAAAAGTTTCCAAGAAGGGTTAAAACTGTATTGGGTTCGTGTATTTTGCCCCCAAGTTGGTAAGACAAAACATAGTAGTAAAAAGCCTAAAAATATTTTTTCAGGTAATAGAGAAGAAAACATTTGCATAGATTATCGTGTTTGAATAAAGCTATAATCCTCAGAATCAGCCATTCGTAATTCTAAATAGATTTCAGGTTTTGCTTATACAAAGACCTATTCACTTTTGTTTTACTCAAAACCCTCATGCTTATGTTAAATCCTGTTTTGGAAAAGATACAATAAATTCAGAACCGTTATTTTCTTCGCTTTTTACCGAGATACTGGCACTATTGAGATCGGCAAACTGTTTGACCAAGGACAATCCTAAGCCCAAGCCTTTTTCATAGTTTGTACCATAAGTAGATATTCCTTTGCCTGATTGGGCAAAAAGTTGTGAGAGTTTTTCTGACGACATACCAATACCATCATCTTTTACCGAAACTAAAATAGCTGTTGGGCTTTGTTGATATGTAATAGCCACGGTACCTTCTGCTTTGGTAAATTTGATAGCATTGGCTATCAGGTTTTGAAAAAGGATATGTATTTGGTCTGGGTCGGCATGAACAAAAACAGGCTCGTTATATAAGTGTACAAGCTCGATGTTTTTATTTTCGGCAGTATTGATAAAAACGTCTTTAATTTGCTCAATTTTTTGTGTCAGGCACATCTCTTGCTTTTGAGTTGTAAGTCCTTCCTTTTGGCTATTTGCCCAATTGAGCAAATGTTCTAACATTTCGGAAGTAGCACTCACTTGTTCATAGATTTTGTCAAGAATCATCTCTTTTTCAGCCTCACCCAAATAGCCTGTTTTAAACATTCTAAAACTTGCTAATATTGTAGCAAAAGGCGAACGTAAATCATGTCCAACAATCGAAAAGAGCTTATTTTTAGTTTGGTTAGAAAGCAATAACTCCTTGTTTTGTTTTTCAATCAATTTATTTTGTGCCAAAATTTGCTCAGATTTTTCTTGTAAGTCATCATATAGACGCTCTTTTTTGCGAGCATTTCGCACATTAAGCACCAAAATTATCGACAACGAAGCCGAAATAGAGCCAATAAGCATAATCAGCATTTGGCTATTAGCTTCTTTTTGTAATACCACTTGATTTTTGCGCAGTAGAGCATCATTTTCGGCCTGCTTACGTTTTAGCGATAGTTGGGTCAGCTCTTTCTCTGTTTGTTCGTTCGAGAGACTATCACTGTATTTGTTTTCAAGGTCAAGATATTTATATGCTTCTGCATATCGTCCTGCCGCACGATAAGACTCATGGAGTATTTTTAAAGCCTGAGCAATATCCCATTTAGTATTGGTTTTCTGGGCCAAATCCAAGCCTTTCTGAGCATAAGAAATAGCATTGATATAGTCTTTTTTCTGGTAATAACATTTTGCCAGTCCTGTATAGGCAAAACTATTTTCCCAATCATTCTGATACTTGGTATTTTGGATTACTGACGAATAATAAAAGATAGCCTCTTGTAATCTTTTGCGTAGCAAGTAAAAATCTCCTAAACGATTATTATTCATTGCGATGAGGTGCTCATCATGTATTTTTTGACTAATTTTTTTTGACAACTGAAAGTAATAATATACACTATCAGGTTGATTGAGTTCTATACTTGCAAGCGCTAAATTGAAATAATTGGATGCCAGTCTCTTAGGATTATTGAGCTTTTGATTAAGCCAAACAGCCGTGTATAACTCCTTTTTAGCAAGCTTATATTTTTGTTGAGCAAGATAAATAAGTCCTAAAAGATTGGTCATGCCTGCCTTGCCATCCAAATCATGAATGTATTCGCTAATAGCGGCTGAACGCAAAAGGTATTTCAGAGAAAGCTCATAGTCTCCCTTTACATAATAATACCTTGCAATATTGGCAAGAGCAGTGGTTTGCCCTTTATCAAATTTGACTTGCTCGGCTATTTTAAAGGCTTCATTCGATATGGTAATCGTTTTAGCAGAAGCTATTTGCATATACTCATAAGCAATCAGATTCAATAATTTGACAGCATTTGAGTCTGGTTGTTGTTTTATGCGAACCGAATCCTTTTTCCACAACCCAAGTAAGCTATCAAGTTTTCTTTGTTGCGAAAAAGTTATGTACGGGATAATAAGGGCGGTTAACAGTATTAATCTTAAAAACATTAGCTCATGCTTAGAGTATTTAGTGACGCTCGGAATCAAAAGTAATTTACAGAGTTTTTCCGAAAACACAAGCATTCTTAGGCAGTCAAAATTTTACAAACAAGAATTTTTATTATTTTTAACGAAGAATAAAGCTATTATTTGCACAAAATAAAACACCAAAAAAACAATAGCTTTCAGACTCCTTTTAATAAGATTCTTTTTTTCTCATAAAACAGGGCTTAAACAATGATTTTCAAGCCCTATTTTATGTATATTATTGACCTAAATGCTCTAATTTTTGCCTCCTCGGTATTGTCAATAAAGTTTTCTGGCGACCGTCGATATAATGTACTTTTCCATTGATAAACAATCCTTGTTCTTCCAGCATAACACGCACTTCTTTATTACCCCATTCAGGAATTTTCACTTTGGCGTTTAGCTCTATTGCATAGGCTGTATTCTCATTAATTGAATATTCGCCAGTTCCAGGCACACCTCCCTGCATGTCCCACATACCAATGGCAGGGCCAGCAGCATGTCCATGATACCCTACTGGGTGCGAATAAATCTGAGCAACCACACCATCTTGTTCGGCTTTGCGTAAGGATAATGCCAAGATTTGGTTCCCTGTCATTCCCACCTTAAAAAAGCCAGTCATGATATCCTGTAGTCTATTGCCAGCTGAAAACGCTTTATTCAAATAATCGGGTACTTGTTTTTCGTCTGGACGCAACACATACGCCATTTCTTGAACATCGGTATTAAGACGCAAATACGTAATCCCAAAATCACAATGCAATAAATCACCCGGCATAATCACCTCCACGTCGGGGCGACGGTCATACGGCCAGTTGACTTTGTCTGGGTCGGGGCGTTGAATGTCTACCGTTGGGTGAAACCATGTATCAAGCTTCAAGTCTGCCACTCGCTCACGCAAGTACCACACCACATCGTCGGTGGTAGTAACGCCAGGGATAATAACTTTTTCAGAAAATGCCTCTGCTATGATTTGATGAGTGATTCTGTCTAACATCTCATACAACGCAATTTCACGTGGCGTACGAGTTTCGAGCCAGCCTACACAGAGGCGTTCGGCAGAAGTGACTTTATTTTTGTATTCAGCAGGCATATTGCTCATCAAAGCTTCATGCTCCGAATGGCTCAAACCATCGGCATGTGCATATTGCTCAGACACGTCCAATGCAATTTTCTTAGGCTTTCTTTCTTCGATGATTTGAATAAGGCGTTTCCACTGATTTGCTTCTTTTTCGGGTTGCCAAGCCGATTTAAAGATGGTACCCACATTGTAACGAGCCACAGCCAAAGCCTCAAGACCTTGTGATTCGCCTTTGTCATAAATAACTAAAATTGTTCGGCGACGAGCATTGAGCCAAGTGGATGGCAACATTGTTTTGATAACTGGGTCTTCGTTGTATTCTCTAGCAATGATGACCCACATATCGATTCCATTTTTGCGCATCAGATTAGGCAATACGCTTTTGAAACGTTCATCAAGCAATTCATCTTGTAATACAGCACGTTCTTTCAGCGGTAAAATTTTAGGAACTTCTTGGGAAAAGGCAGGAGCAATACCAAGCAGTATTGCCAGTAATAGGACAATTTTTCTCATGATAGTTTTGAAGTAAGTGAGGGTGAAAAACACCACAATTTGTTGATAGTGTGAATTTTCCCTAAATCTAAACCAGAATCATGAGTTTTGAAAATAGGAGTAGAAGGTAGTTGTGTTTATCTACTAAATAAAGTGTTGCTTATTCTCGATTTTCCTTTCTAATCGGTTTAATTTTTTGAGGTATTGTAGGTTCTTTAAATACCAAGTATTCAGCATCAAACCACCCTGTAAAGCCAAAAAGAGGACCTAATAATTTACTTGTTACCTTCAAATCTAAATAGAATTTTTGCTTTTCATCATCATACCATTCCAAAAGCTCTATATCTCCTCTTATCAGACTCGGGACTGGAATTTTCAATTTTCCCAGAAAAGCAAACTGTCTGCCAGAAGTAAATCTGATTGCTCCATTTTCAGCCTTTAGTCCCATTTCAAAAATCATACGGTGGTCGAGTCCCAAATACTCTACTATTTGCTGTTTGGACTCGCTATAGGTAGCAGTTCCATCGAAACGCTGCTCTTCATCTGTAAAATAAAACACTCTATTCATTGAATGTACTTCTCTTCCAAAATCATCAATGTAGGGATAATTATGTATTTCGTAAGAGATATTTTGACCCGTTCTAGGAAAAAGAATATTGCTTTTGGATAAGAGTTTTAATACAAAAACGGCAAGTTTATTTCCATTCCAAATACGCTCCATGACTCCTCTCCCAATAAATGCGATGTTATTGGAGGTAGAAAAATCAAAACGTTTTTGGATTTCTGGATGTAGTTTTTCGTACTCTGCCACCATTTGTCTTTTGTAGGCTGAAATATGCGTTGGTATTTGTGCTGATTGAAGCATTTTCTAGAAATTAAACTATTACACACAGACTTTAAAAGAGAAAACATCATTGTTGACTTGTTACATTCTTATAAAGCTAATTCACCTCTCTCTGTCTTTACTTTTATCGTATTTGTCTGAAAGTTAAGCTTATCCTGCCATTCTCGGTATCTGATTTTGGAATAGAATGTTGCCAATATTTTTGTATCTCTTGAGTCATATATACCAAACTTCCTGAAGTCAATTCATAGTTGAGAAATTGGTCAGGAAATTCAAAATTTCTGAATTTTAGAACTCGAGCTTCTCCCATCGAAACGATAGCAATGCCTGTACTGGGTTCCAATATATCCGTTTGATCTGAATGATATCCCATTTTTGATTTTCCATCTACATAATAATTGAGTAAGCAATTATTGGGGATAAAGCCGATAATTGGCGCTAATTGGGTTAAGATTTCAGATAGTTCAGGCAAAAACGCTTGATAAGGATATTCAATTTGTGAATAATTATAGGCTTTCCCAAAACTTGCCGTTTTTCGAGCAGCCATACGCTCATCCCATTTGACAGTTGTGACTAATTTATCATACAACTCGCTAGGATTATTTACAAAGTTTTCGATATATGTAATTCCATCCATTGTTATAGTAGTTTTACAATTTCCTGTCAAGGTTATCTCAGCCATTACTTTGCTTTTAAGTCAAACTTAATAATCACATCTATATCGCACTCATCTCAATCAACACTAATGACTTATAATCCTCTATTCCTCCTCATATTCTTCAAGTGAATTTCTTTCCCATTCTTCACCAACGGATGCTCTTTCGGCTTCTTCGCCGTATTCTAGGTCAAAAATCTCATTTAAGGTCTGGTCACTGCGGACTATCTCAGAAAGAGATACCACTCGTATGTCTTCGGGCATTTGGTCACCTGTCAAAAACTGCCAATCTCCATCATGATCATGTACCACCCTTAAAATCGGCTTATGTTCTTCGAGCCACTGACGAGTCGTAAAAATGCTCAAATTGTGAGGTTCATTAAATTTGAATTCTACGTTTCTGTCGAGTAAAGGCTGTTTGTACAAAAACTCCTCTTCAAAATTTTCCTCCCAAGGGAATAAGTCGTTTCGGTCAGTCCAAATAAGCTCTAAAGCAGTAAACGTCTCACCTTGATAGTAGTTTAGCCCTGCACCAAAGTAGTATTCCAAATTACTTTGGTCAACAGTTAAAAAAGTAGCTTTACTGTCTTGAAAAATGTCTGTATAAATCTTTCCGTCTTCGAATATTGTTCCATTTTTAATCATAGACGCTATGTCATTGATTATTTCATGACCTAAACTGCTAGACAATCCAAAACAAATAATTTCTGGATGTTGGTACGTTTGAGTCAAGCCAATACTGTAAGAAAAAGAAGGCGAATAGTCGGTTGAGGTAACCGATATTACCTGAAGCCCAAATTGCGCAATATCTTGCTTGGTTCGTTCCAGTAAGTCGTTTTTATTGATACAGTTATGTTCGTTTTTCATTTTAAAAGCAACCTAAGCATTAATTTAGAATCAAGCAATAATGTAAGATAAGATTGAATTACTACGCTTTGAGCTATAAGCCATAGGCATTATGCTAAATGTCTCCATTATTTCATAAGAAGCACTTTTTAACTTTTAACCTATGACATAAAGCTTAAAGCAGGTAAAATTGGTTTAATTTTGCCACCTACTTACATCTGTTTCACAAAATAGGGACTTGAGGTGCTGCTGCGAGCTTCCCAAACTTTTTTGCCATTGAGCCAAATCACTTGCTGATTTATGCCACATGGGTTTCTCTCAAAGGAAGCCTCTAGAGTATCTATATCAGCATTACTCCATTGAATATAGGTGATTGGCTTTTCTACCGTTTCTGCATGATTGAGACTAACGTCAATTCTATATCTAGCTTCATCATCACGTTTATAAATTCTAAATCCTGAAGGATTATCTGCCATTGGATTACTTACTTCTTGGCTTTTCCCATTGACAACGAAGAAGATTTTAATGCCTGAGACTGGCAAACGGTTGGGATTGGATGGATTTAGTAAATCCTCATTTTGGGCATTAATTACCGAAAAGTCTACATTGGCTGAAATATTATAACAAAGCGGTACATCATCGATAGTGCTACAAGCCACAAAAAAAGAAGAGAGGATGATTAATAATAGGTTTCTCATAGGTATTGTGTTTAAGTTTTGATAAGTGTTGATTAAATTTTTTATAATCTTAAAATACAGTGCATTTTACATAATCCAAATATAGAACAACAGGGTTTAAAAACTGATAATTATCCTATCAAATATTGGAAAACTATTATACGGAATATGTCTGTTGATACAACAAAAAATATATTTATGATGAAGTAAATTGGCTGAATTAACCCCATAGAAAATCGCTGATTACTCTTCTCTATGAGGTTCTATTCATAGCCATACAAATTACTTTCAGTCATTTAAAAACGATAGTAAATAGTTTTGAATCTCTTTGCGTTGCTCATCTGTGGCATCATCATCCATATCATTATGTTTGGTATTGGCTAAGGTGATTATTCTAGCGCCAATCTTTTTTCTTTCTTCTTCCGTCGGCAAAACGCCTTCGTCTGCTGGTTGGTCGCTCGACCGTAGAGAATATACTTGGGGTTTAGCCGTTCTTGGCAATGCCATTCTTCTATTGTCTAAGGTTATAATCTTATGCACTATATTAGGATATTTTTGCGGGAACAAAGCCGTCATATCTCCCCCATTAGAATGCCCAATCAAGGTAATTTGATGATAATCTAGTTCAGGATGCGTCTTTCGAAGTTGATGAATCACAAATAGAATATTGTCGGCACCACGTTCCCAAAAAGGTCGTCGCACGATTTGAGGCTTACCTGTCGAGGGTATCAAACTATCTGTAGCAAGCTCGTGCTGAATGCTAACGACAAAGAATCCTTTTGAAGCCAAGAACTCTGTCAAGTAAGAATACATCAGGTAATCTCCTCCTCTGTTTTGTCCATAACCATGACTAAAAATTACCAGTCTTTGCTTAGGAGTTTTCTTAACAGTTTTGGATTGGTAAATAGCAATAGGGATTTCTCGTTTTCGAGCGTGGTCATACCATTTCAGTGTATCAGGGCTAAAGTTTCGTTCTGACTTAAAAGCAATAGGTTTACTCAAATCTGTAAAAAAGCTTATGATGAGAACAAAAAGCAATTGATTCATTAGGTTGTGGGTTTATAAAATTAGTTTCATATTAGAAGGTTTTGATAAAATTTATCTCTGATTAAATAGGTCAATCTGTTTATTTCGACTAGGTCTGGCGTATTGGGTAAGGACGACTCCTCGAAGGCTAGCTCCATTTCTTGCTGTTTTTCTTGAGCCATCTTGAGCAAATCTTCATATTCAAATTTTCCTGCTTTGATATCTAGCAAAAATTCACGATTAGGTCTTTTAACATTAATTTGATTCTCTTTCCCTATTTCAATTGCCATTTCTAAAAGTCTGAATACATGCATCATATTTTTTGCATCATAATTTTTCCCATGACTTTGAGTAGCCGCATATCGTTCTTCATTTCGCTTTTCTACCCAATCCCAATATTCTCGATATTCTTTACAATAGGTTGAATATCCATCACGATTGAAAAATAGCAATACCTCTTGTTTAGAAGACTTTGGAATTGAGCTTAAACATACATCCTCAGAGTCTGAATTTCGGATAATCCCATTGAACTTTTGGTTTTCTGAGTAATATAGCCCGTATATATCTTTCATGTGTTGAATGTTTACGAGACCACAATACTCTTGTTTCCAACCCTTTAAGGTCAAAATTTTTTCCAGTGGAATAGCCCCTTGTTCATGATTTACAAAACAAAAGGATAAAATGCTTTTGCGCTCTTTTGCAACAGGATTCACAATTTTCTTATTGAGCCCTTTTGCCTTTTTTATTTGAGATAAAGCGAATCTACCAAAGGTATTACTACAAAGCTTAGATAGAATCCTTTCTGACTTAATGTCACTCAGAAAGGGGTGCCTATAGATAACTTCAGAAGTAGGGGTATTGAGTAGTTCAAGGATGTTAGGATTGTTGACTGATAGTAATTCCATGAATCTACCAAACTCATAAAATACAACGTCATTCGATTCATTATTTATTTGAGGTATATAGGTTAAGCCATAAAAATCCTCTTTGGGCAAAATAAATACTCCTTTTATATCAGTATCAGATGTTGGAGTATCGAGTCCATACGCCCTACTGCCACTGATACATTCTAGAATAATCAAACCCTTATTTCTTAAATCCTCAATTGTCATAGATTTCTCAATTGTTTTCTGAAAAACTCATTTAATTCAAACATACTCCCTTTAGCAGAAGGTAAACCCTGAGATTCACTATCAGCTCTTTGGATACAATTTTGCATAAAAGCTATCAACTCATTTTCTCCATGATGGAGGTAGGATTCACTAATGGTAGATTTTAACGTTATCAGTTCACTAATTCTAACCTTGAGAGATTGTGGAAGAGTCAAGCCTTCGAGCGTTTTTTCAAATTCAATCGGAGGAATCTCTTCTTTCTCTAAAACCCATAAGCAAGTAATAGAAGCTCGAAGGGCATAAAAAAATTTCTTGAGTTTATAGGCCTCCACATTGTTAATTTCTTCAAATGACTTCTTTGCCATACTCAAATAATGATGAATAGTGGCGATTCGAGAATAAGTCTTTTGAGCAACTACATTAATTTCATTGAGAAAATCTTGGTCAACTTGATAAATAATTGGTGATTGAATTCTTTCTAACAAAGGAGGATTAGACTTCCACAATAAGCGCAGGCTTTTTCTTAAATCCCAACCACTAATATCGATGTCGTTATTTTCAAAAAAGTATTCAATACTATCTTTTTCCTCCACGAGACTCAAATACCAGTCTTTTGGATGTTTATAAATGATTCGAACATCATAGTCGCTATCTGGAGAAGGAAATCCCCAAGCTCTCGAGCCCGTCTCACAGGCTAACAATATCTCAATTCCTTTATCTTTCTCTAAATCGGCTAAATATTTCTTGATTTTTTCTTCCATTGATAATTATAAGTTAATCGGAATCGATATTTGTGTTCCTCACATTTAGGTTTCCATTTTGAATGTTGAGAAATGGATGCTAGACTTTACTCAATCTTTATGAATATCCCCTACTCTAAAAGACCATTCTGTATGTATATCAAGATGTTGGCGTAAAAGCATATTGAGTTGTGCAGTATGGTGCTGGGTATGTCGGAGATTATAGAGTATGATTTCCAACATCGGATAATCCATATCCTCAGGCTCGTCGCCTTCTTTGAATCTCTCCTGTAATTTTTCCTCTGTCAAACCTTCCACAAGCTGTTTGCACTTCTCTCTGCTATGTTCAAGGTATTTTACGATTTCTTGTTTACTGTAATCTCTGTCAGGGATAAAATCCCCGATTGACTCTTCTGGTCTATCTTGTTCTTCCTTTTGAGTAAAAGAAAGCATAGGAAAAAAATCACTCGGAGGAATAGTTGAATAGTAATCCAGAAATATGGCACTATGAAAAGCAATATAGTAAAAACGTCTATGAGTAGTAAAAAAATCATCAGGACAGCTTGACACAACATTGATGAGCATATCAATGCTTGCACCAAACTGATTCCATAGTATTTGTTGGAGGGGTTTGTACATTTGGTTTGTGTAGACTGAAGTAGAAATAAGAGTAAAATATACACACTTATGTTCAAGTTAAGAAGTTGTCTATCTTAGTAATTAACTCATTTAGTTTAGCCATTCTATTTCTAATTTCAAGATAGAGGTTTGCATAATCTAAACATTCAACAGTTCTTTCTACTCTATTTTTACTTTTATTATAAGTTGTGCCAGCTAATTGATACACACTTCTTAAATCATCGGCGGCAGAAGTATTACGTAGTGTTAGGTCATCAACACAAGGATTAAAGCCCAAACCTGTTATTTGCGTTGCATCAAGGATAAGTGTTGCATGAATACGAGTATAATGATTATACTCTGCTAAAAACCAATCTTCTATTTCACGAACTGCAATGATAATACTCGTATTGTTAGGCAAGGGCTCTTCTACTATTCTCCCATTTATGGTTAAACCATTTTTCAATCTTTGTGTTAATTTTGGTAAACCAGAAATGGGAAGAGGATATAGATCTCTAAAGCCTACTATCTCAGTGTAACCGTCAGTTGTTAACCCTGAATATTCTTCCAGAATTCTTGTTTTTACACTTTCATCTCCACCACAATCATATATCAAAATTGTATGCTGAACTTCTATAGTGCCTTGAGCAAGACTCTTGGGAACTATATCTTCTGTTGGTCTACCTCTTCCTTTAAATTTTTTTAACAGGATATTAACATTTTTAGCTCCTGCAATTTCTATCAAAAGTTTATTTAGGAAAAACTGCTCTGTTTGTCCTTCTACAAAAAAAGCAATTTTTTTCATTTTTCTGCTATATTTTCTTCACTCTCAAAACCTATAGTATAAAATTCTGTTCTCAAAAAGTCAAAATTACTCAGTCCCGAATACTTAAAATCATCAAAAATATCTTTTGAATTTTGATAGTTGTAAAACAAAGATTTTTTAGGTACACGATGAATGACTGACCAATACTCTAATGGGATATTATTCATTACAAACCTATCATTAGTAGTCATAATCACCTGAACAGATGACCCTTTAACTTTTTCTATAATCAAGTCAATAAGGGTTTTAGACCTTTCATAATCTAAACCCTCTCCAATATCGTCTATTAAAATGCAACTTGGAGTTTTACTTAACAAAGAAAAGTTGAGTTGAACAAGTAGAGACAACGCTCTAAACATACCTTGCGACATTTCCTTTTGGTCTGTTATGTCTTCAATGTCAGATTCTTTTACCCCAATACCAAAAGCAGGAAGGGGAAAGAATTTTAATATATCAACACTTATTGTACTGATATGGTAAGCGATTTTACTCATATCATCAATAATCCTCTTTATAAATTCTTCCCCAAATTGGTTTTCACCTTTTATGAAAATTTCAGTCACATCATCGCTATCTTTCAGGTCTACTTCTTTATCCTCTTTAATCGCATTTTTATCACGGAGTAACGAGTTTTTACCAAGTTGTCCACCAAAACGATAGTGATTAAGTGATTTTCCCCAGTTTTGCAAAGGCTCAAAAAATGGCTGCTGTATATTATCTACTCGCGAAACAGCCAGTTTATCCTCTTCCATTTGAAACTCTAAATCAGTATTAGCCTTTTCATAAAACATTGTACCTGTCTGGCTATTTCGTTGTAGCTTAGAAACTCCATTTATTTGAAGTACCTCTTGTTTTACTTTACCTTCTTCAAATTCTAAAACGTAGGAAACTTCCTTTCCATTATCGTCAAACAATAAATCGTAACTAGAAGTATTATACATTAATTGAGATAACTTTACATCTCCTGACAATAAATCAGATAGTTGCCTTATAACATTAATAGTTTTACTTTTACCTGTTGCATTTTTCCCTACAATGAGGTTGATTTTTTGAAAGGAAACTGGTTGTCCATCAGATTTCCCTTCCATTGACCACTCGTATTTTTGCCCTTTAAAACGGCAAAACTTTATATTTTTAAGAAACATACTATTTCATTTTATGTGATATACAAAATTAACAACTTCTTTCAGTATTCATCATTTTGTTTAGTCCTTTATGTCTCACCCTGCAAACTATATCTTTCTCAAAGAGTGTACTATCATTAATAAACCTCATCTATTTTTCATTCCTGATTATACTACACAACTCTATCTCCAAAACTTAGGAAAAAATGCTGGAGTTTGACTCATGTAGTCTAGGTATTGGGGTTTGGTTTCTACGAGTCTTTCTTCGAGTAGGGCTACGCCTGAAACTTTCATCAAGAGAAAAGTCATTAATAGAGGGCTTAAGACCGTCCAGCTTGCTCCTGCTGCAATAGTAAAACAGAAATATCCCCACCATAATACGGCATCGCCAAAATAATTGGGATGGCGTGTGTATTGCCACAAACCACTATCAAATACTTTGCCTTTGTTTTGTGGGTTAGCTTTGAATTGCGCTAATTGCCAGTCGCCAAGGGCTTCGAATACAAAACCTGCCAACCAGATGATACCACCCAAGGCATCGGCCCATGTCCAGCCTGTAAAGGGTGTTTGTTGGGTAAAAAATAGCGGTAAAGAAATTAACCAAAGCAATACGCCTTGTAGTAGATATACCCTAAAATATGATCTCCACCAATACTTATCCCCATGGGCTTCACGGAAAGCTTGATAGCGATAGTCCTCTCCTTTTCCATGATTACGGACTGCTATATGTGTCGACAATCGTATTCCCCAAATCGAGACTAATACGCATAACACTAGCGCCCGAGGATTGGAATCGGATAAAAGTCCGTACCAGAGCCATGCCAAAATCACAAAACCCATTCCCCAAAATGAATCGATAATGCTAGAGTCTTTGATGCGTAAACTCCAAAGCCAAAGTAACGTAAGACAAAGCCAGAGAAGTCCTGCACCCCAAGCCAAGGGTGTAAAAAAGTAAGATAATACGACCATTCCGCCCAACAAAGAAATAGCCATCACAAGCAATAAGATATTTTTCATAATGATATAGGAAGCAAAGTTTAAGTAGCAGGTATCCGCCTAGCGATATACGAACTTTATATCTTATTTGGATTTCATCTGTTGGAAGGTTCAGGAAAGATTCATCATTGACTGTGTATCTTTCCTGAAAGCTGATAACCAAAAGCGCAATGCCTATCCACAATCCACATCGATGATAATACTGCAACCCTTATATTCCTTTCCAACCGAGATTACTTCGATTTGTTCAGAGATATAATTTTTCACTGCTTTGAGAGGTAAGTTCTTTTCGAGTTTAATCATAATTTCATAAATAAACTGATTACGAACTCGTTCCACAAGCGGTCTTTCTGGACCTAAAACCCTTGCTGCACTGAGTTTTTCCGCGAGTTTAGCCCCTAAATCCTTGGCTGCTTTGTCGGCCGTTGCATCTTCGGTATGTTTCACAATAATCTTAATCAATCTAGTAAAAGGTGGATAACGAAATGCTTCGCGCTCTGCTATTTCCTGCGAATACATTCCCTCATAATCACTTTCAATGATTTGCTGTAAAATCGGCTGTTTTGTATTGTTCGTTTGTATTAATACATTTCCTCGAATCGACCTTCTCCCTGCTCTACCTGCTACTTGGGTCAGCATCTGAAAAGCTTTTTCTGTAGCCCTAAAGTCTGGGAAATTAATCATTTTGTCGGCATCGAAAATGCAGACTAAACTCACCTTTTCAAAATCCAACCCTTTCGATACCATCTGCGTACCAACCAAAATATCGACTGCTCCTTTCTCTACTTCATTAATCAAAGTTTGAAAAGCCGTTTTGGTACGTGTCGTATCTAAGTCCATACGAGCGATTTTGGCTTCGGGGAAAAGTAACTGTAATTCTTCTTCGATTTTTTCAGTACCATAACCCCTCGTTCGCAATTTGACAGAACCACAAGCTTGACAAGTGCGGTGCATCGACTCATGATAACCACAATAATGGCAACGCAACTCTTGTTCACGATAATGATAGGTTAAGCTTACATCACAATTTGGACAAGACACTATTGTATCACAGTCATCACACTGAATATAAGGCGAATACCCACGACGGTTTTGAAACAAAATCGTTTGTTCTTTTTGCTCAAAATTCAGTCGAATGGCATCCAACATCATGTTTGAAAAATCGCCTTTGACCTCCTTATTTTTACGAGCATACTTCACATCAATCAATCGAATATCGGGTAGTTGGGCATTGCCAAAACGTTGTTTCATCGTTACCAAACCATAGCGACCTGTCAAGGCATTGTAATACGTCTCGATGGCAGGCGTAGCCGAGCCTAGCAACACTTTGGCTTTTTGCTTATGCGCTATCACCACCGCTACATCACGAGCATGATAACGTGGAGCGGGGTCAAATTGCTTATAAGATGTTTCATGTTCTTCATCAACGATAATCAGTCCTAAGTTATCGAAAGGTAAAAACACCGCAGAACGTACGCCAATTACAAACTGGAATTTGCCAGAAATAACTCCTTTCCAAACTTCTACTCGTTCATTATCTGAAAATTTAGAGTGGTATATCCC
The DNA here is from genome assembly GCF_030056705.1 of Flectobacillus longus. Lineage (GTDB taxonomy): Bacteria > Bacteroidota > Bacteroidia > Cytophagales > Spirosomataceae > Flectobacillus > Flectobacillus longus. Next base: position 189,469 of record NZ_JASHIC010000013.1, read on the forward strand.
CATTTTATCTCCAAATACCTTGCGCAAGCGAACTACAATCTGTGTCGTTAGGGCAATTTCAGGCAATAGATAAAGGACTTGCGAACCACCTGCCAATACTTGCTCAATGAGGTTGATATATACCTCTGTTTTACCACTACCCGTAATTCCATGCAATAAAACGGTATCTTTTTCTTCGAAAGACTGCATGATTTCTGTCATTGCTCGTTTTTGTGCTTCAGACAATTCAGGCGTTGGAGCTTCCACAAAGTCAACATCTTCCTCAAATCGACTGACGATTACATCAAATTGTTCAAGAATACCATTTTTCAATAAAGTATTCAAAGAACTATCCGAAATTTCGGCTTTGGTTAAGGTGCTTTTTTCTAAACCTTTGGCATTGAGTGCTGGAGTGCGCAATACGGGTACATAACGCAAGTATTGCAAAATCACTTCTAGCTGTTTAGGTGTTTTTTCAAGCTCACCCAACAAGGCTGTCAAATATCCAGCCTCCTCATAAAAGTGGTTGAGACGTACTTTTCGAATGATTTTGGGTGTATATTTTTCTTTGACTTCCTCAAAAACAATAATGGCTTGCTTTTGTACCAATGCCTTAATGAGATGATAGACATTTTTGACATCAGCAAAACGAGCAAGTTCGTCGTAGGTAAGCGACTGATGTTTTTTGAGTTCTTCTATAATTACCCCCTCACGCTCTGTCAAAAGTTCTGGGCGGTCAAATTCTGGATTAAATTGAACTTTCGACAAGCTGGAGATTTTGAGTCCAGATGGCAATGCCACGTTGAGCACCTCGCCCACGTGACACATATAATAATCTGCAATCCATTGAAATAACTCTATTTGTTGTGGCGTAACCAGAGGTGCATCGTCCAACAATTCAAGAATATATTTGGCTTGGTATTTTTGGGGAGGCTGATGATGTAAACGAGCAATAACAGCAGTTACTACTTTAGATTTTCCAAATTGCACAATTACCCTTGCTCCTACCCGAATATGCTGGGCAAAATCACGAGGGACACGGTATGTAAACAAATTTGGCACCGCTACAGGCACGATTACATCGGCAAAGACGGTGGTTTCCTCTTGGAAATCTAGGGTGTTTTCTTGCAATAACATAATGCAATTTACAGTAAAAATCATTTTGGTCGGCTCGCCGACTTTCTTAAACTATGCTTTTGCTGTAGATTTGTTTTTTAGAGGGGATAAGGAATAGGGAAAAAGGGGAGAGTTAAGGGCGAAGGCAACAGGTACAAAGGCACAAAGTGGTTTTAGGGGATAGGGTTGAGGGTTGAGGGGAGGATTTTTTGATTTTAGGTTCAAAGGGGTCAGGCACAGAGGCGTAGAGACGAAATGCCTTGCGTATCTACAAATAAAAAAATATTCACAATTCACTCATTCAAAATTCACCATTAATCAAAGGTTTGATACGCAAGGCATTGCGTACCTACAGATAAAAAAAATTAACAAATCACTAAATAACCATTCACTAAATCGCTCAATAAAACATGCTCATCTTTCTCTGTACCATGATTATTAGCTTTATGGGGTCTCTTCAACCCGGACCGCTCAATATGTCGGTGGTACAATTAAGTCTGCATGATAATCCCAAAGGGGCGTTAAAAATGAATGTAGGTGGATGCATTCCTGAGTTTGTTTACAGTTTATTGGCGGCAGAAGGATTAGTGATTTTTCAGTACTATCCGTGGTTACTGACCTATTTACAATGGGGAGTGGTGCCATTGCTATTGATACTGGCGTATTTTACATGGGTAAGTAAACCTCAAACACATGCGGAAGATTTGGGGAAAACGCCCTCAAAAGCACATTTTTGGAAAGGCTTAATGCTATCTATTTTCAATCCACAATTATTGCCATTTTGGATGATTGTATTGATTAATTATCAAACATTTTCTTGGCTAAAAGTACAGACCTATCCACATAAAATTGCTTTTGCTGTTGGGGCATCTGTCGGAGCTTTTCTGTTAAACTATTTTTACGGTCAACTAGCCTTGAAATACAAAGACCAAATTTTTGCTAAAATCCAACAAGAAACCGTTCAGAAATGGATGGCATATATTTTTATCATTATGGCTATCGCACAAGGTGGGAAGTTATTGAGTGAGCTGTGAATGGTTAATGATGAATGGTGAGTTGTGAATCATAAAAATAAAACACTAATTATCAATACATTACACCCATACCCATTGTAACTATTCACTAAAAAAAACTAAAACACTTTGTACCTATGTGCCTGAGTAACTGTTCACTTTACAAAAAACTAAACACACTTTGTGCCTCTGTGCCTGAGTAACTGTTCACTTTACAAATACTAAACACACTTTGTGCCTCTGTGCCTGAGTAACTGTTCACTTTACAAAAAACTAAACACACTTTGTGCCTCTGTGCCTGAGTAACTGTTCACTTTACAAATACTAAACACACTTTGTGCCTCTGTGCCTGAGTAACTGTTCACTTTACAAAAAACCAAACACACTTTGTGCCTTTGTGCCTCTGTAACTGTTCACTCATAAAAAATGACTCATAAAAAAATACAATGGCCATTATGGCTCATAAAACTTTTTACTTACGAATATTGGACTTGGTGGGCTTTTTATATACCACTCATCCCCTATTGGCTTTATCAGGCTTTTCGAACAAAATCATTGACCTTTTTTACCAATGCCGACCCGTGCATTGATTATGGTGGTTTTTTTGGAGAATCCAAAATAGATATTCTAAAGCAAATCCCTGCGCAGTACCTTCCTCAAACGATTTTTATCACCAAAGGATGTTCTTTTGACTTTGTATTAGAGCAAATCAAAATGTTAGAATATCCGCTTATTTGTAAGCCTAATGTGGGAGAAAGAGGCACAGAAGTAGAAAAAATTGCAGATAAAAAAGCACTCAAAAACTATTTTGACAGCCATCCCATAGACTTTATTATTCAGGAATATGTCAGCTACGATATTGAGTTAGGCGTATTGTATTATCGTATGCCAAACGAGGAACGGGGCTACGTGAGTTCGGTCGTAAAAAAAGAATTTTTATCGGTTATTGGCGATGGAGAATCAAGCATCGAAACTTTGATGCAACAAAGTACTCGCGCACGTTTTCAGTTGGAAACTATGAAAAAGCGTTTGGGAATGGATTTTTATAAAATTCCACAGCGTCATGAACGAATTTTGCTAGAACCCATAGGAAATCATTGTAGAGGCACTAAATTCCTGAATGGCAATGAATTAATCAATGAGCAATTACATGAAGTTTTTAATAAAATTGCCAAACCTATCGAGGGTTTTCATTACGGTAGATTTGATATGCGTGTACGCTCGATTCAGGATTTGTACAAAGGGCAATATATCCGAGTGATGGAGCTCAATGGCGTAAGTGCTGAACCTGGTCATATCTACGACCCAGAATATAAACTTATCAAGGCATATAAAGATTTGGCTTATCACTGGCGTATTATTGCCAATATTTCTATTCAGCAACAAAAGCTAGGAATCAAGCCCGTTCCAACCAAAGTTTTATGGAAAGTTATCAAAGAACACTTCAGGAAGTGATGAGTTGGGCGTTATATTGAGTGAATTGAGATTGAGTGAATGAGTGATTTTTCTTATAATCACTCCCCCAAACTATCGTTTGAATCTGCATAAATAACAGGAACAATTAAATTAAGAATATGTCTGTAACACATAATGACTATATCCTTTTGATTATGAACTTGTTCTGATAATAGATATACTGTTAACTTCTTTTTACTTGAGCGAAAAGTATTTACACAAAATCTATATATTTATACGCTACTCCGTTTGATTGCTTGACCACTTGCATAATACATTGGGTCATCAGTGTATTATTGCGATTCATGCGCATATCATTTTGAATATCGCCATTACCGCCATTTTGATGAAAATCTAATAGTACCTCTGCACTTATTCCTGCTGGATATTGATTTAATAATTGCTCAAACCAATGTTCTCTTTCATGACGAATTTGGGCATTATACAGCGTTGCCGACGACCAGATATGAGATTCTTGGGCATTTTTTTCTGCAACAAATAATTGATGACCATCCCATCTAATTTCGGTGAGAAAAAGCTCTTTTTGATGCTCAATCACAATCAAAGTAAAGTTTTCGATACCCTCAAAAAGATATTCGTTTAAAAAAGAAGTGAGGTTTTGTTTTTCGAAAAAAGCAGGAATAATCGTTCCTCTGCTCTGTCTGTAAGGAGGTTGGTGAATATGGTTTTCAAATGCCCCATTTAACAAACACAAAGTAAAATTCTCGGAAGTTGCAATCCACGTACCTCCTGCAAGGGCATCTTTGGGCATATAGATATTCGTACTTCCAATTTGATATACTTGTGGTGGTATAGCCTTTGGACGAGCATTTGCCTCGTCACGATTATTAGTTAGAATAAAATTTTGGTCCCCTTTCGGCACAAATGTCAAAACGCACATGATTGTAATAGTAGCTTTAGGCGATGGGCAACTCAAAAGCCCTAAGCCTCTGAAACTTATTTTTCTTTGAAACGAATAGTTGAGTAGGCTACTCCAAAATTTTCAGGAATTTCGATACTCGGAAAAGCCTCATTCAATCCGATTTTAATAATTGCCAAATGATGAATCGTATGCTCAATAAGATATACCAGCTCACGGTTAAAACTCGTCGGAATCTCCAGAAATTCCTCTCCATCATAGCTCGAAGACAAAGACAACACTTTGTCTTCATCCCAGAAAGTGAGTTTACCAATAATAGCTCCTAGCACCTGTAAGGTAAAGTATCTATCCGTCTCGATTTGAGCTTTTCTTTCTCGGTTATCATAGTTGACCGTTCCAGAAATATAGCCTTTGAGTAGGCACTGATAAAACTCCACAATATGGCGTACATGTTGCCCAATAGAGTTATCATGAAGTTGTTTGAGAGGCTTTTTATACTGTTCATCACTCATCTGACCAAGCAATTCGGTAAGTTGTGTAAGAACCTCTATATTAATTTGTGGTAACATTTTTAATAGTTCAGTGACCCTCTGGGCCGTCTAATTAATCAATTTATCTTTAAAAAGGGATAAGTTAACAGGCACAAAGTGTTTAACCAAATTAGTGAAAACTCTTTCCTGAAATACACTTTGTGCCTTTGTGCCCGTTGCCTTTGCCCCTAATACCTTTTTGCCTATCCCCTCAAAATTACTTCTTCACATTCAATACTATCGAAACTTCTACGTCTTCGCTCATACCTATCGTTCCACCTCCTACTTGCCAATCTCGACGATTGATGATGGTTGAACCTTTAAAGATAGCGTTTTCTCCTTCATTGATAAAAGAAAACGGAAGACGAATATTTTTAGTAACACCTTTCATAGTCAGAGCAAAAGTACCCACAAAATTTTCGCCATTGGCTTCAATTTTCAAAGATTTCATGGTAATAGTCGGATATTTGACTACTTCAAAAAAGCCCTCCTTTTCTTTCAAATGCCTATTCCTTAAACTATTATCAGTATCTATAGTATTGGTTTCAACCGATCCATAGATAGATGATTGTGCCAAATGTTCGGGGTCAAAATGGATGGCACCTTGAAAACCTGACATTTTCCCGAATACTTCCGCTCCGAGCATCTTGATTTTGAAGGTAATATTTGAGCTCACAGGATGCCAGACTTGCGAATAACTTGTGCCTATACTAATCCATGAAATGATAAAATAAACGAGCAAACGAATCTTGGAAGAAATCATAGTCGTGAATGGGCTTAAAATACACTACAAGTTAATGAAGAATAGCGAATTGTGTGCAAATAGAACAGGAAGGATTTTTCTGATGGTGGATTTGGGATATTTGATTGGGGAATTTTTCTCATTTTCAATGAATTGAGTAGTTTAGTGATTGAACAACAGTATACTATTAATCTGATTACTGGACAAAATGAGAAAGGGGCACTCAGATGTTTGGACTTCGTCACTTAAGTTTATTAATACAGTTTAAAACTGTCTAAAAAAGTAAGTCCAAGACTTCGTCTTGGACTAGAAACTTCAATTTTGTCCTGTAATCAGACTATTAACCAATAACTACTTTTTACCTATTAGTTAAAAAGTAGGCTATACTTCCGAAATCCAATATCAGAAATCCGAAATAAATGATGTGCAATCACTTAATCAAAATTCACTCAATGTAAAGACGGAATTCCTTGGCTTGTAGCTACTGCGATTTTTGAATCGGCGGTACCATAGTACAAAAACCATTGATTTTTGAAAGATACCATTCCTTCTACAAAACATACGTTATTCACCTGACCTGTCATTTCATAAGGCTTGTTTGGTGTCATAAAGTATTTCTTAGAACGGTCTTTCAATATAGCTGGGTTACTTGCATCAAATAAAGCCTGACCTGCGCTATAAGTCATATCTGGCAAGGATTTATCGCCAGTTTGACCATTGTTGGCGCTATTATACAGTAGAACAATACCCTTTGTTGTAAACAAAGCATAAGGGCCTGGTTCTACCAATTTGCTATCAAAATATCCTTTTCTTGGTTTTAACACAGACACCAATTGCCCTTTCGCATCTTCGACAGGCATCCAACTGAGTAAGTCGGTTGACGTTGCCATAAACAAGTCGGTATCGCCCCAATACATCCAATATTTACCATTGATTTTCTTAGCAATCATTTTATCGCCTACCTTGTCAACTACAACTGCTCCTGATTTAGACCAAGTATTATGATGTTTTTGAGCCTTGAATATCAATCCATGCTTGGTCCATTTGCGCAAATCCTTCGAGGTAGCCAACATCAATCTGGCAGTTTTCCCGTCGTACGAAGTGTAAGTCATGATATATTGTCCTTGAGCACTTTCCACAATACGAGGATCCTCGCAACCTCCTTCCCATTCGAGAGATTTTTGGGCATCATTTTCAGGGTAAAAAATAGGTTTTGCTTCTTTTTTAAAATGTAAACCATCTGAAGAAATAGCTAAGCCCAAACGAGAAGTCCCTGCAAATTTGCCAATTTTATCTTCGGCACGATATACCAAATACACCTTGCCATCGCGCACCACAGCCGCAGGGTTAAATACATCTTTTTCTTCCCATTTGACCTCTTTTTTGAGAATAGGGCAAGTAAAAACTTGTTTGTTGGAAGGTGTCAATACAGGGTTTACTGCATCGACTTTGGTAAATGGTGAAAATTGCCAATTGGCAACGTCAGAAAGAGAAAGAGGTGCATTAAAACTACTTAAACCTACGCCAACCAAGAGGGTAAGCGATGCCAAACTTATATTATTTTTCATAGAAAAGGGGGATTTGAGGAATTGAATTTGACTCGAAATTTACAACAATGCCCCTGTAAAACAATAAGCCCACCCCTACAGGGCAGGCTTATGATATTTTCCAGATTCCAGAAATATGTTTATTTGGTCAGCTTACGGTATTGATCAGAATTGAGAGGGTCTAGTGAAGACAGTAAAGTACTTACTTTTTTACGTTCTTCACTTGGAGCATCGGTATATATATTGATTAACTCTGGCGATTTTGCTTCAAAAATCAAACGACTGAGCAATTGTCCAGGCTTATTGGCATTGGTCTGCTTGATAGTATTGAGATATACCGTAATTTGTTTTCGAGCCTCTACAGGATTTGTTCCAAAATTGTCCAAAGCCAAGCGATGATAATTATAATATCCTTCACGAATAGGAAGCAATTGTTGATTTAGTAGATTTTCGGCTAAAAAATAGCGACTTCTTACATCAGTCGAAGGTGCCCACGAGCCACCTGCATTTTGTGCAAGGTTTACAACATTGAGCAGTTTTTGAGCATATTTATCTCCTCCAAATTTACTAAAAGTATCATAATCAAAAGTCAAAGCTACGTACGAATAAAAAGCTAAAAGATGCGTCAAATTATCGGTATAGTTGTTGTCATTGTAATACAATGGCGTACCAGATAAGTACTTAAAATTAAAGCTTTTATCTACATAATTTAGAATTACGGTTTCGTAGGTTGTACCATACACAGGACGTATTACCTGAAAGCGAGCATTGGCCTCATAATCACCACTTGCACTTGCACGTGTAATAATGATATTGAGCGAACATTTGATTTTTTCTTCGGGCAAAAAATTATCATTTGTCCAACGACGGTTATTCATAAACTCTTGAATCACCGATTGAATCTCGTTGTATATCTGTGTAGCACCACGTTGCTCATTGACCTGAATTTGGTCAGTATTAATAGACACCGCACAGCTCAACTCCTGCGCCTGTGATGATAAAATACCCAATATTCCCCAAATTCCCATCAAGACAACTCTTCGTAATGATTTCATAAATCCGTTCTTAGTTTATACTGTGAAAATGATGTCTACAAACTCAACTGCTGAATGGCATTCACTATATCGGATGCAACATCAGTTTTACTTTTGAGACTAAACTCATGCAATGTCCCATCTTTGGTAATAATGGTTACTTGGTTTGTATCATGACCAAAACCTGCTCCTTTATTTCGTAAAGAATTTAACACAATCATATCCAAATTCTTGGATTTGAGCTTTCCGATAGCATTTTCCATCTCATTATCAGTTTCTAGGGCAAATCCTACCAATATTTGATGGGCTTGTTTTTCAGCACCTAATGTCTTGGCTATATCTACAGTTTTAGTCAATTCAATATTAAACGAAGCTTCTTTCTTTTTTATTTTTTTATCTGCTACAGTTGCAGGTGTATAATCTGCAACTGCTGCTGCCAAGACAACAATATCAGCATCATAAAAATGAGTTTGAGTAGCCTCAAACATCTGTTGAGCTGAGCGTACTTTCACCAAATGGATATTGGTATCAGGTACTAACTGATTGGTAGGGCCACTCACTAAAATCACTTCAGCCCCAGCTTTTGCAAACTGATTGGCAATAGCATAGCCCATTTTACCAGTAGAGTGATTACTAATATATCGAACAGGGTCAATATCTTCCTGTGTAGGTCCTGCGGTAATTAATACCTTTTTTTGTGCCAAACTTGGTTGATAAGCAAAAAATTTCTTCAAATGTTCTACCAATTGCTCAGGTGCTGCCATACGACCTTCGCCTACTAAACCAGAAGCTAACTCTCCAAAACCTGCCTGAACGATGGTATTGCCATATTCTTGGAGTTTTTCGAGATTATGTAAAGTACTTGGGTGCTGATACATATCTAAGTCCATGGCAGGTGCAAAATACACAGGACATTTAGCCGATAGATAAACCGCAGTCAATAAATCGTCACAGATGCCATTGGCACATTTTGATAAAGTATGTGCTGTAGCAGGTGAAATCAGCATTACGTCGGCCCACAAACCCAAATCCACGTGATTGTTCCATGTACCAGTTGAGTCTTTGACAAATTCTGAAACAACTGGATTTTTTGAAAGTGTTGCTAGGGTCAAAGGTGTAATAAATTCTTTGGCAGCCTGTGTCATCACAATTTTTACCTCTGCTCCTTCTTTTACCAAAAGTCTAGTCAAAAAAGCGATTTTATAAGCCGCAATACTACCCGAAACCCCCAAAAGGATTTTTTTATTATTGAGTATCATTTGAGATTCTTTAGAGAATTATTGTTTTCGAAAGCAATTTACAACAAAATAAAAGGGTCAGATGCAATACATCTGACCCTTTCAAGAAAAATATTATTATTGAAACAAGACTACAAAGTCATTGTTGTCAATCTTATTCTTCAGTTTGGCTAGTTTGACCAGGAAGACGGAAGGTAAACTTATCTTCTGTAAACTCGTCGATAGCTAAAGATGTTGGCTTCGGCAATCTTTCATAGAACTTAGAAATTTCGATTTGCTCACGGTTTTCGAAAATTTCTTCCAAGTTATCAACTGAAGAAGCAAAATCCGCCAATTTAGCGTTCAATTCTTCTTTAGTTTTGAGGGCAATTTGTCTAGCACGTTTTGAGATAATTGCTACTGCCTCATAAGTGTTACCACCTGCTTTAATTGCAAGTTTATCTACATCTCTAGTGATGATTGATGGATTGGTTGCCATATTATTGATGCTATTTTAATTCTGACTGAATTGAACAATATATTAACTCTTGTTCCCCATAAAGGGTTCAAAAATTATTTTTGGTTTTCGGCAGCGCCTACTTTCGTAGTATTTGATTTCTCTTTTTCGCGTGCCTTTCTGTATTCTTCTTCTAGTTTTGCCAAGCGATCTGAAGCTTTCATGCTAATATCGTAAAGCTTTTCTGCTTTTTTCAGATAGCTACTTTCAGGGTATTTATCTATCAACTCCTGATAAAACTTCACCACATCTTTGTAGCGTTCCAACTGCTTGGTTTCGATTGTACTTACTGCCAAGTCATATTGTGATACAACTTTTAGATAATACAGTTCTTCGCTAAACTCTGAATCTGGGTAATCTTTCTGAAAATTGGCAATTTCAATCACCGAAGATTTCAATGACGCTATATTGAAAGGCGATGTTTTGTGATACAGCTTTGCCTTTTCATACGCTTTGCGCTCTAGTTTTTTGCGCAAGTCCTTAATCAAATCAGATGCTTCGGTACGAAATTTACTATCAGGGTTGTTATTGATAAAGCTCTGAAGCTCATTGATAGCCGACAATGTACCACTTTGGTCGAGATTATAAGAAGGAGAATTCTTGAACAACGCATACGCTGACATATAAATTGCTTCTTCTACATACTCACTACGAGCAAAAGTTTCGGCAAAGCGTTTGAAACGGAAGTTTGCCATTTCAAAGTTGCCTGTGTGATAATCACAATAAGCTTGATAGAAAGTTACCAATTCTTGCTGGTCGGTACCAGTCAAGGAAGGAAGAATTTCTTCAAACAAAATTCCAGCTTTGTCGTACTCGCCTTTTTTGTAATATTCGATAGCCGCTGCGTATTTTTTCTTTTCATCAGTAAGTTTTCTGATTTTCTCGAATTTACCGCATGAGGCTAAGATGAAGGCAAAAAATATGAATAATAAAAATTGTTTTCGCATAAGAATGCAAATTTACAAAAAAGTTTTGAGTTTGAAAGTTAAGTTCTTAGGCAATTTACTCGTAATGAGTAGGTATTTACAGACTTTAAACCGTTTTTGTGCTGAATATTACTCAAGTACAAATCAAGTTGTATGCTTATGCCATAGCCTAAACTCAAATTTCTGTATTTCAACGGCTATTTCAAGCATAGCGTATAAAGATTTAACATTATTTAACAGCGATTGAGGTTTTGACGATACAAATGTTACTTCTATCGATGAATTCGTCATTATTTTGAAAGCAATTGATAGTTTCTTAAATTTCCTGAAATTACATTACTTAATTAACCTTTAAACAACAGGAATTCGTTATTTAACGAGTATCAGCTTTCAAAGTTTATCGCTTTTATTGGATACTTGTTTTCTCTATAAAATCTTTGACAAACATGAATTTAGGCAATCTCCGTTCAAGATTATTAGTTGGTTTAGTACTAGCAGTAGTATCTATTTTCTCCTATTTTTCCAAGATGCAGGTAAACCCTGTAACAGGAAAAAGACAGTCTGTAACCATGACTCCCCAGCAAGAAATTGCAATGGGCTTACAGTCGGCACCACAAATGGCTGCCGAATTTGGTGGATTGTATCAAAATCAAAAACTTCAGGATTTGGTAAAATCGATTGGTGGTAAAATCGTTAGCAACTCCGAAGCTGCAAAATCTCCTTACCAATTTAATTTCTATCTTTTGGCAGACCCCAATACAATTAATGCCTTTGCATTGCCTGGAGGACAAATATTTATTACCTATGGCTTACTAAAAAAATTGACTACAGAAGACCAACTTGCTGGTGTATTGGGACATGAAGTCGGTCATGTGATTGGTCGTCATTCTGCACAACAAATGGCCAAAGATGAACTTACTAGTGGGCTACTTTCGGCAGCTGTAACGGCTACATCTGATCCTTATAGCCCAAACAACTCAGCAGCTATCGCACAATATGTTGGTAAAATGATTACCCTAAAATATGGTCGTAGCGACGAACTTGAAGCAGATAAATTCGGCGTAAAATATATGCTCGAAGTTGGATATGACCCTATGCAGATGGTAGATGTAATGGAAGTGTTGAAACAAGCTGCTGGACCTAATCGTCCATCCGAATTTCAAAGTAGTCACCCCGACCCTGAACATAGAATTAAAGAAATCAAAAAAGCTTTAGAACAATATAAAAAGACTGGAAAATTGGAATGGTAACATCATAACAGTACAATGATATAGAAAGACAAAGCGTTTTTACTATTATAAACTAAAGACTGAAAGCCTACAACTCATCAATTTGTTTAGTCATTTCTGTACTAACTTCCTATCAAATTTAGTTTTATATAGAGTAAAATTAGATTTGCATTCTTTTTGAGGCATCACCTCTATTTTTATAATAAACCTTCAGACACACTATTTGCAATGAATACTGCCGAGCATTATCTGGAACTAGGCGTTCGACTACGTACCACCAATAAGCCACAGGAAGCTATAGCGGAATTAACCAAAGCCTTAGATTTAGAACCAACCCACGAATTTGTTCTGGCAGAATTGGTTCTTTGTTATTTAGCTTTGTCGGATTATACTTCAGCTAATTTTTTTACCGACGAAATCTGCCATTATCATCCCAAATCAGCTCTTGGTGTTTACTTGAAAGCAACAATGGCACTTCAAAAAGACCAACTTGCCGTAGCCGAAGATTATATCCGACAGGCTATCCAATTGAATCCTTTTGTCGCAGAATTTTGGGCAGTATTATCCGCAATTTTTATTCAAAGAAAATCTTGGAATGAAGCCCTTAAATACGCCCACAAGGGTCTAGAATTAGAACCTGACAACAGTACTTGTCTCAACTACCAAACCATCTGTTTGAATCAACTAGGGCATACCGAATTGTTGCAAGATAGCATGGAAGAAACATTGTATAATAATCCCAACGACGCTTTTAGCCATGCCAATGTTGGTTGGGCGTTACTTCAAAATCAGGAGGTTGAGCAAGCAAAAACACATTTTGCAGAAGCCTTACGCCTTGACCCAAACATGAAATTTGCCCGTCATGGAATGATAGAAAGTATCAAGTCTCAAAACTGGATTTATCGTCAGTTTCTGGCTTTTAGCTTTTTCTTATCCAAACACAATGGACTGGTACAGTTAGCCATTATTATTGGATTGATGATGGGCGCCAACTATCTTGGCGATTTGAGTGACCAATATCCATGGATATTGCCTATTTATCTATTAGTAGTTGTGGTATTTTATGTGAGTTGGATTATAGAACCGCTCGGAAATTTATTTTTAAGATTGAACAAATTTGGGAATTTAGCCTTATCTCCTACTGAAAAAAGGGCTTCTGAAATCGTAGGAATAGGATTAGTTGGCGGAATAGCTTCGACCGTTTATTATTTTGTCACAAGAACTACAGTAGGTTGGATAAGCTTATTGTTTTGTTTTACGATTATTATCCCATTATCTCAATGTTTTTCGATGGGTTTTATCAAAAAAAGAAAATGGCTTCCACTCTCTATCACGGGCTTGTTGCTATTAATGGGGGTTTTTAATATCGTCTTAATTATTACATTTCATAAGGTTAGCAATTTCATTACCTACTACGAATATCTCTTTGTAGCCTATCTCTGGCTTATTAATCTGGGTATAATTAAAGAAGAAGAAATTTAGTTTTAACATGAGTCATCCCTAATTGAGTGATTTAGTGATTGAGCGCATGAGTGATTTTTTTAATTTACATTTTACTAGTAGAGACGCAATGCTTTGCGTCTAAAGAGATGTAATATTGAAATATAGTATGCAAAAAGGCGGTCGAAATGAGTTTTTCGACCGCCTTTTTGCATAAACAATACAGTGGTTCACCTTGTAAATCCCAATAAGTACAAACAAGAGGTCTCTATTTTAAATTATTCCAAAATTCGGTATGACTCATGTTTTTATTGTACTTAACCCTTGCAAAGACACATAAAATATTGTTTCTCACTTTTTATTTTTATCCTAGTATCCTATAAAAAATAGGATTAATACAATAAAATACTTTTATATTTGATATTGTGTAAAAAAGACACGTATTTGAATAATTAGTGAGTCATAGAATTAGTGAATAGTGAATGATTTCTATCAAATCATTCTTTGGCATTAAGCTCTATGCTTTCACAATTTGCCCTTAATCACGTTGCGCCTTTGTTCCTGTTACCTTATATAAAATTAACAAAGCCCTTTCTTCCAAAACTTATGTTAAACAAACTTTCACTAAAATCAAAAGCCTTTATTCCTGCCTTATTGTTGGGTGGTACACTCTTAGGTACAGCCTATCAGTTTTCTCCCAATAGCAGGCTTATCAACCATTATGTTGATTCTTTGTTAACTGAAAACCAAAAACACTTGCCCGATAATGCCCTCAAAGGTGTCAAAATGGTAGATGGCTTAACAGTAAGTACCTTTGCGACTGAGCCAATGCTTATCAATCCAACCGATATTGATGTAGATGCCAAAGGTCGTGTATGGGTTTTAGAAGCCTACAATTACCGACCTGCTATCACTGGGAATCCAACCCACAAAGAAGGAGATAGAATTGTGATTTTGGAAGATACTAACGGCGATGGCAAAGCAGATATTAGTAAAGTGTTTTATCAAGGGGCAGAGATTAATGCTCCATTGGGTATTTCGGTGCTCAACAATGTAGTGATAGTGTCTCAAAGTCCTTACGTTTGGAAGTTTACTGATACTGATGGCGACGACAAAGCAGACAAAAAGGAGATTCTTTTTCAAGGAATTGAAGGCGAACAACACGATCATGGCGTACATACTTTTGTATTTGGTCCCGATGGCAAACTGTATTTTAACTTTGGGAATGAAGGTCGTCAATTGAAAGATGCTAAAGGGAATCCTGTAAAAGACCAATTTGGAAGAGAAATTTCTCCTAAAAACTTCCAAGAAGGTATGTTATTCCGCTGTAATCTCGATGGTTCAGAAGTAGAATGTTTAGCCCAAAATTTTAGAAATAATTATGAAGTGGCTGTTGATTCGTATGGTACTTTGTGGCAATCAGACAACGATGACGATGGAAACAAAGGCGTTCGTATCAATTTTGTGATGGAATATGGCAACTATGGTTATAAAGACCAAATGACTCGTGCATCATGGGGATACCCTCGTACCAACATGGAAGAAGAGATTCCTTTGCGCCACTGGCATTTGAACGACCCCGGCACAGTGCCCAATTTGTTACAAACAGGTTCGGGCTCACCCACAGGTATGGTTTTATACGAAGGCGATTTGTTGCCAAAACAGTTCTATGGACAAATGATTCACTGTGAGCCAGGGCATAATGTAGTTCGCTCTTATCCTGTGACAAAAAAAGGTGCGGGATATTCGGCACAGATTGTCAATATCATGAAAAACGAAACCGACCAATGGTTCCGCCCTGCCGATGTATGTGTCGCACCTGATGGCTCACTCATTGTGGCTGACTGGTATGACCCAGGCGTTGGAGGACACCAAGCAGGCGACCTAACTCGTGGGCGTATTTATCGTATTGCACCTCCTCAAACTCCATATTCAGTACCTAAGCAAGATTTTACGACTCCAGAAGGAGCAGCCAAAGCGCTACAAAGCCCTAATATTGCCACTCGTTATTTGGCGTGGGAGGCTTTGACCAAAATGGGAAAAAGCTCAGAAAGTGCCTTGTCAACTTACTGGAAAAACGATAACCCACGAATCCGTGCTAGAGCATTTTGGGCTTTAGTAAAACTAGTAGATGCCCAAAAATACATCGATCAAGCTATTCAAGACAATAATCCTGATATTCGTATTGCTGGACTACGTGCTGCTCGTCAAAGCAAATTAGAGATATTGGACTATGTGGAGAAGTTGGCAAAAGATTCAGACCCTCAAGTACGCAGAGAATGTGCAATAGCTTTGTATGGACAAAAAAGCCCTAAAGCAAGTAAGTTATGGGCGAGTTTGGCATCGCAACACGATGGCAAAGACCGTTGGTATTTGGAGGCTTTGGGTATAGGTGCTGAGGACAATTGGGATGCTTGCTTTAGTGCCTATTTATCTCAAAATCAAAACCCTGCTAACTCCGCCTCAGGAAAAGATATTATTTGGCGCTCGAGAAGTACGCAATCTATGAAACTGCTAGCCTCTTTAGCTACTGACTCTAATGTAGCATTAAAAGATCGTTTACGCTATTTCCGTGCTTTTGACTTTGTAAAAGGTTCCGAAAAATCTACAACTTTATTGGGTATGCTCAAAGGTAACTCACCAGAACAAACCCAAATTAATCGACTAGCTTTAAGCCATTTAGATGCCGAATTTGTAAAAACATCACCTGTTGCCAAGAATGCGTTGGTTCAACTCATGAGTAATTTGGAAGACAAAGAGTTTGTTCAATTGCAAGACAAATACACATTGCCTGAAGGCAACGAACGTTTGATTAGTATGATTGGAAAAGGAGAAAACACAAGAGAGGCTGGAAATGCTTTATTCAAATCTCCACAAGGTGTTTTACTAGCCAAAAACATTATCAATAATTCTAAACAAGAAGATTTAGCGATTAAAATTCTTGGAGCTATTCGTTGGAATGGGGGAAAAACGCAGTTGACATTACTACAAGATGCCATGTTTAACCCAAAATATAGCGCCAATATCCATCGTGAAGCGACTCGCTATTTGGGAGGAAGTAGCAATGGCGAAGACCTTGTTTTGGAATTACTAAAGGCAAAAAAAATCAAGAAAGACTTAATTCCTGTAGCAGTTGAAGGCGTAAGCCGTGCATGGCGTCGCTCGGTACGTGTCGATGCAGCTAAATATTTGGGAAATAGTAATACTGCTAGCAAAAAGCTCCCTCCTATATCGGAACTAATTACACTAACAGGAAATCCCAAAAATGGCGTGCAGGTATTTGCCAATAACTGCTCTGTATGTCATCAGGTCAATGGTGAAGGAATGGATTTTGGACCAGAGCTTTCTGAAATAGGTGGTAAGCTGGCCAAAGAAGGACAATACCTTGCAATCTTACATCCTGATGCTGGGATTAGCTTTGGCTACGAAGGTTGGGATATCAAACTCAAAGATGGTACTCAGCTAGTAGGAATTGTTGCTTCAAAAACCGAGACTGATGTCGTATTAAAAATGCCTGGAGGTATTGTACAAAATCTTAAGACTAGTGCGATTAAATCCATGAAAATGCAAAGTAATTCGATGATGCCAACAGGTTTAGCAGATGGTATGTCTCAACAAGAATTAGTCGATTTGGTGGAGTTCTTGATGACCTTGAAAAAGAAATAGTATTTGATTTGAAGATGGGAGGATTTGAAGATTTGAAAATGTGTTATTCACGTGTAGAGATGTAATGCTTTGCGTCTAAAACAATACATTTCATCTAAAGATTATTCACCCAAAATTTTAGTAGAAAAGTGGTCGAAAATTGTTTTTCGACCACTTTTTTTGATACTACAATGTTATGTTTGATTCTTGGCTTTAGACGCAATCATTGCGTCCCTACGGCTAGAATACAAATTTTAACAGAATCACTCATGCACTCAATCACAAATCACTCAATTTGATAGGTGAATAATCCTCATGTCAAAATCTGACCACTCACTCAATTATCAAACTTTGGTAAACCCAAACTAGTTTTATTTACGTTAATATGTCAAAGAAACAGGTTTTTCTGCTTTCAACTTTGTACTGTCAAACATTCATGAAGCAATTATTTTAAAACAACATATAATTCGCTAATTGCTTTATACTAACACGTAAAATTTATGAAAAAGCTAACTTTAATCTTCGCAACAACCATTCTTGGCTTGGCTTCTTGCCAACAAAAAACAGATGATAAAGCTGCTATTGAATTAGCCAAACAAGCTGCCATTGACTCGATGAAAATGGTCGCTCAAACGCAAGAAGTAAAACAAATGGTGATTGACTCCATGCAAAAAGTAACACCAACAGCTCAAGTTACTCAATCGACTGGCGAGGGCGTTCAAAGCACAAGTGCTGCCGTTTCTGGTGCTAATAATAGTAGTCCTGCCAAAGTTGAAAAGACTTCTAGCTCAAGTAGCTCGTCGACAAATACAGCTAGTACGCCAACAGTAACCAAGAAAAAAAGTAAAATGTCGAAAGTGGCAAAAGGCGCTTTGATTGGTGCTGGTGTAGGTGCTGTAACTGGAGCAATTGTCAATAAGCGAAATAGAGCTGCTGGTGCTGTAATTGGCGGAGCACTAGGCGCTGGCGCTGGTGCAGGTGTAGGAGCAATTTTGGATAAAAAACAGTAGATAATTTTATCTGCTTTAGGCTCTAAGCTTTACGCTGTAGGCTAAAAGTTAAAAAGTATCTCTAAAACATTTATGCCTGTTATATACGGTCTAAGGCATTATCAAAATCTGATAATTATTCATTAAAAAGCGGTCGGAAAATATTTTCCGACCGCTTTTTTGATGCTACTATGATAGATTTTACTCAGCTTAAGACGCAATGAATGCGTCTTAAGCTGCTAGAATACAAATTTTAAATTAATCACTCATTTGTAGATTTACGCTTACAAAATAATATTTGGTAATGAGGGAGTTAAACCGATCACTCAATGGTAGATAGATACTGAAGTGATGTTTGGTTACTCCTTCATGACAAATGCTCATAACGG
>NZ_JASHIC010000014.1 GCF_030056705.1 Flectobacillus longus
TTCAGTGCATCAGGTTGGACCTGTATTGCAACAGGTCAAGCTGTAACTTGTACAACAACTACTTCAATAGTGGCTAATGGTAGTAGCACTATCGTATTGACAGTGAATCCAACGACGGCACCAGCTTCGGGCTTACCAGTGAAGAACACTGCTTATGTAACAGGCGGTGGAGATCCAGTAACGACACCTAAGCCATCTAACGAAGTACCAACAACAATCAACGCTCTTCCACAAGCTAACTTGACGATAACCAAGAGCGCTCCAGTGGTAGCAACGGTAGGCACGAACTTTGCCTATACATTTAATATCGCAAACGGTGGTACTGGCGCAACAACAGGTACAATTACTATAACCGATAACTTACCAATTGGATTGCAATTTGTAAGTGGGCCAACAACAGGTGGATTTACTTGTAGTGCTGTAGGACAAGTAGTGAGTTGTACCAATAATGGTTCAACTCAAATCCCAGCAGGACAAAGTATCAACTTGAGCTTCAATGTGAAGGCTAACTTCAGTGGAGTATTCAAAAATACTGCTACGATAAGCTCGAATGGTGGTACTCCAAAATCATCAAATGAGACAACCACAACTGTGAACTGTCCAACTGATATTAATCCAGGGGTGCTTGGATTCTAAGAAGGTCTAAGGGGAAAGCTTAGGCTTTCCCCTTCTTTTCTTTACTTTGGAGTTAGCTAGAAAATTTGCTAAAAATAATCTTATGAAAAAGTTAATACAGAAATATTTTGTCATCGCAAAAGTTTTACAAATAATCTTATTTGTAGCTTTTGCAAATACTGTCGTAATAGGACAAAATTTAGGCTGTAATTTTAAGCCAGGAACAATCACGTTGAACTTGACAGGACAGAGCCAAGGATCGAATATAGTTACATATATTGTGCTTGTAGATGGAGGAAATATCATTAAATACAAATCAGCCTTGAATGCAACCACAATTGACAACGTAGTGGTTGGAAGCTATAAAGCTGTAGCAGTTACTTGGGACAATACACAAGCAAATGCACCTGTGTTAGAGATAGGTTTAAACTTAAACAATGTAAACCATTGTTGGAAAAGTATAGCTGTAGATATGTCAATTTGTGACTGTAATACTACTACAAATAGTATCACTGTACCTGTTTCTACAGGATTGAATCCTCAGTATGTATTAACCAATGGTAGAGGTGTGATTCAAGCTATTCAATCTTCAACTACATTTTCGGGATTAACAAATGACGTATATAATGTATATGTAGCTTGTGGAATAGGAACAGCTCCTAATTTATTGGTAGGAAGTAATATTAAACTCGTAACGACAAGTGACTTGTGCGAGCCCATTCCGTTACCTTATGTAGTATGTGTAGCCGAATGTGCCCCTGTGATTTGTTTACCAATGACAGTTTTAAAACTAGTCAAATAACTTATTATAAGTAATAGAGGATACATTTATACAAGTTTGGGTAATTCTACCATTCGCAATTCTACATTAATACTTACTTTGAAATTGACAAATCAAAATTTCAGCTTAGGCGCTTAAATAAGTCTGCATCAGCAATACATAATCTGATAGATTATTCATTAAAATACCCCAAGTAGCACATGAAAAGCTTCAACTCATATCTCTTACTCATTCTTTTTCTGGTCATCAATACAAGAGGTTTTTCACAACAAAAAACACAAGTAAAATGGTTGTCAGTAGAACAAATGGATAAATTGTACACCAAAAATCCTAAAAAGATTTTATGGAAGATATATTCAAAAGATTGCCACTATTGCCATGATTTTGAAGAAAAAGTGCTAAAAATACCAGCTATTGCAAGTTATATCAATCAAAACTATTACCCAGTTTTATTAGATGCTTTTGATGCTAGTCCTATAACCTTTGCAGGTCATACTTACGAATCAAAAGATAAAATGAATCCCATGGCAACACATTTACTAAAAGGAACTATCAAATTTCCAACATTAGTATTTGTAGACGAGCAACTAAAAATGCTCAACTTCCTCCAAGGATATTATGAAGCCCCCAACGTAGAAATGGTGCTTCATTATTTTGGAGACAATGTTTATAAAACCGTTTCTTGGAACGACTTTCAAACAAATTTTGCCAAGAAGAAATAAGCACTTAATTCGAAATTTCAATTCAAAAGAATTATAAATATACACAGACAAAGTAGAGGGTGCACCAATCAAATAAGCTCACCTTAATCGAAATCTGAAATCCAAGCAATGTCTAAAGTAGGTGAAGGAGTAAATTTAACTAGCTAAGAATGATAGAAAACATAACGCATCAGAGCTATAATTAACTGAGTCTAGTAAAGACTAATCAGTTTGGTAGCTTCGTTTACTTTTGTGATTCGCTGTTATATTTCACTCACTCATTATTTAATCATTACCTATGAGGCAACTAACCGGCCTAATCTTGCTATTGTTATTAAGCTACACAAGCTTTTCACAATATAGACCACCTTTTAAACAATATACCTCTATCGAATTTGGCGGGGGGGTATCTAGTTACTATGGTGACTTAGCTCCAATGAGCCAATTTGTCAACTCCACAGCCAATTCCTTGCGTTGGACAGCTACTATAGGGCTAAGTCGACAAATGACTCGTCAGATAGAAATTGGACTAAATCTTTCATGGATAGTATTAGGAGCAGACGATTACTACTCAAACAATTTATCAGATTTTCTAAGAAATTTACATTTTAGGAATAATGTAAAAGAAGCTACTTTACAAGGCAGATGGACGCCTTTTAACAAAGCAAGTTCTCCTCAAAAACGTGCTACTTTTGAACCATATATTGGTATAGGAGTAGGGGCTTTTTTGCATAATCCACAAGCCAAATTACCTGTATCAATGGGAAATGAATGGGTCGATTTAAAACCCTTGATAACAGAAGGGCAGGGAAGTCCCAATTATCCTGATATAAAAGAATATAAAAGTTGGGGTATTAATGTTCCTATCAGCCTAGGTTTAAAAACAAAGCTCACTAAAAATTTGGATCTAATAGCAGAACTCAACTATAGAATGCTCTTCTTTGATTATATTGATGATGTGAGTGGCGTTTATGCACAACCCATAGTGGTCTACAATCAGTTTACAGAGCCAACAAGAAGTATTGGTATTGCTATGTCTCAACGAACGACTGAAGGTATTGCGGCCGCAACAGGCAAGGATAGACTAGCTAAATTGAACACTTTTGTCAATGACCCAACAGGTATTGCCATTAGTCAAAACCAGAGTATCAATTCGCCAAGGGGTACAGTAGATGGAAATGATTCGTACGCAACATTTACGCTCAAACTTAGATACATTTTTATTCCAGGAATTCAATGTCCTAAGCTTTATTGAGAAAGTATCCTATAAGTTAAGAATGATGAGTTATTAAAAATAGTCAATCCGTAATTTGTCTGTTTGGTAAGTTAATGATTTGATAATCAAAAATTAAACTCTGAATTCTGTATTAATGCTGGAAGCTCAAAGCTAAAAATAAATACAGTAAATAGGAAGGAATGAACCATGCGAGCGGAGCATCCTTCAAGTCCGATTGGTAAAGCCTCTGATTTTTGATTGGGGGCTTATTTTAATAAAAGCTTATAGCCTAACAGCATAATCTTATTTTATTACTTAACTAAAAAAATAATTATTCCTTTACTATATCCGTTAAGTATAAGTCGAGAATTGAGAGCACTGAGTTGAGACTATTACAACGAAAGGCTTTATGCAGAAAGTTAAAAGTTGCAAAGTGATTCTCATCAAATAATAGAACCATTTTGCCTAATTATTGAAGTTTTAACTACTTCAAAGTAACAGAAATAATACAGCCATTAGTTTAATTATAAATGCAGAGTTTAAGATTTGAATAATAGATTCATTTCTTTTAGGTCTGCATACACACTTAAGTAGTCCTTCTTTATAAAAAACTCGGAACGAGTACATTGCAACAGCTATGATAACTACGTTTGATGTATCATTTCTAACAGATTTATCTGAATTACTTCATTTGCTACGACACAAAAGTCAAGGTAGTGTTGAAGGTAATATTTTTCCATTCCAGACAAATACAATGTTTGGGCAGATTATCTATGGGCAACAAAATACACAATATGAATCTTGGGAGGGTAAATTTTTCACTTCAGATTCTGTCGTACTAACTCATTCTAATCGAGTTAACCATCGTGCCTTCACTATGATATTCTTTCAGTCTTTGGCACCGATGAAACTTCGAATGAATCACCATTGCCTACATGATATTACCCTAGATTCGGAGGGGAAAGAAGGAGTTCTTTTTTTGAGTTCCTTTACAAATCTCTCAATCATGATACCCCAAAATGCCTTTGTCCAATTTAAAGTAGTGACTATTCGAAATATTCATTCGCTCAATCATTGGATTAATCAGTGGCCGTTTGGAAATATTGTGCAAGCCCGAATGCCTTTCTTTTATTACTGGCCACAAAGAATTGCCTTTCACGAAAAAGCAAAATTTTCACATATAGATGTGTTTTATCCCAATGCCTATCAATCTCCTTTGAGAATGTTAGACGAATTGTTTGCTAACGCCGTACGAAGTCGTAAAATGAAGCAAAAAGCCATCAATCTTTGGCAGATGTATTGCCTGCTCTGCGCAGAAGGGCTTTTAAGAAATGCCATAACTATGTCTCCACACCAGTTGAGGCCAATTATTGCTCAGTCCAAACTGTCACCTGTTTTGTTTTTTCTACGATTTAAACAATTGTTTGGTTTTGAAGTCGAACAGTATTATGAATATGCCCGTAGCGAAAAAATAAAAGCATTACTCTATGATTTAAGATTACCTATCGAAGAAGTGAATAGTATCTTTTATAAGTATTAATGCAAAATAAAATTGCCTTAATATGCTTTAGGCTGTAAGCCATAGGCATTAGGCAAAAAAGTTTCTATTACTTCATGAGAAATACTATTTAACTTTTAGCCGTATGCTGAAAGTAGAAATCATGATTACATTTTTCGCTTACTGCCTACGGCTTACTGCCTAAAGCCTATTCGTACGAAGGATTTCAAACTATTGTAGATTTCTGATTTCGGAAATGAAGAATAATACCTCTATTTTTTCAAAATAAAATTTTAAAAAATAGGTTATACTTCCGATATGAATGATTTTTATAATCCTTTGTACACTACTCATTCACAACTCATAATTTTGCATAATGATATTTTGTCGTTTAGATAGTAAACAATGAATGTCTTAAATTCACCTTTTATAATTCCTAGTTATTCTCAATGAAACAACTCATTTTTCTTATTGCTTTAGCCACTTTATCTTGTGCCAATCGTGAAAGTACGCTTGTACAAGAACCTATTCAGCCTTGCTCATGCGATGGAAAGCCATTGTTTAAAGTGTTGAAAGTACAGCAGGTAATCAATTCAAATTTTATCAATATTTTTTTTGGTTCATGTGAAGCATATCAAGTCAAATGGGAAATAGTAAAAGATAGTCGAGTGCTTTTGAGCGGAACGGCAAAACCCATTACCTCTGCTGTAGGAGCTTATTTAGGAACGCTTCCCGAAGGAAATTACATAGCTAGACTCAGTGGTATAAATTGTAGTGGAACCAGCGAAATACCTTTTCGTTTTAGACCTATCAACGAAAATAATAGCTTGTCAAAACAAGTATTTACAGTATATGACAGCTATCCTAACTTTTTTGAGAATGTAGCATTTGAAAACCAAACAGATACCTATTCTCCAGAAAAATTTCCCGCAACACAAATTGCATTAGCTCCCGACTCATTAATGGGAGGATTGCCGACACCTACTTTTGGGGTGATTTATGATAAACCCGTAGATGTATTCCTTAAAAAAGGATTAGATCACCGTTCAAGAGGTATATATGTAAGTTTGGTGCGTCCAGATTATCGCCCTTGTCATGAATATTTCCCCAATCTTCAATTTGATGCGCCTTGTATTAGTACTTCAGGAAAAAATATCACGTATGAAGAGTTTATTTCTACGATAGAACCATCACGTCGAGGTTTTTTTGCATATCCACCCAAAGGCAACAACGAAATAGGAGAGCAGTTTTTCTTGAATCAGCCAGAGCAAAAACTCTATGAATCGGGCCTTGATTATCATGGAGCTTTTGGAAGAGGAGATGCTATTGGTGGGCGAGCTCAGGTTATGTTTCAAACCATGGACACAGAATTAAACCTTGTCAATGGTTCCGACAATAAGTCAAAAAATAAATATATGGCCTTTTTGAAGGGTATAGGAGATGCCACAACAGGTTATGCACTTATTATGTATTCAAATACCTTTCCAGGAGTAGGAAGATTTCAAAAAGAAAGATATCCTCTCAACAAATCTGATTATGCTAATATTCGAGAAAATCCCATTTGGACAGAAAAAGGAGATGTAGAGCCTATAAAAGGCTGGCGCTTGTCTGACAATCCCAGAATCGTAGAAACAGAAGAATTAGCCTTGTATGCAGAAGATGGGTACAATCAAAATTTGGTATTAAAAAATAAAGAAGGACATCCACAACGTACTATTAATCATTTTGGTAGTAATGCCAATGCTGGTCACCCTTTAGCTAAAGTCATACATTTTGTAGAAACAGGAGCGTATCGTGCTCACTTAGATGGTCGAAAGTACTGCTCCCAAGCCAAGATAATTGCCGATGGTGTTTCGCCTTCGAACAACACTTCGGGTGGGTATCTCTACAATGATTATGTAGGCTACGACCCACAGGGATTTGGGGCTTTTCTTCCTCGTCATCTTGCATTTATGCAAGGGATGATGATTTTTTTCTCTGGAGCAGATTATTGGAATATTTGGGATAGACCCAAAGAAGGGCTTAATCAAGATGCCTACAACGGCACTATTGGAGCTTTAACTTATCTTGGCGCAAAAGTAAAACTATCGAATTCTAACTATTCTTTATTAGAACTTAGACCCTCGCTTACTTTTACTTTATGGAATACCGAGGTTTCTTATAACGGAGGACAAACATGGCAAAAACACAAGGGAATAGACTTTAAAGATTCGCCAACGATTTTACCTTTACGAATAGGTTATACCCCTGATGGCAAAATAGCAGTTTTTGCTTGTCGACCTTATGGAGTGGAACCCCTAAACTGTCAATGGCGCGTGAAAATCAACAACCGTTGGATTACAGGGCAAATCACCGAAAAAGACTGGAAATCTTGTTATCCAGAACAAAAAGAAAGGAAGGACTTCTATTTGAAAATACAGTAGATGAATGATAATTTATCTGATTTTATTCTGATTATACAGAAGAAAAAACATCATGGAATCTTCTTCTGTATAATCAGAACTAAAAAATCGTAAAAAGAAATGAATTGAGGAACGTACTATGAGAATCAAGACTATCGACTAAATCACTAAATCACTAAATCACTAAATCACTAAATCACTAAATCACTAAATCAATAGCTAGGGCATCTTATGCCATTGGGAAGGTGATAAATCAGATGAATACTCATTGTCATGTAACTGTCTTTGAGTTGAGAGCTACCTCTCAATTGCCCCGTTTGACCATAATTTTGCATCGTAGCAGAGGTAAAAGGATCTTGAGATGGGTCAAAATTAGGCTGTTTGTCTAATACATACTCACGAATACCCGTAGTACGATTTTTACCTGTGTAGGCATCAACACCCTCCCTAGAACGATTAGCCATTGTAACCGTCAAATTTCCATAAATTGCCAAATCATTAGGATTTGCGTAGCTACCTTTAATATCATCTAAATAATCAGTAAAAGAATATTGTAGTAAACCCTCAAGCCCCAAATCCCACTGATCATTGAGTTTGAAACGGACACCTGCACCTGCCACACCCGCAGCAGCCCATGCTTTATAAGGACTATCATACCCTGGCAAGCCTTGTCCTTCGGTATTGAGCGGACGTAACTTGACCCACTCTCCTGTAGGAGTTTTAGCCATTGGGTCATGCAAGAAAACTGCAATACCCCCCAACAAATAGGTACTAAAAGCTTGGCGTTTATTATAATACCGTGGCGCTGGATTTAGGTTATAAATCCCTACGGCACTCAATTCTTTTAAGTCATTTCTAAAATGGAGATTTCGAGCAAAACGATCTAGCTTGCCATCTACACCTTGCATATTAAAATCATTGCCAGCTATACGCACATACCTAAGTCCCACACGTGCACCCCAACGACTGGTAAAATAATGTGTGTAATACCCCCCAACGTTCCAGCGGACTTCATCTAAAGTAGATTGAATTGGACGACTGTAACTAGATAAATCGCCATAATAACTACTTGAACCAATACCAAAAGTAAGAGTATTATGTGGAACAAAAAACCTATTTTGTCCCCAAGAAATATTAGGGAGTAATAATAAAAGCAGAATATACTTGCAGAAAATATTGTTTGTACGAGGCAACATATATATAAAGGATAAAGTCTTCAAATAAAGCAAGAGTCTATACGACCAAAATGAGTTCAAAAATAATCACAAACACTTATAAAGCAGATAATCGGGCTATTCTTTTAAATTACCGTTGAATCACTTATCCTTTTATTTGCTCAATAACCTAACAAAGGTATGACTTTTTATGTGTACTTTCGTTTGATAAATAATAAAGAGTACAGAGAAAAACATAAGAGATTACACTCTTATTATTGATTTTAACACTCCTATTTTAAGTACTTTGTATAGAAAGATTTTAAGTGACAAACGTCAATATTAGAATCTATAGTGTAAGAGACAAAAAATAAGAATATACATTTTTGTATTTTACCAATACTATTTAGGCTTTTGTAGATAATGTCTTGCCGTTTAATAAATATGCGTAGTGCTTGTAGTTAAAAATTAAAAGTGTATTCTTAAATTTGATTCAAGAAAAACAAAATAAAGCACTACTAATTAAACGATTTAATTATGTTTTGTTTTGAGCTGATATAGCTAAACAATAGATAGTTTGTAATAGTATAAAATTAGGTTTTTTGAATTATTTCAAGAATATTGCACAAAAATTAGACACAATACAAACGGATAAATGTACATAATAGATGTCTTTAATTAGAATTTAATCAATAAATTACTATAAAGACTACTTTATATAATTACATTATCGCTCCTTTCCACAAATTGCTAAATTAAATTTATATTCAAAATCACTACTTTATCCTGAATCTGATTAATCATAATATCTTGCCGTTATCTAGTGAATATTTTAACAAACGTTCGTTCGAAGGATTTGATACTTTTTTAATGTTAGGAAATAATGCAAGATGAGATTTGACCAGTTTTGAATATATAATAATGACAATTTAAAAAAATACACTCACAACTCATAATTTAGTATTAATACTTATCTGTCCCAAAATTTTAATAACTATAAATTAGCTCTATCAATCGTATGCAGTGGCACAAAAAAGCGTTTAGTTTACTATGTTGCTTGATCCTCACGTGGAATACCCTTGCACAAGTGGTATATGAGCCTACCTACCATACAGTTTATCCATACCTTAGTCGTTTAGCACAAAAAGGAGTGATTGAGTTGGATGATGTAGTATTACCACTATCCAAAGACTATATTTATAAAAAACTAGACGAATTATCTAAGAATATTACAGCCTTAACACCTTTAGAAAGAGAGGAATTAGCTTTTTATCTTAAAGAATATACTTTATGGTGGCGCAAAGATCCCAAATCAGGCTTCGAGGGAGAATATAAAAGTTTATTTAAAACCAAAATAGGAGATAGATTTAGATTCCTATCATATCAGGATGATAATTTTACAGTAAATGTTCAGCCGATTGTTGGACAGCAGTTTCAATCTGTAGATGGTAATCCGTTAAGTCAATTTACTTATGGAGTTTGGGGATATGGATATATAGGGAAATATATTGGTTTTAGTTTAGACTTTAAAGCCAATAAGTTAAAGGGACTGTATGAAGGCTATGATTATTTACAAAAGTTTAGTCCTCAAACAGGAGTTATAGGAGTTCGATCGGGTAATGTTTATGACTTTAATGAGACTAATGTCAACGTTACAGGAAAATGGAAATGGGGTAGTGCTACAATTGGTAAAAACTATATGCCAATTGGTTATGGAGTTAGTAATAAAATCATACTTTCTCAGAAAGCACCATCTTTCCCACAAATTAGATTGGATATAAGTCCAGTTAAATGGTTATCTGTTAATTATGCTCATATATGGTTGAATTCTAAAGTTGTGGATTCCACAAAAATGTATCCAACTTCAGTTCCAGGAAGGTTACAGTATCAGGACAGAGCAAAATATATGGCTATTAATTCTTTGACGTTTAGGCCATTTAAAGGAGCTAGTTTTACGATGGGACAGTCTTCGGTGTACAACGACCAAATACAGTTGGTATATTTAATTCCGATAAATCTATTTTCGGCTATGAATCATTATCTAGGAGAATTAGATGGAAATAATACCTTATCAAATTCCCAGCTTTTTTTTCAGTTGAGCTCAAGGAATCATATAAAAAAAACACATCTATATTTTAATATGTTTATAGACGAACTCCGATTGTCAGGTAGCGATTCTTCAAAAAGTGCTAGAAACCATACAGCCTATTTAATTGGAGCAAGTGTAGCAGACTTCCCTATTAAAAATATGACTATTACAACAGAATATACCAAAATTCAACCATTTGCCTATGTACATTTTATACCAGCTCAAACCTATGCTAATAATAATTATAATTTAGGCTCGTGGTTAGGACCAAACGCAGATAATTTTTTCATCCAAACTAATTATCGAATAAAACGGGGCTGGAATTTAACTATCGACTATGAATATATTAGAAAGGGAACTGTTGGTACTGGAATGGATCAAATTTCGGATAAGCCAATTTATCCATTCTTATGGGGGGACTTAAAAGAATTTAGTATTCTATCAATTAAATCCCAGTATGAAATAATACATGATCTATTTTTAAATGTAGGGTTTACATCGCAAACGCAGACCTCAAATTTAGAATCAAGAAGTTCTCAGTCTTTATCTTTTGGGATTAATTACGGTTTTTAAAAGTAACTTTGCTATATTTTTTACAATTTATTGATGATTTAAGCTAATGAAATCAACATTGAGATTATTCACATTACTTTTTAC
Organism: Flectobacillus longus; assembly: GCF_030056705.1. Taxonomy (GTDB): domain Bacteria; phylum Bacteroidota; class Bacteroidia; order Cytophagales; family Spirosomataceae; genus Flectobacillus; species Flectobacillus longus. Next base: position 11,114 of record NZ_JASHIC010000014.1, read on the forward strand.
AATTTCTATATTCGTAACAACTCTTAACTCTTGTGTTCAGACTAAAGAAATTGTATATTTCCAAGGAGATACTACTAGATATATTTCCATGATAGTTCCTAAACCCCCTATCAAGACTATCCAATCTAAAGATATTCTTGCAGTATTGGTAAGTAGTCTAAGTGAAGAATCCAATGTGATTTATAATTCGCCCAACATTGCGGCACTAACTTATAGTAATTTCTCTGTCAACCCTGGAGTAGGGAGAGCACAACCAGCTGGTTATATTGTCGATTCATTGGGCTATATAGGAATGCCATTGATAGGCCGTGTAAAAGTAAAAGATTTAACATTGAATGTTGCGTCAGATACAATTACAAAAAGACTCTCTACTTATTTGAAGGAGCCTTCTGCAAGTGTAAGAATTCTTAACCATAAGTTTTCAGTTCTTGGTGAGGTTGCTCGACCTGGTGTATATAATCTAATCGAAGATAGAGTTTCTGTTCCTGAGGCTTTGGGGATGGCAGGCGATTTAACAATTTTTGCTAAAAGAGATAATATATTACTAATTAGAGAGCGAGAGTCAGGTAAAAGAGAACTTATACGATTAGATTTAAGAGGTAGAGATATTCTATCATCTCCATATTATTATTTAGAGCAAAATGATGTGTTGTATGTCGAACCTTTAAAAACTAAAGCAACAGCTACAGATCAAAATTATCAATTAGTTCCAATATTCACCGGAATCGTGTCGGCATTGGGAATACTAATATTAAATCTAAGAAATTAAAAGAATAGTAATATGTTACTTATTATTATTCAATATTTACAATAAATATTTTTATGAATACAGATAAATCGGTTTTACTCGAGGAAGATGAAGGCTCGTTCAACTTGGTTGAGTTACTTTTAAAATACTTCAAATACTGGTATCTATTTATTTTGGCTTTAGCTCTAAGTGTAAGCCTTGGATTTGCCTATCTATGGTATAAAAGACCTGTTTATCAGGCCAAGGCAATTGTTTTAATTAAGGATGAAAAGAAGGGTCTAGGAGGTGGAAATGATATTTTAAAGGACTTAGAACTTTTCGGGGGTAACAAGATTGTCGAAAATGAAATGGAGGTTTTTAAATCGAGAACCTTGATGGATCGAGTTGTAACCCAATTGAACTTAACTACTCTTTACTTTAAAGAGGAAAGCCTTAGAAGAAGTACTGAATTGTTTGGGAATTCACCTATTTGGGTACAGGTTGATCAGGTATCAAAGGATGCATATAATCAACCATTATTTGTCGAAATAATAGATAATCTACATTACAGGGTTTATAATAAGGCAAATGATATTAATATGGAAGGTGTCTTTAGTCAACCTCTAAAGCTCCCATTTTGCAAATTAAGAGTTTTTTTAAATACTCGATATTATAACGCTTCTGTAAAAAAAATAAAGTTTATTTTAACAGATAAAAGTTCTCTTACAGATGAGTACTTAAAGACCCTAGATGTTAGTTTAGTCAATGCAAAAAGTACAGTATTGAGCTTGTCATTTAAAGATACAGCTCCAAAGAAAGCTGTTACAATTCTAGAGAAACTGATAGAAACTTATGTGTCGACATCTTTAGAGGATAAGAATAAAGAAGCTTCTAATACACTAAGATTTATTGAAGGACGACTGAAGTTGATAACCTCGGAATTAGTAGATGTGGAAAAGGATGTTGAAGGTTACAAAAGTCGTCAAGGATTTACAGATTTAGGGGCAGAGGCTAATTTGTTTCTAGAAAAAGTTAAAGATAATGATGTTAAATTGAATGAAGTAGATATAAAATTGAGGTTATTGAATAATATAGAATCTTATGTTAATAATGCACAAGGTCCTATTGCTCCTTCAATGGTAATGTCTGATGACCCCATTTTACTAGGTTTAGTAAATAAACTCTCGGAGCTAGAGTTACAGAAAGATAAATATGCAAAAACTACTCAAGCCGCTAACCCTTTATTAGAAACTGTAAGTACCCAAATTTCCAATACAAAACAGGCTATTAAAGAAAATATTCAAAACCAGAAAAAGAATATACTTTCAGCTAAATCTGGTTTGGTTTCTGTAAACAGTAAAATTGAGTCAGCGATTAAAAGTATTCCTCACAAGGAAAGAGAATTTGTAGGTATAAAACGTCAGCAGGCTATTAAAGAAAGTCTATATTTATTATTACTTCAAAAAAGAGAAGAAACAGCCCTATCCTACGCCTCTGCTGTTTCTGATAGTAGAGTTGTTGATCAGCCATATGTGTCTGCAAAGCCTGTGAGTCCTAACCGAATGGTTGTTATTTTAATTTCAATCTTACTCGGATTTTTGGTTCCAATTGGGCTGGTAAACCTGTTAGATATCCTAAATAATAAGGTGATTCATAGAAAAGAAATTGAAAAAGGAACTGGTTTAACAGTAATTGGTGAGATTGGTTTAAAACCCAAAAATGAAATAGAATCATTGGTAGATATGTCTGGAAATAGCATTTTATCTGAACAATTCAGGATGATGCGTACCAATTTACAATTTGTAGGAAAATTAGGCGAGAGCTCAAAAGTGTTTTTGTTTACCTCTTCCATGAGTGGAGAAGGAAAAAGTTTTATCAGTTTAAATTTGGCTCAATCGTATGCAATCTTAGGTAAAAAGGTAATTATCCTCGAATTGGACTTAAGAAAGCCAAAGGTATCTGAGTACTTAGGTGAAGATCGAAGAGCAGATGGAAAAGGAATTACAAGTTACCTGATTGGAACTGCGACAGAAAAGGAAATCATTAAGCAATTGTCTATTAATGAAAATATGTATTTGATTAGTTGTGGGCCGATTCCTCCAAATCCGTCAGAATTGTTGTCTAATGGAAGGATGGAGACGTTAATTAATAATCTTAAGCAAGAATTTGATATCATTGTATTGGATACACCCCCAATTGGTTTGGTTACAGATTCTATCATACTTGGAGCTCATGCGGATGTTTCAATGTATGTTGTACGTCAGGGATTTACACTGAAAGGACAATTAAATATTCCAAAAGAACTTGTAGCTCAACAGAAATTAAAGCCGCTTAATATAGTATTTAATGGGGTCGATATGAGTAAATCTAGTTATGGTTATGGCTACGGTTATGGCTACGGTTATGGCTACGGCTACGGTTATGGCTATGGTGAGTATTTTGGTGATGATAAAAAATCAAAAAAGAAGAAATCTTAATCTAAATATTGGATGATCTGTAGTGTTATAATAAGAGCCTTTAATGAGGATAAACATATAGGAAAGCTGATTAATGGTATTCTAGCTCAGATATCACAGCACGAAATTGAGGTTATTCTGGTTGATTCTGGTTCTACAGATAATACTGTATCTATTGCTCAAAGTCTTGGTGCTAAAGTTGTTTCAATATTACCAGAGGATTTTTCTTTTGGGTATGCTCTTAATAAAGGCTGCGAAACCGCAAAAGGAGACATCTTATTATTTGCTAGTGCTCATGTCTATCCAGTATATACTCACTGGATAGACATGATGTTGAAGCCATTTGAAGATGCTAAAGTAGCATGCGTATATGGGCGCCAGATAGGCTATGAAAAAAGCAAATACTCTGAGCATCGATTGTTGGCGAAATGGTTCCCTGCTTTTTCCAATCATAATCAACATCACCCTTTTTGTAACAATGCTAATACAGCAGTAAGAAAATCGTTGTGGGAGGAACAACCGTATGATGAGACCTTAACCGGACTGGAGGATTTGGATTGGGCTTCAAAGATTCTGAAAAAAGGATACAGAATTGCCTATGAAGCAGAAGCTGTCATTGTCCATATTCATGAGGAAACTCCTAAAAAGGTTTATAATAGGTATTATCGTGAGGCAATTGCTTTTAAACGAATTGTTCCTTATGCTAAATTTAATTTTTTTGATTTTATATATTTATCGTTAACCAACATTGTCAGTGATTATTATTTTGCTTTAAAGGACGGGGTTTTATTAAAAAATTTAATTGATATTCCTGTATTCCGCATCTTACAATTTTATGGAACACTTAAAGGGTACAATCATTCGGGTAATATTGATAACTCTTTGAGAACAAGGTTTTATTATCCTACCAATTTTTTAAGAAAACATAATCCTGTAGAAATTAAAGCTGCAAAAATAGAATATTAACGAATGAATATTATTGATATTTCAGTACCACTTTCTAATAACTTACCAACATGGCCAGGTGGATATGGATTACATATTTCATCTCTTCAAAAGATAGAAGATGGGAGTGAGGCTAACGTATCCCGACTAGATTTGGATGTTCATTCAGGAACTCACATAGATGCTCCACTTCATTTTGTGGCTGATGGCAAAACAACAAATGATATCCCATTACAGACCCTCTGTGGAGAAGCTCAGATAATTAAAATTGAAGATTCATGGTCAGTAATAACTGCCGAACTTTTAGACCAATTATCAATTCATAAAGGAATAAAAAGATTATTATTTAAAACAGCAAATTCGACAAATCAGCTTTGGACAAAAAAAGAATTTGACATAAGTTATGTAGCCTTAAGTGCTTGTGCTGCTCAGTGGGTTGTTGATCATCAAATTCAGCTAGTAGGAATAGATTATTGTTCGATACAAAAGTTTTTTGATCCTGTGGATACGCATCAGATTTTATTAAAAAACGCTGTGATAATTTTAGAAGGTTTGGATTTATTGCATGTGGAAGAAGGAATTTATCAGCTAATATGTTTACCTCTGAAAGTAGAGGGCATTGAAGGAGTACCAGTTAGAGCCATTTTAACGATATAAAAATTATTTTATGAAATACAAAGTTGTTGCTATTGTTCCAATGCGCCATTCGAGCGAGCGTGTTAAAGGAAAAAATTATAGAGACTTTGCAGGTAAGCCTCTTTTTCATCGTGTAATTGATAGCTTGCTCGCTTGTGAGGAAATAGATCGTGTAGTAATAGACACAGATAGTCCTACTATTATGGAGCAGGTCAATGAGTTATATCCTCAAGTTATGCTTTTAGAACGCCCTGAACATTTAAGAGATGGTGCTATTCCAATGAACAATGTGTTATTAAATACATGTAATACAGTGGAGTCTGAATTTTATTTACAAACTCATAGTACAAATCCTCTTCTTTCGCCTGACACAATTTCAAAAGGTATCAAAGAGTTTATGGCTTCATATCCTATCTATGATAGTATGTTTACCGTGACAAGACTACAGGTAAGACTTTGGGATCAATTAGCAAGAGCAATTAATCATAATCCTTCTATACTGCTTAGAACACAAGATTTACCTCCAACATACATGGAAAATTCTTGCATGTACCTCTTTACAAAGGAAACTCTAATTAAGAAGTTCAATCGTATCGGAGATAGACCATTTATGTATGAAATTCCTGAAATTGAAGCACAGGACATAGATGTTGAATTAAATTTTAAAGTAGCAGAATTTTTGTTTAAAGAATTATATCCAGGTAAATAGAAATCATGAAAGTATTAGTTAGCTGTCCTCCAATGCTTAAAAAAATCGACGAATTTCGTCCGATTTTCGAAGAAAAAAATATAGAATTAGTTATTCCAAATATTGTACAGACACTTTCAGAGGAAGAGCTAGAACAAATTCTTCCAGAGGTAGATGGTTGGATTATTGGAGATGATCCTGCTACTGAACGTGTATTTACGGCTGGTAAAGCAGGAAAACTAAAGGCCGCCGTAAAATGGGGTGTAGGAGTTGATAATGTGGATTTTGCAGCTTGCAAAAAGCTAGGTATCCCAATTATTAATACACCTAATATGTTTGGTGCTGAAGTGGCTACGGTTGCAGCTGCTTTTATTCTAGGTTTGGCTCGTCAAACTTATTTTATAGATAGAGAGGTTAGAAAAGGAAATTGGGTAAAGCCAGCAGGAAGATCTATCAGCGGATTGACCGTAGGTCTTATTGGCTTCGGTGATATTGGTAAAGCTACAGCTCGTTTCTTAAAAGGAATGGACATGAATATAAATGTTTATGATCCTTTTGCTAAAAAAGATGAATCTGATTTACAGAACTATACTTTTTGTGAGTTTCCAGAAAAGTTGGAGGAAGCAGATTTTGTAGTCGCAACTTGTGCATTAACTCCTTCGACACGTAACATTATCAATTCATCTAGCATTGCAAAAATGAAGGATGGTGTGTATATCGTAAATGTCTCACGTGGAGGTATTATCAATGAAGCAGATTTGCTTGAGGCTCTAAAATCTGGAAAAGTTGAAGCGGCAGCTCTTGATGTTTTTGAAATAGAACCTTTACCAATTAGTTCAGAATTACGCAATTTTGATAAGTGTATTTTTGGTACACACAACGGTTCAAACACCATTGAAGGCGTAAGAAGGGCGACACATCAAGCTATTAGTTATTTATTCGAATTTTTGGGGGTAAACTAAAACAGAATTTCTATGCAGAAGAAGTGTATCCTTATTACAGGAGTATTAGGTGGTATAGGAAGTGCTATCGCAAAGATGTTTAAGGAAAATGATTACTACGTATATGGATTAGATATTCGCCATGCAGAAGTAGATTTTCTCGATAAACTACTAGTTTTTGATCTTCATAAGTTCTGTACTAATTCTGAATACAGAGAGCAGTACAAAGCTTATTTAGATAGTGAGTTACCTCGACTTGATGTTTTGGTCAATAACGCAGCAGTGCAGTTATTGGATAAACTTGATGATTTGAAGTTGGACGAATGGCAAGAAACACTCAATGTTAATTTAACAGGACCTTTACTCTTGAGTCAGATGTTTTTAAAACGTTTAGAATCGGTACAAGGTGCTATAGTTAATATAGGTAGTATTCACCAACAATTGACCAAACCTCGTTTTATTAGTTATGCTACTTCCAAAAGTGCACTGATTGGACTAACAAAAGCCTTAGCTGTAGACTTGGAAGGACGTGTACGTGTAAATGCCATTAGTCCAGCAGCCATCCAGACCGAGATGCTTTTAGCTGGCTTTAATGGTAACGAGGCAGCATTAGATGAATTAAGGAAAATACATCCAGTACAACGTATAGGATATCCTCAAGATGTAGCCAAATTAGTATTGTTTTTATCTTCTGAAAATTCAGGATTTATTCATGGTGCAAATTTGACACTTGATGGAGGGATTAGTTCTGTTTTAAAGGATTTGTAAATAGCAAGAAATATGAAGTATTTAAATTTAATATATTTCTGCATGTTATGCTTTTCCGTTATAGGGCAAAACTCCGAAGAATTGGTGTTATCATCACGTTTCTTGCATCCAATTAATTCGAAAGATACTCTAAACACCATAAATCTAGTAAAAAAGCTAGGAGTCAAGAAAGTTGATTGGCTTTATTCAGATTCTGAAAGTGGATTGAAAGAACTTTCAAAATATGCAAGGTTTAGTTTAGCTATGAACCCCCAAGTCCCAGATTCAGGTCAATTCACAATAAAAGGACGTGTTCAGGATATTAATGGGAATAAGTTGAAAGCACCTTGGATGTCAAAATGGAAAATGAATAATCCATATTGGGGATGTGTAAATTCGCCTGTTTTTCAAGAGGTTTTTAAAAAGCGAGCTCAAGTATTGATTTCATTAGGAGCTTATGGATTGGTTGTAGATGATGCAAGAATGAATGATCAAGCTGTAGAATGGGGGGGGTGTTTTTGTGAATATTGCATGGATGGTTTTACTAATTTTTTAAGTACTAGCGGAGTTAATCTTCCTTATTTAAACTTTAATTACAAAGCATATTTGAAAGATATGAATAAAGTTGATTCGGTTTACCTTCTAGCTGAATTAAAAATGCAATTTAAGAAGTTTCAACATGAGTCTGTAGTTAAATTTATATCAAATTGGAGAGATGAAATTAAGAGTCAATGGCCAGATATTAAGCTATTCACAAATAATTATTTAGGAAGATGGACTGAAATTTACTCATTGTTTGATGGAGGAATTGCAGAAATTCGGAATAAAGATTTAACGGATTCATTTTTTTTGCAAAAGAGGAGTACATGTGATTCATTGAAAAAAGAGCAAACCTTTACATTAGCTTCAGATAACTTTTTGGATTATATTAATTTCTTCAATTTGTGTAAAAAGTATCATTTTAATGCTGTAGCTCCTTGGGATGTATTTGTGGGAAAAGGGAAAGAATCAAACAGTCGATACTTTATAGAGGATGATTTGCTCGAAGTAATTTTTTCAAACTTTAAAAATGATTGTACTTGGCAAATTGATAGTACAGAGAACTTAATTGTCAAAGCGACTCTGAGTGCGAGAAAAAATAGAAGAAATACTAATAAACTTATAGTTTATTTTTCTAGTATCAACAATGAAATTAAACACTTTGAAATTATCAAGTAGAATATTAAACTCCCCCACATTAATGACTTGGGCGAGTTTTGGATCAAAATCTTTAATAATAGTATTGATAACCCCTCTAATATTAAAAAAATATGATACCCATGATGTTAACTTTTGGTATTTCGTTTCATTGTGGCTCACATTTTTGACATTATTTGATGGAGGGTTCGGAGCAACTTTTGTAAGAATGATTGCTTACAGGCTTAATATTTTTAATAACATTGGGAATGTATTAGATATTAGTTATCAATTAAATATCTATCAATTAATGACAAGTGTTTATAAAATACTATGTTTGATAGCTTTCATAATTTTATCTACAGTTGGTAGTTTCCTTATTAAGGATACAGTAAATCACACACATAATCCAATTTTGTCTTGGATTACGTGGTGGGTATTTTGTTTATCTTTTGTTTTGCAATTATGGGGAAATGTTTATTTAAACCTTTTACAGGGTGCTAACCGAGTAGCATTAGTTCGAAGATGGGATGCGATATTTAATATAACCAATACAATAATAATTTCACTTGTATTACTCTTTATTAAGTGTGACATAGGCTACATAATATTGCTAAATCAATTTTGGTTGATTGTAGCAGTCCTAAGGAATTATTTTTTAACAAATAATATCGTTTTTTCTTTAAAATCTAAAGTAATTGGAATAGAGAATGTAAACTATGATGGTGTGGATAAACATCAGGTATTATCTAGTGCAATTAAGAGTGGTGTTGGTATTCTATTTTCACAGGGAATAATTCAGGCTTCTGCGTTTATCCTACAACAAGTTGTTGACCCTAGAATTTTAAGTTCATATTTGATTAGTTTAAATCTTTTGCAGAATATCAGAACTTTTACTCAAGCACCATTTTACAGTAGAATTCCTATTTATAGCATGCTATATAAAGATTCAAACATTATAAAGTTACGTGAGGAAACACAGAAAAGTACTAGATTAGTTTATCTTTTATTTACTTTTTCAATCGTTTTTTTCTATTTCTTTAGCAATGATATATTTCTGTTTTTAGGGACAAAATCAAAGTTTATTTCATTAGATACTTGGTTATTACTTGGAATAGCTTTTTTAATTGAAAGATTTGGAGCAATGCATCTTCAAATTTATAGTACTTCAAATCATATTATTTGGCATTATTTAAATGGAATAAGCGGTACGATATTACTATTATCTTCTTTTCTACTTTATCCTACATTAGGGATAAATGCATTCCCAGTAGGTATGATTATAGGTTATTTGGCTTGCTATTCTTGGTATGCGCCATTTAAGTCATATCAATTAATGAATACGCAATTTATAAAATATGAATATTCAGGATTTTTGCCTTCTCTTTTAGTACTTTTAATATTACTTATTAACCAAATTTCGTGATAGTATGGAACAATTGTATGAAAAATATTTAACAGTTTCAACAATCAATCATTACAAAGAGGGATTGAGACTTATTTTAGGTAAACTAAAATTTGATTTGTTGATAAATCAATATTTTGGAAACTTTCAAAAAATCAAAAAATTAAAAGATATACATAAAGGAAAAAAATGTGTAATACTTTGTAACGGTCCTTCATTAAATAATGTAGATTTTGAAATTTTAAAAGATTCTAATGTTATAACAATCGGACTTAATAAAATTAACTTACTGTTTGAAAGAACTACCTTTAGACCAGATTACATAGCTTGTGTAAATCCTTTCGTATTAGAACAAAACAAGGATTTTTTTAGTACTACCTCCATACCCCTTTTTTTAGATTTTGCTGCATTTAAACAAGCGGGAATTAAATATAAGGATTTTAATAAAAATTCTCAATTACATTTACTACATAGCTCCACCTTACATGGAAGATTTGCAGGAGATATTTCATCTTCTATCTGTCAAGGTTCTACAGTAACTTATGTAGCTCTGCAACTTGCTTTTCATTTTGGTTTTCATGAAGTTACATTAGTTGGATGTGATCATAGTTTTGCAACTAAAGGAACTCCAAATAAAACAATTAAACTTGAGTCTCACGATAATAACCATTTTGATCCAAATTATTTTTCCACAAAAGATAATTGGCAACTTCCAGATTTATTAAGCTCGGAGTATCATTATCAGGTAGCTAGAGAAACATACATGAATGCAGGAAGAAAAATATTTAATTCAACAGATGGTGGATTACTTGAGATTTTCGAAAGAAAGAGTTTGAAAGAATTTCTAAAAGACTAACTACTTTTCATATGAAATTTGTTTTCTTATATATAATAGTAAGGTTTATTTCTAAATTACCTTTTCATACTTTACGAATTACATTATTACGAATATTAGGAGCTAAGATAGGTAATAATGTAGGTCTGTATAGAGGCTTTGAAGTAAGAAGCCCAAACAAACTTATAATTGGTAATAGTTCAATAATTGGTCATGACTGTATTCTAGATGCGAGAAAAGGTTTAACTATTCATGAAAATGTAAATATTAGTTCTCAGGCAATAATTTGGACACTTCACCATGACGTTCAAAGTTTAGACTTTAGAGAAGTTGGTGCACCTGTTATTATAGAAGACTATGTGTGGATATGCTCTAGGGCAATAATACTTCCAGGAGTTAAAATAGGGAAAGGGGCTGTTGTCGCTGCTGGTGCTGTAGTTTCATCTGATGTTGAGCCATTTACAATCGTAGGTGGCGTCCCTGCAAAAAAAATTGGTGTAAGAAATCACGAACTTATTTATAATCTTGGAGAAAGCATCGCTCCAATCATTTGATAAATCTGGTAAGAACTAGATTTAATCATCCTCGAAGTACTCAAGTAAAGACAAAAATAATAAAATATATGGTTTTCGATGCACTTACTGTTTTCCTAATATTACTCCATAGCTCATCTTTGGGGAAATTGATAATCTTAAAGGTTATAATGAATACATGTTTGATTTACAGAGTTTTGGGTGAATCAACGAAAATAGTAAGTTTTATTAAATACAAAGGAAATAGAACAATTGTGTATTTAATGGTACTCTTCATTATATCGTTATTACGTACAACCAACCCCAATACCGATATAGTAAATATTGGTTACAAGTTACTTACGACATTTCTTGTTTTTTTGTATGTGATTGCAATATGTTCTCGTTACATTATGTATGGTAGATATGAAGAAGTTCAAATGTTGTTACAGAAAGTAGCAATTTATCCTTTTATTTTATTCTGCTTAATCAATTTAGCTTTGTATTTCTTACAAATAAAAATTGATGATTCAGAAGTTACAAGTTATCAAGAAGCTGGACCTGCCTTATTACTATCAAAATTTGGGATAGAGATGCTTCGAGTAAAATTTCCTTTAGTGACTGGATATAATACTTTTGCCGCATTAGTTGGGCTAGTATTTTTATTGCAAGTTTTGATAACAATATTTAACCCTTTTTCATTAGTAAAAATATTTTGTTGTACCGTCTTATTATGCACTCTTGTACCAATTGACTCTAGGGTATCAATATTTGTTCCTCTAATTATAATATGTTTGACATTCATTTTTAAGAAAATTAGCTCACCCTTTATTTGTAATTTATATTCTACGGTTCCATATATTTATTTTATATTTCCAATAATGCTTGTTTCAATATTCCCACTCCTAACTGGAAATATTGCTGATGTACAAAGAGAAGATGATTCTGAATTCATTAGGTTTACCATCTGGGCAATTTCACTGAAGGTATTTGCTGCTTTCGATATTTATCATCTTATAGGATATGGAGAATTTGGTCATTATGGTTCAAATGCCTCTAAGCAGTGGGCAAGTATTTTTACATCTTGGACTAACAATAATTTAATTACAACACATAATTCAGTTTTTTCAATTTTGTTTGATATGGGCTATATTGGACTTATTATCTTTATAAAATTGAATTTTGAAATTACCTCAAAAGTTAGAAAATATTTTCCAGTACTTAGAGAAGTTGCATTTATTGTTGGAGGTATTGTTTTATTCTGTAGTATAGTAGGAAGTACAGAAAGCTTAATCGGGTTCTATTTTCCGAATTTTTTGATGTACTTCTTCTTTGTAATTGTAGCATTTTTCCAGGTTTTATCAATATTGAAAGAAAAAAAAGTCTATAATTCACATATATAAACTTAAAATTAATTTTATGGATAAGAATCCCAAAATTTCAATAATAACAGCAACCTTTAATTCAGGGAGAACACTAGAAAAATCAATTTTAAGTGTTATAAATCAAGGGTATTCAAACTTTGAATATGTAATTATAGATGGAGGGTCAAAAGACAATACCTTAAGTATAATAGAAAAATACGAAGACAAAATAACCTATTGGTTAAGCGAGCCAGATAAAGGGATTTATGATGCTTGGAATAAAGGCGTGAAGAAGGCTACTGGGGATTGGATTTTGTTTTTAGGTTCAGATGATTATTTGACTTCAAATTGTTTAGTTGATTATGTAAATTTTATTAATTCGCATAATACTCAAAATTCCTTATTAATATCTTCAAAATTGGAATTAATAGATGCGCAAGGAAATTATCTACGTACTATAGGTTGGGCATGGAAGTGGAGTAAATTTCAAAAAATCAATATGCTTGCTCATCCAGGGGCATTACATTCAAAAAAAATATTTGAAAAGTATGGACTATTCGATACATCTTATAAGGTTTGTGGTGATTATGAGCTTTTATTGAGACCGGGTCAAAGTTTAAATGGTCTGTATTTTAATTCTGTTAGCGTGTTAATGACTGAAGGTGGAGCAAGTTACGAACCTAAAATATTTTTGGAACATCGGAAAGCGTGCATAAAAACTGGAAAACTTCATCCATTAATTGCAAATTATTATTTTATACTACAGTTTACAAAAACTTTTATTAAAAATAAGTTTAAAAAATTAGGTATCAATCTATTTCTCAGAAAGTAATGATCGTAGTAAATTGTAGGTTTTTATCTCAAAAAATCACCGGAGTTCAACGGTTTGCAATTGAAATTTGCAAACAGTTGAAATCCATATATCCTAATGTGCTTTTTGTTGCACCTTTCGATATAATACACCCTGAGGTTGCTGAATTATTAGCAATTAAGATTATAGGTAGGTTTAAAGGACAAATTTGGGAGCAGTTTGAATTACCAATATTTCTAGATTCTTTAAACAATCCAATATTGTTAAATTTAACAAACACTGCTCCGCTTTTATATAATAACAATATTGTTACAATTCATGATGTAGCTTACCTAGTATACCCTAACGCCTACTCAAAAAAATTTCTACTTTGGTACAAGTTTATGGTTCCAAAACTCCTTTCTAAGGCGAAACATGTATTTACAGTAAGTGAATTTTCTAAGAAGGAAATTAACAAATATTATTCTACCGATTTAAAAAGAATTAGTGTTCTTTATAATGCTGTAAACGAGGAGTTTCAATGCCATAGTTATACAGGAATCATTAATGAAAAACCATATTTTTTGGCTTTATCATCATTGAGCGAACGTAAAAATTTAATATCTCTATTTAAGGCCTTTAATTTGGTTAAAGAAACAGTTGATAATTTAGAGCTATTAATAATTGGAGACCTTTCGACGAATAGCTTTGCTCAATTAGATATTTCGGAATTTATTAACAGAAAAGATATTCGATTTATCGGAAGGGTTTCAGATCAAAAGATTATTGAATATTATTCTGGGGCATTAGCTTTTGTTTTTCCATCTTTTTATGAAGGTTTTGGAATACCTCCGTTAGAAGCACAAGCTTGTGGCTGCCCAGTCATTGTTTCAAAGGAAACTTCATTGCCAGAAATTTTTCTCAATAGTGCACTTTATTGTAATCCACACAGTATCGAAGATATCGCAAGTTCGATGCTAAAAATATTAAATATCGAACAAAGAGAGCGTCTAATAGAATCTGGAAATGTGAATATAAAACGTTTTTCTTGGAAAGAAAGTACACTACAATTGCTTAAAATTATAGAAACAGTAAATAGCTAATTTACAAGAATTAATGATTTTGATAAGCGTTTTTTAGAAATTACATATGAGAAAAACATTAGTAGTAGATTGGCTAGATTTGTATGGTGGAGCTGAAAAAGTAATAGCTGTGTTATACGAAGAGCTTAAGTTTGAAGAAATTTGGTGCTTGATTGATATTATGAGTCAATCTGAAAAAAACAGGTTGTTTGGTACTCCAAATGTTACAATAAAACAAACTTCTCTTCGAATTTTTGGTAAACGATTTAGATTTATTTTTCCTTTATTTCCATTCTTTCTGGAACAGATAAAAGTCGATTCTAAATCTGAGATTATAGTTAGTTCTTCACACACAGCAACTAAAGGAATTAATAAAACTTCAGATTCCCAAATACATATATGTTATATTCAACAAAGGAATTTAATGTATGTATGGGAGGATTACGAACGTAAGCTATTTTTTAAAAAATTAGCATTTTTATTAAGACCAGCTCTTAAGTTGATTGAAAAAAAAGATTATCAGCTAGCTCAAAATCCAGATTTTATGATAGCGAACTCTAGATTTGTTCAAAATTGGCTTAAGAAAAGATATAATAGAGAATCCTATTTAGTTTACCCACCTGTAGATATTGAAGGATTTCAATTCAATGCAATCAAAGAGGATTACTATGTAACTGTAGGTCGATTCGCTATCAAGAAAAGATTTGATTTAATAATTAAAGCTTTCAATCATCTTGGTAAACGATTAATTGTTATTGGAGATGGTGAATTGAATACTGAATTGAGACTAATGGCTTCTTCCAATATTGAATTTACAGGTTTCTTACCTAGTGATGAAGTTGCTGAAGTTATTAGTAAAGCAAAAGGCTTTGTTTTTGCTGCGCTTGAAGATTTTGGAATAGCTCCAGTTGAAGCTCAGGCTTGTGGAACTCCTGTCATTTGTCTTGGACAAGGCGGTACAGCAGAAACTGTTCAGCATAAAGAAACAGGATATTTATTTCATGAGCAAAGTGTTGTGTCCATATGTGATGCTGTCGTGGAGTTTGAAAAGTTAGTATTTGATCCCTATACAATTAGGAAGAATGCAGAAAGATTTTCAGTTGCTAGATTTAAGGTTGAAATACAAGATGTAATTAATAAAGCTATTAATAATAGATAATGAATCAGGAAAGTAAAATATATATAGCGGGACATCGTGGTATGGTGGGCTCTGCAATTATGAGAAATTTGGAAAAGTCTGGTTTTATGAATATTCTAACCAGAACTTCAAAAGATCTTGATTTGAGAAATCAGTTAGCAGTTAGAGACTTTTTTGAGGCAGAAAAGCCTGACTATGTATTTTTAGCTGCGGCAAAGGTTGGTGGAATTGTCGCAAACAATACTTATCGAGCTGATTTTATTTATGAAAATTTGGCTATTCAAAATAATATTATCCATAATGCGTATCTAAGTGGAGTGAAGAAGTTGATGTTTTTGGGATCGTCTTGTATCTATCCTAAATTAGCTCCTCAACCTTTGAAGGAAGAGTATCTATTAACTGGAACGTTAGAGCATACGAATGAGCCTTATGCCATCGCCAAAATCGCTGGTATTAAAATGTGTGAGGCATATAGAGCTCAATATGGATGTGATTTTATCTCTGTCATGCCTACTAATTTGTATGGGCCTAATGATAATTATGACCTTGAGAAGTCACATGTATTACCTGCCATGATTCGTAAGTTCCATGAGGCAAAAAATCAATGTTTACCG
Organism: Flectobacillus longus; assembly: GCF_030056705.1. Lineage (GTDB taxonomy): Bacteria > Bacteroidota > Bacteroidia > Cytophagales > Spirosomataceae > Flectobacillus > Flectobacillus longus. The sequence continues at coordinate 27,170 of NZ_JASHIC010000014.1, forward strand.
AATGTTATACTTTGGGGAACAGGTTCTCCGATGCGGGAGTTTTTGCATGCAGACGACTTAGCTGCAGCGTGTTTGTATTTGATGGAGAATTATAGTGAATCTGAATTAGTAAATGTAGGAACAGGTGTTGATGTTACTATTAAAGAACTGGCGGAAACAGTCAGGGAAATTGTAGGGTTTGAGGGTGATATCGTATGGGATACTACTAAACCTGACGGAACTCCACGTAAGTTAATGGATGTATCAAAACTCCATAACGCAGGCTGGAGACATACGATTGATTTAAAAGAAGGTATTGCGTTAGCTTATAATGATTTCCTTGTAAATCATAGCTCCTTAAGATTATAATTCTTCATTTCTTGCTATTCTTAATACATGGTTTATTGTATAGAGAATTAATTTTAATATAATATGAAAAAAGCCCTTATTACTGGTATTACAGGTCAGGATGGTGCCTACCTAGCAGAATTTTTATTAGCTAAAGGTTACCAAGTACATGGTATCAAACGTCGTAGCTCTTTAATTAATACTGCACGTATAGATCACCTTTATGAAGATTTACATGAAGAAGGTGTAAACTTTATTATGCATTACGGAGATCTTTCAGACTCTACCAATATCATTCGTATTATTCAGGAAGTTCAACCAGATGAGATTTATAACTTGGGCGCTATGTCTCATGTAAAAGTCTCTTTTGATGAGCCTGAATATACTGCTCAAGTAGATGGTATCGGTACTTTACGTATATTAGAAGCGGTAAGACTCTTAGGGCTAATAGAGAAAACAAAAATTTATCAAGCCTCTACTTCTGAATTATATGGTTTAGTTCAGGAAGTGCCACAGTCAGAAACTACTCCATTCTATCCTCGATCACCGTATGCAGTAGCCAAAATGTATGGTTTTTGGATTACGGTAAATTATCGTGAGGCTTACAATATGTTTGCAGTTAACGGTATTTTATTTAACCATGAGTCTCCTCTACGTGGTGAAACTTTTGTGACTCGTAAAATCACTCGTGCGGTTGCCCAAATTGCTTTAGGTCAACAACAAAAGTTATATTTGGGAAATCTGGATGCTCAACGTGACTGGGGGCATGCCAAAGATTATGTTGAGGCAATGTGGTTGATTTTGCAACAAGAAACACCTGAGGATTTTGTCATTGCCACAGGTATTACAACTCGCGTGCGTGATTTTGTGAAAATGGCATTTGCTGAAGTAGGCATTGAGGTTGCATTTTCAGGAGAAGGCGTTGAAGAGAAAGGTATAGTAGTAGCTTGTACTAACCCACTTTATCAAGTTGAGATAGGCAAAGTAGTAGTTGAGGTAGATCCTCGTTATTTCCGTCCAACAGAAGTAGAGTTATTGATTGGTGATCCAACTAAATCCAAAACTAAATTGGGTTGGGAGCCTAAATATGACTTACCTGCATTAGTGAAAGATATGATGCAGGCTGATGTTAAGTTGTTTTCAAAATAATATAAAAAAGAGAAACTATTTTGTAGTTTCTCTTTTTTAGTATAAAACATCATTGTAGGAATAACAATAATGTATATTTGTAAAAACAATAAACAAAATTGATGAATATACTAGTATTTGGAGGCGTTGGCCAATTAGGACAATGTATACAAAAAATTGCAGAACAAAAGTCTATCCAAGGCTTCATTTATTTAGATGAAAAGCAAGGAAATATCTTAGATACCGATTTGCTAAAAAGTTTGTTTCAAGAGTTCCAGCCTGCTTATGTAATCAATTGTGCTGCTTATACAGCTGTAGATAAAGCAGAAGATGAAGTAGATTTGGCTCGTAAGGTCAACAAGGAGGGAGCAGCTAACCTAGCCAAATTTTGTGCCGAGTTTGACGCTACTCTTATTCATATTTCTACAGATTTTGTGTTTGAAGGTAATGTGCCTCAATTACTAACAGAAACTGACGAAGCTAATCCTGTTGGAATTTATGGATTGACAAAACTAGAAGGAGAACAAGATATTACGACATTAACACAAAAGTATTTTACACTTCGTACCAGTTGGTTGTATTCTGAGTTTGCCAATAATTTTGTTAAGACGATGATTCGCTTAGGAAAAGAGCGAACAGAATTAGGTGTTATTGTAGATCAAGTAGGTTCTCCAACTTATGCGGTTGATTTAGCATCTGTGATTTTACATATTATCGAAACAAAAAGTACAGCTTATGGCCTATATCATTACAGTAACGAAGGGGTTACATCTTGGTACGATTTTGCTGTAGCTATTTTTGAATTAGCGGGCTTGTCCACGCACGTAAAACCTCTCAAAACTACAGAATATCCAACTAAGGCGCGTCGTCCTGCATTTTCGGTGATGGATAAAGCAAAAATTAAAGCAAATCTAGCTATTACAATACCATATTGGCGAGAAAGCCTTAAACAATGTATCAAAGCTATAGAATTGTTGTAATTTTTACAGTATCATAAAAGTAGGGTAATTTTATTGTCGAAAACCAGTATATAGTAAAAGATAAAATAGTAGTATTTTAAGATTTTTTTGTTAGTTATAATAGGGTCTATTAGCATGCTAATAGACCCTATTATGATTTTTAGGCTTAATTTCGAATATAAAGATTGTTTTTATCAAAATAATAAAATTACCGTTCAATAAATTTTAGCCATAAATAAGCTAAAATGAAAAGACTGTAATTGTATTTTTCATAGAAAAAGGCTAAGTTTGATTTGTCTTTTGAATAGTAACAAAGACATCAATTCGCCTTGCTACTGAATATATTTCCGTTCTCTAACTTAAAAGCAGGTAATTACTCTACCTTAGAGGTGCTCCTCGATTAAGTTATAAAGAAAATTCTCTTTCTAAGATTTACGTTGTTGGGTTGCTTTAATGTATGGATGTGTAAACCTTAAACGAAAAACCTATAGAGATTCATGTTTACAAAATTGGTGGTGATTTATTTAGTCCTTTTTGCTTTGCCTGTAGTTGCACAAAATTCGTTAAATGGCTTACGAGTGGGAGGACATGCTTCTACTACAGGAATTGGAGCAGAATTAAGCTATCAGTTCAATACAAGCCCTTGGAATTCTTGGCGAATCAGAGGAACTTATACTCACGTTGGCTTTAATAAAGCACAGCAGTTTGGAATGGACAAAGGAAAAAGCATTGATTTAAGGCCAAATTTAGAAAAAAAGGTAACACAGTTATTAGTCGACTATTTCCCTTTTAAACGAAAATTTTGGCATTTGACGGCTGGGCTAGCTTATAATCTTGAACAAAGGTATCGTTTTGAAGCAAGTACTGAAACAGGACTGTCTTTAGGAGGAATTGTCATAGAAGCCAATGATTTTGGAATTATTCAAGGCGGAGTGCGCTGGAATACACTAATGCCTTATATTGGTGTAGGATATTTGGCTAATCTCTACAAAAATAAGCTTTGGTTGAGTGTAGATTTGGGAAGCTATTATATGGGAAGTCCTCGTCTGGATATTACTTATGAGGGTTTTTTAGAAACCACGACACTTGATGAAGAAATTCCTAAAATAGAACATAATTTACGTAACTATTCTTATTATCCTTATTTGGCAATGGGACTGGGTTGGAAATTTTAAGCGCTTTATGCCAAAAACTAAAACTATGATACGTAAAATTTATTTTATCATACTCTTAGGCTTTATGCTTATTTGGGCTTGCGATAATCCTCTCGAAGGATTTGCACTTAGATTTAAAGAGCCGATTGATAAAGCTAAGTTAGATATTCGAGTATATAATACAAACGGAGCACTACCTACAGGCTTAAGAGTACGATTTGGAGGGGTAGATTCGAGTTTGGTAGTGACTAATCTCAATACCAAAAAGTTTAAATTAAGTGCAGAGGGAGTCATGATAGTGGCAGTAAATCCAGAGGTGATTCCTAGTACAGAAAATCCTATTAAGTTCTCTGTCATTGTAGAAGCCCCAGGTTATACCAAAGTAGTGAGAAGTCTGGTATATACTAGTCAAGCCAATAAAAGTTTGAGTATTCCATTATTCAGCGAAAGTACAGCACCAACGGGTGTTTCAGCAACTGAATGGGAAGGTTTGAATTTTAAAGCAAACCAAACGTTTAGTTCCCTAATTGTAGGCAGATCTACAAGTAACCAAATAACCCTTGCTGCAGAAACGATAGTAAAAGATGCATGGCAAAATATTGTAACAGGAACATGGAGTTTGGTTGCCCATTATTTCGATGCTCGCGCTAGGGGGTATTTGCCCGGAGGAGGAGTTGCTGTAAATCCAGTTGATGCTCAGGGTAAAGTTTTAGGAGACCCTTTTGATTTACCAAATATAGCAGGCTTTGTGTATTTGGAAATGGCAAATGAATTGGGACAAACGGCTAAAACCTTATCAAAATCATTGTACTATAGTATGGATTTGAGTAATATTACTCAAAACCCACAAACAGGAAAAGCTTTGGCTGTTGGAGATATCATTCCAATTATATCTTATGATATAGATACTGGACAATGGAAATTGTTCCAAACCTATAAAGTAGAGAAAAACACCATAACTGGAGCATTATTTGTTCGATTTGAAGTAAATACCTTGGGGTATTGGATAGCAGGATGGCCTAGAACTATCTGTAGTAAAGGACCAACATTTGTATTTAAAAGTCAATTAAAAAATGTAGATTTGGTTTATTATTGTCAATTAATAGATGCTCAAACTCAGAAAGTATTTCGAGAGTATTATCTCAATATCAATGACGGCGCTAGATTTACAGTAAGCTATGTCCCAATGGAAGTTCAACAAGTGCAACTAAAGGTGACTGCATTGAACAATTATACAGGAGGGGATAGAAACCAAATTTTAGGGACGTCAACAACGGTTGGGTTGTGTGAAGATAAAACGCTAAACATTGATCTAAGTAAGTTTTCGTCTCCACCAGCTATTTCTGCATCCTTTAATGTTGTTTGTCCTGCAGGAAAAACGGTTGATTTGGCAGCTTTACCAGCCGTATTTAGAATACAAATTAGTGCTGTAGGTGCCAATACTTGGAAAGATTTGGTAACACTTACCAGAACATCAACAAGTGCAAGTACTTACAGGGTGTTAAAAAATGTACGCTATGATTTTAGAGCCAGTACCGATGGAGGGGTTACTTGGCCTTATAAAGAAAATAGTAAGCTTATTGATAAAGCGGACATAAGCTATAAAATAGAAGACAAGAGTTTTTGTAAATAAATAAAGTGATTATTATTACCATTAAGTTCCATAGGTAAATTAGTGAAATTATGAAAAGTTTAGGGCACTATCGGTTATTTTCAGACATACTTTTTGTTGTTGTGTCATTTATAATGGCAGCAACTATTAGTGGTCGGGAGCCTAGTAAATTAGACTGGGGGATTGTTATATTTTTGATGGTAGCATGGTATTTTTCGAGTAAAGCAACTAATCTTTATGAGGATTTTCGAACAGTAAAGTTTATTGATGAGTTCTTGTTGATACTACCAAACATTATGGTTCAAATGATGGTATTGGTAACAGCCTTCTTTATGTTGGATGATCGAATGCATGCACGTAAAGTAGTTTTGTTTTTTGTAATTATTTGTACTATAATATTAACTATCAAAAAATACTTAGCTAAAAAAATAGCGCAGCTCCGTAGAGTCAATGGTAAAAATGTACGCAAAGTAGTCATAGTAGGTGCAAGTGATACTGGAATGTCTTTTTATGAAATGATTAATAACTCTTCTCAATATGGGTATAAAGTAGTGGGTTTTGTGGATACTTTTAAGCCTGCCCATTTGAATGGGATGTACAAAGGTACACCTGAGGAATTAGAGCGAGTTTTACATGATACCGATGCAGACGAGGTAATTATTACTTTAGAAAAGTTTGATCAAGAGCAATTAGACACTATCATTAAAACTAATGAAAAGTTGGCTGTTCGTACTCGTATTATTCCAGACTATTTTCGTTTTAACTCAAGCAGGTTTAGTGTAGAAATGTTTGGAAAGTTTCCAATCGTTACTGTTCGTCATGAACCTTTGGATTATTTGCATTGGCGAGTTTTAAAGCGTGGGTTTGATATTGTTTTTAGTTTATTAGTGTGTGTCTTGATATTTTCTTGGTTATTTCCAATAATAGCTATTCTAATTAAATTAAACTCAAAAGGACCTGTTTTTTTTATACAAGAACGTTGGGGGAGAGGTAGTAAGCCCATTAAATGTTTTAAGTTTCGTTCTATGCGTGTAGATGCACCAGATATGGATAAAACAGGGAAATTTATGCAAGCAGGGCAAGATGATCCACGTATTACTAAAATAGGGAGATTCTTAAGAAAGTCAAACTTTGATGAATTACCACAGTTTTTAAATGTGATTATGGGTGATATGTCAGTAGTTGGTCCAAGACCACATGCTGTCAAACATAATCTAGAAACTATGGAAAAAATTGATAACTATCTTGTACGTCACTGGGTAAAGCCTGGTATTACAGGTTTAGCACAAGCCAATGGTTACCGTGGCGAAACAACAGATTTTAGTTTGATGCGCAAAAGAGTGCATTTTGATATTTGGTATATTGAAAACTGGAGTTTTTGGTTGGATATCAAAATCATTTTTATGACTGCGTATAATATGATTAAAGGTGAGCCTAACGCCTATTAGTAATTCAACGATGCTCTTAATCTTAGATATTGAAATTTTTGAAGTATGAACAACAACAATTACGTAATCATCATGGCTGGTGGAGTAGGGACGAGATTCTGGCCTTTCAGTCGTATTTCTAATCCAAAACAGTTTCATGATGTACTTGGTACAGGCAGGACATTGTTGCAACAAACGGCTGACCGTTTTGAGGATGTATGTCCTCGAGAGAATATCTATGTAGTAACAAGTGAAGATTATGTAGATTTGGTATTGGAACAGTTACCATTTCTGAGTAAAGAGCAAGTATTGGCAGAGCCTATCCGTCGTAATACAGCTCCTTGTGTAGCGTATGCTTCATATAAAATTGCTAAAACAAATCCTGATGCAAATATTGTTGTAGCTCCTGCTGATCATATTATTCTCAAAGAAAAAGCCTTTGAGGCAAAAATTTTGACTGCATTGGAAGCTTCTTCAAATGAAGATGTGTTGGTGACATTGGGTATTAGTCCAACACGTCCAGATACAGGATATGGATATATTCAATATGTACAAAATGAAGGGGAGGTCAAAAAAGTAAAATCTTTTAGAGAAAAGCCTAATCTTACCGTAGCACAAGAATTTTTGGCTAGTGGTGAATATGTATGGAATGCAGGGATTTTTATCTGGACGGCCAAAAGTATTTGCCAGGCATTTCAAAAACATGCTCCACGTTTACACGAAATTTTTGAGGCTGGTAACGATGCTTATTTTACTACACACGAAGAGCAGTTTGTCCATAATGCTTACCAAAGTTGTGAAAGTATTTCAATCGACTATGCTATCATGGAAAAATCAGATAATGTATATGTGGTATTAGGTGATATTGGTTGGTCTGATTTGGGTACATGGAAATCGTTATACGAAGTATCCGAAAAAGATGAATTGGGCAATGTTATAGATGGAAATACGATGCTTTATGATGTAAAAGATAGCATTATCAAAACTCCACAAGGTAAATTAGTTGTAATTAAAGGTCTGGAAAACTTTATTGTAGCCGAATACGACAACGTTTTGATGATTTGTCCAAAAGATCAAGAACAAAAAGTAAAAGACTTTGTAGCCGATGCAGGCGAGAAAGATAGCTGTTTTATATAATAAATGTCTTTGATAAGATTGTTTCCATGGTCAGTGTCTCACACTGACCATTTCCGTTTAGCCTCTTTCTGTCAGTACCATTAGTATATATTCGTATCCATGGTCAGTGTCTCACTGACCATTTCCGTTTGGCTTCTTCCTGTCAGTGTCTTTGGTATATATTCTTTCTTTTGCTGACGCGAGTTGTCGAGTGGGACACTCGCCACGGATGTAGCTGACTCGTATCCATGTTCAGTGTCTCACTGACCATTTCCGTTTGGCTTCTTCTTGTCAGTGCCTTTGGTATATATTCTTTCTTTTGCTGACGCGAGTTGTCGAGTGGGACACTCGCCACGGATGTAGCTGACTCGTATCCATGGTCAGTGTCTCACTGACCATTTTCGTTTGGCTTCTTCCTGTCAGTGTCTTTGGTATATATTCTTTCTTTTGCTGACGCGAGTTGTCGAGTGGGACACTCGCCACGGAGATCGCTATCAGTATCCATGTTCAGTGTCTCACTGACCATTTCCGTTTAGCCTCTCACTGTCAGTACCTTTGGTATATATTATTTCTTTTGCTGACGCGAGTTGTCGAGTGGTACACTCGCCATGGATGTAGCTGACTCGTATCCATGTTCAGTGTCTCACTGACCATTTCCGTTTGGCTTCTTCTTGTCAGTGCCTTTGGTATATATTCTTTCTTTTGCTGACGCGAGTTGTCGAGTGGGACACTCGCCACGGATGTAGAGCTATTTGTTGTTAGTTTCGTGTTCAGTATCCATGTTCAGTGTCTCACTGACTATTTCCGTTTGGTTTCTTCTTGTCAGTGTCTTTGGTATATATTCTTTCTTTTGCTGACGCGAGTTGTCGAGTGAGACACTCGCCACGGATGTAGCTGATTCGTATCCATGGTCAGTGTCTCACTGACCATTTCCGTTTGGCTTCTTCTTGTCAGTGTCTTTGGTGTGTATTCTTTCTTTTGCTGACGCGAGTTGTCGAGTGGGACACTCGCCACGGAGATAATATCAGGAAGTTGTCAAAATCTATCATGATAATGGGTTAATAAACCGAAATGATCAATTCCAGTTTCATAATATAGTGCTGAAGACCAATAATAATCTTCAGGTTTATTAGCCAAACTCCATTTTTCTTGTAGAGGGTTTGAATGTATGTACTCGAGTTTTTGCTGAAAAATAGTACGATTGTACATTTCAATAGCAAGAGGGTCTCTTTGCCAAAATTGATGTTTTCTTTCTTTTTGGTTAACTTCAAAAACTTCTAAAACTTTTGGATGATTAGTTTCTAAATCTTTCAAAAACTGATGAGCAGTATATTTCAAAAAGCTAGAGTGAGGTTTTTCTTTTCCGTTTAGATTTTTTAATTCCCAAAGAATATGAACATGATTAGGCATAATCACAAAACCGTAAATAATCACTTTTTCCTTTTCAACAAGAAATCTAAGGCAATCAATGATAATTTTCTTATAATCATTTTGTTTGAGCAATCTTTTCCAATCTACAATCGTTGCAGTCCAGAAATAGACCTCGTTTAAGAACATATAAGAATTACGAATTCCGTGTTGATAGGTGTTTTGACTACTCATAGAGCTATTTGTTGTTAGTTTCGTGTTCAGTATCCATGTTCAGTGTCTCACTGAACATTTCCGTTTAGCCTCTTTCTATCAGTACCTTTGGTATATTCTTTCTTTTGCTGACGCAAGTTGTCGAGTGGGACACTCGCCACGGATGTAGCTGACTCGTATCCATGTTCAGTGTCTCACTGACCATTTCCGTTTAGCCTCTCACTGTCAGTACCTTTGGTATATATTCTTTCTTTTGCTGACGCAAGTTGTCGAGTGGGACACCCACCACGGAGGTAATGAATATTAATGGAGTTGCTGCAATACCTCTTTCCATCGTCGTTTGGCTATAGGAACAATGGTGCCATCGGATAAAACAATAGAAGTTTTGTTGTAGGATGACACATACTTGATATTAATAATAAAAGCTTTGTGAACTCTTATAAACTTGTTAGATTTGGCTACTAGCCGTGGTAAAAGGTTTTTGAGAGTAATTGAAAAAATTTCGGCAGGACGTTCTATCTGCTTGATTATTGAATAATTGACACTAGCCTGAATGTAAATGATATTGTCAAAAGGAATTGTAACATCATAGCGAGGGCGGTCTTTAAATTCAGGTGGACAAGGATCAAGTAAATATGGGTAGCAATTTTTTGTCATAAAATATTAAAGTGTTAATCAGGTAGAGCTAAAAAAGTAAATCGCTAATTCTATTAAGTAGGATGACGTTATTGGTTAATAGTATATCTGTTATTTTAAAGTGTTTGTAATCAAAATGTTATAATCAAATGAAACCTTAGATATACTATTGGTTTAATCTTTCTTACTACTTAAGTATTAATGCAAAATAAAATTGCATTAATATGCTTTAGTCTGTAAGCCGTAGGCATTAGGCAAAAAAGTTTCTATTACTTCATGAGAAATACTATTTAACTTTTAGCCTACCGCATAAAGCCTAGAGCTTAAAGCGGGTAAAATGTATTTTAATTTTGCCTACTAACTTAAGAATTAGAAAAGAAGTCTTTGTTCTTAAAATCATATTTCTCTAATAGCTGCATTTCTTTGCTCATCTCAGCAAGTTTTTTTAATCTTCCTAAATGACGTTCATGATGGAGGTCTGTTCCTACAAAATCATATAAGTTGTTTTTTAACAGATACTTTGCACAGTCTTTGATGTCGGGACCATAATATCCTTCGACAGCAAGTATATTCAATTGCAAAAGGCAGCCCAAGTCTTTTAATCTTGCAAAAGCTTCAGGTGACTTATGCCAATATCTATATCGTTCTGGATGAGCAATGATAGGGGTGTAGCCTCTTTTTGTCATCTCAAAAACTCTTTGTTCAAAGTTCATCAAAGGCGCTATCATGGGATACTCTGCCAGAATATATCGTGGTTGAGGAAATGGAATAATATCTTCATTTTGAAGCAATTCCGTAAAATTATCATCAATATAATATTCTGAAGACGCTTCTAATTCAATTTTTAGACCTTTCTGAAAAGCTGCCTCTTTTACAATAGCCAATTTTTCACGAATAATAGTTGGTGTATTGGGATACACCTCCATACGAATATGTGGCGTTGTAATAAGTTTTTTGAAACCGATATTTTGAAGTTCTTCTATCAATAATAAACTAGTTTCAGTATCGGGAGAGCCATCATCAATGCCAGGCAAAAGATGAGAATGGATATCAACAACCACCTGATTTGATAGAAATTCGATAATTCGATTTTGTTTACTTTGTTTGGATTTGAAGAAGGAAAACATAAGATTAATTAAAAGAAAGAGTTTAAAAAATGAGCAAGATTATGTTTATTTTGCTCCCTTTAGGCGATATGTAAAATCAAAAGTAACAATACTTCTAGCTTTTACAGATAACATGGCATGAGTACTTGGATAAGCGAACTAATTGATAAAAATCCTGCTTGGCTTTAGGCTATTTGAAAAGCCTCTGTCTAGTGCAAAATTATATGTAGCTTTTTTTTAATATAAAATATTGATAATTAAAAATTTATATTCACAACTCATAATTTAGCATTAATACTTGGATATTTGATTGCCAATCCAACTCAAGACACAGCATTATAATAATTGTTTGTATGGAGCTCAAATATAAGATAAACTCAGTGGAAAAACTCAAATTTATTACCAGAGAAAATATTTCTTACACTTGAATTTAGATTTACTATTAAGAGAGCAAAATTAATAAAATCTCATTTTTTTTGATAAGTTAAGTTATTAGAAGCTAATTAGAATTTTTAGCTATGCTTACTAAAAATAGAGTTTTCTTCGTTTTTTAACAATATGTCCATACTAATCTGAGAAAATAGAGACGTAATTGGGTTTTGAGTAGATAAAATTTCCTAAACAATTCGGCGTTAACTGATTTTTTTGCACATTCATCATCATGATTACCAGTATTATAGAGAATATTCTTCGATAGCATAAGAAATATTGCAACTATCAAATAAGTATTAAAAGTATATTGTTGGATTAAAATGAAATGCTTAATATTTTGTAATATTGTATGAAATATTTGTACAATTTGAGTCAATAAGAATTTTTGCTATTTTTAATATATAAAAGAGTAAGTAATCACTAAATAATATTTTAAATAATCACTAAATAAAATGACCACCGTAATTGTTTTACTTTCAGCTATTGTTGCTTCTTCATGTATCGAAGCGATTATAGAGACAAGCGATTTGTTTACATCTCGCCGCTCTAGATAGTGAAGAAAATTTCAGAAAACCAATCGGGAGAGATGGTGAGGTATGAAATGAAATTTTGACGTAAAAGCTCTTTAATAATAAAAAAACGCCGTCTTCGTCAGTATTTCATATAGCACGCGAACGAGCTAATAAACATCAAGGTTGCCTTCATGTTTAATAGCTCGTTTTTATTTTGCGGATGCTTAAAAATCTGTATATCAATCATCATAATTATCACTCCTAAACTTCTTGCAAAATAGGTTTATACTATCTTGGTATAAACTAAAACTCTCATTAATAATTTTTCAGATGAGTATCTTTAACTTTCGATGAAAAGATATGAGATAACCACTGATTCCCATGAATTTACTAACTAAAAATCTAAATATCCTTGTTGTCGAGGATCATGACGAAGAATACAATCTTTTATTAGACTGTATTCAAAATTCTAGTATCCTAACTGGGCATATTGTGCATGCCAAAACTGTTGCTAAAACCAAGGATTTTTTACTTGGTGAAATGAAATTTGACTTGGTATTCGTCGATTTGAATTTTAAAAATCATCATAATGCTGAATTTTTCTTACAAATCATGGATTGGGTTGATCATAAATTGCCAATTGTAGCGCTATGCGAAGTAGCTTCGCCAACCACTACTTTGTTGGCTTTGATTAATGGTGCCAAGCATTACCTGATTAAAGGTGATTATGACGAGCAATCTGTCGAGAAAGTGATAAAAGACTGTTTCTCTATTGTAGATTCTACAGGAGGATATTTCGAAAACCGAGAGTTTTTAGGAGATGGTATTGCTCTTGGTGCCGTGTGGGATATTGATTTGGTACATAACCAAGTCAAACGCTCAGGTAAACAATTTTATGAATCATTGGGCTATAATGATAATGAATATAATAAAGAATTTGATTTTTGGGATGCAAAATTACACCCCAATGATTACGCAAGAGTAGTAGGTACGATTCAAGAATCCTTGGCTGATAATACCAAACGTTATTGGGAAGTTGAATATCGTTTTCGTAAGTCTGATGGCACTTATACTTGGGTCAACGAACGAGGTTATATATTAAATGATTCCTTTGGTAGACCTTTTCGCATCATTGGTGCGATTATTGATATAAATGACAGAAAGGAAAAGGAGGGGCAAATCCAATTCCTTGATCATCAATTGGGGGCGTATTTTTTTCATAATCCTTATCCTATGTGGATTTATGATAATGATAGCTACGCATTTTTGGAGGTAAATACGGCCGCAATCCAAAAGTATGGATATACCCGAGATGAGTTTCTTCAAATGACCTTAAGGGATATTCGACCAGCACAAGATTTGGTGCAACTCAAAAATCTTCCGAAAGATATTGTATCTGCCAATCCTGTAAGGCATTGGCAGGTAAGACACCAGAAAAAAAATGGTGAAATCATAGATGTGGAGGTAACTGCTACTGATATTCAATTGGCAGATGTTATGGCAACCAAAGTAATGGTGATTGACATAACAGAGCAACTAAGAGCGCGTCATGAAAGAACATTTGTGTTGGAGGTCGTAGAGAAGCTTCGGCAAGAGTCTAGTTTGTTGGATGGTCTCAAAGCAATTCTTAAATATGTAAGGGAATATATTCAGTGGCAATATGGTGAAATTTGGCTGACTAATGCTTCATGCGATAGTATCAAAATGATTACGTATGATTTTGAGCCCAATGCGTCCACTGATTTACAGGCTTTTGCAGACCCTGTTGCATTTACTTCTATCCCTATCGAGCAAACGGTTTTTAGACGAAAATCTAAACATCAAAAAACATATTGGATTGAAGATTTGAAAACGGAAGAACTATTTAGTCGAAAACAATTGGCTCAAGACTTGGGTTTACGCTCGGCATTTTCTGTACCAATTAGTTATAAAGATAATTACGTGGCTTGGGTGATTTTTTTTAACGATAAACTTAGCCGTAAAGATGTCGCTCTAATCAATTTGGTGGAAAGTATATGTCGCCAGTTAGGTTACGAAATCCGAAGACGTAATTCAGAAGAGCAGCTTCAGTATATCTTCAAGTTTAGCCGAGATTTGATGGGAATGGCCAATACTCGTGGTTTTATGACACAGGTCAATAATGGCTTTAAGAAAATATTAGGTTATGATGAACATACGTTGACTACCAAGCCAATTCATCGGTTTATTTATCAGGAAGATTGGCCAATTTTACAAAATGCCTTGGACGAATTACGTAATGACAGGGTTAGTTCACCATTCGAGTTGCGTTGTGTAGCGGTAGACAATAGTATTAAGTGGATTAATTGTACTGTGACTCAAATTCCAGCAGAGGAGTTGATATTTATTTCTGGTAGAGATATAACTCGTAGAAAAACAAGCGAAGAAGAACGTGAAATGTTAATCAAGGAATTGAGAGAAAGCAACAAAGACTTAAAACAGTTTTCCTATATTACTTCGCATAACCTACGAGCACCATTGTCTAATCTTTTGGCAATATTGGACTTAATAAATCCTAATAATATCAAAGATGAGATGACTTTATTTTTGTTAGAAAAATTTAAAGAATCTACTCATGCCTTAAATCATACGGTAAATGATTTACTGGACATATTAGTTATCAAAAATAATGTTAATATTGAGCAGCAGTCATTGAATTTAGAGGATGAATTTCATAAGTCATTGGAAAGACTCGCTTATTTGCGTCAAGATAATGAAGCGACTGTAACAATGGATTTTTCAGCCGGGAAAGAAATTATTTTTAATTCTACTTATCTAGAGTCGGTGTATCAAAATTTAATTACAAATGCTTTTAAATATCAAGCACCTGAGCGTAATCTTGAAATAAAAATATTTACCAAAGAAACAAAAGGCTTTTTGAAACTTTATTTTGCTGATAATGGACTTGGTATCAATTTACAACGTCATGGTGATAAAATCTTTGGCTTGTATCAGCGATTTCACCACCATCCCGACAGCAAAGGACTGGGTTTATATATCATTAATTCTCAGATTAGGGCTCTTGGTGGAATGATAGACGTACAGAGTGAAGAGGGAGTTGGAACTACGTTTATTGTTTCTTTTAAGAAAAATTAATTGATATTGATAGAGTAAAATACTCATATTCTTAGGATAGATATGATTAGATAAAACAAGCGAATGTTCTTTATCGTTAGATTTAATTTTTAAATAAATGAAAATCTGGTTTATACACGAAAATCCTTCGCTTATACGATTTTTTATGAAAGTCTAAAATAGTATTAGTTAATTAGTAATTCAAAATAGTAGTAGGGCTTCATTGATGTAGAAAAACGGACGTATTTGATAAACAAGTATAAACAAATACCTTATTGAAAGTTGATACTTTGTTGATGTCGTTAAGTCCTTCATTTTTACCCTAACTTAATTATTTGAGGTTCGTAAATTTATAATTTAAAATGATGATTGAAAGTGTACTCGTTGTAGACGACGATTTGATAGCGCTCTCACTTTGTGAGTTTGCCATCAAGAATAGTGGCTTTTCGAAGAAGGTTCAGACAGTAAAGAATGGTAGAGAAGCGCTAGACGTATTTTTTGCATTAGAAGATGGTACATCTCCAGATGGAATTGTTCCTACACTGATTTTTTTGGATTTGAATATGCCAGTAATGGATGGTTGGGATTTTTTGAAAGCTTATCTTCAAAAATTTGCCACCAAATATCCTGATACCAAAGTGTGTATTCTTTCTTCGACTATTGACCCAGAAGACTTTGTTAAGGCTGGGAAGTATAAAATTGTACTTGAGTTTATTAGCAAACCGCTCACGATGGAGATTTTGAACGAACTCAAAAAAAGTAGCCAATTAAAGAAATACTTTAATTAATGGTAATTGAGTATTATATCGGATGTCGGATTTTTGAATTTAAAATGATCCTTTGTAGGAAATTCCAAATCATAAATCCGATGTCTGAAATTTTCTTACTCAATCGGGATACATAAAGTGGCTATTACCATGCCATCTTGTTCGCTAAAAATTAATTTTGCTTTGCCATTATACATGTGATTGAGCCTTCTTTCAAGATTCTTAAGGCTTGTACCATAAAAGCTTTCCTTCTTTTCAAGAACTCCTGTATTTCTAACAATAATGTACAAATGAGTTTCTTCGCTTCGTGTGTGAATAAAAAGCTCACCGCCCTTTCTTAACTTACTGACGCCATGTTTAATGGCATTCTCGACTAGCAAATACAATGACATTGAAGGAATACGAAAATTCAGAGATTGATTTTCAAGTTTGAAATGATAAGTAAGTCTTTTGTCAAATCTAATTTTTTCTAAATCAAGATACTGTTGCATCATCAGTAGTTCATCCATCAACTGTATCATAGGCGTTTCGCTAATGGTGAGCGATTTTCGAAGAATATCTGACAACTGAATAATGGATTTTTGTGCTAGAGGAGGGTCAATTCTCACTAAGGCCTTGATTGAGTTTAAGGAATTGAATAAAAAATGGGGATTCAATTGGCTCTTCAGGCTGTCTAATTCGGTACTTCTAATAAGATTTTGAACCGTTGCTTCTGTACGCAGGTCGACATAAAACTGTTTTACCGTACGGATAGACAAATACAAAGAAAGCCAAATGCCAATACCTAGCAGACCAATAACCAATGATTTGAACCAAGTTATAATAGCTAAAGAAGGTGAAATAAGCGTTAAGCACCCTTTATAAGCAAGAGCAAACAATAGTGCTGAAATTATAAGAAAACCAAAGCCATACTTGATATTGCGATTAAGCAAATGTAAGCTGAATTGAAATTTGGCAAGAATAATATGTAGCGCATGGCCAATCGTATGCCCAATAATATTGAAAGGTATGAGTAGTATCATCCATTCCCAAATCGTAAACGAAGATTGGAGAATAAGCAACAGAATACATATACTAAAACCTAGCCAACCCAAAATTTGAGCAGACCAGTAAAGGCGGTTCATTTTCATCGAATCAATGAGTTGTAACTAAGAGCGTTTCTTAATGGGGTTGATAAAATGCGGTATCAGTACACTAGAAACCAGTCTGTCGAATTGCTTCTAGGACTTATAACAAAATGGCATAAATCAACTTTGGTATTGGAAACCGAAGCTGAATTTTTTGATTAGAGATAAAAAAAACCGAGTGAAATGTCTTGATTGCATTGCACTCGGTTACAAAAATAGAATAAGTATTGAAATATCCGAATTCTTCAGGAAGGAAATAAAATCAAAAAAAATCTATAAAATACTTCAATTAATACGAATTTTGAAATTTATGACTAGTTAACAAACTGTTGTATAGAGTAATATCAGTGAAATGTTGGCTATCCTAACTAAGAAAAATGTGGCATCAATATAGAGTGCTGTTTGATTTCTTTAATCACTTTCAACGTTAGGGGCTTACTGATAAACTCGATAATGATATCGTAATTGCTAGCTCTTTGTATATCTCTAGGGTCAATACTAGATGACAGAACAATAATGCGAGTTTCTGGAAAAAGTTTATTAAATCCTTTACGGATAAACTCATCTAGAAAATCCCAACCATTCATCACAGGCATATTCAAATCTAAGAAAATGATAGCAGGCACATTGGCGTTCGAATTGTTAGAGTTATCGTCTACAATATCGTTGAAATAATCGATTGCTTCCTGCCCATTTTGCGCTTTATCTACCTCTTCGGCAAAGGTAAAGCGTTTGATGACCATATCACAAAGTGATAAAGTGACAGAATCATCGTCTACAAGTAAAACTTTCTTCAACATGTTGATAATCATAATTTGACAGTGGTATATGAGGCGAAAGCGCTCTTGTAACAAAATAAAAGGTGTTAGCAATCACATTTTGCCTTATATCCGAAGATTTTTGTTGGGCGGACTTTTGTAAGAAATTTATATCAATGAGTTTTATGGGTATGGCTGTTAGCCATTATAAAGATATTAATTTTTACATTAATCTAAAAAAAAAATAGTGGTTATGCACAGATTGTTTTGCTAACTGAGTAAATGGTAACACCAAAACCTTGCCAAAGTATTAATGCAATATAATTTTTCGTGAATTGGCTCTAAATAGCATTTAGTTGGTGCAAAATGTACTCACTCTGGTAGATAAATGAGATTAAGTAATCGTGCAAAATACAATTGCATTAATATGCTTTAGGCCGTAAGCCGTAGGCATTAGGCAAAAAAGTTTCTATTACTTCATGAGAAATACTATTTAACTTTTAGCCTACCGCATAAAGCCTAGAGCTTAAAGCGGGTAAAATTATTTTTATTTTGCCCACTAACCTAAGCTATTTATAAAATTTATCTGCCTTTTGTTTACCTCAAATACAAGTCTGTTAGAGGAAATGTATTTTCAATTTTAAAGCCTTTATCTGTAGAAACTACCGTTGCACAGTCATGATTGGGGTCATGATCAAAAAAGAGTACCCATTTTTCTTCAACAGCTTTCGAAAGAATTTGCGCTTTTTCTTCCATAGTCTGGAGCGGACGTACATCATATCCCATTACATAAGGTACAGGAATATGTCCAGCTGAAGGAATGGTATCTGCTACAAATAAAACAGTATGCCCTTGATAATTTATTTTGGGCATCAACATTTTTTCAGTATGCCCATCTGCTAACAAAAATTCAATGTTTTCAAACGATGGCAAATCTTTATCAATATAATGAAGTTGTCCTGCTTCTTGTAGGGGCAATATGTTCTCTTTGAAAAAGGTAGCTTTTTCTCGCATATTGGGGTTTAGAGCCCAGTCTAGATGATCAGAATGTGTCCAATATTTTGCATTTGAAAAGGTACTTTTGTATCCTGTTCGATTATGATTCCATTTGACAGCTCCTCCACAATGGTCAAAATGTAAATGACTTAAGATTACATCTGTTATATCATTTTCTGAAAAACCAGCTTTATGAATAGAACTGATTAAGTCAGCTTCGCCATGACGATAATAATAGGATTGCCACTTTGCATCTTGTTTGTCTCCCATACCTGTGTCTATCAGCACAAGTCGATTAGCCTGTTCGATGAGCAGACAGCGCATTTTCCATGTACAAAGATTGTTTTCGTCGGCTGGTGACCATTTGTTCCAAAACGTTTTGGGAACAACCCCAAACATAGCACCTCCGTCTAATTTGAAGTTGCCAGCATCGATACTATAAAGATTCATAACTGTTCTTGTGTTTTGTCTTGTTAAACATTTGCAAGATAAGAGAAGTTGAGTAAATTATGGAGGGAATAGTGAAAAAGGGAATAGTGAAAAAGGGAATAGTGAAAAAGGGAATAGGGAAAAAGGGAATAGGGAAAAGGGAATAGGGAAAAGGGGATAGGGAAAAAGAGAATAGGGAAAAAGGAGGAATAACAAATAACAGGTACACAAATAACGTCTATTGGATAGAAAATTATGAGAAAAATTGGATTAGTTTTATCTGGAGGAGGAGCGAGAGGAGTCGCTCATTTGGGTGTGCTCAAAGCGCTGGTTGAGCAAAAAATACCTATTGATTACATTTCAGGATGTAGTGCGGGTTCTATTGCAGGGGTAATGTTTGCAGCAGGGTACTCGCCAGACCATATTTTTGAAATTGTTGTTTCTTCCAATACCCTCAAAGCTTTTCGTCCTGCATTTAGTCGTTTGGGGCTGTTGCGTATGCAAAAAGCGGAAGAAATTTATTTGAAATACCTTCCGCATAATTCTTTTGAAAATCTTAAAATTCCTTTGTTTGTAAACGCCACCGATATCATGCAGGGCGAAAGTGTTTTTTATTCTTCAGGCGAACTTATCAAGCCTGTCTTGGCGTCTTGTAGTATTCCTGGTTTGTTTGAACCTGTGTCTTTTGACAGTCGAGTACTTGTTGATGGGGGTGTATTAAACAATATGCCTATTGAGCCGCTTCAGCCATATTGCGATTTTATTATAGGAAGTCACTGTAACCCTTTTGGTAAAAATCCGAATATCAAGTCTATACCGAGTGTACTACAAAAAAGTCTCTATCTGGCCATTAATAATAATTCTAAGCCTCGTCTTGCACAGTGTAATTTACTGATAGAACCTCCTGCCTTAGTAAATTTTGAACCTCAAGATGTGAGAAAAGCAAAAGAGATTTTTAAAGCGGGTTATGATTTTGCCACCACACTTGATTTACCTCGATTATTAGGTGTTTAATTTGTTTTAAATAAACTTGAAATAGTGTAATATTTTGTTGTTGTGAAATTTATTGCTTTTTAATCATAAATTAACATTTGGTAATAAATGAGAGAAATCTAAAAAAAATAGTTTTTTTTGAAAAAAAACTATGATAAGAAACGCTTTGAGTGAAATTACTTGGACACATATTGGCTATTCGTCTACAGAAAATGCCAATTGGTAGTAATTACTCAAAACCTCGGCAATACATTGCCACTTTGATTTTTACCTCTTTCCAAAATCTCTTCAAACCCCCATTCTACTTATTCAAATTTCTTAAAAAGTCGTTTTGCGTCTTATTAGAAAAGTGATAATTTGAGTCTGCAATACAAATTTTTAACCTTTACTAAATACTACAATTTATGAAGAAAAGTCTCCTTTTGACTTTTCTCGCTACCTTATTGTCCTGTGCGTTTTTACAAGCACAAGAACGTAAGGTGGTGGGGAAAGTGACGTCTGCCGAAGATGGAGCTACCTTGCCAGGTGTATCTATTACACTACTAGGTACTACCAAAGGTACCCAAACCGATGCTTCGGGTAATTTTTCTCTCCCAGTTAATGGTACAAATGTCGTTTTAAGATTTTCTTTCGTTGGTTTTGAATCCAAAGATGTTACTGTTGGTACTCAAACTACTATCAATGTACAGCTTAGTAGTGATACGAAACAGCTATCAGAGGTTGTAGTTACAGCGCAAGGCATTGTACGAGAAAAACGTGCTTTGGGGTACTCTATCACAACGCTCGACAAGAAAGTGATGGAAGACAGACCCCAAGCCGATGTTGGTCGGGTTCTGCAAGGAAAAATTCCTGGGGTAAATATCACTTCGACCTCGGGGGTCTCTGGTACGGGAACCAACATCACGATTCGTGGATATTCTTCTATTACGGGCTCTGTACAACCTTTGTTTGTGGTAGATGGCGTTCCATTTAACTCCAATACCAACACTCGTGGAGGCTTTACAGGTGGTGGACAGTCTTCTTCGAGCCGTTTCTTGGATATTGATCCTAACAATGTTGAAAATGTAACAGTGTTGAAGGGTTTAGCTGCAACAGTTACGTACGGTGACCAAGGACGCAATGGCGTAATTTTGATTACTACTAAAAATGGCACCAAAAAAGCCCGTAAAACAGAGTTTTCGGTAACCCAATCTTTGTTTACCAACACCGCTCATTTACCACGTTATCAAAATGAGTATGTAGGGGGCTTTCAACAAAATTTAGGTTATTTCTTTAGTAACTGGGGACCATCATTGGCAGAATCGTATTTGTATCCTTCTCAAAATACCAATACTGCTTTAAATACTCACCCTTATGCTTTTTTTACGAATACAACAACTCGTGCTGCAATGGCCGATTATGTGGCGTCGGTGAGTCCTTATAAAATGGAAATTTTCCCTAATAATGTGAGCGACTTTTTTAGGACAGGACTTATTTCGAATACTTCACTGAATATTTCAGGAGGAGGCGAAAAAGTGAGTTACAACGTATCGGCAGGGTATAATGCAGAACAAGGTTTTATTCCAGAAAATGGGTTAAAAAGATTGAATATTGGTTTAGGTTTGAACGCCCAATTAACTAAAAAACTTTCGGCAACAACGTCCTTTAATTTTGCCAATACCGACCAATATGCACCACCGTTGAGTGCTGGACAAGGTAATAATGCCAATGATTTCCCTTCGGTGTTGGCAAATGTATTGTTTACGCCACGCCAAGTAGATTTGATGGGTTGGCCTTACGAAAGCCCAGTCGATGGAAGTTCAGTTTACTTTAGAAGTGGTAATGATATACCCAATCCACGTTGGATTTTGGCAAATTATAAAACTACAGGTGTCGTAAACCGTTTTTTTGCAGCTACGACCTTCAACTACGATTTAGCTAAGGACTTACTTTTATTATACAAAATAGGTCTAGATACTTACGACGAACAGCAAGAATATATGTTGAACAAAGGTGGCGTGTCTTATGTGAATGGTTTGTATAATACCCTAAATTTTAAGAATACCATTTGGGATAACTCTTTGATTTTGTCATACAACAAGACATTGTCAGATAAATTGACCATGTCAGGTAAAATAGGGGGTAATATGCGTAATGATAGATTTTCGTCATATAGTATTACCAGCCAAAATCAATTGGCGAGAAACTTGTTTCGTCACTCTAATTTTATTGATAATGTTGCGAGTAATTTTACAAGTGAGCAAACTCGCTTGGGGGTATTTGGAGAAATTACAGCCGATTACAACAACTATTTGTTCTTGAACGTAGCTGGACGTAACGACTGGACATCGACTGTAGAGAAAGAAAACAGACAAATTTTTTATCCTTCTGCCAGTTTGTCTTTCGTACCAACAACAGCTTTTGAGGGATTTGCCAGTAACACTATCAATTTCTTGAAAGTACGTGCTGGGATTGGTACTTCTGCGGGTTTCCCGAATCCTTACCAAACACGTAATATCTTGAATCAAAGTGCTAGAGGCTGGTTTACAACAGGTCCAATTCAGACACACTCTGTAGATAATACTTTGGGTAACCCTAATCTAAAACCAGAGCTTCATACTGAAACAGAATTTGGTTTGGAAGGTAAATTATTCAACAACAAACTAAGCTTCGACCTAACTGTTTATCGTCGTGATACCCGTAACCTGATTACCTCAGCACCATTGGATGCCGCAACGGGTTATACCAGTACAACCATCAACGTAGGTAAAATCCGTAACCAAGGTATTGAGTTGAGCTTGTCAGGAACACCATTTACCAAAGGTGATTTTAGTTGGGATGCAACTTTCAATTTTTCAAGAAATACGCCTGAAGTATTGGATTTGGGAGGAACTATTCAAGAGGTTCAAATCTCAGGTTTTGGTTCATCGTTGGGTAATTATGCGATTGTTGGTAAGCCTTTTAACATTATCAAAGGCACGGGTTTCCGTAGAGATGCACAAGGACGATTGTTGATAGATGCTTCGGGTAACTTACAGGCTACAACTACCCCTGTGATTTTGGGAGATCCTAACCCTGCTTTTGTAACTAGTTTGATTAATACCTTCAATTACAAGAAGTTTTCATTGAACGTCATGGTATCGTATCGTCATGGAGGCGCTATTTACTCATCTACGGCAGGAGCTTTGTTGGGTAGAGGTCTGACTATCGAAACTGGTCCAGAAACAGGTTATGACCGTGCACAAACCTTTGTTTTTCCAGGGGTAAAAGCAGACGGAACACCTAATAATATTCAAATTACTGGTTCTGACGTGTACTTCAACAACGTATTCTTCTTTGGTGACGAAGGTCGTATGTACGATGGCTCTACGATTCGTTTACAAGAAGTAGCACTTTCATATAGCTTACCTAAGAATTTCTTAAATCGTTTTGGTATCAAGGGTGCAAGTTTGTCTGTAACAGGAAATAACCTTTGGTATAAAGCGCTCCATATTCCTACAGGGTTGAATTTGGATACAGATAACCTTGGATTAGGAGTAGGAAATGGTCTTGGTTTTGATTTCTTGACAGGACCAAGTGCACGCAGAATCGGTGGTTCTCTCAAACTATCATTCTAATATTCTTACACAGAAATTTGGTGTAGAAATTACTTTAAATCTGATTAGATGATGATAAAGAAAATACATTTTTTATGGCTCGCGTTGATGTCGATAGTCATAAGCTCGTGTAAGCTCGACTTATTAGACAACCCCAACGCTGTGACTACCAATAATACAGATATTAACTATTTGGCTAGTCAAATTCAGGTGAGTTATGCTACTCACTTCAACCAAGTGGGCGACCCCGGAATGCGCCTTACTCGTATGCTAAACGCTGGTGCAGCCATTTATGATAATGCTGTAACGCCAGGAGGTATGGACGGAACTTGGACCAATGCTTACGCTGGTATTTTGAATGATATTAAAACGCTGATTCCTTTAGCAGAGCAAGGAGAGTTTTTTGTTCATGCAGGCGTAGGACGCATCTTACGAGCGTCCGTATTGATGAACTTCGTAGATATTTTTGGCGATGTTCCTTATACCGAAGCGCTTGATCCCGCTAACTTTAACCCAAAAGTAGATGGTGGGGCAACCTTGTACACCGTAGCGTTAGCAGATTTGGATAAGGCAATCGAAAACCTCAATGCCAAATCAAAATCAGGTTTGACTGTAGACCTTTACTATGGAGGAACAATTGATAACTGGATTCGTGCGGCAAATACTTTGAAGTTGAAAATCTATTTGAATAGAAAATTGATAGATGCAGCAGGTTCAAAAACAGGGATTAATACGTTGATTGCTGGAAATAAATTGATTTCGACGACTACCCAAAACTTGACTTTTAAGTATGGAAGCAATCAGGTGAACCCCGACAACCGTCATCCACGTTATGCTGGTCAATATTCGCCAACAGGCGGAGGCGATTACCAATCAAATGCCTATATGGGCTTGATGTATGATAAAAAAGACCCTCGTATTAGAGCCTATTTTTATCGTCAGGTAACGGTGAATTCAAAAGATGTAAATGAAATCCGTTGTATTACTAACCAAAAGCCTAACCACTATGCTGCTACAGATTATTACTGTTTGCCAACAAATGTTGGTTATTGGGGACGTGACCACCTAAGCAACGAAGGTATTCCACCCGATGGTTTGAAAAGAACCGCTTGGGGGTTATATCCTGCTGGGGGTTTATATGATAACGATGCTGGCAGACCTGTATCCCTAGTAGCAGGAGCAGCAGGAGCAGGGATTCAACCTATATTGATGTCGTCTTTCACTGATTTCATGTTGGCCGAATCAGCTTTGACATTAGGTACAACTGGCGATGCAAGAGCTTTATTAGAATCGGGGCTTCGTAAATCAATGGCAGATGTGCGTGCGTTTATGTTGGCATCGGCTGAGTCAAGTAAAATTACAGCATTTGAAACTAGCAATAACATTGTGTGGGCTGACCAAGTAAATAGCTATGTACAAGCAGTACTTACTGCCTATGATGGTGCTACAACAAGCTCGGCTAAACTCAACGTGATTGCAACAGAATATTGGTTTGCTTTGTATGGTAATGGTATCGAAGCTTATAACCTATATCGTCGTACTGGTATGCCACTCAACTTGCAACCAGCACTTGACCCTAATCCAGGACCGTTTATTCGTTCGTTCTACTATCCAACGGCGTTTGTGAGTAGAAACGTAAATGCTAAACAAAAAGCCAATATGACTTTGCCTGTATTTTGGGACAATAACCCTGCAAGTTTATTCAAATAGGCGATAATTTTTTAAAGTTTAACAATTGATACAATGAAACATTTAAAGATATATTCAATTTTGTTGGTTTGGGGGCTTCTGGTAGGAGCTTGCAAAACCGAAATGATTGAGCCTATCGACTTGAATGCCTTAGAAACAGGAGGATACATTCGTACAGTGTCTCCGTATCCTGTAAGTTCAAGCTCGTTTACATACAAAGTATCAGCCATAACGACTAGTAAAATGGAGTTTTTGGCAGAGGCTGTTACCCCTAACTTTGGAGCCTTGTTTTCATCTTATGACTTGGTAATCAAATTTGTAGATGCGACGCCTGCTAATGGTACTAAAACTACGGCACAATTAACCTTGAAGAGTATTCCTGCTTCAAGTTTTACGAAAGACCCTACTTCTGGGTATCCGCGTGCAACGATTGCTATTACTGCAGCCGAAGCGTTGGCTGCAACCAAACTTGCGGCAAGCGATATATCAGTAGGAGATAGTTTTGAGATTACAGGCACGATGAAGCTTACAAATGGCCAATCATATACTAATACAAACACTGGCCCCAATATTACAGGTGGAGCTTTTTATAGTTCACCATTTTTTTATAAGGTAAACGTAATTCAATAACTGACAATTGAATTGTACCTAAAACCGAGCCTATTTTGGGCTCGGTTTTTTGTTTTAAAGACTATTACAAACGACCGTTTGAAATAAGTGATGCCACATTGGAAATGTTCAATTTTGAGGAAATGTATATTTGATTTAGCGTGATATAGATACAAAAAATGGATAAACAGGTCTACACATTTAAAAAAAAATAATATTTGATTAGAATTTTTTTTAAACGGTTATTAGACTACTTAAGTGGTATATTTTATAGTAATTAATACTTATAAAAATGCTTGAATTTGAATCGTATATAGAAAAAATTAGGTACTAACGCATTAAAATAAACAGGAATAAAATTGGCTATTTGATAGATTTTAAGGGAAAAATGAAGGTAATTTTATGAAAATGCAAAATATCATTTTGAAATCCTATTGTGAGTTTCTTGATAATTTCATAATTTGGCATAAATAACCTTAACAAATATTATCAACCTTAACTAAATTAGTTCATGAGAAAAAGTCTATTAATGACTTTCTTGTTGACTATGCTTTCTAGTGTCCTTATCATGGCACAAGACCGCAAAGTCACAGGAAAGGTGACATCTGCTGAAGACGGTTCTAGTCTTCCTGGAGTAACTGTTCAACTCAAAGGAACAGCTAAAGGTACCCAAACTGATGCAAATGGAGTTTACTCTATTGCAGTGCCTTCAAGTGGTACTCTCTCATTCTCTTTTGTAGGTATGTCAAGTCAAGATGTAGCGATTGGTAACCGTTCGGTTATTGACGTAAAATTGGCTGTGGATGCAAAACAACTTTCTGAAGTTGTGGTAACGGGTACAGGTGCTGCGGTAGACAAAAGAAAATTGGCTATTGACGTACAATCTGTAAGTGCCAAAAATCTACCATCAGTTCCATCTGCTTCTATTGACCAAGCTTTGGTTGGTAAAATTGCAGGTGCTCAAATCACTTCTGGTAATGGTATGCCAGGTCAGCCAGTAAACATTTTGTTGCGTGGTATCAATACAATCAACCGTGGTACAACTCCAATGATTTTATTGGATGGTATCCAGTTAGGTACTACAGACATAAACTCAATCGATTTGAATACAATCGACCGTGTTGAAGTTGTTCAAGGTGCTGCTGCTGCTACAATTTATGGTGCGCAAGGTGCAAACGGTGTTATTCAATTGTTTACGAAAAAAGGCAAAAATGGTCAATTGACTATCGACGTATCTTCTAGCGTAATCCGTTCTGAATATTTGAACGTGGGTGGTTTGAAAAAAGCTAATATGCACGGTTTTGTGACAAACGCTAACAATGAAGTTATTGGGGGGTCCGGTAAACCATTGACATTGGATCCTACTTACGGTTCTTATTCAGAGAACGTTATTTGGAACTCGACTGACCCAACTGTTCAAATCAACAAGCCTTACGACAAAAACTTGCAGTATTACGATCACTTCTCGATGTTCTTCCAACCTTCAACTAACCACCAACATTCGGTGTCAATTGCAGGTGGTACAGCAAAAAGTGATTTCAGTATGTCATTGTCACACGCTCAACAAGAAACTAACTTCAAAAACTTGGGTGGTCTTGGTAGAACAAACTTTACTGCAAACATGGGTGTTGAATTAGCTAAAGGCTTGAAATTACGTTCAATCACTCAGTTGATTTATACAAAAAATACGATTAATGACGCAACTGGTAGAAGTATCATTTACTCGGTATTTAACTCTCGTCCATTTGCTAACTACGATTTCAAAGATGCTGATGGAAACTATCCTGTGTATTTTGGAGATGCTGTTGGGGTAAACGGTGCAAACCCGAACTTCGTAAACCAATATACTTCGTCATTGATTAATAAAGTTGATGTAGTTCAAAACTTCTCATTGAACTACCAGTTTCCGAAATTTGTAGAATTGGATGCGAAATATGGTATCAACTATCAACATCAGGAGAATGTTTATACTTATTTGAACCAAAATAACAATAAGAATGCAGTAGATCAACAGTATTTCTATAGCAACTATGGTACAGATGGTTCAGGAGAATTAGATAACTATACTTACAATACAACCTTCCAAAACTTCTTGGCATCAGCTTATTTCAAAACTGATTTCCAAAAAGACTTCGGTTTGAGTTTGCCAATTCGTACATCAACTCAAGTATCATTTGACTGGAGAGATCGCTATTACAAAGAATACATTACTTATGGTTTAGGTTTGCCAACATATACGCCATTCAACGCGTCACAAACGCCAACAAACCGTATTGCTAGCGATTACAAAATTCCATTTGTTACGTATGGTTATTTGATTAACCAACGTGTTGATTACGGTGAAGTAGCAGGTATCTCTGGTGGTTTCCGTACTGACTACTCTTCTGCGTTTGGTGCTGCTTCAACACCATTTACTTTCCCTCGTGGTGATGGTTATGTTCGTCTTTCTGCATTTGATTTCTGGAAAGATTCAAAAGTGGCAAGCACTATTGAAGAATTCAAACTTCGTGCAGCTTATGGTGAGGCAGGTATCCAACCAAACCAATTTGACCGTTATGTAACCTTGAATACTAAAACAATTGGTTCAAGTAACTCATTCTATTTCCCATTGTCACAGTCTAACCCAGGCTTGAACGTAGAGGTTTCAAAAGAACTTGAAATTGGTACAGATATAGGTCTATCATTAGCAAAAGGTACACCTTGGATGAATGATTTGTCTATCAATGCTAGTTACTGGAAAAGAAGTACAGACAATGCGATTTATAACATTGATGCTGCTCCATCTACAGGGGTGGGTACTTTGAAAGATAACGCTTTCTCTTTAGCATCTAGAGGTTTCCAGTTCTCATTGAACGCTTCTATCTTCAAAAACAGTGATTTCTCATGGAACTTCACTACTAACTTCGGTAAGCAAACTTCTGAAATTACAGCTGTACGTGGTGGTGCTGAAGTGGTTATTACTTCTGCTGCTGGTTCGACAGGTTATGTATTGAAAGCTGGTGAAAAAATCGGTCAGTTGTATGGTTTCTTTGGTATCCATAGTTTAGATGAAAAATTGCCAGATGGAACTTTCGCAATTGCAGAAGCAAACCGTGGTAATTTTGAAGTAGCAAGTAATGGTTGGGTTGTAAACAAAACAACAAAAGCTCCTTATTTCTCTACAAAACAATTCGCTTTTGGTGATCCTAACCCTAAATTCAATATGTCGTTTATTAATGACTTTAGCTGGAAAGGTATCGTAAACTTCAACTTCCAAGTTGACTGGGTATATGGCTCACACTTGTACAACCAAACGAAAGAATGGATGTATCGTGACGGTATTCACGCTGATTACCAAGTGCCAATTACTATCAATGGACAAACTGGCGCATGGTCTGCATTCTATCGTGGTGTTTATGCTGAAGTTTCTCGTAACGGTACGAAAAACTATTTCTACGAAGATGCTTCATTCGCTCGTTTGCGTAACCTTTCTGTTGCTGTTGATTTAGTAAAAGCATTCGGTATTAAAGGTTTCAGAAAACTACAATTGGTAATGACTGGTCGTAACTTGGCTACTATCACAAAATACACGGGCTTAGATCCAGAGATTTCTTCTGGTTCAAACGGCTCTGCTTGGGATAGAGGTACAGACCACAACACTATGCCTAACCTTCGTTCTTACCAAGTTGGTTTGAATATCGGTTTCTAGTCAGCCAAATTTTCTCCAATAGAAGACGCTATTTTTAGTCTTCATTTTCAGAAATAAGTATTCAGTTTAAACGACACAAGGAATGAAAAAGATAAAAATTACTGCACTCTCGGTGCTACTCATGAGTAGCATGATGATGTCGTGCAAAGACCAACTCGATATTCAAAACCCTAACCAACCAACACCTGCCAGTGCTGCAACAGAATCTGGTGTGATTGGTTTGGCTCAAGGTGCAATCTATATTAATGGTTTCACTTCATCTGGTGACAAATACTATGATGGCGTTGTAGGTGCTTTCTACAATGGCGTTGTAGGTTTTCACGAAATGATGGGTGATGTAGTAGCTGCTGAAGCTGCGAACACTTACATGAACAACTTGTCTGCTCCCAACTCAGTTACGTTGGATGATGGTACTGTTGTGGCAAACCCTAACTCTCCAAGCCAGCAAATTACGTTGCTTCGCAATATCAACGTAAATGCTCAACAAGGTGGTAACCCAGGTTTCCATGAATGGGCTTTGATGTACGGTTTGAATAATGCTGCCAACTCTATCTTGGAAGTAGTTGAAAAAACAACATTCTCTGGTGATGCAGCAACGAAAAAGAATACTGTAAAAGCTTGGGCTTACCTTTGGAAAGGATTCGCTTATGCTCGTATTGGTTCAATTTACTATGCTGGTTTGATTAATAATGCGTCAAGCTCGACAAATGGAAATTACGTAGCGAAGGAAAAAATCATTGAAGAGTCTAATGCTAACTACGATAAAGCTGCTGCTTTGTTAGGTGCAATCACTAATACAGCGGATTATTCATCAGTATTGGGTGCTTTGATTCCAAGTTATTTCCAAACAGGTAAAGGAGTTGTTCCTACAACAGCACAATTTATTAAGAACTTGAATACCTTGAAAGCTCGCAATATCATCGTAAATACTCCTGTGGCTTCGATGACTGCTGCTCAATGGAATCAAATTCTAACATTGACTAACGCTGGTGTTGGTTCTTCTGACCCTGTATTTGCTGGTAATACCAACACTGCTGGTGATATTTTCTCACCTTTGAGCTATTCTGTAGCGGCTCGTTGTGTAGGTGCTAACGCATCAGGTGGTACATTCAAAATCTCTGAACGTTTGATTCAAGATTTTAATACTGGCGATAAGCGTTTGGCTAATAACTTCAACCAATTTGCTGTTTGGGTTGGTAACTCTGACCGTGGTAATGCTTTCAACACTCGTTGGGGTATCAAAGATGGCGGTAATGGTTTGGCTGGCGTTATGGTTTATACAAACCGTACTGCTGGTATGGCCGAGTTATATATGTTGGGTAGCTACGAAGAAAATGAATTGATGAAAGCTGAAGCTAAATTGTACACTGGCGATATTGCTGGTGCAGCTACTAGTATCAACAACATTCGTACTTATCAAGGTGCTGGCTTGGCAGCTCTTGCTTCGACAGACTTGGCTACGGTAAAAGAAGAACTTCGTAAAGAAAGACGTGTGGCTTTGGCATTCCGTGGTTTAGCATTCTACGATGCACGTCGTTGGGGTGTATTGGATAGCGGTCGCAAAAATGCAGTGGTTATTTCTAAAGATGGTAAAACTATCAATACTAAAGCATCTATTACTTACGGATACTTAGATTACTGGGATGTACCAGACAATGAGTTGGCATACAACCCTGCTGCGGCTGGTAGTGCTCCAATCAAGAACCCTAAACAATAAGATTGAGTGCTGAGTTTAGAAGTTTGAAACTCGTACAAATCAACTTAATCATTCATTGCTTTTATTCAAACGCCTCTTCGCTACGGTGAAGGGGCGTTTTTGTTTATTCTACGATGTGATAATCTAAGTTAATTTTTCGCTTTTTGTCATATTGCCATTCGCTTTTGGTCACAAGCAAAACAGATTATCTGTGCCAATTTTGTACTATCAAAACAAACAAAACTATGAACTCAGATATTCTTATTTTAGGTGGAACAGGAAGCATCGGATATGCTTTTACTATGGAACTTGTAGCGCAAAAAATCCCTGTAATGTTATTGGTTAGGGATACTCAGAAGGCTCAACAAATTTTTGATCAAACACCATTGATTGAATTTGTAGAAGGAGATGTACAAAATGGTGTTTTATTGAAAAAAATAGCCCAAGATAAAAAGGTTATATTCCACGGAATTAACTACTCCTATGAAGCATGGAAGGGCAATATGCAACAGGCTACACAAAACGTTATCGAAGCCGCCAGCTTAAATAAAGCTCAAATTATTTTCCCTGGTAATATCTACAATTATGGATTGATGCAGACTCCTATTACAGAAGAAAGTCCCGAAAATCCTTGTGCTGTAAAAGGTCAAATTCGTGTAGAATTAGAAGCCATGATGCGTACTGCTGCACAAAATAATCTATGCAGATTACTCATTGTACGTCTTCCAGACTTTTGGGGACCCAATGTGATGAACGAAGGCGTTCGTCCCATTTTTGCCAATGCGCTCAAAGGTAAACCTATGCGTTGGTTGTGCAATATGGATATTCCTCACCAGACAGTTTATACCCCAGATGCTGCCAAAATCATGGTTGAATTAATGAAGATTAAGCAGGTCGAGGAGGTGTCAGTGTATAATTACGGAGGGCAAGTACACGCATCTATGCGAACACTCTTTGCCAAAATAGCCGAACAAGCTGGACAGCCAGCCAAATATCAATTAATGTCAAAATGGATGATAAATTTGTTGGCTATTTTTATTCCTGTTCTAAAAGAGATTAAGGAAATGACCTATCTCTATGAAAATACAGTGGTATTGAATGATGATAAGTTGAGAAAGCTTTTTCCTGAATTTAAAGAAACTCGGTTGGAGGAGGCAATAAAAACGGCTTTGTCATGGAAAGGATACCAATCATAGGTATTCATGCAAAATGAAATTATGGAGCTTTCGGCTGTTAGATATGGGCACTCGGTAAAATATTTCTATAGTTTCTTAGGAGACATATTCAAACTTTTAGCCTAATACCTTTAACTTATAGCCTAAAGCACAATAAGACAATATATTACAATTTTCTTAAGTATTAATAAGGAATCCTTCGTATATCTCTACAGACGAATTTCTTCTTAAAATTAATCACCCCATCTTAATTTACTAAATTAGGGATTATATATTACGCCCTAAACGCACTTGGCGTTTGCCCAGTCCATTTTTTAAAGGAACGATAAAATACACTTGGTTCAGAATAGCCTAATAAATACGCAATATCAGTCGTACTGGAATAAGGCTGTTTCAAATGTTTGATGGCTAATTCTTTTCGAGCCTCATCCAATAATTGCTGAAAGCTTTTACCTTCTTCCTTCAACTTTTTCTGAATGTTTCTTATGCCAACGCCCAAAGTCATCGCTATATGATTGAGGGAAGGTTCTTGTCCGACCAGACATTTGACTATTTCTGTTTTTACTACATCGCTAAACAAAACTTTGGGTTGTAAAGGAGCAAGTAAATCTTGGGCATGTTGTTCAAAAACGGGGAACAGGCTTGCATTGGCATTGAGGATAGGTTTTTCAAGCTGAGAACTTTCAAATACCATCCAATTTTTACCACTTTCAAAAAAAACAGGACATTGGAAAATTCTCTGATATATTGCTAAATCACTTGTGGGGCTATGTTCAAAGTGGACTTCCGAAAGTTTAAATTCTGAAAGTGTGAGCGCTCTGAAAGCGCTAGCATAGACTGACATTTCGGATTCGAGGGCAAACTCAGGATAAATCATATCCTCAGCATTAACTCGTAAGTCAATAACTGATAGTTTTTCTTTTTGAATAAAGGTTGTTTCGACAGCATTACAAACAATGTCTTGATACTGACAAAGTTTTTCGATAGACTTACCCAAATTGGGTGCGTGCATCATCACATACGCCAAAATACCTACAGAGATAGGGCTGATAATTTCGCCCATTTGTAAAGGAAGTGAGCGGTCTCCAAGCTTTTCGACAATAGCTTTCCAAATAGTTTGTACTTTAGCAATTTCGATTCTTTCATCAGGGTTTTGTAAACTTTGTGGCGAAATCCGAAGGCTTTTCAAAATATTAGAAGTGTCTAGTCCTTTAGTATTGGCAGCCCAAAGAATCATATTTACAGAACCTATCGCTAGAGTCTTTTTCATGGAATAATGCAGGTTGGGTTAATAAGGAAATTAGTAATCAAGGTACAAAGAACTAAAGTTACAAAGAGTCATTTGATAATTGTAGATTTGGTACATCATTATCAGATTCTTAGATACAGTTGTTGCATGGACATAAAATACAAATAGCTTCTTTCAAACAACCTCAGCTCTATATTAAACTAAAATCTGATTTTCTAAAGCCAAATGCTTAATGCAAATCTGCAAAACAATCTTTCCTACAAAAAGTCCTAATTCCCCAATTTTCTTCTGCAAATAGTGCTATACACCAATATTTTCTTTTACTGATGTCGATAAAAGCCCGCATTTTGTCGAATAACGTATTGGATAATAGCCCATATTTTGTATTTTTATTGTTAAGCATCACACAATACAACACGACCTACATGTTCTCTTTTAGGTCGAAAGTTGAAA
This sequence comes from Flectobacillus longus, assembly GCF_030056705.1. Classification (GTDB taxonomy): domain Bacteria; phylum Bacteroidota; class Bacteroidia; order Cytophagales; family Spirosomataceae; genus Flectobacillus; species Flectobacillus longus. The sequence continues at coordinate 61,457 of NZ_JASHIC010000014.1, forward strand.
ATTAATAAATCCACATACCAATAATTATTAATATGAAATAATGTTGCTCTGTGTTTTGTGCTTATAACCGTAAAAGTAATTATCAGTATTCTGGTGCATACTTACAACAGATATACTTTTAATCGATAACGTCTTTTACAGAATCTATCTTATTTCAAAATTATTTAACTTCAATCAGCAAACCCCAATATGAGAAGAAGGGATTTTATCCAGTTATCTGGTATGGGCTTAGGTGCGCTTATGGGTGCATCAGCTATACCTGTCTTGGGAAATGTTGTTCCAGCCGAGCACTTAATAGGTTCGGGTGTCGACGTAGCAACAAAGAAACGTTTAGCAGACGTAGCTCTAAACGCTGCTAAATCCAAAGGCGCCACATACACCGATGTTCGTATCGGTCGTTACCTCCAACAGTATTTATTTACCCGTGAAAACAAAGTTCAAAACGTAGTCAATGCCGAATCTTATGGTGTAGGTATTCGTGTGATTGCCAACGGAACTTGGGGCTTTTCTGCTACTAGCGATGTTACGCCTGAAGGTATTGCCAAATGCGCTGAAACGGCTGTTTCTATTGCAAAAGCAAACTCAAAAATCCAGAAAGAACCGGTAGTTCTTGCGCCACAAAAAGGAGTAGGAGAGGTATCTTGGAAAACGCCACTCAAAAAGAACTCATTCGAAGTTCCTGTTCAAGAAAAAATCGATTTGTTGATGAATGTAAACGGTGAAGCTATGAAAAATGGCGCTGCCTTCGTTACCTCCAATTTGTTTTTCATCAACGAACAAAAATATTTTGCCTCAACTGACGGATCATATATCGATCAAGATGTTCACCGTATTTGGCCAACATTTACCGTGACTGCGATAGATAAGCAAGCAGGTAAATTCAAAACTCGTGACGCTATTTCTTCGCCAATGGGGATGGGTTACGAGTATTTAGATGGCTTAGCTTCTGAAAAAATTGCAGGGCCAAATGGTTTGGTTGGTTATCGCAATTCTTACGACATGGTCGAAGATGCGATTTTTGCCGCGAAACAAGCGAAAGAAAAATTGACTGCCAAGTCGGTAATGGCTGGAAAATATGACCTTGTTCTTGACCCTAATCACTTAGGTTTGACAATTCACGAATCAGTAGGTCACCCATTAGAACTTGACCGTGTATTAGGATACGAAGCCAACTACGCAGGTACAAGTTTTGCTACTTTGGATAAATGGAAAACCAAATCATTTAACTATGGTAGCAAATTAGTGAATATCGTTGCTGATAAAACTCAACCATACACTTTGGGTACAGTTGGTTACGATGATGAAGGTGTACCTTGTAAAGAATGGGATTTGATTAAAGATGGCGTTTTGGTAAACTACCAAGCGATTCGTGACCAAGTAAATATCTTGGGTGAAAAAGAATCTCACGGTTGTTGCTATGCCGACAACTGGGATTCAGTACAATTCCAGCGTATGCCAAACGTTTCTTTGCGTCCGGGTAAAGAGAAGTTGAACGTACAAGACATGATTAAAGGTGTTGAAAAAGGTATCTATATCATTGGTCGTGGTTCGTACTCAATTGATCAACAGCGTTATAACTTCCAATTTGGTGGACAGTTATTCTACGAAATCAAAAATGGTCAAATTGCAGGAATGGTCGATGATGTAGCGTATCAGTCAAATACACAAGAATTCTGGAACTCATGTGCTCAGATTTGTGATAAAGATGATTATCGTACATTCGGTTCGTTCTTCGATGGAAAAGGTCAACCTTCACAAGTGAGCGCCGTGTCACATGGTAGTGCCACTACACGTTTCAACGGAGTGAATGTGATTAATACAGGAAGAAAAATCTAAAACTTACCTTAAACAGCATCAACAATGACGATTTTAACGAAAGAAGAAGCTAAAAAAATCATAGATAAGGTTTTGTCTTTTTCAAAAGCTGACGAGATGAGTGTGGCACTTTCAGGAGGTCGCACGGGTAATATCCGTTATGCTCGTAACTCGGTTTCGACGAGTGGAGAATCATACAACTTATCACTTTCTATTACCGCAGTATTTGGCAAGCGTTCGGGTACTTCAACGATTAACGAATTTGACGATAAGTCTTTGGAAAAAGCCGTAAGACGCGCCGAAGAAATTGCTCGCTTAGCCCCAGAAAACCCTGAATTTGTTCCTGCATTAGGGCCACAACAATATGTGGATCCAGCTAGTTTCTCTCAAAAAACTGCTGATATTTCTCCAGATTATCGTGCTAGTGCAGCTTTTGATAGTATTGACCCTTGTAGCAAGAAAAACTTGACGGCTGCGGGTTATATGGAAGATCGTACTGGTTTTAATGCCATTGGCAATAGCAAAGGACTTTTTGGATACAACAAAGCTACTTCGGTAGATTTTTCTATTACGGTACGTACTGCCGACGGTTTGGGTTCTGGCTATGCCATTCGTGATTTCAACGATGTATCAAAATTGAGTACAAAACAAGCGACTGAAATAGCGATGCAAAAAGCAATGGCATCTACTTCGGCACGTGCTTTGGAACCGGGTAAATATACTGTAATCCTTGAACCAGCGGCTTCTATCGATTTGCTTCAAAATATGATGAGAAGCATGGATGCTCGTAATGCTGACGAAGGCCGTAGCTTCTTGAGTAAAAAAGGAGGTGGTATTCGTTTAGGCGAAAAACTATTCGACGAAAGAGTAAATATCTACTCAGACCCAATGAACCTCGAAATTCCGGGTTCTCCCTTTGCTGGTGATGGTCGTCCACAAGAAAAAGTATATTGGATTGAAAATGGCGTGGTGAAAAACCTAACCTATTCTCGCTATTGGGCTGAGAAAAAAGGTGTAAAGGCTGTGCCAAATCCTGGTGGTTTTATCATGGCAGGCGGTACAGAATCATTAGCAGATTTAATCAAAGGAACAGAAAAAGGTATCCTTGTGACTCGCTTCTGGTATATCCGTGCGGTAGATCCTCAGACATTATTATACACGGGTCTTACTCGTGATGGTACTTTCTATATTGAGAATGGTCAAATCAAATACCCAATCAAGAACTTCCGTTTCAACGAGAGTCCTGTCATTATGCTCAACAACCTTGAGGCTATGGGCAAGCCAACTCGTATTGGCGGGTCGTTGGTACCACCTCTCAAAATCCGTGACTTTACCTTCAGTAGCTTATCGGATGCAGTATAGAAAATTGCTTTAAGCCGTAGGCCGTAAGCACTAAGCTTTATTTTTAATAATGGCTTAGTGCCTATAGCTTACAGCTTAAAGCACTAACATCCTTTTCCGCTTACAACGAAAAAAAGCCATTCATCAAAATCAGCTATTGGCAGGCTGGGCATCTTCTTGAAAATTTGGTATATTAAGATTGGGAAAACCTCTCAATTAGGCTCTTATTGCCTTTTGTAAGCGTTTTATAGTCTTAATAAGTTATTTGTTATGGGTTGATTTGTTAAACGGAAATTTCCGCAAGGGTAAAAAATCTGGTCAATAATTGATTTTTTAGTTGATTACTGACTGAAGGTTTTAACTTTTTAACAACTAATAAACATTTAACAAATAACTACTTACAAAAGATTTTTGAGAGAACGCCTCTTTTAAACGATTTTTCAATTAATAAACTAAAAAAAACTTGAAAAGAAGAGATTTTATCCAGATGTCGGGTCTAGGTTTAGGAGCTATGATGCTTCCTAATATTCCGATTATGGGCAGGTCCGTTGCTGCCGAATCCTTTCTCAATGAAGGTATCGATGTAGCCGTGAAAAAACGTTTGGCAGATGCAGCGCTCAATGCTGCCAAGGCAAAAGGTGCTACTTATACGGATGTTCGTATTGGTCGTTATCTCAATCAGTTTGTGATTACTCGCGAAGACAAAGTGCAAAACATTGTAAACACTGAGTCGTATGGCGTAGGTGTGCGTGTGATTGCCAATGGTTGTTGGGGTTTTGCAGCAGTTGTAGATGCCAAAACAGAGGCAGATACTGCTAGAGCAGCCGAACAAGCAGTTGCCATTGCAAAAGCTAATGCAAAATTGATGAGTCAGCCTGTGGAACTAGCGCCACAAAAAGGTTTTGGTGAAGTAAGTTGGAAAGCACCTATCCAGAAAAATGCTTTTGAAGTACCTATTCAAGAAAAGGTGGATTTGTTATTAGGTGTTAACGATGCGGCCATGAAAAATGGCGCAAACTATGTTAACTCTCTCTTGTTTTTAGTAAATGAACAAAAATACTTTGCTTCATCGGATGGCTCGTATATCGACCAAGATGTACACCGTATTTGGCCTGTATTTACGGTAACGGCTATTGACCCTAAAACGGGTAAATTCGAAAATCGTCAGACTTTGAGTGCTCCAACGGGTATGGGCTATGAATATCTGCAAACCAATCCGAAGGATAAAGTAACTGGTATTACTACTCGTTACAACAAGGGTTACGATATGATGGAAGACATCATCGCAGCTTCGCAACAAGTAAAACAGAAACTTTCGGCTAAATCTGTAGAGGCTGGTAAATATGACCTTGTGCTCGACCCATCTCACCTTTGGTTGACTATCCACGAGTCGGTAGGGCACCCGCTCGAACTTGACCGTGTATTGGGCTATGAAGCTAACTTTGCGGGTACTTCTTTCGCTACTTTGGACAAATGGCAAAGCAAGAATTTTAACTATGGTAGCAATATCGTTAACTTCTTTGCTGATAAAACTCAAGTAGGTTCGTTAGGTGCAGTAGGTTGGGATGATGAAGGTGTAAAAACCAAAAAATGGGATTTGGTCAAAGATGGTAAGTTAGTCAACTATCAAGCCATTCGTGACCAAGCAAAAATTATTGGTGAAACCGAATCACATGGCTGTTGCTATGCCGATAGCTGGTCATCAGTTCAGTTTCAACGTATGGCAAATGTTTCGCTTGCCCCAGGCAAAGAACCTTTGTCGGTTGACGAGATGATTAAGGATGTCAAAAAAGGAATTTATATTGTTGGTGATGGTTCATTCTCGATAGACCAACAGCGCTATAACTTCCAATTTGGTGGACAGTTGTTCTATGAAATTAAAGATGGAAAAATCGTGGGTATGCTCAAAGACGTAGCTTACCAATCTAACACACAAGAATTCTGGAATTCATGTGCGAAGATTTGTGACGATCGTGATTATCGTTTAGGTGGTTCGTTCTTCGACGGAAAAGGTCAGCCTTCTCAGTCTAGTGCCGTATCACATGGTAGTTCAACGGCTCGTTTCAATGGCGTAAATGTCATTAATACAGCTCGTAAAATTTAGTAGCAACCAACCTTTAATCCACTTTAACTTCTCAAGAAAACTATGTCTGTAATATTAACCGAAGAAGAAGCAAAAGCCTTGCTAAAAAAGGTGATGAGCTATTCAAAATCCGACGAATGTGAGGCTAATTTATTAGGAAACATTCGTGGAAATATTCGTTATGCACGTAACGAGGTTTCGACCAGTGGTGCATTAATCAATCAAAATCTCCAAGTGCAGTCTGCATTTGGCAAAAAAGTAGGTGTGGCAACTATTGACGAGTTTGATGATGCTTCCTTAGAAAAGGTTGTTCGTCGCTCGGAGGAATTGGCTCGCCTAGCTCCTGAAAATCCTGAGTATGTTGGACTTTTAGGACCACAGCAGTACAAAAGCCACTCATTAGGATACCTTGAAGATACAGCGAATATCAATCCTGATACTCGTGCAGATATGGTCTTCAAAAGTCTTGAATTGGCTCGTGCACAAAAATTAGTAGCAGCAGGCTTTTTAGAAGATCAAAAAGGCTTTTCGGCCATGATGAATTCGAAAGGATTGTTTGCTTATTATAAAGACTCAGGTATTAATTTCTCCCTGACCGTTCGTACAGAGGACGGTACAGGTTCGGGTTATGTAACTAGAGGGTACAACGACGTTAAAAAATTGGATACGGTAGCTGCCACTAAAATTGCGATGCAAAAAGCAGTTGGTTCTAAAAATGCTAAAGCATTAGAGCCTGGTAAATACACGGTAATCCTCGAACCAACAGCCGCAGCGGTATTGCTCGAAAGTATTTATTTTGATATGGATGCTCGTAGCGCCGATGAAGGTCGTTCGTTTTTTAGTAAACAAGGTGGAAAAACCAAGATAGGGGATAAGATTGTGGACGAACGTGTCACGATTTTCTCTGACCCTGCTTATCCTGCGCTCCCTGGGGCTCCTTGGGCAGGCGATGGTCAACCACAAGAAAAAGTGACTTGGATAGACAAAGGTGTGGTGAAAAACCTTGCCTATTCAAGATATTGGGCTCAACAGAAAAAAGTTAAGCCTCTTCCTTTTCCAAGCAATGTGATTATGGAAGGTGGTACAGCTACGCTGGAAGAAATGATTAAGAGTACCAAAAGAGGTATTTTGGTCACCAAACTCTGGTATATCCGACCTGTTGACCCGCAGACTTTATTACAAACTGGTCTAACACGTGACGGTACTTTCTTGATAGAAGATGGAAAAATTAAGTATCCAGTAAAAAACTTCCGTTTCAACGAAAGCCCTATTATTATGTTGAACAACCTAGAAATGTTGGGGAAAACTGAGCGTGTTGTGAGTACGGAATCAAACGCCAACTATATGGTACCTCCCATGAAGATTCGTGAGTTTACGTTCTCTTCATTATCGGATGCCGTGTAGTAAAGTGATGAATTGATGTCGGATTTCTGATTTCGGAAGTAAAAGAAACTTTCTAGGATATTACGTTATAAATTGAAGGTTTTTATATTTCCGAAATCAGAAATCTCAAATCCAAATTAGTTTTTAAACTATAGAGAAAATTTGAGTATAAAATTAGAGAATCCAAATTTTCTTAAGCCCAAAGCCCAAAGCCCAAAGCCCAAAGCCCAAAGCCCAAAGCCCAAAGCCCAAAGCCCAAAGCCCAAAGCCCAAAGCCCAAAGCCCAAAGCCCAAAGCCCAAAGCCCAAAGCCCAAAGCCCTTACAGTATCACGACTCTCAAAATTATGAAACCATTTGTATTTACTCGTATTCAATATAACTCAGGCGACTGGGATACCGATCAACGAATGCCCTCCAATCTGCTTAATTCGTTGGTTGAGTACACCACTATTCCAATCGATGAAAAGGAAAAAGTGGTTTTATTGAGTAGTAACGAGATTTTTAAAAGCCCTTTCTGCTATTTGAGTGGTCATAAATTAGTAGAATTTTCGAGTAAAGAACGAGATATTTTTCACCGATATGTACAAAACGGTGGATTCGTATTTGTAGACGACTGTAATCACGATATTGATGGGCTATTTGCAAAGTCATTCGAGCAAGAAATGGCTAAAACTTTTGGACAAAAGGCCCTTCAAAAGATTCCTAATACTCACGAAATTTATCGATGTTTCTTCGAATTTGAAGGTCCGCCCACAACTAGTTTCGAACTAAACGGCTGGGGCGACGACCTTGTGCATGATTATCTCAAAGCAGTTACCATCAACGGACGTATTGGCGTATTGTATAGCAACAAAGATTATGGTTGCGAATGGGACTATGATTTTCGCAATAAACGCTGGCTTGCCGAAGACAATACCAAGTTTGGCGTAAACATCATCAATTACGCATTGACAATTTAAGATTTTACGAATCCTAATTTAAAGTCAAATCGGTCTAGTGCTTCTAATCTAAAGACAAAAATCGTTTTGACTGACTATTTTACTTACGACAATTACCCATGGCTAAATATTTAGAGCCATCTAACTATATTTTCATTAACAAATGACACTGGAAACAAAAGAGCTTCAATATTATAAATCCTTGGTAAGCAAATTACCTCTACTCAAAAAGGAAATCGCAAAAGTCATTATTGGGCAAGAGGAGGCTATTGACGAGATTATTATTTCCCTTTTGGCTGGTGGACACTGCCTACTAGAAGGTGTGCCAGGATTAGCAAAAACCCTTATGGTAAAAACGATTTCGGAGGCACTTGAAATGCAATTCAAACGTATCCAATTCACCCCAGACTTGATGCCAGGGGATATTGTCGGTACGGAGATATTGGAAGAAGACCACGAAACGGGCAAGAAGTTCTTTAAATTTAGCAAAGGACCTATTTTTGCCAATATCGTTTTGGCCGATGAAATCAACCGTACTCCTCCCAAAACACAGGCTGCTTTGCTTGAAGCCATGCAAGAATACAAGGTGACTTATGCTGGTACAAACTACGATTTGCCAAAGCCTTTCTTGATTATTGCTACGCAAAACCCTATCGAACAAGCGGGTACTTATCCATTGCCAGAGGCGCAGCTCGACCGCTTTTTGTTGTATATCAAATTGGGGTATCCTTCCGAAGCAGAAGAATTACAAGTATTAAAAAGCACCACAGGCTCAGGAAAACCGACATTATCGGCAGTAATGAGCGATAAGGATATTTTAGACTTACAAAAACTAACACGTCAAGTTCATATCAGTGATGAATTGATTGAGGAAGTCAATCGTATCGTAAGAAGTACTCGTCCTGATACAACTAGCTCGGCTTTTGTAAAAGAATGGTGCGACTGGGGTGCTGGACCCCGTGCGGGACAAGCCTTGGTATTATGTGCTAAAGCCCGTGCAGTGTTGAGCGAACGTTTTTCGGTTATTCCTGAAGATATTCATACGCTAGCTTATCCTATTTTACGCCACCGTATTTCCTTAAATTTCCGTGCAGAGGCCGAAGGAATTGCTCCTGATGATGTAATCAAAGCCATGCTTTCAGGAAAATAGTATAACTCAACTTATGATAATTAATGGGCTAATGAGTTGAAGGACAAACTGTAATTCATCACTCAAAACTCATCACTCACTACTCAAAGGATGGCTTTACTCAGCTCCGAATTAGTAAAAATTACCAATCTCCAATTAGCCAGCAAATTGGTAAGTGAGGAACTTATGTTAGGGATTCACGCCAGTAAAAGATATGGCTACGGGATTGAATTTGAGCAATATAGACATTACGAAATAGGAGACGACCCCAAACGCATAGATTGGAAGCTTTTTGCCCGTACCCAAAAACATTTGGTGCGAGAATCGTCTACCGAAAGTAATTATCATATCCGTTTTGTACTCGACCTTTCTGGTTCGATGAATTATGTCGAGGAGGGGATAAGTCGATTACAATATTGCAAAATCTTGTTGGCTTCTATTGCCTACATGGGTTTTAGACAAGGCGATCAACTAAGTTTATATGTGCTCAAAGACAATCAAGTACATACTTTAGTAGCCGCTGGCAAGCAAGCTTTTCAACGAATTTTATATTCTCTGGAAAAAGCAGAAGCGTCAGGAAAATGGACAAGCGATACCAAAAGCTTTCCTGTTTTTCAGCAAAAACAAAAAGAGATACTCTTTTTTGCTTCAGACCTTTTACAGCTAGATAATGAATGGATTCAATTGTTGAAAAAATTAGCTAATCCACGAAGAGAAATCTATGTTTTTCAGGTACTTGGACAACATGAGCTAGATTTTAATTTAAAAGGATTTTATCGCTTCAAAGATTTGGAAACAGGACAAGAAGTAGAGCTTCAGGCAGAACAAATTAAGGCTGAAGTAAAAGCCAATGCCGAAACGTTTTTGTCACAAATCGAATCAGATTTAAAAGTGCCTTTTGTTTACTGGAAAAAAATCAGCCTTAAAGATCCGATTGCGGGTATTATCAGAGAAATCCTTTGATGAAAATATATCAAGCTGATTTTGAACTTTCAAAATTTGACTATTCTAATGATAGATTTTAATACGCCAACATTGCTTTGGGGCTTGTTTGGTCTAGCGATACCGATTCTGATTCACTTTTGGCATCAGAAACAAGGTAAACGACTAGACTGGGCTGCTACTCAGTGGTTAAGCGAAAAAAACTTACAACAAGCTAGAGGCATACGATTAGATAATATTTGGCTATTAGTATTGCGTTTGGCAATTGTGCTATTGCTGTGTTTGGCTTTAGCCAAGCCACTTTGGAATACTTTTCAAACGTCGTCAACTTTCTCTAAAATTCATTTGATAGAGTCGAATACATTGGTTACCAATAACTTCCGATTTGAAATAGAGGAGGCTCTCAGAAAAGGCGAACCGTGTTTTTGGATAGAAAATCCTCCAACTGAACTGAAAGATTTGTCCGAACAGCCTAAAGAAGCTACTAAGGCAAGTGTATTACAAAATGCGCTTATAGAGTTAGGAAAAAAGTACCCGAAACAATCTGTGGAATTGTATGTGGTGAACCAACAGTCATTGACAAATTTGCCTGTAATTTATCACCCAACGCCACTGAATTTACACGCTATTCCTGATAGTACTAGGCAACATCAAATAAAGGTTTGGCAAGTAGATGGACAGAAAAATGTAGGAATAAATCCCGAAGGGCAATTAGGAATAGTAACCGCCAATAATCCAGAAATAGTACAAAAAGGCGCTTTGAAAGTTTGGATTTCAACTTCTGAATCAGCTCAGAAAACGCTGAAAGCGAGTTTGAAAGCAATTGAAGAAGTGTATCAACTTCCGATTCAAATTTTGGATAAAAACCAAAAGGAGCAAGCACAATTAGTTTGTACTAGTCAACTTCCTCAAGTGCTAAATCCTGAAGTACTCTATTTGATTCCAGAAAGTGATAAGTATTCGCAAAAGTCCTTGGCTTCGAATGTCATAGAGTGGTCAAACTCAATGAATCCTCAAACTGATGATGCGGTATTTGAGGGGAAATTTCCTGCATGGTTATTAGAGAAAATTCTAGACTATCAAGGAATCAAAGCTGAGAATAATACCATTTCAAATCGCCAGTTGAAAGCCTTATTTAAGGAACAAAAATTAGTCAAACCGCTCGAAACAGAATGGTTTACCGCAGTATTAATCACTCTCTTGGTTTTATTGCTTAGTCTTGAGCGTTGGCTCTCAATTCACCGAAACGCATGAATCCTTTCTCACAAATCATATCAAAAGTTAAATGGCAATTGCATACCGAAGATTTGCTCAGAGGGCTATCTGTTTTCGGCGTAATTGCGATTTGGCTTCATTACTATTTCCCTGTTGCAATCTGGACATGGGCTTTGGCTTTTGTGGCTGCTTTGGCTTGGTCTTTTTGGAAAGGCTTTTTTTCCACAAAACACCAACAAGCCATTCGCTTAGTGCATCAAAAAATCGATAATACTGAATATAGCCTAGATTTATTGGAGAAAAACGAGCTTAATATTGCCGAGCAACTCCAAATTAATCGCTTATTCGAAAAAGGAAATCTGCAAACACCTTGGGTTTTTACGCATCATTTGTGGTATTATCTGGGAGCCGTTGCTGCATCAATTTTATTGACTGTTTTGTTTGACCAATCTTTTGTTCAAAAACTATCCGAAAAGTCTTTGACAGAAATTGTTTCAGGAAAAAAAGATACACCAGCCGTACCACCCCAATTTGAAAAAGCAGTGTTAACGGTCGTTCCACCAGCTTATACTGGTTTACAGACTGTTCAATCCGAGCAACTAAATGCCTCAGCAATTGTAGGCTCAAATTTGACTTGGCAGTTGACATTTTCACATCGAGACCAACTCAAGGTTAAGCTCAGCAATGCCAGAGGCGTTGAACTTTCTTTTTCACAAAAAGAAGATAAATATATCTACCAAGATCAATTGTTGAGCTCAGGTTTATATGCGATCAAAGCCTATTGGAAAGACTCATTGATTTATGCTTCAGACTATTATCGCTTGGAGGCCTTACCAGACGCAGCCCCTAAAATTGAACCAAGTAGCAAAGAATTATATAGTTTTCATTACCTCAAAGACCCTAAAACAGTACAGTTAAATGCCAAGGTTTCGGATGATTTTATGGTAAATGAGGTCTATATGATTGCGACTTTGGCAAGAGGTAGCGGTGAAAATGTAAAGTTTCGTGAAGTAAAAATGCCTATCACACAAAAGGCTTTTAAAACAGCACAGTTGAGTAAATCTATCGACTTAAAAGCGCTCAATTTTACGCCAGGAGATGAATTATACTATTATTGGGCAGCAATCGATAATCGTAAACCTAAGCCAAATTATACAAAATCAGATACATATTTTATTGTTTATAAAGATACGACCAAGGCAGAAGAATCAGACTTGGCAACAATGGCTATGAATATCATGCCTGAGTATTTCAGAAGCCAGCGCCAGATTATTATTGATACTGAAAAACTGATTGCCAAACGTAAAAAAATTGCCGATAAAGAGTTTAAAAGTGCCTCAAACGAAATTGGTTTTGACCAAAAAGCCTTGCGTTTGAGATATGGGCAATATTTGGGTGAAGAGTTCGAAAATTCGATAGGTGGAGGCAATCCCTTACCAGACAATGCTGATAAAGATGGTGATGTTTTAAAAGGTTTTCGCCATGCCCACGATGAAGGTGAGCATGATCATGACCAAGCCGAAAAACATGAGGAAGAACATCATCATCATGAACAGTCCAATGATGATAATAAAGATCCATTGGCAAGTATGCTAGCGGATTATGTACACTCGCACGACGATGGAGAAGCTAATACCTTTTACGAACAATCCACTCGAAGTTTGTTGAAGTCTTCACTTGAACAAATGTGGCAATCCGAACTGCATTTGCGCATGTATGAACCAGAAAAGGCATTGCCGTACGAGAAAAAAGCTTTGGAGTTTTTGAAAGCCGCACAACACAAGGCCAGAACTTTTGCCAAGAAAACGAGCTTTGACCCACCTCCAATCAAGGAAAAAGAAAAGAGACTGTCAGGCGAGTTGACCAAGTTCAATGCCAAGTTTAGTTATGCAAAAAAACTTTCTCAAGAACAATTAACAGCTTTGGCCGCTGAAGTAATGGGCTATTTACAAGAAGAAAAAACGCTAAATGGTTTGCAAAAACAAAAGGTGCTGACGCTAAGCATGGCATTGAGTCAAAAGGTATTGGATACAGGCATGAATCAATGGAGTATTTTGTCGGATTTACAAAAATTGGCTAGCGGAAAAGTTTTAGACTCAGTACAAGCCAAACGCTTGAATACTCGTATTTTCGCCTTACTCAATACAGATTTACCCAAACCGTCTTCAGCAACGCCACAAGGAAATGTTTCTGAAAAAAGATTGGAAAAATCTTTTTTCAGAAATTGGGCAAACAATTAGATAGAGATGTTGCATGCAACGTCTTCAAGGTAGATCAATAAAAAATCAACGATTCACAGGAAAAGGCATGCAAGGCATCTACAGAAAAATATTGAAAACCAGATGATATTACAGATCAACTTTCAATTCCAACTCAACACTGTATCCAATATAATCTTATTGGTAGCTGTGGTGGTTATGGGAATAGTACAATTTTTAGCCCTTTGGAGAAACCGCTCAAAAGGAAGATGGAGTTTAAAAGTATTACTGAATTTTTTACTTTGGATAAGCGTATTGGGCTGGATATTACAACCCACCATTACCCGTTCCTCAGATTCAAATCAGATATTACTTTATCAACAGAATATACCACATACAAACCTTCAACATTGGCAAGATAGTCTTCATGTAGCTGAGAGTTTTACAGAAAAAGAACTATTACAAGCCATTAATGAGCATCCAGCTTGGATTACACAGATAGGGACTGTCTACTTAGCTGGGACGCATTTTGAGCCAACTTTGCTCAATCAACTGCTCGATAAAGAATGGAAATGGCTACCTGCTTGGGAAAATAATCAAGTTGAGTCTATTAGATGGGAAGGTGTTTTGTACAGAGGAGATTTGCAACGTGTCAGTGGAAAAATATTGAGTGAGAAAACGCAAGTATTGAGCCTGAAAATTGGAGAACAAGTATTGGATAGTATTTCCCTTAAAAAAGGCTTAGTTGATTTTGATCTTAAATTTTCAGCTTTTGCCAAAGGAAAAGCCAAATGTGAGTTATGGCTTGGCGAAAAGCTATTGCAGCCCATACATTTTGCAGTAATGGAAAAACCGAGTAAAAGTGTATTGGTATTACAAAGTAACCCCGATTTTGAAAGTAAAACTTTGGCCGACTGGATGGGCAAACGTGGTTACAAGGTAGAAGTTTGGACTAAAGTAGCGAAGAATACCCAAAATCAATTTCAAATTAATACCAAGCAAACCATTAAATCATACGACTTGATTGTGACTGACCCTAGCTTAGCAGGCGATGCAAGGGTCAAGAAGGTATTGGGAGAAAATAAAGGCGTTTTGATTATCAATTTGACCAATCCCGAAACAGAAACCCGTATCATCAATCAGGCGTTGGGAACACAATGGCGACTGACAAAAAGCTCTACACAAGAAGCTATCCAATTATCCAATGATTTGACAGCCTTACCTTATCAAATACAACCCAATACTTGGCAAAAAAGCTTGAAGGAATATCCCATTGCCGTACAACGCCAGAAGGGGAGAGTAGGGCTGAGTTTGCTCAACGAAACCTATCCTTTGATGCTCAGTGGCGATAGTGTTACTTATAACAAAATTTGGGCTTCAACCTTGGAAGCTGTTCTTCCTTCCGAGCCAATATCAGTACAAGTTAATGCCCCTGTTTTTGTCAATATTCCTACACAAATCAGGCTGAATACACTGAAGAGAAATAGCGATTGGCAAGTAGGGGAAGATACCCTTAAGCCGTCGGTATCGTCATTGAACTCGCAGAATGAGTATCAAAACTACCGATTTACAAAGGCTGGTTGGCAACCACTTTTTGACAGTTTATCGGTATATGTCGAGGACTCAACGCAGGGTTTGGCGTACTTACAACGGCTAAAAATGTATGTTGAAAATAATTTTTCAGAAAAAAAACAAAAAAATATAGATCTTTCAATCGCCCGACAAGCGAGCCTTTCGCCTTGGCTTTGGTGGGTGCTTATCCTATTCATTCTTACGGCTTTATGGGTAGAACCAAAATGCTAAAAAAGCCCTTTGAATAGATAAAAAAGCTATTTTTTTGCAAGAAAGAAGAAAATAATTATTGATTTTTCTTTTGATGAGATTTGGAGGATAAATAAAAACTCTCTACCTTTGCATCACGAAACGAAAGAACAACGATTCGCATTCAAGTTTACTTGAATACCAAATGCCCAGATGGCGGAATTGGTAGACGCGTTGGTCTCAAACACCAATGCCTTCATTGGCATGCCGGTTCGACTCCGGCTCTGGGTACTAAGAGGAACAAATTTATTTGTTCCTCTTTTTTTTGTGCTCTTTTTCTACCTAAACTTCTTTCTGTAACATTTTCATCAAGTCTTCTTGATATTGTAATTCAATAGAAATGTGACTCTCAAAATAAACTATCAATTCGTCCTTGCAAGCCTCCTGTATGCACAGCCACCACTTGACTCCCTTTTTTAAAATGTCCCTTTTCGGCTAAATCTATGATGCCATAGAGCATTTTGCCTGTGTAGACTTGTTCGAGTTGGAGGGTTGGATTATAGCTTTCAAGTTGTCGGATAAAGTCTAGTAGCACAGGAGTATGTTTTGCGTATCCACCAAAATGGTAGGTGTCGAGTAGGGCAAAGCGCGTAAAATCAATGGTAGAGTTTTTGGAAAGGAGGTCTTGAATATCATTCAAAAGTCCCGAGGTTGCCCCTTTGAGTGCCGTAATTCCAATGACTTGCGTAGGGGCTTTACTCGAAGCAAGTATGCCTGCAATGGTTCCCCCTGTACCGACTGCCGAAACGATATAGTCGGGTTGGGTTTGTTGATATATCTCTTGACTCAACTCTGCTAAGCCTCTTAAGGCTAAATGATTGCTACCACCTTCTGGTAAATAATAGGCTTTTTCTAAAGCGATATCTTCTTGTTTTAACTGTCTTAAAATCTCCTCTTTGTCTCGATACGCTGTTCGGCTGACAAACTTGAACTGCATTCCTTGTTGAGAAGCATATTGCAAGGTTGGGCTCGATTGTGGATTGAGTTCATCACCACGAATAATTCCTAAAGTATCAAAACCAAAAACTTTTCCTGCGGAGGCAGTCGCATAAATATGATTTGAATAAGCTCCTCCAAAAGTAATAAGTTGCCTAAAGCCTTGCTGATGCGCTTCTATCAAATTATACTTCATTTTGCGCCATTTGTTTCCTGAAATACTCGGATGAATTAAGTCATCACGTTTCAAAATCAGTTGAATCTCTGCTTTTTCTAAAACAGGATGAAAAATTGTTTGTATAGGAGAAATAGGAAGGTCAAATGATGGGTAACTTGGCATAATAAGGCATTTGAAGCGTCTGTAATGAATGAATTTATAAGTCTTACAAAATTACCTTAAATAGGTTGGTAGTCCCTTTATACCTAGCAATGAATTTTAAGACTAATCTTGTATCCTTAATTTATTTCAGCTTTTCTTAACTAAAATTAATAATTTTGTATTTGAAAACACGAAATTATGCAAGAACTGGAAGAAGACGAAGAAGAATTATACGAACATCATCGAATCGTAGTAGAAAAAGGCCAAGATCTTGTACGTCTTGACAAATACTTGATGATGCGTATGCAAAATGCGACTCGAAACAAGATTCAAAACGGCATAGATTTAGGTCTCGTAAAAGTCAACGATATTGTAACCAAAGCAAGTTATAAAGTTAAACCTTTTGATGTGGTTACGGTGTCGCTGCCACACCCTCCACGTGAAGGTGGTATCGAGCCTGAGAATATTCCTTTGGATATTGTCTATGAAGACGAAGATTTGTTGGTGGTAAATAAACCTGCGGGTATGGTGGTTCACCCTGCTTTTGGGCATTGGGAGGGTACACTAGTGAATGCCTTGGTATATCATTTCCAAAATTTACCCACACATCGTAATGGTGAAGTTCGTCCAGGTTTGGTACATCGTATCGACAAAGAAACCTCTGGACTTTTGGTAATTGCCAAAAACGACTATGCCATGACGCATTTGGCTAAACAATTTTTTGATCATAGCATCGAGCGTACGTATTATGCCTTGGTTTGGGGCGAACTTAAAAACGAAGAAGGTACTGTTACAGGACATATTGGTCGTAGTATAAAAGACCGTAAAATCCGTGCGGTATTTCCTGATGGTTCGGTTGGAAAACATGCCGTAACGCATTACAAAGTCTTGAAAAATTTGCGTTATGTATCCTTGGTAAAGTGTAACTTAGAAACGGGGCGTACTCACCAAATTCGTGTGCATTTTAAGCATATTGGGCATCCTCTTTTCAATGATAGTACTTACGGAGGCGATAAAATTTTGAGAGGAACTTTGTTCTCAAAGTATGAACAATACGTAGGCAATTGTTTTAAAATTTGTCCGCGTCATGCCTTACATGCTAAGTCTTTAGGCTTTATTCATCCAACGACGGGCAAGTTTATGCAGTTTGATACTGATTTACCAGAAGACATGCAGAATTTGCTTGAAAAATGGGAAAAATACGTAAACAACGAATAGAATTTTTTTATTATTTTGTCATAAAAATGGTTTGAATAACTCATGATTTAAGCAAACATCGTATTGATTCATGAATTATCGCTAAAATAGTATTGATTGTTTTCTGAAAGATTTTATCAATTTTTTAGTTAATGTGTAAATAGATTTTCATTCATATTTACACGATTTTTTGAGTTCTTAACAATTTGTTCTTGTAAAGCCATGAATACCTTTGTTACCGAAACAGAAGATTTAGTCGATTATTTAGCAGGCATCGAACGAGCTAAAAGACCTAAAAAGGCCAAGTCCTTAAAAAACTACATTTCCACTTTTTTTGTGGGATCGCATCCTCCTCAAAGCCCGCACAACCTCTTGCGAGAATTAGAGCAAAAAGGTTGGATTTTTATTGGATTGAATGGAGATATTATTTACAATTTTTAGCAACAAAGCAATTTGTCTGAAAATGTAAGCTAAGTCAGTTGTTGAGCAAAAGCCTCGCAACTGACTTTTTTATTATATTTGAAAAATCATTATAGAAATAGAAAGGCTATTGCGAAGTCTTTTTTTATTTCCTAAAACCATTCCTCAATGTCTGTTATTATAAGAAAATTTACTCCTGATGATCTCCCAGTGATGTTTGATTTGATTATGGAGTTGGCAGTATATGAAAAAGCTCCTGAACAAGTGACCAATACTGTTGAACAAATGTATATCGATGGATTTGGTGAAAATCCTGTTTTTGGCGCTATTCTAGCTGAAGTTGATGGCGAAGTGGTCGGAATGTCGCTGTATTACTATCGTTATTCTACTTGGAAAGGCAAACGTTTATATTTAGAGGATTTAGTAGTTCGTGAAAAAATGCGTGGAAAAGGGGTAGGCGAAAAACTCTTGGAAGGAACTTTCGATATTGCTAAAGCAAACAACTGTACAGGTTTGATGTGGCAAGTGTTAGATTGGAATGAACCTGCTATTAATTTTTACAAAAAATTTGGAGCACGTTTCGATGCTGGTTGGATTAATGTACATATTGACTATTAGGGGATAGGGGTTAGGTAAGAGGCATAAGTTTGCTAACAATTGCAGATTTCTGATTTCGGAAGTATATCTATTTTATAAAATTCCAACATCCCAAATCCGAAATCTAAAATTGTATTTGCCTAAAGCCTAGCCCAAATCCTTCAAACACAAACTCATGACTTTTCGGAATAGACTCCAATATTTTTTGGTAAAACGATTACAAATTTCAAATAAAAAAGCCCTTGAATTGATTACGCTTGGTGAATGTCGGGTTGCTGGAAAACAGGTGTTTGAAAATGTAGAAATACAAGCGTTTCAAGAAATTGTTTGGAAGGAGGAAATACTGCGAGAAGAAAAAAAGTTGCACTATATCGCCTTTTACAAACCTGTCGGAATAGAAACAACCCTCAATCAAACTATCCCTGATAATTTACAGGCTATTTTGCCTTTTGAAGAAAAACTTTTTCCTGTAGGTCGCCTCGATAAAGCATCGGAAGGACTTTTATTGCTTACCAATGATGGAAGACTTTTTGATAAAACTCTTCGAAAGGAACATCAGACTGAAAAGGAATATATCGTGACGGTCGACAAGCCTATTACAGAATCTTTTATTCTCCAAATGTCAAGTGGTATTACGATTATGGGTCAAACTACATTACCTTGTTCCGTAGAAGCCCTTGATGAGCATACTTTTAGCATTATTCTGGTACAAGGGCTCAATAGACAAATCCGTCGTATGTGCTATAAACTAGATTACGAAGTATTGTCTCTCAAAAGAATAAGAATTGATCAAATTCATTTGGGTGATTTGCAACCTAATGAATATAAAAAAGTCGGAGAGTTTATAGGCGAATTGTAAATGAACCTATAATTCAACATTCAATTGTAGAGACACAATGTTTTGCGTCTTATGGCTACATGAACAAGAATTTTTTCTAGCAAAAATGAATTATCGAATATTGATAATTTATGCCTCAAATCCGAAATCAAAAATCCCAAATCCCCAATCGAAAGATGTCTGTGCATTACAATGTGTCAATAGATACTGGAGGAACATTTACTGATTGCATTGCAACTGATTCCGAAGGAAAAATATACCGAAAAAAGATTTTATCTAATGGTACTTTGCGTGGTCAAGCCTTAGCATTAGTGTCCGAGAATAGCCTTAAAATTAAAGAGTCATGGTTTTTGTCAAAAGATATTTTGGCAGGATACCAATTATACAGCCTCGATCAGTCTTTTGAGTCGAAGGTTATATCTTATGATTTTGAGGAAAAAATATTGACGCTTGAGCTACCTATCCCAACTGATTTGATTGGAAAAAACTTTGCGCTCACTGCTTTTGAAGAAGCGCCAGTATTGGGTGCAAGACTCATTACTGAAACAGCCTTACACGAGGCTTTTCCTTCCATCGAATTGCGTGTTGGCTCTACCAAAGGAACTAATGCTTTGTTGGAATTGAAGGGCGCCAAAACAGCTTTTTTAGTCAGTAAAGGATTCAAGGATTTATTGGTAATAGGCAACCAAGCCCGTCCTGATATTTTTGCTATGAAAATCGAACGTCCTGAACCTTTGTATGTATTAGTCGAGGAGGTTTCGGAAGTGATAGACGCCAACGGTGAAGTTTTGCAAGCTATAGATATTACGCAAATAGACGAGCTAATTCAAAAACTTAAAGTTGCTGAAATAGAGTCAATAGCGATTTGTTTAAAAAACTCTTACAGAAATTCCATTCATGAAATCGCACTCAAAGAGGCCTTGAGTCCGTATTTTGAGTTTGTCCATATCTCCACAGAGTTAAGTTCACAAATCAAGTTTCAACAACGTGCCGAAACTACAGTGGTGAATGCCTATTTGGCGCCCGTGATTCATCGTTATTTGAGCAATATTGCTTCCAAAGTTGGCGAAGGCAATATGAAGGTAATGACCAGTGCTGGTAGTTTGGTAAGATATGACGCTTTTCACCCTAAGGATAGCCTATTTTCAGGTCCAGCAGGTGGTGTGGTTGGTGCATCTAAAGTGGCTCAAAAAGCTGGTATTCACCAATTTATTGCCTTTGATATGGGTGGCACAAGCACCGATGTGGCTCGTTATGACCATGAACTTGAATATCAGTTTGTCCAAAAAATTGGTAATGCCCAGATTTTTAGCCCAGCCTTGGCTATCGAAACAGTAGCGGCTGGCGGTGGTTCAATATGTGCGTATGATGGATACAAATTGAGCGTTGGTCCCGAAAGTGCAGGCTCATGGCCAGGACCTGCCTGTTATGGCGCTGGTGGACCATTAGCAATTACGGATATCAATTTGTTATTAGGGCGTTTGGATAGTACACAGTTTGGCATACCTGTATTTGTTGATGGTGCTAAAAAACGTTTAGAAGAAATTTTATCTAGCATCGAAAAAAATACAGGAGCCCGTCCGCAAGCTGAGGAGATATTGGAGGGTTTTAGAGCCATTGCCAATGAGAAAATGGCAGAAACCGTCCGTAAAATATCCATAGCCAAAGGGTATGCCACTACTGATTATGCCCTTGTGGCTTTTGGTGGGGCTGGAGGTTTACATGTTTGTGGCATAGCTGACTTGTTAGGAATCTCCCAAATATTATTACCACTCGATGCAGGGTTGCTTTCTGCTTATGGTATTTCTAAAGCCCAAGTCGAGCGTTTTACTGAGGCTTCTGTTTTGGAAGTTTATGATAAAAATCTAGATACTAACCTAGAAGATAGATATCAAGATTTAGCTGAAAAAGCTTACATCGAGCTACAAAAAGATGGCATTGAATCAACTCAAAGCTATATCAAACATCGCTATATTTATTTACGTCTGAAAGGACAAGATGCAAGCTTAGAAATAGAGTGGGAGGGCTACGACAACAGTATTAAATCCTTTCAGGAAAAGTATCGCCAAATTTATGGTCACTGGACCGAAAATCGTGCCATTGAGGTAGAGAATATCCGTTTGATTGCAGCTCAAAAGCAAGATACTTTTGAAGAAAAAAATCAGGTAGTTTCAGAAAAAAAGCAAGCTATTCCTTCACATACAATACAAGCTTGGGTGGAAGGACAATGGCAAGAAGTTTCTGTTTTTTTGCGTGAACAATTAGAAGAGGGTTCTGTAATTACAGGTTTTGCTCTATTACTCGACCGCTTTAGTACAACCGTTATTGAAAAAGGTTGGGAATTGCAATTGTCCACTAATGGCTCAGCCATTCTTTCTCAAGTAGATACCAATGTTCAAGAAAAAATAGCCTCTTCTGAACAAGATATTACCCAATTAGAGCTTTTTACGAATCGCTTTATGTCTATTGCAGACAATATGGGTGTTTTGTTACAAAGAACTTCGCTTTCGGTCAATGTAAAAGAGCGTCTTGATTTTTCTTGTGCTTTACTCGACCACAAAGCCGAACTAATTGCCAATGCACCGCATATCCCTGTGCATTTGGGGAGTTTGGGTGTATGCGTGAGAAAGCTTTTGGCGCAAGTTACACTTGAAAAAGGCGATATTGTCATTACAAACCATCCAAAATTTGGAGGTTCCCATTTACCTGATGTAACGCTGATAGCACCCGTTTATACCAAACAAGGCGATCAACTCATAGGCTATGTGGTCAATCGCTGTCATCATTCAGAAATAGGAGGAATTCGCCCAGCTTCGATGCCACCCGATGCCAAAAATTTAGCCGAAGAAGGGGTGGTAATTACGCCTATATTCTTATCCAAAAATGGGAAAATAGATTGGACAGAAATAACAGATTTACTCCAAAATGCGCCATATCCATCCAGAGCTGTTGCTGAAAACTTGGCAGATTTGAATGCTGCTTTGGCATCTATCAAAAATGGAGAGTTGGCACTTCAGCAATTAGTAGAAGAACATAGCTTGAAGCGAGTGCATTATTACATGAATTTGCTCAAATCTTATTCTGCTGACAAAATGCAGGAACGTTTAATGGACTTTCCTAATGGCGATTATCATGCTGTAGAGTTATTAGATGATGATACTCGATTAGAGGTAAATATGACATTGAAAAATGGTAGATGTGCTATTGATTTTACGGGAACATCTGGGGTTCATAAAGGTAATCTGAATGCTAATGAAGCAATTGTAAACTCAGTGGTAATTTATGTACTGAGAGTACTGTTGCAAAGTAATATTCCTCTAAACGATGGATTGTTGAGAGTTGCCGAATTAGTAATTCCTAATAATACCTTACTGAGTCCAATATTTTCAGAAAATCCAGAGGAATGCCCTGCCGTGGTAGGTGGTAATGTCGAACTTAGCCAACGTTTAACGGATACCTTATTCAAAGCTTTTGGAATTATGGCTTGTTCACAAGGTACTATGAATAATACTCTTTTTGGTAACGACTCGTTTGGGTATTACGAAACCATTTGTGGGGGAAGTGGAGCAGGAAATGGCTTTGACGGAACTTCGGGGGTACATACCCACATGACCAATACGCGTATTACCGACCCTGAAATTTTGGAAAAACGCTATCCTGTTCGTCTCGAATCTTTTGGAATTCGTGAAGGTTCAGGAGGACAAGGTAAATACCGTGGAGGAAATGGTATTACTCGAACATTCTTATTTTTAGAACCAGTAAAGCTTTCTATTTTGACTCAACATCGAAAATATGCTCCGTATGGTTTAAATGGTGGAGAAAATGGACAGTGCGGAGAACAATATATTTTGAAGGAATCTGGTGAAAAAATCTTATTGGCTGGAGTCGATGGTGCCGAATTGGAAATAGGAGATAGACTAATTATGAAGACGCCAGGCGGCGGTGGCTATGGGAATCCAATATGTTGATTGACCAATACCTAGTCCGAGACTTTGTCTCGGACTAGGTATTTTATTTTTCTTAAACTATTTCTTACCTAGCCAAATCAGCGTATTTGTAATCAACTGTTGGTAGTTTTGATTGGCAAATTGATACGACAAAGTAGCATTAGTTCCTCCTTCGTAATCCATATCGTTATGTCCCATGTTGACGTATGCCATTTTATATTTTTTATTAGTCCACATCACAGGATAATAGCCACAATACCAAATTTCATGATTCTTTGGACCTGTTCCTAATGGGTAACTTTTTTCAGAAATAGCCAATAAAATCTCAATATCAGGGTTTTGACGTAGGTCATGTTCCCAGCTATACCATTCATTTGGAGAAGTCGTGAATTCCTTCTCTAGTTTCTTCAAACTTGGATGTCCTTTTTTCTCAATTTTCAAAATAGCAGAAGTGGGTCTCCACGTATTTCCTTCATATTGTCCTGCTCCCAAAAATTGATTTTGATACCAATCCCAGTTTTGAGGATAGGTAGATTTGTCTAGGGCAAAGGCAGCGAAGTGAAACCCTAACCAAGCGCCACCATTTTTCATATAGTTCTCAAAGGCTTCTCTTTGTTCAGGCTTTTCGGGTCTCGTATCCAGAAATAATACAACATCCACCGATTTTAATACTTCTGTATTCAAAGAATCCCAGTTACTAGTAGCATGATAGCTAAACCTTTTTTCCTTGGCTAGTTGCTCAAGCCACGTGTTGGCTTCTTTCACAAAACTAATATGAGCTAAGTCGTTTTTTCCTGTGTAAAAAGCCAAGACCTTGAACTTTTGAGCAATACTGATGTGAACACTAAGGATAGTGAAGAGTAAGGTGATTAGAAATTTCATAGTTTTAGATTAATCAATTGGGTTTGTCGAAATGATATTGCTTATAATGATTTACGCTTGATAAAACTACATTGATTAATAATTCGACCTCTTTGTTTGGTCAAAATCATTTCTGCGGCACGTTTTCCCATTGCTTGAAAATCATTAGAAATCACGGAAATACCCTCTGCTAAGATTTCCTTAATAGGGGTGTCGTCATAAGAGATAAGACCTATGTCTTTACCTAATTTCCATCCTTTTTTGTTTGACCAATTGATAAAACGTACTAAGTCGTTTTCCCTGAAAACTAAATACGCATGATCTTTTTGTAAATGTTCTTCCTCTTCAAGGTCAGGAATAATTTCAAAAGGGATCTGATTTTCGAGGCAATACTTTTTGAATCCATTGATAATACCAACAGGTGTGTACTGAAAACTTTTGCTGCTCAATACCAAGGAAAGAGTTTGATATTTTTGCACTAAACTTTGTGCTTCAGAAAGACCCTGATAAACGTTGTGCTCAAAATCTTGATAAAGTAGTGCGAAGTCTTCACCAAATGAAGGCACATCAATATCCAACAATAAGAGCTTTTCTTTGGGAATTTGCTTCAAAATATCTGAAACATCTTGGTTAAAATGTGGCATCACCACATAGAAGTTATAATGGCCTAAATTGTTGAGAATTAGGTTTTCAAATACTTTGATATTATGATGATGGAAAAAAATATTGACATTTACGTCTTCTCCAAGGCCATCGACAATAGCATCATATAAGATTTCTTTGTAGGGCGTAAGTGCGTCAAACAACACAAAAATGTTCATTTGGCTACGAGTATCTGTGCTATTGACATAGAAACCTTTTCCATGGTGTGAGGTCACTAAGCCCCTTTCACGTAGCTCGTCATAAGCCTTTGTTACGGTCATCCTAGCCATACCAAAATTTTGGGCGACTTCATTGATTGAGGGAAGCTGTTGACCTCTGTCGAGCTTTCCGTTCTCAATCGAATCGATGATATATTCTATAAGTTGTTGATATTTAGGTTTACTCGATTGTGAATCGATTAGAGCAAAATCTTTCATTAATGCGAATAGAATCGTTGGAGTATCTATTGGTGTTTGAGTCAAAACTGTGAAAAATCTGATTCATTTGCCCAATAAATGGATGTCATTATGTTTGACTAATAAATTGCCTAAAAGTTTATAAAGCTATACTAAATGACCTAACATAAGAATGTTGAAAATGTTTAAATACACTTATATCAGATGTAAGTCAAAACTATACGAACTTTTAATAAGTTACAATATTTGCCTTTTCGGTAATATAATAGTTTAAAATAAGTGAAAAATAATTCGAACTTCAAAAAAATAGAGGAATTCTACCCAATATGTACAAATTATTATTGAAATTATTTTGAATAGAAAAAAATGTCTTTATATTTGCCTTGAATTTTGACATAGCATAGTGTAGCATAGTTATCCAATCTAAACTGTTCATTTTTTAGAAAAAGTATAACTAGCTTTCAAAATATATATTCTACATATCAGATGCGTTAGCACTCGATATTTGGTTAGTTTTTGTTTATAAAAATGGTTAATGGTGTACAATGTCTGACGGAGTCACAAAGCGGTGTCTCCGCAGGCAATTGTCTTAAGAATTACAAAAAATGATTCCTCCTACTTTTAATATATTGAAAGAATCCATTTGCGAATCGAATGGATTTTTTTATTGCTTCATTTTGTCTTAATTTACTATTTAGTTGTATTTTTTGAAGTAAAATACCCTGTAAGTGAAAAAAATATAAAATTTGTTGTCAAATGATTAAACCATTTTTTTAATTTGTCATCAGAAGTCACAAAACAAAGATTATAGAGACTTTTAGCGTAGATACATGAGGTTATATCTTAAAATATTTTTAATTTTCGTCCTTGCAAGTTTCAAGGTGGCTATTTCTATGGCTACTGACTTGGAAGGTGCAAATACGAATATTAAGAAGTTTGTAGTGTCAGCCTCAAAAAACAAAAGCACTTTCCAATACAGCGAAGAAAATCTTTCTGAAAGTGAAGAAAACGAAGAAGACGCAGCTCATCCTTTTGCTTCTACAGCAATTTTGTCTTTTTCACCATTCTACGATTTATTTACTAATTATTTGATTGCAGAACAAAATCGCAAGAACAATAATATATTCTTCCAGAAATACTCCTCAGATCGACAGCTATTTATGCTGTTTGAAAACTTTAGAATTTAAGATTTTATTATTTGTAACATTTCTTTCCAAAGAAATGTGAAAGTCTATTGGGTATAAGTCAATATTGATAACCCTATTAGGTTGACACATTCCTTTCTAAAGAACTGATTTGCATGGACTTTGCATAGGTATAAATCTCTTATAAACATTTTGTTTTTCCTACCGCAATCTATACTTTAGTGAAGTTGATATAGCCAATAATTATTTGATTTGAATTCATAAATTGTACTTACCCTTGTAAGTAAATTATAAGCTTGTAACCATTAGTTTAGGATTGAATTTTGTAACTAAAGAAATTAAATAAAAACTACTTCTGAGAAGCAACGATTTGAGAAGTAGAGTAGTCAAAAAATATACCTGACAAGGTAACAAAGTAAAATATGGGTGTGTCGTAAGATGTAGAAGCGTTGTGCCATATTCATTTTGGGCTCGAAAGAGCCGAACACTTTCGTCGAAAGTGTCTGGATTTAGAAAACTGATTATAGCAATAATTTAGTTTGTATGTGGTTTATTATATCTATTGGGTTGACGATATTCGTCAACCCAATGTTGTTTTAGACCATTTCATTCATGCGACCCACGAACTAAATGATAGAAAGTCTATGTTTTTTCAGTAGTTTTGAAGAATTATTATTAACCCTGATTTTGAATGATAATCGGGTTGGCGCATACAGAGTTAAAACAGTAACCTTATGAAGTTATTATTGATAGAAGATGAAGCAAAAACCGTTCAGTCGCTTAGCAAGGGTTTGAAGGAATCGGGCTTTGAGGTGGATTATTGTTATGATGGTTTGATAGGCAAACACTTAGCCAAAAAAAACACCTACGATGTAATTGTTACCGACATAATTATGCCAGGCCTTAATGGCATTGAATTATGTAAAGAATTAAGGAAAGAAGGCATAACTACACCCATTTTGATGCTTACAGCTTTGGGCGATCTTCAGGATAAAGTAGTAGGATTTGATGCTGGAGCTGACGATTATTTGGTAAAACCATTTGAATTTGTAGAGCTTCTCGCTCGTATTCGAGCATTGTCGCGTCGGAGTACAGGCGTGAGTATGCACAAAAATACCTTGACGTTTATGGATTTAGAAATGAACCTAGACTCAAAAGTTGTGTTACGTTCGGGCGTGAAAATTCCTTTGACTGCCAAAGAATTCGAATTATTAGAAATGTTACTCCGTAATCAAGGGAAAGTACTTTCAAAAGTAGAAATTGCCGAAAAAGTTTGGGATGTCAGCTTTGATACTGGAACAAATGTTATTGAGGTATATATCAATTTGTTACGAAAAAAAGTAGATAAAGATTTTCCTCAAAAACTTATCCATAATGTTTATGGAATGGGTTATGTTTTGAAATCAGAATAAATGCTCAAACGCTATGCGTATTCGCTTTAAACTTACTTTACAATTTACCCTCTTAGTATCCCTAATCGTGCTTTTGTCATTTTTAGGGATTTATTATTTTACTCATACCTACATCGAGAATCGATTTTATTCAAGATTACGGTCAAAAGCTATCACAACCGCAGAGCTCTTAGTAAAAGTTGACCAAATTGACTCAAAATTGCTGAAGGTCATCGAAAAAACGAATAAGGATGTTTTGTACAAAGAGAAGATATCGATTTACAATTACAAAAACGAGGAAATTTACACAAACAACGATACCGTAAAAGTGGTAGTCACTCGAAAGTTTCTCAACGATGTCCGTCTGGAAGGAACCGCAACTACGACCTATCAAGATATCCAAATTCTGGGGATTCCTTATTACGATAAATACAACCGTTTGCTAGTGCTAGCAGGTGGTGTCGATCAACAAGGGCTTGAAACCCTGCGAGATTTGCAGCGGATTCTTATTTCTTTGTATATCATTATTGTGTTTACGTCTGCCATATTTGGTTGGATTTTCGCAGGAAGAGCTTTACTGCCAATTGCTGAGGTAATTAATGAGATGAATGATATTTATCCAAATAACCTCAAAAAGCGTTTGAAAGTCCGAAATGTGAAAGATGAAATCGGACAATTGACTTTTACCTTTAATAACCTTTTGACTAGGGTAGAGGAGGCATTTCAGCATCAGCAGGTATTTATCTCTAATGTGAGTCATGAACTCAAAAACCCTTTGACCAAGATTATTTCGCAGCTAACCGTATCATTGCTAAATCGACGAACTGAAGAAGAATATCAAGAAACAATGGAATCGGTTTTGCAAGATGTAAAAGACTTGAACCTTTTGACAAATACGCTACTCGAACTCACCAAACTAAGTGATGATAGCCTGCCCAATAGATTTACGAGTATCAGAATCGACGATATTATTTGGGAAGCAAGGAGTTCACTACTGAAAGTGCACAAAAACTATGGCATTTCTATTGAGTTTTCTGAGAATATCGACTCCGATGAGCAATTGAGTATTTTGGGTAATGGTCAACTTTTGAGAGTAGCTTTTATGAATCTTATCGAAAATGGTTGTAAGTTTTCTAATAATCAGACCATTAATGTCAATATAGGTTTTGATAAAGGATTATTTTTAGAGTTTATTAATAAAGGTGCTGTTATAGATACCAAAGATCAAAAGCTTATTTTCTTGCCATTCTTCCGCTCTAAAAAAACCGCTGATACTCGTGGTTATGGAATTGGCTTACCATTGGCCGAACGAATCATCAAACTTCATAAAGGGAATTTATTTATTAAGGAGTCAACGCTTGATAAAACTGTCTTTAAAGTGCAATTCTTTGAAGAAAAAATTATAGTTGTTAACTAGATTTTAATTTTATCTTCATTCCTTCTTAAAGATTTGTTACTTATTTTAAATTAATAAAAGGCTATAACAGTATTAGAGGTAAGAGTTAACAAAAGCCTTTTCGTGAAAAAAGATTTTAGTACTATTAATATAGGTGTTTAAGGTGCTTAGTTTCTGCAGTTGTATGGAGCTGCAGAAACTTTTTTTTGATACTTTAATCCCATAACCCTTAGGTATTTCATTTGCATGTTATTAATAAAATTTTTAACTTAATGCTAAGTGAAAACGAATGTAACTTTAGCAAGTACATTTAAGTGATGTTAAGCGACCTGCAAAATGGAAGTTATTTTGTAAATCTCACGGTGAAGTTGGTTGATAGAAGTAGGGGAAATCGTTTTAGTCAAAGAAATTATGATTGTAATCAACCAAAAAAATACAAATGTTACCACAAAAAATGAGACCTTATCCAAACTCTATTGGGTCATTGGTCTTATTACAATTTGTTGCTTAGGGTCAATTGCAGCGAATTGGTATCAGTGGAGAGAGCGTATCGTTGTGATTGAAAACTTGAGAGAAGCGCTCATTCGACAAGACTCTACACTGGCCAGTAAATTAGAGTCTGATAAAGAAATTGAAAGACTGAAAAAAAAGTTAATACGCCGTTCCAAATCATCTCGCCGAGTTGTTGCTCCACAAAATGGAAACGTTATTCTCACTCAATCGGACATTAGATAGAGATTAGAATTTCTTTAATTATTACAATAAATGACCGTATTTAATGGATTATTACTATTTTATATAAAAATAGTAATGAGAATCTATTTTCGTTTAGCAAAAAAACTCTAACCGTATTCTAATCTAAGTCAAAAAATCTATAAGTTTGGTGTAGAGTTTTTATGAGCTCTTTTAGCTCGAATTCCATAATAAACCAACATCAAACAAAATGTATAATTCAGTTCAATATTACAAAACCGCTTTATTTAAAAGCGACTGGAAATCAGGTTTGTCAGTCTTTCTGGTAGCATTGCCTTTGTGCTTAGGTATTGCCCTAGCCTCAGGTGCTCCTCTCTTCTCTGGTATTTTGGCAGGTATCGTAGCAGGTACTTTTGTCGCTTTACTTTCAGGTTCCGAAATTTCAGTTAGTGGCCCTGCCGCTGGTCTTACTGTAATTGTAGCAACAGCAATTCATGATATAGGCTCATTTCAAGGGTTTTTGGTGGCTGTTGTTTTAGCAGGTGTAATTCAATTAGCACTTGGGCTTATTAAAGCAGGTAAGTTTAGCGCTTATTTCCCCGAAAGCGTGATTCGTGGTATGCTAGTAGCCATTGGTATCGTTATTATTCTAAAGCAAATACCCCACGCACTAGGTGACGATCAAGATTACGAAGGTGAGTTCGAATTTGAGCAAGTTGCTGATCATCAGAATACTATCACGGAGTTGATTCGTTCGGTAGTAGATTTTAACTACGGTGCAGTAACAATTGCGATTGTGTGTCTGGCAGTTATATTACTTTGGGAAAGAGCTGCCAAGAAGAAGAAAGGAATTTTTGCGATGATTCCTGCTGCTTTGGTGACTGTATTGATTGGTACACTCATGAATGAGGCCTATCGTATATATGTGCCGTTTTACTACTTAGGCAATTCTCCGATTCACATGGTGAATATCCCTAAAATGGATGGGATAGGTGATTTTGTTGCCGCATTTTCATTTCCTGACTTTTCAGCACTAATGACTGCTAAAGTCTATATTGTAGCCCTTACTTTGGCAATTGTAGCAAGTCTTGAAACGCTACTAAATCTAGAAGCATCTGATGCTATAGATCCCCTAAAGAGACAGTCATCGCCCGATAAAGAATTGGTGGCGCAAGGAATAGGTAATATGATTTCGGGATTGATTGGAGGTTTGCCTATCACTTCGGTGGTCGTTAGAACTTCGGCTAATGTATATTCGGGAGGACGTACTCGTATGTCTTCTTTTGTACACGGCATGTTATTATTAGGGTCTGTAGTGCTGATTCCGACATTATTAAACAAAGTACCTTTAGCTTCGCTTGCAGCAGTACTTTTGACAGTTGGATACAAGCTAGCGCACCCCAAAGTATTTGTCAAAGTATTTAAAGAGGGCTATGATCAATGGATTCCTTTTGCGGTAACTATCTTAGTTATTGTTTTTAAAGATTTGCTTTTTGGTATTTTTGTTGGAACAGGAGTAGGTTTAATTTTTGTGTTGTCTACTAACTTTCATTCGGCAGTTTCGTTTGCAAGAGAAGGAAAGCATGTGCTAATTCAGTTTAATAAGGATGTATCTTTCTTGAATAAACCCAAGATTAAACAAATATTACTTAACCTAGAAGACGGAGATTCAGTTTATGTTGATGCTAGTAAAGCACAATTTATTGATCATGATATCTATAATTTACTTTATGAGTTCAAAGCAGCAGCACATCATAGAAATATAGAGGTCGATTTTAAAAAAGTGTCAAGAAAAATACAAGGAGATATAAATCAGTACCTCCCTGAATCGGTTTCCGCACATTAATTCGTAACTTTGAGCATTCAATAAAAATAACTCAAAGTTCATCAGCGATAAAGAAATGAAATTTTAAAGATTGACACTCCTATAATTTCATTTCTCTAGTTATAATCAATGTTCGAATTTACTCTGACAATAAACCTATAGCTTTGACAAAGTATCAGAGTATTTATAAGCTACAAACAAGTTTCGATGAAAGATTACAAAAAACTATTGCTCAACAATAAGGTATGGGCAGCTGACCGCTTGTCGATGGACGAGACCTACTTTGAAAAATTGGCAAAAGATCAAAACCCAGAGTTTCTATGGATTGGTTGTGCCGATAGCCGTGTACCTGCTGAAGAAATCACCAATACTCAGCCTGGCGATGTGTTTGTTCATAGAAATGTGGCAAACATGGTGGTTCATACCGATATGAACCTTTTGTCAGTACTCCAATATGGAGTTGAAGTCTTGAAAGTAAAGCATGTTATCGTATGTGGTCACTACAATTGTGGAGGCGTAAAAGCTGCGATGGGAAATCAAGATTTTGGTTTGATTAACAAGTGGTTACGTAATATCAAAGAAGTGTACTCTAAGCATGAAGTAGAGTTAGGTGGTATTGAAAATGAAAAACAAAAATTTAACCGTTTGGTCGAATTGAATGTTCATGAACAAGTAAAAAACCTTGCAAAAACTACCATTATTCAACGTGCATGGAAAAACTTCCAATATCCACACTTACATGGCTGGGTATTTGACCTTCACACAGGTTTGATTAAAGAAGTGTTGAATATTGATGCAGGTTCTGAAGTTGATCCTATTTTCCGTTACGACTTTCACACGGATGAGGTAATTACCAACAGTTCAAAAGATTAATAGATTGTGATAAAACACAATGTAATAAAAAAGGGGCGATAGCCCCTTTTTGTTTTAAATAACCTTCAAGTTTTCAATTTCTTCTATCATCGAAATTAATTCGACTTTTTCATTATATACCGCATTGAGTGCAAATGGTTGCTTGTTCAAGACATATTGGTAGATAAAAAAATCTGTTTTGGGAGTAGGAAAGGTATCGATATTCTGGAAATCGTGCCACTCTAAAATGCCTTCGTTGCAGATAGGTGGTTCAAAATAATCGACTTCTGCCTCATAGACAAAACTCATCCAATTGTATTTGATAGGCGATGTTTCAACCAATGTGCCACAAAATCTCATTTTCTCCAATACTAAGCCAGCTTCTTCTTTTACTTCACGAAGTGCCGTTTCATAAGGATTTTCGTAAGGGTCAACTTTTCCTCCCACAGGTACATAAAGTCCTTTGAGTGGTTCATTGAATCTCTTCAATAATAAGAAATTAGTCTGATTTCGGAGAATACAAATCACCGCTACTCTTTTTAATCCTTCCATTGTTGTATGATATTTCTCCTAATTTTTGATTCGGGTACTTAGAATAGTACCTAAGCCACCTAATACTACCAATGAAGATAGGGCAATTTTTAAAGATGTAAATTCGGCAATATAACCAATCATTACTGGGCCAATCATAAAACCAGATATACCTACTGTTGAAATCGCAGCTAGTGCTACTCCTGCTGACATAGTTTTAGAATGCCCAGCTTCACTGTATATCAGCGGAACAACTGTGGACAAGCCTAATCCCGTAATCGAAAACCCAAGGATCACAGTCCAAGAAATAGGCAATGCTAATGCTAAAATCATTCCTATAGTTACGAGTAAACAATTAAGAATAAGCGTCTTTTTGAGCCCTAATTTAGCAACAGTTTTATCGCCTATGATTCTGCCGATTACCATCGTAATTGAAAATGCAGTAAACGCTGCCGTGGCGTATTTGGAAACACTACCCAATACTTGCTTGTAATATAATACGCTCCAATCGGCCATAGCTCCTTCGCAAAGCATTCCACAAAAACAAATAACGCCCAACAGCATAAGTGCTTTGTCGGGTAAAGCAAATAGTGGTTGAGTTTCAGATGATTTGAAGTCTTGCGCTATTAAATATTGATAAACAAATAAGGCAACAATGATATCCAAAATACCAACTGTACTCAAATGCCATACCGTAGAAATCCCCTGAGAAGCAAGAATACCACCCAATGCTGCTCCAATCATAAAACCGATACTAAAAATGGCATGAAAAGATGACATAATGGATTTACTCATGGTTTTTTCAACATTTACCGCTTGTACATTCATCGATATATTGAGAAGGTCGCCCCCAAAACCAAATACAAAAAGTGTGATAGCTAACTGCCATGCTTGGTTAGATATACCCAAAAAAGGCATAGACAGCAAATAGATAATTGCAGCAATCACTGTGACTTTGCGACTACCAATGTAGTTGATAATCACGCCTGCCAAAGGTAAGGCTGATAAGCTCCCAATGGGCATCGCAAACAAGACTGTGCCGAGTGCAGCGTCGCCTAAGCCTAATTTCTCTTTTACATCAGGAATACGAGAAGCCCAACTTGAAAAACTTAGTCCCGAAATAAAAAATAATGCATTAGTTGCCAAACGGGCGGCCTTTGCATGATTAGAAGTTAGTGATAGTTCCATAAATTTTAATATGAGTGGAAAGAATATACAAAACTACTAAACTTCTTCAGGAAGTAAGAGAGTGCCAATTTCTTTCCAAGAGTATACACGCTTATAACCTTCGATATGGTAATTATGAGGAGCATCATATAATAAACCTGTTCCTTCAAATTTTACTAGGTTTTTTTCGTGGTCATCTATCAAATAATCAGCTTTGATCATGTATTTGTGCCCACAAAAAACAGTATGTGTCCAGCCAATGTAGGGAAAGAATTCTTCGAGCCATTCTAATTTTTCACTTAGTGAATTAGGAAATTCTGTAGCAGCCGAGACAATGAAAATTTCGTAATGGTCTTGTAGTTTTTTTACGGTTTCTATAGCACCATCAAATACAGGAAGACTACGGAAAAACCCTTTTTCATGCAAAAAGTTACGAATGGGAAAATATTGCTCATAAAATTCCTTTGCTTTTTCGGGATTACTAATGTCTTCTCTGGTAAAATTTGTTCCAAGACGAAGGTTGGTTTCGGTGATAATACCTGATGTTGTGTCTGCCAAAACATCATCCATGTCGATTGCAATACGTTTCATAAAATAAAGGGAGATAAAGTAAATAATTATTATTTATTGGGATTGGTAAGTATGAGTGCTGAATTATGAATGTAATTTTTAATTATCAATTTTTACACTAACAATTAGTATAATACTGCAAGCTTGCAGTATTATACTGTGCTTGCCTAATGCCTACAGCTTATTACCTAGGGCGATAAAATTATTTAAAAGTACATTTCAATAACCATTTATATGTCCTTTTGAATCAGGCTACTAACTCAATTCTGTTATTTTCGGGGTCTAAGATTACACTTTCGTAATAGCCGTCACCTGTACGACGAGGTTCGCCCACGATTTGAACGCCTTCTTTTCTCATCAATTCGGTAAGTTCATCAACTTTTTGTTCACTGCCCAAAGCAAATGCAAAGTGAGTAATTCCTAATGTTTCGATTTTAGGGTTTTCTCTTTCGGGAATTTGCGGTTTTTTCATTATTTCAATTCTTGCACCTGATTCAAAGCTTAAAAAGTAAGATTCGAATTCCTTGACTGGATTATAATATTTTGTATTACTTTTTGCTCCAAAATAGCGCATATAAAAGGTTTTTATCAATTCCAAGTCGTTTGCCCAAATAGCAATATGTTCAATAATCATAGTTTTAAAGTTTAATTGATGATGCAATTTTCCGAATAAAAACGTACAAATCAAAGTTTTTTTATTAAATTTGTGAATAAAACCGAAATAAAACGAATTTATGCTTAGAGAAGAACGCCTTCAAATTATCCTCAAAATGTTGGAAACCAATCAAAGGGTTTCGTCGGTTGAGCTATCCGAAATTCTTAATGTTTCGGACGATACCATTCGACGTGATTTGAATGAGCTAGCTGAAAATGGACTACTCAAAAAGGTGCACGGTGGCGCTGTGCCTAGGTCGGCACATCCTTATAAATTGAAAGAAAGAATCAAAGTAGCTCATGAAGAAAAAATGGTTTTGGCACAAAAAGCACAAGCCTATTTTCATGATGGACAAGTAATTTTATTGGATAATGGTTCTACCAATATGGAGGTGGCACGTATGATGTCGCCCGATTTAAAAGCAACCGTTTTTACAACTAGTCTCCAGATTGCTCAAATTTTATGCGAACACCCATCGATTCAATTGTTCTTTTTAGGAGGAAAAGTCTTCAAAGATGCCCAAAATACTTATGGGGCAGAGGTGATTGAGATGCTCCAAAAAATTCGTGCAGATATATGTATTTTAGGTGTTTGTGGGATTCACCACAATATAGGTGTAACGATTCAGGATTGGGGCGAAAATCAGGTAAAACGTAAAATGGTAGATATTTCCCAAAAAGTTGTCGCACTTGTAACTGCTTCAAAAGTGAATACCGCCGAAAGTTATGTCGTATGTACTTTGGATGAATTAGACGTTATGCTAACGGATGATTGTATTGATGGAGCTTTATTAAAAGACTATCAGAAACACGATATTGTAATTCAATAACTGGGGAAAGTGTAGAAATATTTCTACACAAAACTGTGGAATATAATCTACTTAGCTAGCGAAAATACGCAGAATAGCAATTGGCACGAATATTTCAATAATAGAATTAAATATAATAGTGGTTAGGTATAGTTCAGAAAGGTGAGAATGATAATTCTCACCTTTTTTCTTATACAAGCAAATTGAAAGTATTAAAAAAATCAAGCTGCTTGACTGTGAATAGGAAGACTAATAATAAAAATACTACCCTCACCGAGCGTAGATTCTACTTCGATACTTCCTTTGTGAGATTGGATAATATTAAGAGTTGCAGAAAGCCCTAAACCAAAACCATTTGATTTAGAAGTAAAATAAGGTTCAAATAAGCGGTCTATTTGTTCTACAGACATGCCCATTCCATTGTCTTTGATACTAATCAGATACGAAGAACCTTTAATTGCTGATTTTACTTCTAGGATTCCTTTGCCTGTTTCCATGGCTTCGATAGCATTGATAACAATGTTTAGCAAGGCTATTTTAATTTGTTCTGCATCAATTTGCAGTAGTGCATCTGCTGATAAATCTTTATAAAGCTGAATATTTTTCAGGTTTAAACGGTCAATCGCTTGTTGGATACTTTCTTCGATAATCAAACAACCTGAATATTGGCTAAGTGAAACAGCTGCGGGGCGATATGAATTCAGTAATTCTGAAATTAGGTCTCCGATTCGCTTACTATTACGCTGTATGATTTCTAAGAAAAAGTGTAGTTCTTTGTCCTGTAACTCTGAAGCTAATTGGTCTATCGAAAGGTTGATGTTGGTCAGTGGGTTACGTACCTCATGTGCTAGAGTACGAATTAATCTACCCGTGGCAGCTACTTTCTCTGATATTACAAGTTCTTTTTCTGCTTTTCTAAGGTTGGTAATATCTCTGACAACTCCCAAAAAATGTTCTTGTCCATTGCTATCAGTACGCTTGAAGGCGTTAATCTGACAAAGCTTTTTTTCGCCTGCTTTAGTTGTAAGCCATGTTTCGTAGTTGTCTAAGCGCCCATTTTGTGCCAATTGTGTAGCAAAGGATTGTCGACTAGGGGTACTACCAAAAATACTAATTGTCGTCATTTTTCGTAGCTCTTCTGGACTATACCCTGTTAAGACAGAAACTTCAGGATTGAAATACAAAAAGCTACCATCAATAGGACTTGTCAAAACAATTGCTTGTTGAATGTTATCAAAAATACTTTTGTACTGGGCTTCACTTTCTTGCAGTGTTTGCAAAGTTTGAGAACGTTCTAAGGAATACCGAATACATCTTTCAATTTTTTCGGCATCCAGTTCTCCCTTGATGAGGTAATCCATCGCACCAAGTTTCATGGCTTCTTCATCAATTTCCTTGTACCCTTTTCCAGTAAGCATGACCATCGGGGTCAAAATCCTATGTTCTTTCACGATACGGAGTAAATCAAGACCCGTTTTGGCGCCTAATCTAAAATCAAAAAAGCATATATCAAACTTGGCTTGAGTAAGTTTACTAATGGCCATCGAGAACGATTTGGCCCAGACGACTTCAATACATTGACTAGGTATTTGTTTTAAATAATCACAAGTGAGAAAATAGTCATCTTCGTCGTCATCGACCAATAGTAATTTAATGTTTGAGCGGGATAACATAATAGAGTTTAAGGTTTTAAAGGTAAATATAAAATAAATACGGAACCTTGCTGTAGCGTGCTTTGTGCTGTGAGGTATCCTTTATGGTTATCGATAATTTTGGTACAAATTGCTAGACCTAATCCAGTTCCTTCAAATTCGGCATTGCCGTGTACACGATGAAACATCGTGAATATTTTATCTTTGTATTCGTCTTCGAATCCAATGCCATTATCTTTTATACAAATTTTCCAGTAGCGAGGTTCTTTTAGTTTGAATTTTATGATTTCTTCTAAAGAGGCTTCTTCTACTGTAATATTGACGAATGGTTGTATCGAATCCTCTACAAATTTAATGGCGTTTGAAATCAAATTTAAGAATAATTGGTGCATTTGAGAGGAAAAGGCCTGAATAATGGGTAATTCGTCTACTGTAATTTGTGCCTTTTTTTTAGATATAGGAATCTCCAAATCTCCTATTGCATTTTGAACAATTTGGTTTAGGTTTACTTCCGACAGCGGAAGCGGAATATTGTTGCGTGATATTCTTGAATAAGCCAAAAGGTTATCAATTAAGCTTTTCATTCTATCACTTGAGTACAAAATTCTATCAATGAAAAAGCGACCATCGTCACTCAAACCATCTGAGCAACGCTCAGTGAGCTTATTGGCAAAAGCGGTAATTTTGCGTAATGGTTCTTGCAAATCATGCGAGGCAATATAGGCAAATTGCTCCAAATCTTGATTCGAGCGAAATAGCTCTTCTATTTTTTTCTCTAGCGCTAATTCATAATTTTTAATTTGGGTAATATCAGC
The DNA here is from genome assembly GCF_030056705.1 of Flectobacillus longus. GTDB lineage: Bacteria > Bacteroidota > Bacteroidia > Cytophagales > Spirosomataceae > Flectobacillus > Flectobacillus longus. The sequence continues at coordinate 99,996 of NZ_JASHIC010000014.1, forward strand.
AGTAGTACCCAATACCTTGATGACATTACCTGCCGTATCAAGATAACATTTTCCTTTTACGGCCAAATATTTGAAGACACCTTTGGCATCAATAATCGAGTGTTCTAGCTCATAATAGGTTTTTTTGTCTTGTACCGATTGAATAGAAATATTTTTTGTGTACTCTAGTTCATGAATTGGAATATGCTTTTGATAAAAACCATAAGTCATTTTTTTATCTTCAAAATCTCCTGCATTGTAACCAAATACCTCATATAGTCCGTCTGACCATCGAACAGTATCAGCTCCTACATACCATTCCCAACTACCATATTTAAAAATTTTTTCAGCTTCATTGAGCTGATTTCTTTGTTGCAGAATCAATTCATTGTGTTTTTGGAGTTGCGTAATATCTTCTGCAATATGAAGAATTTCAAATTGAGCTTCTGGATTTTGGCTTTTTAATACCATACTTCTATGGCGTAGAATAACTTTCAACCCATTCTTATGTTTTATTTCAATATTATATTCAATACGTTCGCCTGTATTTAGGACTTTATTATATTCTTCGAGTCTGAGTTCCCATTTTTTTAATTCACCTTCACTTAATGCAAAGTCCAATAAAAAGTCATTTTGAACTAAATCTTCTTTTTGATAACCAAGAATATCCGTAAACTTTCGATTGATGAAGGTGATTTTTTTTGATGGAAACTCTTGGAGATAAACCAAATCTGGAATGAGTTGGATAAACTTTTCTAAAGGTATATTGTCTCGTTGGTATAAAGGCATTGGGTTCTATTTTTAGATTTGGAAAAGATCAACTAATCAAACAAAGAACAAACAAAGTAGCGTATTGTTTTTCATAAAGTATTTTCTGAGCACTACCATGATAATATTGTTATAAAAAACTATTCCTAGCTTTGTTTAAGTTGTATAGTATAGTAGGTATTCTCGTATTTACTTATCTGTTTTTTTGAAATATATGTTGAGCTGGAAGAGTAAAGTAATAATGTAGAATTGTGAGTCACTAAGCTATTGCTGATTTAAAATTACATTGTCAAATATCAACAACCGATTGCCTAATGCGTAATATTACAAATGATAGTGTGTTATTTTTGAATGTAAAGTTTTGATAAATAGTAAATTATATCCATAATTTATCACTTTCAATTCATTACTACTATTTACATATTATAATTATTCATTTTGTTATAAAGTGTTTTTCTGTCAATTCCCAAAAGTTTAGCGGCTTTACTTTTGTTATAGTTTACTTGTTTTAGAACTTGCAAAATAGTTTCGTATTCTGCATCAGATGCTATAGATTTAAGGTTAAGGTTTTGAGTCGGTTCTTGATAAATGCTTTCAGGAGTACGTTGCTCATACGGGGTTTCAAAAACCAAGAGTCTCTCATGATTCATGAGTTCGAACGGTAAGCTTTTGGCTTCTATGTAATCTTTTTCAGAAAGTAGCGTAGCTCTTTTAATGACATTGCGCATCTCTCGAAGATTTCCAGGCCAACCATAGGTTTTAAATACCGCTTCTACCTCAGGAGCAAATGTGGTAATGTTTTTGCCGAGTTCTTCATTGGTCTGAGCCAAGAAGAAATGAGCAAATTCCATGATATCTGATTTTCGCTGGCGAAGCGGAGGAACTTCGATACTAAACTCATTGAATCGATGGTATAAATCTTCTCTGAATTTTCCTTTTCTGCTTGATTCTAGCAAACGTTCATTGGAGGCAACAATGATTCTTACATCTACCGATATTTCCTTGTTACCGCCAATTCTCCTTAAGGTTCTTTCTTGGACTACACGCAACAGAGATACCTGAACGTCATAGGGCAGATTGGCAACTTCGTCGAGAAATAAAGTACCACCATCAGCCATTTCAAAATGTCCAATTTTTTGATTGATTGCACCTGTAAATGATCCTTTTTCATGACCAAATAGCTCACTAGCTGCCAATTCTCTTGAAATAGCCCCACAATCCATAGCAACAAAAGGTCCACTAGCTCGCTTACTCCTTGTATGGATTTCTTGGGCTATAGATTCTTTCCCAGAGCCACTTTCTCCATAGATAATTACGCTATAGTTGGTTGGTGCAACAAGGTCTAATTGTCTAAATAAGTTTTTGGATTCATGTCCCGAACCTGCAATATGGTCTTTTAGAGTTAAGCCTTTTTTAGGGCTGTTGGCTTTGGGTTTGTTCAGCGATGTACTCGGTGTATGTGTTGCTTTTTGTAAAGCATTTTGGATCGTTACTAAGATTTCATCAGGAAATAAGGGCTTTGTAATATAGTCTACGGCACCCATTTTCATGACATTAACCGCTGTTTTGATATCCGAGTATCCAGTAATAATTAATACTGGAAGCTGAGGTTTTTTTTCATGGATTTTCTGTAAAATAGTCGCTCCTGTCATGTCTCCCAATCTGAAGTCGGTCATAACTAAGTCAGGGTGGAACTCATCAAGTAACACGAGTCCTCCATTACCACTTTTAGAAATTGCTACCTCATAGCCATTTTTTGTAAGAAAGCGACGCAACAGCATACAAATGTCTGTATCGTCGTCAATTACAAGAATTTTTTGCATTCTTTAGTTTGTTTAAATTATTATTAAAAGAAAATAGTTGGTTGGGATATAGCAGTCATAAAAGCCAAACTATAGGTGAGTGCTGTAAATCATGTTTTAGGAGCATAATGGGTAAGGGTAATTCATTTGCTGACGGTAGGGTAGAATTACCAAGAAGTCGAAATTAGTTTATTTTTGATTTTTTCCCTAAAAAGTGTTTATAAAAAAAGCTTATCTAACAAATAGACATAGATTTTATAAAAATAAATACCCAGTAAATGATATTTCTACATTTACTGGGCAGAGTAGATACTTTGAAATGTTAGATGGCGAATTTAAAGTTTTCCTAGCTACCTCTAACTTTCCAAAATCATTAAGATTAATTTCTATTTGATATAACGCCAATCTTCATTGCCTTTCAATGCCAATAAAGACGCATAAATCAAGTTGATTACCGCCTGAACATCATCTTTATGAACAGTTTCGACAGTTGTGTGCATGTATTTGAGTGGTAGCGAAATCAAAGCTGAAGCTACACCCTCTGTAGCATAAGCAAACGAGTCCGTATCTGTACCTGTAGAACGAGATACTGCCTGACGTTGAATAGCTATTTCTTTTTCATTTGCTACGTCAATAATAAAATCACGAAGATTATTTTGAACAGCAGGACCATAACAAATTACAGGACCTTTACCACATTTCAAGTCACCTTGTTCTTTTTTGTTGTACATAGGCGATTGTGTATCGTGAGTTACGTCAGTTACGATAGCAACGTCTGGTTTCAAACGACGAACAATCATTTCGGCACCACGCAAACCAATTTCTTCTTGTACTGCATTTACTACGTACAAAGTGTAAGGAAGTTGAATGTTGTTTTCCTTTAAAAGACGAGCCACTTCTGCAATCATGAAGCCACCCACACGGTTGTCGAGGGCACGACCTACATAATAACGCTCATTGAGTTCGGTCAGTCCATCTTCAAAAGTAACTACCGTACCTACGTGAACTCCCATTTCTTCTACCTCTTTCTTGTTGGCAGCACCAAGGTCGATGAAAATATCGTTTACAGTAGGAGCTTTATCCTTACCCAAGTCACGCACATGAATGGCAGGATATCCAAATACACCTTTTACGACACCTTTTTTGGTGTGTAAATTACAGCGCATTGAAGGAGCAATAACGGCGTCAGAACCGCCATTGCGACGTACGAAAATGTAACCATTATCATCGATATAATTAACAAACCACGATATCTCATCGGCGTGTGCTTCAATCACCACTTTGTAAGGCTGCCCAGGGTTGATAACACCAACAGCAGTACCATAGACATCAATGATGGTTTCGTCGATATAAGGTTTTAGGTAATCCAACCAAATTTGTTGACCCGAAGCTTCAAAGCCAGTTGGCGAAGCGTTATTCAAATATTCGTAGAGGAAAGTTTTTGATTGTTCTGTCATTGTAAAAATGAGTTCTATTGTTGTATTAATAACCTTTTAGTAAATAACACTAAGAATAGGATATTAATTTTTGAAATAATAAAAAATCTGCTTTTCACAAAAATACAAAACCCCAAAGGTTTTAAAAGCCCTTGGGGTTCTAAATCTAAAATAATACCATCAATGCTGATTATAATGGAATATTTCCGTGCTTTTTGCGTGGAAGATTCGCTACTTTATTTTCTAACATTTTGAATGAGCGAATCAATTTTTGGCGAGTATCTGATGGTAAAATCACTTCGTCGATATAGCCACGGTGTGCAGCACGATATGGGTTAGCGAATTTCTCTGTGTATTCGTCTACTTTTTCTTGTAGTTTTTCTTCTGGATTTTCGGCAACTGCAATTTCTTTTTTGAAAATAATTTCGGCAGCACCTTTAGCACCCATCACTGCAATTTCGGCAGTTGGCCATGCAAAGTTCATGTCGGCACCAATATGCTTCGAGTTCATTACGTCATAGGCACCGCCATAGGCTTTGCGAGTAATTACTGTGATACGTGGCACCGTAGCCTCGCAGAAAGCATAAAGTAATTTTGCCCCATGATTGATTATACCTCCCCACTCTTGATTGGTACCAGGCATAAAGCCTGGCACGTCTTCAAGTACCAATAACGGAATATTGAAGCAGTCACAGAAACGAACGAAACGAGCCGCTTTCATACTTGCCTGAATATCCAATACACCTGCCATCACAGCTGGTTGATTGGCAACAATCCCAATGCTACGACCACCAATGCGTGCAAAACCCACCACGATATTTTCTGCGTAGTTTTTGTGTACTTCAAAGAAAGAATCGCTATCAACAATGTGGTCGATAACTTCCTTCATATCATAAGGCTGGTTGGGATTCTCTGGGATAATTTTATCTAATTCTTTTCTGATTTCGTCAGTGGATTCATACGCTAGGGCAGGAGCGGTCTCTTCACAATTTTGAGGGATGTAAGAAAGCAATCGCTTGATGTCGTTGATACAGCTTACCTCGTTTGAGCATGAAAAGTGTGTCACCCCAGACTTCGTAGAATGTGTTGATGCGCCTCCAAGTTCTTCAGATGTAACTACCTCATGCGTAACCGTTTTAACAACGTTAGGTCCTGTTACAAACATATATGAGGTGTTTTCGACCATCATAATAAAGTCGGTAATGGCTGGAGAATACACTGCACCTCCTGCACATGGCCCCATGATAGCCGAAATTTGTGGTATAACACCCGAAGCAAGAGTATTGCGATAAAAAATATCGGCATATCCTGCCAATGACATCACACCTTCTTGAATACGCGCACCACCTGAGTCATTTAAACCAATCACTGGAGCACCACTTTTCATAGCGAGATCCATGATTTTACAGATTTTCTCAGCAAAAGTTTCTGACAAAGCGCCTCCAAAAACCGTAAAGTCTTGAGCAAAGACATACACCAAACGACCATTTACGGTACCATAGCCCGTTACAACGCCATCGCCTAGATAATATTCTTTTTCTAAACCAAAGTCCTTACAACGGTGCATGACAAATTTGCCAATTTCCTCAAAAGAACCTTCGTCCATCAACAAAGCGATACGCTCACGAGCTGTAAGTTTGCCTTTTTTATGTTGAGCTTCAATACGTTTTTCGCCACCTCCTAAAAGAGCCTCGGCGTTTTTACGCTCTAAAATTTCAAATTTCTCTTGGTTTGTCTTTACCTTCATGGTATTCCTATGGTATTTGTTTTGTATTTGTGTCAAATATAAAGGGCAGAAATTAGATAACGTGTAAAATTGATATAGTTTATTTAAAATTGTATATTTTGAAGTTTTAATTTTGAATTATTTTGAGAAAGGCAATGGATAGTTATTCGTTAATGGTATATCTGTTCATTTGAACAGTACTAATAATCAGAAAGATACTCTCAACGGATGACACAGATATATTTTACTTGAATTTTTTCTGTTACTAAAGTATTTGTGCAAAATAAAACTCAATAAACAGAATCAGCTTGTATTCCTTTGTAAAAGCTCCATAGGAGCGACAGTTTGGTAGCAATAAGTTTTGAGAAAAACCTTTTTTGAGCGCCTTAGGTGCGACAGAAAGCCATAATCTTGAATTCTGTCGCACCTACGGCACTCATAACTCCGCACGCAAAATTCACAACTCGCACTTACTTATATTGAGAAGTCCTATCTTTGTGTTTCATAAGTGAGTGGAGGAAGATTTTGATTCGACTGCATCGTTTTGATATAACAATAAAAAATAGCTTTACCGTGTTTAGAGGGTATATGTTACAAACAATTACGAAGATAACCTTGAGCGTATTACTTATAGGAATATGTATAGATGTTTTTGCTCAAAGTAATGACACGCAAGCTTACAGTTTTTTGAAAATACCAACAGCACCTACTATAGCAGCATTGGGTGGTATTCAGAATAACATAAAAGATGTAAATGGCTTTTTCCAAAATCCTGCACTCGTAGATTCTTCTCAAAAAGGTAAAATGTCGCTCAATTTTATGCCTTATTTTCAACAGGCAAAACTGCTTTCAGTTACGAGCAATTTTTCGGCTCTGGGACGTAGTTGGGGGATAGGAGTACAGTATTTAGATTATGGGGATTTTGTGACGACTGACCCACTTGGAAATCAGCAAGGGCAGTTCAACGCCAATGATTTTGCTGTTAGTCTAGGAACATCACAACAGCAAGGCAATATCCGTTTTGGTACAAGTCTCAAATTGGTAGGCTCTACGATTGAACAATACAACTCTACAGCTTTATTGGCAGATTTTGGGGCTATTTTTATACATCCTACTAAAGAAATTTCATATTCTTTAGTAGTCAAAAATTTTGGATTTGTGCTCAAAGATTACTCCCCAACAAGCGATAGTCAAGTACCGTTGGACGTTCAAATGGGGTTACATTTCAAACCCATTAATATGCCAGCTAGGTTTTCGTTGATGGGTCATCATCTTTACAAATACGATATTGCTTACACAAACCCTAATGTAGTAGTTACTGACCTAAATGGCAATGTGATAAGCCAGAAAGCGGGTGTGGTTGATCAGGTAGCACGGCATTTGGTCTTTGGCGTAGAATTATTGTTTAGTAAAAACCTCCAAGCACTCATCGGATATAACCACCTTCGAAACCGAGAATTAAGTTTGACAAAAGGCTCAAGCTTTGGTGGCTTTTCGGTTGGTTTACGTTTCAAGACTAAATACCTTGAACTGTCCTATAGCTATTCGGGTTATCATGCTAGTGCTTCAGCCAATAGCTTTGGATTGATTTTAGACTTGAAAAAAATAGTAAAATGATATTTCTCTTTTGAAAGTGTTGTGATAGCACTCAAAGAATTCAATAAATTTGTCGAAAATATACGTTAACTAATTTCCCTAACGAAAACCTTAGAATTACTTGAGTTTAACTTATACTTACTCATGTAATTCTCACACTTGAAAATATGAATATGACAAACTTAGATGTATTGACTCCAAAACAGATTGTAGAAGAGCTAGACAAACATATTATCGGTCAGCACGATGCAAAGAAAAACGTTGCGATTGCCTTACGCAACCGTTGGAGAAGAATGAATACCCCTGCTGATATTCAAAAAGAGATTACGCCTAATAATATTTTGATGATAGGTTCGACGGGCGTTGGTAAAACTGAAATTGCTCGTCGTTTGGCCAAATTAGCTGATGCCCCTTTTACCAAGGTTGAGGCTTCCAAATTTACTGAAGTTGGCTATGTAGGTCGCGATGTCGAATCAATGGTCAGAGACTTGGTAGAATCATCGGTACATTTGGTACAACTTTCCAAGAAAGAAGCCGTAAAGGATAAGGCTACCGAAGCTGTTGAAGAAATTATTTTGGAAGCGCTTGTGCCTGCAATGCCAAAGATTTCGAAAAAAGCCAAAGCAGAGGCTGCTGCCAATCCTGATGCAATGCCTGTTTCGGACGAGGAGTTGAATCATAAAACAAGAGAGTTATTTCGTGAAAAATTGCGTCGTGGCGAATTGGAACATCGTAAGATAGAAATTGATGTGAAAGCTTCTAATTCTCCCAATATCGGTGTAATGGGTGGTCCTATTGACGAGATGTCTATGATGAACATTCAGGAGATGATAGGGGGAATGATTCCTAAAAAACAAAAGAAAAGAAAACTTACCATAGCCGAAGCCCGCAAAATTTTGATGGAGGAAGAATCTTCAAAATTGATTGACATGGACGAGGTAAAAGATGAGGCGATTCGTAAAGCTGAAAATTTGGGAATTATTTTTATTGACGAAATAGATAAAATTGCTTCTAATCGTAGTGGAGGTGGTGGCCCAGATGTAAGCCGTGAAGGAGTACAACGAGACCTTTTACCAATTGTGGAGGGCTCAACGGTAAATACCAAATATGGTGTTATCAATACCGACCACGTCTTGTTTATTGCGGCAGGGGCTTTCCATGTGTCCAAGCCGAGTGACTTGATTCCAGAGCTTCAAGGACGTTTTCCGATTCGTGTCGAACTACAAAGTCTGAAAGAAGAGGATTTCTATAGAATCTTAAAAGAACCGAAAGGTGCGTTGACAAAACAATACGAAGCATTATTAGCTTCTGAAAATGTAGAATTATCATTCAATGACGATGCGCTTCAGGAAATAGCGAGTATTGCCTATAACGTCAATACCGAAGTTGAAAATATAGGTGCTCGTCGTTTGCAAACAGTTATGTCGCATTTACTCAATGACTTAATGTTTGATATACCTGATGTAATTGCACCAAATGCCAAGGTGGTTGTAACCAAAGAATTAGTACAGGAACGTTTAGGAGGATTGGTGAAAAATCGTGATTTGAGCCAGTTTATTTTATAAATTGTATTAGAATAATCAAAAAGCTCTCTAGAAATAGAGGGCTTTTTTTATGTAAATTGATAAATTTGCTAAAAGCTTCAGGCTTTTTATTATCCAAACAAATACTAATTATAAATCCTATGTTTAACTATGTATTACCTAGGGGCTTAAAGGTTTTAGCTTTGAGTCTTTTGAGCATCAACTTGCTTTTTGCTCAAACTAATCGCTCTTTACCTCGAAGCACCCCCGAAGCCGAAGGTGTATCTTCCGAAGCAATCAATCAGTTTATCGAAGCTGCCAGCAAAAGCAAACATGAGTTTCATAGTTTTATGTTGTTACGCCATGGCAAAGTGATTTCAGAAGCTTGGTGGTCACCATATCGCTCTGATTTGAAACATACCATGTATTCGGTTAGTAAAAGTTTTACAGCTACTGCTGTAGGTTTTGCAGTAAGTGAAAAAAAGCTTTCAGTAAATGATCCTGTGATTTCATTTTTCCCAGAAGAAACTCCCGCTCAACCGTCCGAATTTTTAAAGCAATTGAAGATTAAAGATTTGCTTTCGATGAGTGTAGGGCACAAAATGGATCCAACATTTGAGATTGCGAGCAAGAATGAAAATTGGATAAAAGCTTTTTTGAATACGCAAATTGTCAACGAGCCGGGCACAAAGTTTTTGTATAACTCGGCAGCAACTTATATGCTTTCGGCAATTGTTCAGAAAGTTACAGGTCAAAAGATTTTAGACTATTTAAAGCCACGCCTATTTGACCCACTAGGAGTAGAGGGAATCGATTGGGAAGTAGACCCCCAAGGTATTAATGTAGGAGGGTGGGGTTTGCGTTTAAAGACGGAGGATATGGCCAAATTTGGGCAACTATTTTTACAAAAAGGCATTTGGAACGGCAAACAAATTTTACCAAAAGCGTGGGTTGAGGAGGCTTCTACCATGAAAATCATGCAAGACCCATCAGCACCACAGGATAAAAAAGATGCTAGCGATTGGTTACAGGGCTATTGTTATCAAATGTGGCGTTGTCGAAATAATGCTTTTAGAGGGGATGGTGCCAACGGACAATTTATTATCGTCATGCCAGAGCAAGATGCTGTTGTAATCATTACGGCTGAAGCACCAGATATGCAGTCTGAAATTAATTTGGTTTGGGAATACCTTTTGCCAGCGCTCAAAACGCAAAAAGTACCTGCCAATAAAACAGCTTATGCAAAATTGAAAAATACAATTCAGAGCCTCAGTTTGCCAATCCCTCAGCAACAGACAAGTTCAACGATGCAGTCAAGTATTCAAGGAAAGACCTTTGCGATAACTTCTGGCGATGTGAGTTTTAAGAATATAAAATTTGATTTTCAGGATGGTGTATGTGTCGTAAAATTAGGAACAGATACTGTAGCTCATGAACTAAAGTTTGGTTCAGGCAAATGGATTTTTGACCAAACTACTAAGCGAGGTCCTTATTTGGTGGCTGGCGCAAAAGCTAACCGCACAGGTTTGCCTGCTTTTAAGATTGCAGGAAGCTATACTTGGCAAGACAATAATACCTTGATGCTTACCTTGCGTTATATCGAAAGTCCACATACCGAAACCATCGTATGTAAGTTTGATGGCGATAAAGTATCAGTTGATTTCCAGAATATTTTTAATCAAAATACAAAGCGAACACTATTCAAAGGTATTCAGACGGTTTCTCGCACCAATGCGCCTAAATTAATTATTCGTGGCGACGATATGGGATATTCACATTCAGGAAATGACGCTCTGATTCAATCATATCGTAATGGCATCGAAACTTCTATTGAGGTGATTGTTCCCTCGTCTTGGTTTCCTGAAGCGGTAAAATTGTTGAAAGATAATCCTAATATCGATGTAGGTTTACACTTTGCTATTACTAGCGAGTGGGATAATGTAAAATGGCGTCCACTCACTGATTGTCCTAGTCTCAAAAATGCTGATGGTTATTTTTATCCAATGCTTTTTCATAATAAAAATTACCCCAAACAAGCGGTAATGGATCAAGATTGGAAAATAGAAGATATAGAAAAAGAACTCCATGCCCAAATCAAAATAGCCTTGAAGTATATCCCAAGATTGAGCCATGTTTCGGGGCACATGTTTAGTTTGGGCTTTGCGCCTGAGGTCAAAGAAATGGCAAAACGAGTTGCCAAACAGTATAATCTACCCATGGTTGATACCGATGGTACACAGGATTATAAAATCAATTATACTGGTTTTGACACAAGAGGATTGAATACACAACAAAAAGTAAAAGCATTTATCGAGATGTTTGATAAGCTCGAAGATGGCAAAACGTATGTTTTTGTAGAGCATCCTGGGCTCGATAATCATGAATTACGAGCTATTTCGCACATTGGCTACGAAGACGTAGCCGAAGGCCGTCAGGACGTAACGACTATTTTTACAAGTGAAGAAGTACGAGAAGCAGTAGTAAAAAAAGGAATTGAACTTGTAAGCTATAAGGAAGCTTTACAAAAATTGAAATAAGATTTAAGTTGTGTGCTTTAGGCACTAGGCAACAGGCACTAGGCAAAGAGTTTTAAAATGTTTTTAATAGCCAAAGACATACTTTTTCCCAAAGCCCAATCTTAAATTTAATTTTGCCCGAAATAGGTATTAAGCAATATGCCGTAAGCTGAAGGTATAAATGTGTTTCTAATAAAATCAGGAATACATTTTTGCCTAATGCCTACGGCTTATAACCTAAGGCATATTATAATACTTTCCGTAACTGAGCGGGTAATATACCTAATTGTTCTCTATATTTAGCGACTGTTCTTCGGGCAGTTGGAAAGCCTCTTTCCTTCAAAATATCTGTTATTTGTGAGTCATTTAGTGGAGATTTAGGGTTTTCGCAAGTAACAATATCTCTTATTACATGCTGAATAGATTTATTTGATACCCAATTGCCATCCTCTTTTTGTGTAGCCTCTGAAAATAAATCCTTTAAATGAATTAGGCCAAAGGGCGTTTGGGCATATTTTCCACTTGTAACTCTCGAAACAGTCGCAATATCCATATCAATAATATGTGCAACATCTTTCAAAATCATGGGTTTAAGCAACTGAATATCTCCCGATTGAAAATAGTCTTTTTGTAATCTAATAATCGTTTTAATAACCTTTTGCATTGTTCTTTCTCGTTGCTCAATCGCCTGAATAAGCCATTGTGCTTGTGTTATTTTTTGTTGAATAAACGACGACGCATTTTTAGTAAATTGCTGTTGAAGATTAGTAACAACAGGCTCATTGATTTTGATTTTGGGAAGTGATCTAGAATTGAGACTTGCTTCTAACTGATTCATTCCCTGAATGATAATATAGTCAGGTACGACGTATTCTTGAGAGGAAGATGCAAGCAACTTAGTATGAAGTGGATGTACATTTAATGATAAAATTAGCTTTTGAACTGCTTGTAACTCTTCCTCACTCAATGCTAATTCTCGCATAATTTTATCGAATTGCTTATTGGCAAATTCTTGAAAATATTGAGTGATTATTATTCTAGAGTTTTCGGCAAGTGGAGAAAAATCGTTTTTAAGTTGGAAAAACAAATATGAGGCAGGGTTTTTGCTTGCTAGACCTTGAGGCTCTAGTTGCTGAATAAGTATAATAGCATCGATTATCTCTGATTCTTTAACGAAGGTATTTTGAGCAAAAGAGATGTCATCAGCTAAATCCTCAAGTTCGTATGGCAAAAAGCCGTGTTCGTCTAATGAATGTATGATATATCGACAAATTTCTGCTTGTTTGTGAGAAATACTTAAATGGTAGATTTGCTCAAGTACTTCGTCGAGCAATGAAGTATCTTGTCTAAGTTGGAGTGATTCAATCGAAATGCCTGAATTTGTTTCGGTAAAGTTATAGTTTGAACTGTTTTCTTCATCTATTTCGTCCCAATCTTTAAAATTGGAGTTTTCCGACAATGAAGATGAGTTTGATAGTTCATGCTCAAATTCACTGTTGGGATTTTCTTCTAATTCTAAGAGGGGGTTTTCGGTAAGTACTTCTTCTATTTTGGTATGAAGTTCGAGTGTAGAGTATTGAAGAAAATTAAGCCATTGAATTTGTTTAGATGATATTTTGAGTTGTTGTTTGGTATTTTGTGTTAGGTTCAGCATATTTTCATGTATCATATTTCAGTGTATAAAAGTTATGTCAAAGAAAGCACCGAATTTTTTAAAAATATAAAAAAAAAGAGGAATTCCGACGAATATCACCTAGATAGAAGTAAACAGTAAAAAAAGGCTAGTATATTGATGAAAAATCTACGAAAGCCTGTAAGTTTGTACTACAGCGAATTTGTTATTATAGAGAAACCTCTACATTCTGTAGAAAACTTACCACATTACTTTTGTTCATGTATAACTCTCTCCGAAACGTAGTCATATTATTTGCAGGAAGTATTGTGCTACTAGGTATGCTTTCCTTTTCGGCTTACCATGAGGTTCGAGAATCCCTTGAATATGCAAAATCTGTGGAGCGAATACATATTATTCAGCATGAGGCAGAACAGCTAGGAGCAACACTCAAGGAGCTTGAAAATTCACATAAGGGTTATGTTTTTACGAAAGAAGATCAATATTTAAACTTAATCTTTGCAAGTAAAGAACAAATCAGTAAGCTTTTGGCTTCGCTACAACGAAAAGTAAAAGACAACGAAAGTCAGTTGTTCCGATTAGAGTCTTTTAAGCGGGGCTTTAGAAAACATATAGCTTTTTTGAATAATAGTATTCGAGCAATTCGTACTGCAGGAAAAGTTGATAACGATGCAGTCTCTAAAAGCCAAATTCAAGCAAATCAAATGTTGCGTGATTTGAGTAGTTTCCAAAATTATCAAAAGCAATTATTGTCGGTTCGGGGCATGCAAAAAGATCAGACTGATAATCAAATGAGTCGAAAAATGTTCTTATTTGCATTATTTACGGTGATTTTACTATTGGTAAGCTTTGGCTTAATTTTTTCAGAACTACGAAAACGAATTACTTTTCAAGATGAATTAGAGCGCAAAATAGAAGAATTAAAACGCTCCAATTCTGAATTAGAACAGTTTGCTTATGTGGCTTCACACGATATGCAGGAGCCTTTGCGTAAAATCAGGGCATTTAGCGATATGTTATTGATACGCCAAAGAGCCGTTCTGAACGAAGATGGAAAGTCGACACTTCAAAAAATCGCTAAAAGTTCAGAAAGATTACAAAATCTGATTAATGATTTATTGGCCTTTTCGAGATTGGTTAACAAAAATGCTCAAAATGTAGAAACTGTATCTTTGGATATTCTACTTTCAGATGTGCTAAAAGATCTTTCGATGTTGACAATCGAAAAAAATGCCATTATCGAGTACGATCATTTGCCGACAATTTCAGGTGTGAGTTTTCAATTACATCAACTATTATTGAATTTGATTAGCAATGCACTTAAATTTAGTAAAAATGGTATTGCTCCTCATATTACTATCCGTTATAGATTATTGCTGGGAAGCAAAATATTTAATATTCCAGAAGTTAAACCATTTTTAACCTATCATGAAATAACAATCTCAGACAATGGGATTGGTTTTGAGCAGGAGTACGCCGATAAAATCTTTATGATTTTTCAACGATTACACGCAAAAAGTCAGTTTGAAGGTACTGGAATTGGCTTAGCAGTTTGTAAGCGTGTAGTTACTAATCATAATGGATACATCAAGGCCGAATCTGTTTCAGGTCATGGTGCCACATTTACTATTTATTTGCCAAATAACCGCAACGAAGAATGAAACACTTACCAATCTTAATTGCCGATGATGACGAAGATGATAGATTTTTGATTAAAGCAGCATTTGAGGAGTGCGGTTCTTCCATTTCATTGTTTTTTGTACAAGATGGATTAGAACTGATGCAGTATTTGAATAATGAAAATGCTTATGCCGATGCCAATGTGTACAAGCAGCCTTCGTTGATTCTTTTAGATTTGAATATGCCTAAAAAGGATGGAAGAGAAATTATTCAGGAAATGCGGGCAAATACCAATTTTAGAGCTATTCCAATTGTAGTATTGAGTACTTCTAATGCACCTAGTGATATTAGAACTTGCTACGAATTAGGAGCGAATAGCTTTATTACAAAACCATCTTCTTTTGAAGGCTTGCTCGAAATTATTAAAAATCTACAACAATTTTGGTTTGTAACTGCTTCATTACCGCAATAAAATCAAACGCCCTCAATTTAATTGAGGGCGTTTGATTTTTAAAATTCTTGAGTAAGGATAAAACATTTTATCACTCTATTTAACTATGCCTTGTTGGTTACTTCTTGCAACTTGGCTTTGCCAGTCTTTAGTGTTGAAAGCAAATCATCTGTAAGATTGCCAGTCCCATCCTTAATTTTCTTACGTAAGTCTTTCCCTTTCTCAGGTGCTAAGAGCATACCAACCACTGCTCCAGCGGCTGCTGCTGCGAACAAGCTCAATGCAATTTTCGTGTTTTTTGTCATGGTACAAAGGATTTATAAGTTGGAGACGTTTTTACTTTATATACTTTAAACGCCTACAATATCTTAAATGTTACCGAATAGAGCTTAAAATTGACTTAAAATTTGAGTAAGCGGTTAGATGTGTAGCTTGGCATGATTTTTTTCTCTATTTGTATAGGCATAAAATATGTCTTAATTTATTTAACGATTGAAACCCATTATTATCCCTTATAACCTTATTGCTTTTGCATGTTGACAACAACTGATGTTTTACAGTCAGAAAACTCAGGTATTTTAAAACCCTATGCCCTGATTGTGGATGATGAAGTAGATACTTGTTTACTCATCAAACTATTTTTACATAAAAAAGGAATTGAAGCCTACCAAGCTCATTCCTTAAGCGAAGGTCTTTCTAAAATAATAGACCTATCGCCTAAATGGGTATTTCTCGACAATAATTTACCTGACGGGCATGGTATCGATAAAATACACGATATAAAACGGATTTCTCCTGAAACTCAGATTGTAATGATTACTGCTTTGGGTAAAATTAAGGATATAGCATTTAGTTTGGGGGTAGACAAGTTTATTGAAAAGCCTCTATCATTTGCCTCTATTGAATGCGCTATTCATTAGTGAAGAGATATAAAAAGTAAGGAGAGTCTTAATTGTAAGACTCTCCTTTTTTGTTAAAGTAAGGATTATAAATGCAGGTATCTAGTTGACAAAATTGTGCCATTTAAAACGTTTCTTTTATGTAGCTGACAATAAGTGGTTTATAATTTTTAATTAAAAATACGCATCACTCATGTGAGAAAATTTCTACAAGATAGGGGCGAGAATTCTACAATTATAATCTTAACAAAAGTCAATAACTGTTTATACTAAAACTAATTCCTTTTGACATAAAAGAGTAGTTGTTGAGCTAAAAATATTTGCTATTAAGCCTTGTTAAGAAGTTGAAAGCTATATTTGCATCAATGTTTCAAAAACTCAAGCTTTGTTCCGCCCTTCTGAAGTAAGAGTATATGTCCAATCTTTTGCCTAACACGTTTAATTTCTTTGCTTTATTTGCAGATATATTAACTTTCAAAATATTCATTTTCGATGCTGTTTTTGCATGTAATTTTCCGTGCGTATATAGATAACAATGCTTTTGCATTGATGCCCTCCTACTTGTGAAACACGTTGAAATCTGAATGGACGGCTTCGCTTAAGTGGAGCCGTTTCCATTAAAAAATCCCTTGAACAAAAAGATGCTCAAGGGATTTTTTAATACAATGACTAAAATATAACTTATGCTACTATCTGTTTTTGCCAAAATGCTCACGCTTTCCTCCACGGTCACCTTGCTCGCGAGGGTCACCTTCGCCACCTCTCAATCTTTTCATCAACATTTGATTAAACAGTTGTTCTGTTTTATATAATTCAGAAACTTGACGAACATTTAGTACTTTCAAGAATTTTGTCTGATATTCTTTTTCTAAATCAACTTCTTTTTGTTTTAGATTAAGAATTTCTTTCAAGTTGGCTGCAATCTTATCATCGCTAGTGGTCAAACTACGAGATTCGGCAGTAATTTGGCGAACATTCTTACGAATTTCACCTCTTTTGGTATCATAATCATTAAAAATAGGCCAAAAGGTTTTAGCTTGTTCTTCAGTCAAATTTAGACGATTAGTAATCAGTCCTAGACGAGCGGCTTTTATTTTTTCTCTACCACCACGTTGTTGCGGATCGTCCTGTGCGGTTGCAGTAAAGCTCACAGCGAAACCTAATAATGCGATTAAAACAAATAACTTTTTCATGTTTTTGGTAAGTTTTAAATAATCTATTTGTTGCTTAGATACAGAAACACCAAAGACCTAAATATCCTCGACCACATCTTGTGTGTCGATGCTTTGAATAATGTCTTGAGAAGATAATTTTAGTTCATCTAATACCTCCGAATCTTCAATATTTGTAGAAGCACTAACTTCGGTTTCGTCGATATGCTCGATATAATCAGCCTGATGAATATTTTGATGAACTAAATAGCCTTCAATGTCCTCTGTTTTCACACCAGAGAGAGATTCTTCACCAATTGAGTCTTGACGAGGCATTAGCGTAAAATACCCCAATACCGCTACGAGTGTACAAGCAGCTAGGCTTGCCCAAGTGCGTCTTGCCGACCATGTCACCAAAGGAACCGTTTGGTTTTTGGCAGAGGTCCGTGCTTGAATTCGCATAGGCAAATCCTCAAAGTACCCATCAGGAACTTGAAAGATGGTTTCCTTTGGGAGTTTATCAAGATCAAATTTATTGGATGAATATTCCATGGCATTAAATTTAGTAAAGGATAAATATCGAGGCCTCAATATTGTTCTTACTATTTTGGTTCTTTGACAGGCCAAATTTTGTAAGGTTTAATACAGGATAAAAAATGTTTGAAATTTAGTTATCAGAAATTAAGTGATTTATCGATGCTTCTGAGTATTAGAAAGGACAAGACTTACTAATTATCATGCTCTTCAAAATATAGCTCAATTTTTTTTACGGCCAAATGATAAGACGCCTTGAGTGCTCCTACAGAAGTACCTGTAATTTCTGCAATATCATCATATTTCATATCGTCGAAATATTTCATATTGAAAACCAAACGCTGTTTGTCAGGAAGAGTGAGGAGGGCTTTCTGTAATTTAAGTTGAATTTGCTCACCCGATATCAAATCGGCAGACTCAATCTTATTAGAAAGTTCTTCAGTAATATCGTTGATAGGAAGAAAGAATCGACGTTTTTTCTTGGCCAAAAAATTCAAGCATTCGTTGGTAGCAATGCGATAAAGCCAAGTGTAGAGTTGAGATTCACCTTTGAAGTTTTCGAGGCCACGCCAAGCCTTAATGAAGGTTTCTTGCGTAAGGTCATCGGCATCGTCATGGTCAATAACCATTTTTCGGATATGCCAATATACCTTTTGTTGGTATTTGCGTACCAACAAATTGAAAGCATAATTTCGAGAGTCGGGGTGGTTAAATTTTTCGATTAACTCGTGATCGTTCATATAATTCTCTCAATGTTTAGAAAGTCGATAAGAAGAAGTCTATCAACTAACGAAAACGTAAACAATTTCTTTCAAAAAGAAACTATCTTCATTGGGTTAACAACCAAGATAGTCTCTTTTTGAAAGATAAAAAAGAGAATTATCTCAGAATATTATGCATTTTTGCGTTCGATAGCTTTGAGTGCTTTTTCGACTATGCTAGCAGCATTTAAGCCGTATTTTTCCATCAATTGTGCAGGAGTACCAGACTCACCGAATGAATCGTTTACACCTACGTATTCAAGAGGTACATAATGATGTTGTACTAAAACTTGTGCAATAGAATCGCCCAAGCCACCATTTACCTGATGTTCTTCAGCCGAAACTGCACAACCTGTCTTTTTAACAGAGGCTAAGACAGCTTCAACATCCAAAGGTTTAATTGTGTGAATATTGATAATTTCAGCATTGATACCTTTTTCAGCTAAAATTTCACCTGCTTGGATAGCTTCCCAAACTAAGTGACCTGTAGCAAAGATACTCACATCAGTACCTTCATTTACCATCCAAGCCTTACCAATTTCGAATTTTTGGTCAGCAGGAGTAAATACTGGTACTACTGGACGACCAAAACGTAAGTAAACTGGACCTTCGTATTCGGCAACAGCAATAGTCGCAGCTTTAGTTTGGTTAAAGTCACATGGGTTGATTACAGTCATGCCTGGAAGCATTTTCATCAAACCGATGTCTTCCAAAATTTGGTGAGTAGCACCATCTTCACCCAATGTCAAACCTGCGTGTGAACAAGCAATTTTAACGTTTTTGTTTGAATAGGCTACTGACTGACGGATTTGGTCATAAACACGACCAGTACCGAAGTTAGCAAAAGTTGTAGCGAAAGGAATTTTGCCACCGATTGTCAAACCAGCTGCAATACCTACCATGTTAGCCTCAGCGATACCCGTTTGGAAGAAACGCTCAGGGTTTTCTTTAATAAAAGCATCTAGTTTAAGAGAGCCAATTAAGTCAGCACAAAGTGCTACGACATTTGGGTTGGTTTGTCCCAACACCTGCATACCAGCTCCGAAACCTGAGCGAGTATCTTTTTTCTCTGTGAATGTGTATTTTTTCATCTTCCTATTTTTACTCGATTGCTTTTATCGAGGCACATTGCTTTAGTTTTGTTAAAAAATAATTTGCACTAGGGCAATTGGGATGGTTAGCTGCATTTTCAATGGAGAAACCTGAGTTAATCATTTTTTGAGCGAGCCTTTTCTTTTCATTTCTCCCCACAAGTCCTCTGTTAAACTTTTCCAAATATTTATTTCGAATAGTTTCAAAAGGAATGTCTTCATTTTCAGGATATTCAAATGAATAATCGCCTTGAAAAATCTGATTCATTGCGGAATTATCTGATAGAAACCAAGACTCAATCTGCTTAATAGCTACGATAATAATTTGATTTTCAGATTCAGTAATCCTCAATCGAGTTTTAGTAATACATTGGTCTTGGTCAAGGTCTGTTAAAATAAAAATAACTGAGGCACCTTTTTTAAAAAGATTCTCTCTGTGACTTTTAATATTGTGGGGTAATAAATTGCCATTTCCTTGGACATTGATTACGCCAACAGAATGAAGTCCGAGTTGATTCAGAAGAGCCTTAAAAATGTTGGATTCTAAAATAAAAAGCTCAGTATAACCTTCACAAATAAAACCAATGTTTACCATGGCAACCCACCTCCTAAGGTATTAGTCAGCCATGCTTCATCCATACTCAAACCATTAAAATCTTCTCCTTTGAACTGCTTTATTTTTGTTTCACCCTTGATTTTATTTACCGTGATTATTTCATCAGAACTGAGTTGAGACACCAATGATTGCGAATGAGTGTTGAGCCAAATATAATGACCTTTTTCTTCACAAGCATTTCTGAAAAAATTAACCATCTCTTTAATCACATCGGGAGTAAGTCCATTTTCAGGTTCTTCGATGCACAAAAACTGAGGTTCATCAGATTGAAAAATGGCTGTTAAAAGAGCCAGAATGTTGTATGTACCGTCTGAGATTAAATTTTTAGGAAAAGGTTTTTTGATACCTTTTTCATAAATCAGTAAAGTATCGGTGTTACTTAAATCACTTGTAGCAACTTCTACTCTTTCAAAACCTGGAATAAATAAATCAAGCCATTCAGATATTTCGCCCTTTTTAGTTTCATCAAGTAAAATTCGCTTTAGAACTTTTTCGAGATTATTACCTGAAAATGAAAGTTTATAACTATCTGAAAAGTTAATTTTTTGTTTTTCTAAGTTCTTTATGAACAAGCGCCTAAATGAATAAAGAAAGTTACCTTTTGCTTTTCCCTCTTCGTCACTTGAATTTCTAAACAAGTCATTCAGTTCTCCCCAAGGAATTGTTTTCGTATTTGGATAGAATGATGTTGATTCGCTGAAATCAAAAAGCTCATGAATAATTTCAATCTGACATTCTTTATCGGATATGTCTCTTTTATTGATTTCATCTTTTCCCCCAAACAAATGAACCTTATCCTCTATAGGTAAAGGATTTATAAAAAACTCCAGTGCCTCAAAAATATTACTTTTCCCTGATCCATTTGGGCCAACAAAGACCGTAAATGGATTGGGTTCAATGATTTCTAAATCTGCAATAGATTTAAAATTTTTGATATGTAATTTTTTGATTTTCAAAGTGATAAAAGTTTAATATTCACTCATTCAGTAAATCACTAATTCACTCAATGATTAATAGTCGCCTAAAGTTTCTGGCAATTGAGCCAATGCTGCTGCCAATTGTTCATCGTTTGGTGCAACACCGTGCCATTTGTGAGAACCCATCATGAAGTCTACACCTGCACCCATTTCTGTGTACATCAATACCATGATTGGTTGACCATTTCCTGAAAGTTCACGAGCTTGGTTCAAAACTTTCACTACATCAGCCATATCATTACCTTGCATAGTGATAACGTTCCAACCAAACGCAGCATACTTAGCGCCCAAATCACGGTTGTTCATTACTTTTTCAGTAGGACCGTCGATTTGCTGACCGTTCAAGTCAATAAATGCTACTAGGTTGTCAACTTTGTGGTGTGGAGCGTACATCGCTGCTTCCCAAACTTGACCTTCATTTTGCTCACCATCACCCATCAAGCAGAATACCAAAGAATTGTCGTTATTCAATTTCTTTGCTTGTGCTGCACCGATAGATACTGATAAACCTTGACCCAATGAACCTGAAGCAATACGAATACCTTCAAGATGTTCGTGAGTAGTTGGGTGACCTTGTAAACGAGAATTTAATTTACGGAATGTTGCGAGTTCTGCTACTGGAAAATACCCTGAACGAGCCAACACTGAATAAAATACTGGTGAGATGTGACCGTTTGACAAGAAGAATAAGTCTTCGCCAGTACCGTTCATATCAAATACTCTTTTACCAGATTCGTCAGATTTAAGCGTCATTTGGTCAAAATAAAGCCCTACAAGCAAATCTGTACAGCCTAATGAACCACCTGGGTGACCAGATTGGCATGCATGAACTTGTCTCACAATGTCACGTCTTACTTGTGAAGCAACTTTCTGTAATTCTGAAATTTCCATTATTGATTAGTTATAAGTTATAATGCTAAATTGAGACATACGATTATTCAGAAATCACCTGATTCGTATGGTTTTTGGTATCGACTTTACCAATGATATTTTGAATAATGCCATTTTCGTCGATAATAAAAGTGGTACGAGCTGTACCCATATAGGTACGACCATACATAGATTTTTCGACCCAAACTCCGTAAGCTTCCACAACACTGTGATCTTCATCCGAAATAAGGGTAAATCCTAAACCGTATTTTTCGATAAACTTTTTATGAGATTTTGGACTGTCTACGCTTACACCTAACACAACATATCCTTTAGCTTTAAGTGCATCCAAATTGTCATTTAGGTTACAAGCCTGTGCAGTACATCCAGGGGTGCTATCTTTAGGATAAAAATAAAGGACAACTTTTTGACCTTTATAATCCGAAAGTTTTACTAAATCCCCATTTTGGTCTTTTTGTTCAAAATCTGGAGCTACTGAGCCTACTGTTAGTGACATATCTTCATGGTTTTATTCTAGTACAAATATCGGGAAATATTAGGACATAATCCGAGAAAAAAATCCCGCTACTAGTAGGTTTTTGATTTTTAGAGGTTTAAGTGTATGGTGTCAAAAAGACACGATTTGAATATTCCACAAATATATGAGAAAAATTTTATTTAGAACAGTGTAGAACACTTATTTTTTTCTATTTTTTTTCGTAGCCTTTATCGAAGCCTTTTTAACAACATGTGGCGCTTTTAAGCTGTCGATAATTGCAGTATATGTTTTACTATTTCCTTGGTTATCTGTTAGCTCTAATGCTAAATTTCCGACAAAAGTCTGTGCAGAATCACTTTTGACAGACCAAATCAATGATTTTTTATATTCATAATCACACAGAACAAATTTCCCATTTACAGTTGCTCTAAAAGATTTGATGCCTGATAAATTATCAGAAACATGAAATGAGAAAGCATCCTTTGTTTTGTTGACTATGGTAGCTCTCGGAGGAATCGTATCGCTTAATACCTGAAAATCTCCTAAAATATCAGTTTTGAAAGTTACCGAACCATTACGCCAAGTACCTCCTAAGTATTTTCGGTCATGATTATAAACTGCCGTTTTATCAGGCGAAATAATAGAAGTGTTTGGTCTAAAGGTAACTGTGATAGGTTTTTTCAAAGGAATTAAATCATTTGAAACCTGAATTTTATTCTTGTCTATTTTGGTATCTAGATATAAAGTATCGTACAAAGATTCTGCTGGGAAGAGAATATTGACGCCCGAAGATTGAAACGTTTTTTCAATTCCAGATAAAATTGCTTCTTGAATACCCGCCGAAAAATCGGTCGAGTCAATTCGGATAGTCCTTGGAACTCCCTTTCTTAAATCCCACAAATAGATAGCAGAGTTGTTGCGAACAAAATGAATCGGCAAAAGCTCGCTTTTATGAGCAGTAATAACCTCACAATTAGACGTTGGCGTTTTGATATTTTTGGCCTTAATAACCAAAGTATTCTCATTTACCTGAGTTGAAACCTGCGTAGGCACATTGCTTGGAATCACGCTTGGTACGGTAGTAGAGCTAGCTTGACCTTTCAGGGTAAAGTGCATGATACTCAGGTTTTCGTTACTATCCCAAATTTTGATAGTTACCTGATGCGTTTCTCCTTCTTTGACAAAAATTTTACCTTTATTAGCAATAGGTTTATAAACAGGTAAATTTATATTGCCATCGTCTATAAAAAGCTTTTGCATTTTTCTACCTGTGCTCTTGTAAGTAGGATAGTCTAAATGGATATTAATGTCGTTGGAATGTGCATCAGGGAATTGCTCTAAATGAAAAAAATAGTATTCCTGATTATCTACCATCATTTCAACACAATTCAAGCCATTGGTATTATGGGTATAATTCATGCGATCAACTGCCATCATTTCGATACCAACCCAACCATTTGCTAGAATTTCTCCACCAGCAATCGAAAAAATACCATCAGCAGACTTTGTAGGGCTATATCGGTGTGTTTCAAAATCACCCATAACTCTTGCCTGTGTGTCGAGCGGTTTTACGGCAATTTCTTGAAAAGTAGGAGGGGTATTATCGACGATTTCTGTAAAGCCAAATAGTAAAGGATTCAGGAGATTATTACGACTATCACGAACTTCGAAATGTAAATGTGGCCCAGCAGAACCTCCTGTATTTCCTGAATAGGCAATCAGCTGCCCTTTTTGTACAGGAAACTCATTAGGAGAAGGTTTTACAGAAATCTCGAAAGTTTGCTTTTTCAAACGCTCTTGCTTGACAAACGAAGCCATCGGTTCTGCAAAGCCTTTTAGGTGACCATAAACTGTAATAAGCCCTGTTTTAGGATGTGTTACATACATCACGTGTCCATAACCACGGGTTTGGATACGCATTTCCGAAATATATCCATCGTCAGAAGCATATACTGGCAAGCCTTCGCGACCTTGAGTTTTGATATCTAACCCTGCATGAAAGTGATTATGACGTAAGTCACCCATACCACCTGCCAAATAATTGAGCTTGTGAGGATTAATGGGAAAAAGCATACTCCCTTTTGGGTATGGCAATACAAGTTTTTGAGAAAAAACTACATGAGATAAACTACAGAATAAAAAGAATAATACTTTCTTCAAAACACGCTATAATTAAAAGATGAATCTGTGTTGGATGAATTAACTAAAATAGGGCAGTATATATTTTGAAGCGTTGATGAAAAGAAGAAGCCAGCAGGCAAGAACCTGCTGACCAGAATATGAATTGAATTACTTGATTTCGAAATCAAGCATTTTTCTGTCTTCGATATAAGCAGTGAGTCGATCGCCAATTTTTACAGCGCCCACACCCGCAGGAGTACCAGTAAAAATAAGGTCACCTGTTTTGAGGGTAAAATATTTTGAAATTTCGGCAATGATTTCATCAAAATTCCACAGCATCATAGATGTATTTCCATTTTGACGAATTTCATTATTTATTTCTAGACGAAAATTAAGGTTATTCATATCTGCAATTTCTGATTTAGGAAAGAAACCAGAAATAGGAGCAGAGCCATTAAATCCTTTTGCTTTTTCCCAAGGTAAGCCTTTTTCTTTCAATTTGGCTTGTACATCGCGTGCAGTAAAGTCGATACCAATACCGATTTCATCATAGTATTTACTGGCAAACTTTGCTTCTATGTTTTTACCTATCTTATTGATTTTCAAAACGATTTCAACTTCATAATGTAAATCATTTGAAAAATCAGGAATATAAAAAGGTTCATTGTCACGAAGGAGCGCAGTATCTGGTTTGATAAAAATAACGGGCTCAGAAGGACGTTCGTTCTGAAGTTCAGCAATATGTTCGGCGTAATTACGACCTATACACAAAATTTTCATAAGAAATCGTTAATAGTGAAATTGAAAGAGTTCTCTAAGTACTATTTCATCGAATATGCTCAAAAAACGATGATTATCAGTCTCATAGCGCAGAGCTAATGCTTAGATATCATCAAACAATGGACGCTTATTGGGTTAGCAAGGTTGACGAATGTTATACTTTATTACAAAACTACGTCGAAATACTAGAAAATTTAGTACCTTTTTACAACTTTTGCGTCTGAATACAAAATATGTATAGTCACACTGGTATTTTCAATAATTACAGTCTCGAAATGCCAACCGTCATTTTTTATTTATCAATTTACATATCATTATGAAACGTATCTTATTATACATTCCGCTTGTAGTAGCGGGGTTAGTGTGGGCTTGTGGTAGTGTACCTATTACAGGACGTAAACAATTTTTGTTGGTATCTGACGATGAAATGAACTCGATGGCATTGACGAGTTATAAGCAATTTTTAGATACCAATAAAGTAATATCTCCTACTACTCAACAGGCTGCGATGGTAAAAAAGGTAGGAGATAAAATTGCTAGGGCAGCTCAGCAGTATTTTGAGCAAACTGGTAATCCTAATTATTTGAAAGGGTACCAATGGCAAACAGAGCTAGTACAAAGTAGCGAAGTAAATGCTTGGTGTATGCCAGGTGGCAAAATGGTAGTTTATACAGGTATTTTACCAGTAACACAAAATGAAGCAGGTCTTGCCGTAGTAATGGGTCATGAAGTATCACATGCAATTGCAAAACACGGTGCTGAGCGTATGAGTCAAGGTATGATTGCTCAAGGGCTTTTGGCAGCTGGACAAGTGGGTTTGGGAGTTGCGATGAAAGATAAACCCCAAGCAACCCAAAACTTATGGAATTCTGTTTTTGGCGTAGCCGCACCAGCAGGAGCACAACTGACATTATTGGCAAATGGTCGTGGACAAGAATCAGAAGCTGACCATTTGGGATTGATTTTTATGTCAATGGCAGGATATGATCCAAACGAAGCGGTTAGTTTTTGGGGAAGAATGGCAAAATTAGGCTCAGGTTCAAAGCCTCCTAAAATTTTGTCAACCCACCCAACTGACGAACAGCGTATTGCTGATATTAGAAGCATCTTACCAGAGGCTATGAAATATTACAAACCAGCAGGTTCGGGTGGAGTACAGAGAAACTAAAGGAGTGATGAGTTTTGAATGATGAATGATTAGTTGTGAATTAGTACTCACCATTCACCAATATCTTGAATCGTGTTAAATAAAAAAAGCTATCCCGAAGGATAGCTTTTTTGTTGTGAGTATATCTAGAATTAGATAGTTCCAGCTAAAACTTTCTCTACTTTTTCAGCAGCTTCTTTCAAAACTACAGCAGAGTAAACTTTAAGACCTGACTCGTCGATGATTTTAGCACCTTCAGCAGCGTTTGTTCCTTGCAAACGAACGATGATTGGTACAGGAATATCACCAATAGCTTTGTAAGCTTCAACAACACCAGTAGCAACACGGTCACAACGAACGATACCACCGAAGATGTTGATAAGAATAGCCTTAACGTTTGGATCTTTCAAGATAATACGGAAACCAGCTTCTACTGTTTTAGCGTTTGCGCCTCCCCCAACATCAAGGAAGTTAGCAGGCTCGCCACCAGAAAGTTTGATGATGTCCATTGTAGCCATTGCCAAACCTGCACCATTTACCATACAACCAACGTTACCGTCTAGTTTTACATAGTTAAGGTCGTTTGCAGAAGCTTCAACTTCCAAAGGATCCTCTTCGCTAGTATCACGCAAAGCGATAAAGTCTGGATGACGGAACAAAGCGTTATCATCAAGATTCACTTTAGCATCAACTGCCAAGATTTTATTATCTGAAGTCTTCAACACAGGGTTGATTTCGAACATTGAAGAGTCAGTGTTTAAATAAGCTTTGTAAAGAGCGTTGATGAATTTCACCATTTCTTTGAAAGCATCGCCAGACAAACCAAGAGCGAAAGCTACTTTACGAGCTTGGAATTGCTGAAGGCCAACACGAGGATCAATCCATTCTTTGATGATTTTCTCTGGAGAGTGTTCAGCAACTTCTTCGATGTCCATACCACCTTCTGTAGAGGCCATGATTACATTGCAACCTTTAGCACGATCTAATAGGATAGAAAGGTAGTATTCTTTAATTTCAGAAGGACCTGGATAGTAAACATCTTCCGAGATCAAAACTTTGTGAACTTTTTTACCTTCTGGACCAGTTTGGTGTGTAATTAACTGCATTCCTAAGATTTGTTCAGCTTTTTCACGAACTTCTTCTAGGTTTTTAGCAAGTTTAACACCTCCTCCTTTACCGCGTCCACCTGCGTGGATTTGAGCCTTCACTACGTGCCACCCGGTACCAGTTTTGGCCGTTAATTCACGGGCAGCTTCTACTGCCAGTGCTGGTGTATCAACAACGATGCCTTCTTGGATGCGAACACCGTAGCCTTTCAAAATGTCTTTAGCTTGATACTCGTGAATGTTCATTTGATATACAATTGTTTATGAAACTTTAATATACAATACTGGAAAAAAGCTTCCTTTTGGGACAATGCCTCAATAACGGTATAAGGTTTAAGACACACAAAATGTCGTAGAATACAGCTATTGAAGAAATCGCTTGCTAAATTACTGACAAAGTTCTAAACATAGTATTTTTCTTTGCTAAATATTTATAGCCCGTTGATTATTTATCCTTAAAATGAGTTGTAACAGGTACATTGACAGGCGTAAAAATCGAAATTATTTTTGTCCTTCGGAATTAAAAAAATTGACTTGTTAACGATTTTTTTACAACTTGGACTCACTAACATAATTTCGCCAATAATTATATCATTTCTCTTCCCAGAATTATAACTAATTTAAGTTGAGTTTTTTTGCTACTAGTAGTTTATACTCATCTTTAAAGTAGTTATTAGTGAATTTATTTTCATTTTTTATTTTTACGGGTGTAAACTTGTAGGGTGCGTTGTGCTCAATGCAGTCTAATTATTCTATTTTTTTTCATTTTTTAACTAAACACATACACTTCATGAAGAAGCTTTTACTAATGAGTTTCCTGCTTGTGGTTGGTATTTTGTTTCAATCAAATGCCCAAGAACGCAAGATTACAGGAAAGATTACATCTTCTGCTGATGGTTCGGCATTACCGAGCGTGACAGTTCAGGTGGTGGGTACTACAAAAGGTACTCAAACAGATGCACTAGGAAATTATTCAATCATTGTACCGAGTTCGAAATCTGTATTATCATTTCGTTTTGTAGGATTTATAACACAGGAAATACCTGTTGGTAGCCAAACGATCCTTAATGTTACCTTAAAGGAAGATTCAAAGGCACTTGAGGAGGTACTGGTAGTTGGGTATGGTACACAAACCAAAACTAACTTAACAGGTAATGTGGCTCAGATTAGTTCTAAGTCTATCGAAGGCTTGCCTGTAATATCAACAGAACAAGCTATTCAAGGACGTGCAGCCGGTGTTTTTATCGAATCTGGAAACGGTAAAGTTGGGCAAGGAGTAAAGATTCGTATTCGTGGTTCTTCTTCTGTTTCGGCAGGAAATAACCCATTGTACGTGGTGGATGGTATTCCGATTACTTCCAATGATCAATCTACTACTGGTGGACCAACTAACCCAATTGCTGATATCAACTTCAATGATATTGAATCAATTGATGTATTGAAAGATGCAGCAGCTTCTGCTATTTATGGTTCACGTGCTTCAAATGGTGTTGTTCTCATCACAACCAAGAGAGGTAAAGCTGGTAAAACAAACGTAAATATCAATTATTTCTCAGGTTCAAGCGAAGCTACAGGACATAGAGACTTCTTGAATACTGCACAATATGTTGAATTATTTACAGAAGCTCGTGTAAACAATGGATATTCAGCGTCTGGTGGATATACTCGCTTTGATAGATATGCTTTGGGAGAAAGAGCTCGTTGGCAAGACCCAACTTCGGCAAACTATACAAGTACAAACTGGGAGAAACAGGTATTAAGAACAGGTAAAATTAATCAGTTTGATTTGAGTATTACGGGTGGTAATGACAAAACTAAGTTTTATGCTTCTGGCTCTTATAGTAAACAAGATGGTATTATTGTTAAAAATAGCTTCGAACGTATCTCAAGCCGTTTGAATGTAGACCATAAAGCATCAGATAAGGTGTCGTTGGGTATTAACTTCAGTATGGCGAGAACTTTCAATACTCGTTTGTCTAATGACAATGCTTTCTCTACTCCAATGCAAATTATTGCATTAGCGCCACTTTCTCCTGTGATTGACCCTCGTACCGGCGAATATACCGATAGTTATAATGGTGCTGTAGTAACTCAATATTACAACCCGTTGTTGTCAATAAAATATACAGATAACAATACAGAGGTATATCGTAGTATTGGTAATGTTTATGGGCAGTGGAATATCTTGCCTTCATTATCGTTCCGTTCGGAGTATGGTTATGATATGTTGTTCCAAAATGAAGAACAATACTATGGTAAAGAAACTTCACGTAACAATACTACCGCAGTGAATGGTGAAGCATACAAAACAAATACATTGATGTTTAACTATTCTACTAACAACTTCTTTACATTCAATAAAAATCTTAATGATTTGCATGATATTCAGGCAGTAGCAGGTATGTCCTATCAACAGTCAAAGAGAAGCTATTTGGATGCAACTGCAAGAAGTTTTCCGAGTGATTCTTACAAAATGTTGATTTCTGGAGCTACAAAGGCAGATGCAAACTCTACAGAGAACTTTTATTCATTCTTATCATACTTTGGTCGTGTAAATTATAAGCTTAACAATAAGTATTTGTTTGGATTTACAGGTCGTGTAGATGCTTCTTCTCGCTTTGGTACTAATAACAGATATGGTTTCTTCCCATCTGCATCGGCAGGTTGGCTTCTTTCGGAGGAAGAATTTATTAAGAATATTCCACAGATTAGCTATTTGAAAGTACGTGCAAGTTATGGTTTGACGGGTAATGCAGAGATTAACAACTACGCTGCATTAGGTTTATACTCTGCTTCATTCGGGTACGTTGGTACGCCTGGTCAAAGACCAGTACAATTGGCCAATCCTGATTTGAAATGGGAAAAAACCGCTCAGACTGATATTGGTTTAGAGGTTGGCTTCTTGAATAACCGTATCTCTGCTGAAGTAGATTATTATACAAAGAAAACAACGGATTTGTTGCTTAATGTAAACGTACCTGGTACAAGTGGTTATTCTACTTTGTTGAAAAACGTAGGTGAGTTAGAAAACAAAGGTTGGGAGTTTGTATTGAGAACTGATAATTCATTTGGTGATTTGAAGTGGAAAGCATCAATTAACGCTGCAACCAACGCCAATAAAATTTTGAACTTGCAAGGTCAAGTAATTACAGGAGGATTCTTAAACAGAGCTGTAGAAGGTCAGCCTTTAGGTGTTTTTGTAGGGCCTGAATACGCTGGTGTAGATCCTGCCAATGGAGATGCCCTATACTACAAAAATACTAAAAATACTGATGGCTCGATTGACAGAGGTACTACCAACGATGTGAATCAAGCTGAATACGTAGTGATTGGTAATCCAAACCCGAAATGGATTGGTGGTTTCACAAACGAATTCTCTTATAAAGGAATTGACTTCTCGTTTACTTTCCAAGGTGTTTATGGTAACTCTGTTTATAATGGTGCTGGTAAATTTATGTCAGCCAATGGTGATTTTTATGATAACCAAACTATTGACCAGATGAGTCGTTGGCAAAAACCTGGTGATATTACAAACGTACCTCAGGCTCGATATTTAGGAGGTAATGGTACGGCTGAATCTTCACGTTATTTGCAAGATGCTAGCTATACACGTTTGAAAACGATAACGTTGGGTTACACTTTCCCAAGCTCGGTTGTGAATAAATTAAAATTGAGCAAATTAAGAGTTTATGCAACAGCTAACAACTTGTTGACATTCACTAAATACACAGGGTGGGATCCTGAAGTTAACACGGACTATTTGGGTGGTGTAGCTGCTGGTAACGATTTTTACTCAGCACCACAACCTAAGACCATCACAGTAGGTTTGAATCTAGGTTTTTAATTAGGACGAAGTTGAAAAGGTTAACTTAAAATTGAAGAAAAAATGAAATTAAAGCATAAATTAATATATACCATCGCACTTGGCTTATTTCTGTCGAGTTGTGACAATAAATTAGATGTAAAGCCTGTCACCAATATTGATGCTTCATCAGCAGTTCAAACATCTGCCGATGTTGAAGCAATCTTGATTGGTGCTTACGATTCGATGGGTGATGCAGATGTTTTGGGCGGAAACCCTCAACGCGATGCAGAACTCATTGGTGATAATGGTGATATCGAATGGCAGGGTACTTTTGTTCCCCCTGCTCAGATATTTAATAAAAATATGTTGAGAGATAATGGTCAAGCTGCAACTACGTGGTTGGATACGTATCGTACAATCAACGTAGCAAATATTGTATTGGCTAACCTTGGTGTAGTAACTGCTGCCAAGAAAAGTAAAGTAGAAGGCGAGGCCAAAGCAATCCGTGCATGGATGTTGTTCAACTTAGTACGTGTATATGCAAAGGCATACGTTGATGGCGACCCTAAGACTAATTTGGGTGTTCCTATTGTTACAACGCCAACCTTAGAAATTACGACAGCGAGCTTTACTTCGAGAAACACCGTTGAGCAAGTCTATCAACAAATTATTACAGACTTGACTAGTGCAGAATCATTGTTGCCATCAACAAATGGGTTTTATATCGGTAAAAATACAGTAGCAGCTATTTTGGCAAGAGTGTATTTGTCTCAAGGAAATTATGAGTTGGCTCGTCAAGCTGCCAATAGAGTTATTTCTTCAGGGGCGTATGATTTGGCTAAATCTTTTGACTTAGCTTTCAATAATCGTTCAAACTCTTCAGAAGATATTTTTGCAGTTCAGCAGACTGAGCAAGACAATGACAACGGATATAATACCTTTTTTGCATCGCCTGACTATGGTGGTAGAGGTGACATTAAAATAACAGACCAACATTTAGGTTCTTATGAGCCTGGCGATGACCGTGGTTTATTCTTCTATGAATCAGGTGATATCTTTACTGCAAAATGGGCTGATCAGTTTGCCAATATCCCAGTGATTCGTTTGGCAGAAATGTATTTGATTCGTGCCGAAGCTAACTTCCGATTGGGAGGCTCGCCTGTAGGAGCTACA
The DNA here is from genome assembly GCF_030056705.1 of Flectobacillus longus. GTDB lineage: Bacteria > Bacteroidota > Bacteroidia > Cytophagales > Spirosomataceae > Flectobacillus > Flectobacillus longus. Next base: position 132,576 of record NZ_JASHIC010000014.1, read on the forward strand.
TCTTTGGCAGATATTAACCGTGTAAGAGCTCGCTCAAATGCGTCATTGTACACTACTTTAACTCTAGATGCCATTCTAAAAGAAAGACGCTTTGAGTTGGCATTTGAAGGTCATTTGATTCACGATATTAAACGCAACAAGCAAACAATTGTAAAAACGAATGGTAGTGATGTAAGAGTATATCCTTATAACTCACCAAAATTGATATTCCCAATTCCAATGAGAGAAACTGATGCAAATACTCAGTTGATTCAGAATGAAGGTTATTAATCATAGGATTGTTTAAAACAAAAGGCATCAGCTCAAAAGAGTTGATGCCTTTTGTTTTTAGAGATATTTCCTTTTTCAGAAATATTATCGTTTTTTTGCTATTTCAAAAGGAAGCAATCGGTTTTACCGTTTTAATCAAGATGCAGAGAAGGTTGTAAGTTATATGTAGTGCATCTAAAACAGCAGCTAAGAATGTTAATAGCAAAAAATATCATCAAGCGTTATGCTTCGTTGGAGGTTCTTAAGGGAATTGATTTGAATATCACTAAAGGGGAAGTTGTCTCAATCGTTGGTGCCTCTGGGGCTGGCAAAAGTACTTTATTACACATACTTGGTACTTTAGATCAGCCAGATTCTGGAAGTTTAATCATCGATGGGCAAGATGTGACTCAGCTAGGAGAGAAGGCTTTGGCTACTTTTAGAAATGAAAAAATTGGTTTTATTTTTCAGTTTCATAACCTTTTAGGAGAGTTTTCAGCACTAGAAAATGTCTGTATGCCTGCATTTATTAATGGAAAGGGAGACAAAGCTATAAGAGAAAGAGCAGAAGAATTACTGGTAATGTTAGGACTCAAAGATAGAATCAACAATCTACCTTCGCAAATGTCGGGCGGCGAGCAACAACGTACTGCTGTAGCTAGAGCGTTGATGAATGCTCCAGCCATTATTTTTGCCGATGAACCTTCGGGTAACTTAGATTCCAAAAATGCACAAGAACTACATGAGTTGTTTTTTACCTTACGAGATAAATTTCAGCAAACTTTCGTGATTGTTACTCACAATGAGGAACTTGCCAACATGGCAGATCGAAAGCTCGTTATGCAAGATGGTTTGATTGTAAATTGATTTGAATTGTATTATGCTAGGTATTAAAAGCTTCAGATAGGTAAATTGTAGAATCTTAAAAATTATACCTAGCATAATATTATTTATTAGCTTGTTCTACCACCGACAATTTTATCGTATTCGGTGTCGTAGGGCTCCCAAAGCTCAATCTTGTTGCCCTCAATGTCCAAAATATGAACAAATTTGCCAAACTCTAATTCTTCTATTTCATCCAAAATAGTCACACCTTCAAGTCGGAGTATTTCTACTAATTCTTTTAAATTATCGACACGATAATTAATCATAAACTCTTTATTGGATGGTGCAAAGTATTGAGTACTATCAGGAAAAGGGCTCCATTGAGTAAAGCCTTTTTGTTCATCCATTTGACGCCACTCAAAGTTTGTTCCATATTCATCAGTATTGAAGCCGAGGTGTTCTTCATACCAATTTTTTAATTGTTGTGGATCTTTACATTTAAAAAAGACACCACCGATTCCTGTCACTCTTTTCATCTATATTATTGTTAACTTGGTTTTGACTAAGCAAGGCAGACAATTTCAAAATTGTTATATACTACCTGAAATTTGATACAATGTTAATGAAAAAAAAGATAAACTAACAGTAATCTGTTGAACTTCAATGGTCTGTGATGAGACAGATGCTCACGATAAAGTTTTAGTAATAGTTTTATTGTATAAAGGTCGTAAAAGTAGTAAGAGAAGACAATTGACGTGTTGATACTATCGAATACTAAGTTGACAAGTTGTTTGTTTACTTTACAAAGAGATTAGTGTTAAATTGCGTGTTGTTTGATAAGATACTGTAGGCGATTCATTATTTTTGCAGAGATGAAACTTTTTGATTTTAAATATACACGCCAATCCATTGGTATTTTCCTCGTATTTATGGGGTCTTCTTTGATATTTTTCTTCAAAGAAGCACTAGGTTTTGGAGGTTCCTCAACATTCACATTAGCAAGTTTTTTTGTGGGTTTTGCATTGATGTTATCCAGAGATACCTTTAGAAAGTTCTACAAATTAAATATACCTATATTTCGCTTGGGGATGATTTTTACAGGGATTTCTCTGATTTACTTTTATGCCTATAATGATGTGTACACCGATAGCTATATCGTAGGGAGAGATATAGCTAATTATGCGTTGATTGCCATTTATTTTATTATGCTAATCTTTGTTTCTAATGAAATCAAAGACTATTTCCTGCCTGTAGTTGTAGTGTTGACCTTTATTGGGAGTATCTGCTTGATCTACTCTATGATTAGTAATCCCTTATTTATTTTAGGACAAAGAGCAACAGTTGTATTTGGTGATGGAACCTCAGCACAAGGTGGAAACCCTCACGTATATGCAAGAAATGCGTTTGCTGGGATATTTGCTTCGTTTTTTATGTTAAAAACAAAAAACTCGTTGTGGAAAATCTTTTGTGCGTTGAATATAATTATCTCATTGGTATTATTAGTCATGGCACAGGTGAGAACGATTCTCCTCACTTTTTTTATCGCAGTTGCGCTATATGTTTATTATAATTCTTCGGCTAAAGATATCAAGAATTTGATAAAAGGATTCTTTAGTAAGAGAAACATCTTAGTTTTCGCATTTTTCATTGCTGGGGTAGTCTATTTTTTCATGACTCATGAAGCTGTCTTAGGTATTCTACTTAATTATTATGAAAATTCGAGTACTGCTCTTACCAAAGCTTTATTGACTGCTGCGGGTATGGCCGATGAAAAAACACTCGACTATTCTGCGTTGGGTCGAGTAAGTAATCTTGAGTTTTTTAAAGCTATTCTATTCAATGAGCCACATTCTTTAATTTTGGGTAAAGGGTATCGATTTTGGTATATGGATATGCCTATTGTAGAATCATTGTTGGATTATGGGATTATAGGTTTTTGGAGTTTTGGCTTAATGAATTTGCTAATTTTGAAAGAATCATTACTTGCCATGAAGCGACGTGATAATATGTTCACTATGTTTCTTGGTTACTTTTATCTAACTTATTTTCTAGGATTATTTACAGGAGGAAGACCCAACGATTCTGCATACTGGTTTGTGTTTGCTGTTATGATTCGCTTTGTTGGAGTAAAATACCTTGAGCTGACTCCAACAGCATCTCACATAGAAAAAAGTACTAACAGTTCAGTTAATCCGACCATATAAGTGTAGCATGAAGGTATTAATTTTTCATAATGTCCTTTGGGCACATTATAAGTCTATATTATTTGATGAGCTCTATAACGTAAGTCAGCAAGTTGACGATTTTGAATTATTGGTTTGTCAAATTGCAAAAACAGAAAAAAGCCGTTTGGCGATGGGGAATTTTGATACATCAACAATAAAATATCCTTACGAGTTAATTCACGATGGAATTATTGAAGAGGTATCTTTATCGACTAGAACCAAAGGAATGATTAATGCAATAGCCAAATTCAAACCTGATGTAGTAAATGTGGCAGGATACTATGATTTGGCATTTTGGGCTGTTACACTATATTGTAAGGTTAAAGGAATAAAGGTTATATTATCTAATGAGTCTACAGCAAATGACCATGTTCGTAGTACTTTACGTGAATTATTGAAAAAGATATTTGTCTCACAGATGAATGGTTTTTTTAATTTTGGTTCATTATCATCTCTTTATATGGTCGAATTAGGTGCCAAACCAGAGCAACAGCTAGTAAATAAAAGTTGTGTCGATAATGATACTATTCGCTTGATATATAATCAAGAATATACCAAAGGCGAACAAAGAAAAAGGCAGTTACATCTTTCAAAACATAACTTTATATTTGTTGGTAGACTGATTCCATTCAAAAATTTAGCTTTTTTATTGCAGGCATTTAAACAGGCTAAAGCTAAATGTAGCTCTGAATGGGGATTAATTATATTGGGCGATGGTGAACAGAAATCAGAATTAGCCTCGATAGTATCAAATGAAAAGATTCAAGATGTAACATTTTTGCCAGGAGTGGGCTGGAAAGAGGTGCCAGCATACTTGGCGTTGTCTGATGTCTTGGTTTTGGCAAGTTATTCAGAACCTTGGGGATTGGTTGTAAATGAGGCTATGGTCTGTGGAATGCCCGTTTTAGTTTCGGAATCGTGTGGTTGTGCACCTGACTTAGTGCAAAATGGGAAAAATGGATTTACCTTCAATCCGCATTCAATCGAATCTCTAGTTGAAAAGTTGGCATATTTTATGAGCAACTCAGACCAAATTCCTACTATGGGAATGGTCTCTGAAGAAATCATCAATTCATATACGCCCAAAACAGTAGCAGAAGAAATGTATGCCGCTTTTAAAAAAGTGCTTAATAAATAAGTATAAAAATGGAATTTTGTGTACGAGTGTAAGCATATCTGTATCCAGAATTTACTGTCATTTTATTCATAAAAGAAGTTACTTTTAAGTAAATATCTTTATACAGAAGATAAATATGCCTCCAAAAAGAATATTAAACTCAATACAGGTATTAAGAGGAATTGCCGCATTTGTTGTACTAATATATCATGTGTCTAGTTATCAGAAAATGCATTATTCTCAAGCAATTTTCGGAGATATATTTCGAATTGGCTTTGCTGGAGTAGATTTATTTTTTGTGATTAGTGGCTTTATTATTTACTACACAGCGAATGGTTTGATTGGAAAACCTAATCAGTTTTTGAGCTATTGGAGTAAAAGAAGTATTAGGGTGTTTCCTATTTATTGGCTTGTAATTTTGTCGATTCAGTTATTGCAATGGTTTTTGTCCAAACAACTCCATGTGGTCCATTTTACAGTTGAGTATGATATGAATTTTTGGAATACGCTAAAGACATATACCTTATTCCCTAATCATATTGCCATAGACCCTGTTACTTGGACATTGAGTCATGAATTGTATTTCTATACTTTATTTTCATTACTAATTCTGTCACAACGTTTATGGTTTTTACCTATTATCGTATTTTGCTTGTCGGTTCATAATTCTTTCTTTCATCCCTACGGAGAACCTTCTTCGGGATTTTCGTATTATAACTTTTTATTCAGCAATTATAATATTGAGTTTTTATTGGGATGTCTCATTTGTAGATATTTAGAAAAAATACAACTGAGCGTATTTATGTCTTTGGGAGTCTTACTGGCAGCTTTGTGTATAATAGGGGTTTGGGGGTACGATGTGGGTGACTATGATAATTTTAAAAGAATATTAGTTTTTGGTTCTAGTGCGTGTTTAGTTTTAGTTAGTTTTTTAAGCCTAGAAAATGCAGGAATAATAAAGGCGCCTCAATCTCTAATTTTATTAGGGGGGGCATCTTATGTATTATATTTGATACATTTTCCGACATTCCTGATAATGAACAAACTTCCATCGGCCATCGGAATAAAGCTTGATGCCACTAATGCTTCAATATTTAATTACATGGTAATTTTAATAAATGTACTTTTGGCCATTTTAATTCACAAAAAAATAGAATTACCACTTACTACTAAGTTAAGCCATTATTTTAAGAGATCTAATAAATGAAAATTTTACATATTTGCGCCTATACTTGGGACATGGGAGGCCCCCCAAAAGTTATATATGACAATGCAGCAATTCAAGTTGCCAATGGAGCTGAAGTTACGATACTAACTCCAATTTCTGAGGGACAAAAGCTGTATCCTGCCCCCGATGGAGTAAATGTAGTTGCTTGTAAACGTCATAAATTAGCTCGATTTTGGACTGAGTTTTCACCAGAGTTATATACTTGGTTAAAAAACAATGGCGATACATTTGATATATTGCATTTGCATGGAATATGGCACTTTGGAAGTGTAGCCCCATTTTTGTTAGGATTAAAGGCTTCAAAGTGTATAACAATACACGGCTTGTTGCGTCCATGGGCATACCGAAATGGATACTGGAAAAAGCTTATATTCAAATGGCTTTTTCAAAAGAAAGCATTACTTAATGCCGAAATGATACATGTATATTCAAAAGAAGAATATCATGATGTAATGGAGTTTCTGGGCGAATCTCATCCCAATGTTGTCATAATTCCCAATGGAATAGAAATAGAGCCTTTTGAAAATCTCACCTCAAAAACGTACTTTCAAACTTCGCTGGGTTTTCCTGAAAATAAAAAAATAATCTTATTCTTAGGAAGAATAGACTTCACAAAAGGGCTTGATTTATTGCTCCCTGCTATTCAAAAATTATCTAATGAACGTAGCGATTTTATCCTTGTATTAGCAGGCCCTGATAGTGGTTATTTAGACTTTACGAATACTTTTATTAAACAAAATCGAGCTGAAGATTATATAAAGTGGATAGGGATGAAGACGGGTTCAGAAAAGCTTGACGCATTTGCAGGAGCAGATATATTTGTATTGCCATCTCATACCGAGGCATTTTCTATTGCAGCATTAGAGGGATTGATGTCTGGTACTCCTTCCGTTTTTTCAGATAAAGTTGGTTTTGCTGAAGAAATTATTGAAACAGAGTCGGCTATAATCGTAGATTTGGATGTAGATTCCATTAAGAATGCAATAAACAGGCTTTTGAGTGACGAAGAGGAAGGTAAACGTATTGCCAAAAATGGTCAACATTTGGTGCGAACTCAATATGATATTCGTGTGGTAGGAAAACGAATTATGAATGAGTTTGTTAAAATTATGAAATAAACAATTACAGTATGCAACAAGATATATCAGTAATCATTCTGACCTTTAATGAGGAAAAACATATTGCCCGCTGTATTAAGTCGATTTTGCCATTTACTAATAAAATTTTTATCGTTGACTCTGGCTCTGTCGACAAAACGGTGAAAATTGCCGAAAGTTTAGGTGCTGTAGTTCAGTACAATCCTTGGGTAAATTATGCGCAACAATTTAATTTTGGTATTGAAAACAACCCTCATAAAACCAAATGGTTGATGCGTATGGATTCGGATGAGTATATCATGCCTGAATTATCAGAAGAGATTACCCAAAAATTAGGGAATTTATCTGACAATATTTCGGGAATATATGTAAAGCGTCGAGTAATGTTTTTTAATAAATGGATTCGTCATGGTGCATATTATCCTATTTGGTTGCTTAGAATTTGGAAAAATGGAAAAGGCGTTTGTGAAGAAACTTGGATGGATGAACATATCAAAATTACGGAAGGCACCACCCAGAACTTTTTGAATGACATAGTAGATCACAATTTGAATAATCTAACTTGGTGGACTCAAAAACATAACCTGTATGCTATTAGAGAAGTAATAGACTTACTCAATATGAAATACGACTTTCGGGATTTTGAATCAGTCGAGCCAAAGTTATTCGGTTCTCAAGAACAGCGGAAAAGGTATTTGAAAATGAAATATGCCTCTTTACCTTTATTTACGAGACCTTTTATGTATTTCATATATAGATACTTTTTTAGGTTAGGTTTTTTGGATGGAACCAAAGGTTTGGTTTGGCATTTTTTACAGGGTTTTTGGTATCGTTTTTTGGTAGATGCTAAAATATTTGAAGTGTATCAGCGTGTTGGGAAAGATAAGAATGCAATTGTTGACTTTTTTCAAAAAGAATATAATAAGAACCTTCGTTCGTAGTTTAAATAATAAATGGAGGGAAGCGATAATAGCGTAAGAGATAACTTGAAGACAATGTTCAAAACAGATTTGTCTAAATATGATAATTCATGGTATAATCCAGGGTCAAAAGTAAAAATCATACTTTGGTTCTTAGTCAATACCTGTGTAATTAATAATTACCTACCTATTCCAGTTGGTTTGAAAATTGTAGTATTACGGTTGTTTGGAGCACAGATAGGTAAAGGTGTCATGATAAAACCAAAGGTAAATATCAAGTATCCTTGGTTTTTGAAAGTCGGTGATTATGTCTGGATAGGAGAGGAGGTTTGGATTGATAATTATACATGGGTAACCTTAGAAAATAATTCATGTATATCGCAAGGGGCGATGCTACTGACTGGCAATCATAACTATAAAAGCTCTGGTTTTGGACTTATGATTGGCGAAATCAAACTGGCAGAAGGGGCATGGATAGGAGCCAAGGCTGTTGTGTGCCCAGGAGTAGCCGTTGAATCACATGCAGTACTTTCTGTAGGGTCTATTGCAACCAAAAACCTAGATTCGTACTCTATATACCAAGGTAACCCTGCGGTTAAAGTTAGAGACCGAAGCATTTTATCCTAGTAATTCTTGTTGTTTTATAGAATAGTTGTAAATTCGATAATAAATTTTAAGGAGTTTCTCCGATATTGCTCTTACTAAAAATTGAATTTTAGGGCATTTAGTTAAGTGGTTATGAATAGTATTTTTACTGAAATATACAATGATAGGCTTTTTCAAATTACAGTTTCAGCGATAGTAGCAGTTATTGTTTCGGTGGCCGCTATACCTGTAATTATCAAGATTTCTCGTTTGAAAAATCTGATGGCTGAACCTGGCGAAAGAAGCTCACATATCAAAAAGACCCCTACTTTAGGCGGTGTCGCTATCTTTGCATCCACGCTTATTAGTTACTTCCTTTGGAGCAATCCTGATGAAGGAGAATTTGTGCACCTTTCTATTTCGGCAATGGTGATTCTTTTTTTCTTAGGAGTCAAAGACGATATTCTGGTACTGTCTCCCAAGAAAAAGATGTATGTACAAATTGCAGCATCAGCGTTAGTGGTTGTGTTTGGTGATGTTCGTCTCGAAAATTTGTTTGGAATTTTTGGTATCGACGAGATTCCTTATATTTTGAGTTTGCCACTTACCGTATTTGTATTTATTGCTTTGATCAATGCCATTAATCTTATCGATGGAATTGATGGATTAGCAGGTGGGATAGGTATGATTTGCGGAGGATTATTTGGCTTGTGGTTTTATTTGAATGGCTATTTTGCATTAGCTTGTTTGGCATCATCAATGGCTGGTTCACTTTTAGGTTTTTTACGTTTTAATTATTCTAAAACATCCAAAATCTTTATGGGTGATACTGGATCTTTAATAGTCGGGTTTTTATTGACAATGTTTGCCATTAAGTTTGTTCAATTAAACATTGCTTACCGTTTTGATCCTAATGCCTTATTTAGTGCACCAATCTTGGCAATTGTTGTACTGATTGTCCCAATTTTTGATACACTCCGTGTTTTCATTGTTAGATTAAAAGATAAAAAATCGCCTTTTGTTGGCGATAGAAACCATTTACATCATATTTTGATAGATAGCGGCATGACTCACCTTCAGGCTTCTGTTGTACTTTGGGTGTTTACGGTTGTATCTACTATTGCTTTTTTGTTTATTACTAAAAATAGTGATAATACCACTTCTCTTTACATTCTTGCAGGGTTATTTGGGGTTTATATGTGGTTATCACATATTCTGAAAGCTAGAAACGCTAGACGTCAAGAAATACTTGATGCAGAGGAAGCTGAAGCAGAGAGACAAAAAGAAATTCAAGAACAACAAGCTATTTTATTAGAGGAAAAGAAATTAGCCAAGCCTGCTTTAGAAATTCGATAGTGATTACGATATAAAATAAAACCCTGTTAGCAATACTAACAGGGTTTTTTATGGTGTTAGGGAAGGTATTTTGCAGTTTCTTTAAGTTTTTTATCAATTCTACTAAGTACCATTTCACTATTTTTAAGCTTCTCTATACTTTCTTTCGAGCCATTGTCTACTTCTTGTTTGAGAGCATCTCTAATTGAAGTCCATTTCGTTTTCTGCTGATTTAATAATTCTTGTTGCAAAACAGCCTCATCTTGTGTGAGTGCTCGTTTAGTTCTAGTATTATTTTTCGAAGATGAGCTTTCAGTTGAATTTTTGTCAGAAGATTGAAACCCTACTGTTGAAGTACTCGATTTTTGTGTTGTCTCTGTGGTACTAGTTGAATTTTGAGAGGTACTTGTATTGCTACTATTGGTATCGATTCCTAATTCTTCACTTAATTGAGCATTTGCTTTGGCAATTGCAGTAGAGTCGGCGCTAGGAGTTTTGCTGAGCTGAACCGAGTCGACAATTGGAATTGTATCACCGTTTAAGCGATGGCTATTTGAACTGTACCAGAGAAAGAAGGCAATCCCGCCAGCGATTAACCCCAAACTTGTCCAAAGAATAAGCGAATTTGTTTCTTTGTCTTTACTCTTAGGTTTACTGACCGAGGGAGTAGAGGTGATTACTTTCTCAACTTTAGCTTCTTCAACAGGTACTAAAGGTTTTACGACTGGTGATTCTTCAGACTTTTTACTATTGATAACTTCTAAAATGACAAGGTTAATTTTTAACTTTTTTTGAGGGTCTACAGCGTTTTGCAAATTTTGAATACCATTTTCTGGCGTATTACTTTTTTGCAAAATTTCGTCAATTTCGTTATCAGATAGATGCTTTCTTAAGCTTTCGCTACATATCAATAACTTGTCACCTTCGTTTAGGGTAAAACTAATGATGTCTAGTTTAGATGGACGAGCCAAAAATTGAAGTTTGTGACCTTTTCGGCTTAAGTAACAATGAGTATCACTAATCCAGTTCATCAAAGAGGTATCTGCCAAGTCCCACGAAACTTGTAATTCATGGTCTGGATTAGACTCTTTAGCGATTTTGGTACCCAAATGAAAAACCTGTAAAATAGAGTCTCTCATGGCACGGTATGCTGTTTCTGAATCTTCTGGTTCAAGAATATTTTGTGAATAATTTGTATCCATCGTAAGGAATAAGGAATGTTGTGGATTCCGTAGTAGAGGTTATAAGATTGATTACTACTGAGCAAATGACTAACGATTGGAGGAGAACAAAAAACATGCCGAATCTCAGCTCTTTTCGACATATTCCATTAAGTTACTGGACTTCAAACTCTTCGATCCAATCAATCATTTTTAAACATCCCTTTTCGATAGCACTACTCAAAAAGTTTTTTGATACTTTAACCTCTACTTTGCCCATGCTTGGTACAAAGCTTTCAAACCCCTTATACTTTTTGACGTTCATGAGATAATCACTTTGTAACTTCTTTAAGGTTTTGAGTGTTGACTCACTGAGTCCAATCTGATTTTTGAAATAGCCCTTTTGCGTAGTTAAGGACAATTGTTGCCATTGAAGAATATGCAATGGAAATGACTGTGCTACAACATAATTGCCATTTTCATTAATTGAAAGCGGATTTTCGATCCAATTGTATGGGTGATAATGAGTTCCTATTTCAGATTGTATATATACCTTTTCTTGAAAAATGGGAATGAAATTTAACCAAAGTTGTTCTGCACCAAATCCATGACAAAAATCGAAATAACCTTTATCTTTCGTTCTTTCTTTCCAATAGGTTAAAAAGTTATGGGCTTGTGTGCTTGGTTTGAAGCCCCAAAATCCAGCATTATAGAGTCCAGCATTTAAAAATGATGGCTCATTGATAGGATGCTTTGGATTACGTTGTTGTGTAATATTTGAGCTCAAAACAATGTCATGTTCATCAAGAATTTGCCAAGTTTTTGCTAAAGATTGAAAAAGTTGAGTTTGACTTTCAAGAAAAACAATTTTGTCTGCTTGGTACTTTTTCTCCAAAAATGACGCAAAATAAGGTTTTAGCGAGCGGGTAAATTCATCCACTGTGTATCTTTCTGCCATTTCTGATAAAAAAGGCAAACCTAATTCATCGGCACCTATGATAGGAAATGCTGTAGCGGGTAAATTGCTAGGCAAACGGTCTGCAATACCGATGACAAATTTTGTATCAGGTTCGTGTTTCTGTAAGTCTTCGCCCAATACAAGTGCAAATGGTATTTGAGAGATTGAGCAAACTGTATAAACTAATTGTATCATATTTGAATGGAGTGATGTTAGGATATAGAAGTACTTTGAATATGTTTTTCTATCACATCCCAAACTACTTCAAATGGCAAATCAGCACAAGGTTTTTGTCCATCGGTAATAATAGTGGCATTGTTGGTAGCATATCCACCTGAGTAGGGAAGATATTTATCAAAATTCACAAATCTTCCGAATAATAGTAATCCATACGTTCCAACGGCATTGGCCAAATGAGCAGGTCCACTATCAACGCCTATAAAGAACTGTGCTCTACGGATAATCTCGGCTGTTTGGAGCAAACTAAATTTACCACAACAATTAATATATCCTGCTAAAGATTGATTCAAGCTACTTTTTAAGCCTACTTCAACAACATGATAGCCAAGAGTATGGAGGCGTTGAATGAGGTTTTCCCAATGATATGTTTGCCAATCTTTGGGCGAAAAGTTGGAGTGACAATGAATTGCAACAAATTTTTGAGGTAGAGCTTGCAGGTCTATTTTTTGTTTGTCGTCTTCGCTGATATATACTTTGGGAGTTTCTTCGCTCAAAGGCAAACCGCCTACTTTGGCAAACACTTCTAATAAATTTCCAAATTGGAAATAATTTTTCACATGAATTCCTAATTGTTCTGCATAAGGGTTTGTCAAAAAAGTAAGTGTTGGTATATGAAGGCGTAACTCTGGCATGTGAAGATTATAAAAAATATCAAAGTTATGGTGCCTGCTAGTGAGGATACTTTGATACAAATTGGTTTCTTCAATAGTGTAGTCGATATGGGGATTACTATCAATGAGTTCTCTAAATGGTTTGCGAACAATCCAAAATACCTTACTATTTGGATGCTTTTGTTTAATAATACGAGAGAGAGGCTCTGCGGCTACAATATCTCCAAAATGCTCGGCTAGTAGTACGCCAATCATCTGTTTTTTGGGATTTTTTAATTTAATCTGACCAACAAACAAATAACTTTGAGCGAATCTCCAAGCTGGGATATATTGTTGAACAATGTATTTATTATAGCGATGTTTCCAGAGGTCAATAAAACGCTGAATGCCCATTTTTACTTTAAGATTTGTCTGAAATTAATTAGATAGCTATGACTATCCAACATATATAAATTAACGATTTAATAGGGAAACCACTTTGCGAAAAGGCATTTGTAAAGCCTTTCTGACACGTATATAACGTTTAACCTTGGGTGGTTTGATGTAAAAACAAGGAATTTTGATATAATAATCGTTAAAGTTGTCTTTCAGTTTTTGGGCATAATACTGAAACAATGGCACAATATCGGGTCTGTTTTCAAAGCTCGAGCGATTTTGGTATTTCGAAACCTCGTTAGGTTTTTTTAATTCATAGCCACTATAATGGAAAAAAATCAATGGCTTTTCATTGATAAAATATTTACCATCTCTCGTACTCACTGTGCGCTCGTGCAAGTTCCAATAAGCCATATTATAACCTGGATATTTATCTACCAATACGTCATTTGGATAGAATAAAGGGACAAAATTAATCCAATGCTGGTCTACAAATAAGCCATTGCAAAGGTCAATTCTACAATCTTTCTCTAAGCGATCTTTCCACCAGTTTACCATGTGATAAGTGGCTTCACTTCGAGAGGTTGCAATAAATCCTAGATTATAAAGCCCCGTGCTCAAATGGTCAGTTTCTTTAGTATTCAGATCGTCATTGATAGGTGAGCATATATGTGGTGTTATCACCATCGGATATTTTTTCAAAGAATCTTCGAGAGGTTTCAAGCTATCAAAAACAATGATGTCTGGATCAAAGTAGATAACGTTTTGAATATCAGGGCGATTCTTATAGAAATAATCGATAAAATAGGGCTTTACGGCGGTGTTGAGCTCAGTGATATTATAGTTTTCACACATTTGTTCAAATGATTCGATATTGATTTTATCAATTTCGAGCATTTGAAAAGGAGGGATTTTATCTGATTCAAGCGCCACTTTGTCGAGCCTGTCTACCAAACCAATTACAAATTCTATGGATGGGTTTTGTTCTTGCAAGGACTGCCCCAAGGTTTGGGCTTGGGCCAAATAGTTAATCGAACAAATAGTAAATGCTAAAGTCATAATCGTTTTCAGCTAAACTGTTGGCAAATTGCGCCAGTCTAATTAAGTTGTTTTGGGTTCGGTTGAGAACTATTAGGAAATATGCAAAATTGTCAAAAATTCATGAAATGCTTTTTCTGTTGCATGTCTTTGAAGGACTTTCTTTCGAGCAACTTTTCCCATTTGTAAGCGACACGCTGGGTTTTCTTTGATACTTACAATGGCATTTGCCATAGCATTCAGCGAAAGATAAGGCACAATAATACCTGCATCTGTTTCAATTAAATCTTGAGCACCACCAGCATTTTCAAAACAAACCATCGGTTTTTGTAATAAAGCTGCTTCTAAAACCACCAAAGGATAAGGGTCTTCGCGAGAAGTGAGTGCAAAAATATCAAAAACAGCCAAGTAGTCTAATGGGTTGCTTACTGCTTCTACAAACCTGATATTGTGTAAGCCTAATCGTTGAGAATCTATTGAAAAAATCTTAAAATCATTTTGTGAGTGTGAGCCACCTATCCAAAGGAAATAGATATTTTGTTGCTGCAAAATATGTGCAAGTTGAACAAATAAATCTGTTCCTTTTCTTAAATCGATGGTGCCCATACCACCAACCACGAAGGCGTCTTGTGGTATTCCAAGTTCTTGTTTGAGAGTATCAACTTTAGTGCTAGAAATGTGATAATCTTGCGCTGACTCAGGTAAAAGGGAACATAAAATATCTATTTTTTGCTCAGGAATCTCAAACTGTTGCATCAAATTTTGTTTGACCGAATTGGCACAAGCAATAAACTTTTGGGTGCAACGTAAGGTATTGTTTATTGCCTGTTGCGACCCATTATACATTTCGATACCCATTCGAAGCTCATGAATATACGAGTAAATAGGAATATTGAGTTGACTTAATTCTTCGAAAATATCACCATTGGTAAAAGTGTTTGATACGATTAAGTCAAATTTTTGACTTGCTAAGGTCTGCCAAACATGACTCTTTTCTGTGCTGGTTTGACCCAATTTGGATTTTATTTTTTGAAGAATCTGATTTTTTAATCCGATTGTTTTCTCCTGATGAAGAAGGTATGTTGGGGCAATGGATTCGTATTCTTGAACTAATGGACCGTCGTGCTTGAGAAGTACCGAAAACTTTACTTTACCATAGGATTTTAGCAATTTCAAAAATCTGAGTAATAAAATTTGGGAGCCTGCACGATTGGCATCGTGACCCACAAAAAGTATGTTTTGTATCATAAAAATAAGCTTCGACGGAAATTTGGATTTCAAAATTACAAAATAATCTTGGATTCTCTGAACCTTCTACTCGTTCATCGCAAGAATGCTCGGCTTATTGGGACAATTTCAAACCCTCAAGAATTTCCTCGTAACGCTGTATGGTTTTAGTTAAAGTTTTTTGTAAATTTTCTTCAGACTCAGCCAACAAAGCCTCAAACATTTGTTTGCGGTTTTCCAGAAAAAAGTAATTCTGAGGCGTATGAATACTCGTCATGCCGCCACGGTGCTTGCGATAGCAGCCCATCGTTTCTGGGAAGAACTTTATTTTGCCAAATTTAGCGGCCTGAATAAAGATTCCAATATCACCACTGGCGCTTTTCCACCACCAAGGAGCTAAGCCATTTTTGAAAACATTCCGAAAAACAGTGCTAGCAGTACCCAAAATCCATTCTTCGTCCTTATATAAGTCATCTAGCGTTGAAACTTCTTTTTGATTTAAGACATTAAAAGGATGGCTTTCAGAACCATCTTCATAAATGACTTCAAGCTGATGGTGAGTTAAAGCAAAATCTGGATGTTGGTCTAGGAAATCTACTTGTTTTTGGAGCTTATGTGGGTCTGTCCAATAATCGTCACCTTCACACAAAGCGATGTATTCACCACGAGCCTTACCAAAAATAAAGGCTACGTTATTTTTCCCACCCAACTCACGAGGAGAGGTAGGTCCAAGGTTGATAGGATGTAAAAAAGCTTTAATTTGAGGATAACGCTGGCTATACGTCTGAATGATTTCGGCGCTATTGTCTGTAGAAGCATCATCGCCAATGACAATTTCATACTCGAAATTCACCTGCTGTGTGAGTGCTCCATCCAACATTTGCGCAATGAATTTACCATGATTATACACAGGCACAAGGATACTTACTTTGGGCAATTTTTCCATAAATCAATTTTTTAACATTGTTTAGACAATGAGCCTACAAAAATGCTAGGAAAATGCTGAGCAAGCAAAGATAATTATGGGAATGTTTCAAACGTATTGCTTCTTTAGAGTATAAGTTATTAAAGGGTGATTAGTCAGGTTTTTGAAGTCTAGTTTAGTTTCAAAAAGACAAATTAATGTGCTTGAATAAAAGGAAGGAAATCGTTGATAGCGTATCTGTTATTGGCAAATTTTAAAAAGGCGGAGCTACCACCGATTGTAGCATAATCTTCATCATCACCCATTGAACCTATGTCTGTATCCCCTGGATTAGGTGACCAGCTCTTAAACTCTAATATCTTTGTGCCTACTCGGGCATCTGGTTCGCAATTGGCTAAAGGCCCTGTTAACCGATCTTCAAATTGGGTCGGAATTATCGAATGGTCGCTATTTAGTACTTTTAGCATAGACATAGCTCCAATTACATGACCTTGGTTTCCTGATGTAATCCCTGAACTAAATACAGAGCTATAACCTGATGTATTCTTAAAGGTATTAATAAAATATGCTACATCTTTGATATATTTATCCATCTTGTTTACATGACTGGCAGCACTTGTACCACAAGTATTACAACCAGCCAATACATTTTTTTCTATTATTTTAGAAATCTCAGCGGCAGGCAATAAAGCCACATCACGCATAGCTTTAACATTTTTGATAGTTTCAAAATCAGTGCGTTGTCGGTCATTTGCTCCGCTTCTGCCTGCATAGATGTGTTGGCATCGGTGATGTTGGTACATAATTTTTCTACTGCAGGGATATTATTTCCTCGTTGTGCCAACTGCTCCAGCTTTCTACATAAACTTATACTTGGTTTTCGAGCCAAGCAAATAGTACACTCAGGTTCGTCTTTTCAACAAAAATCCCTCTTCTAACCGTAGTTAAAAGAGGGATTTTGTTAGGCTTGTTCTTTTTCGAAGATGTGGAGTGTACCACCAGTATCTAAAATATATAGCTTATCACCATCTACTTGAGGTTTTTGGGCTAAAAATGCTCCGTTTTCTAACTCCACTTCTTGCCACCAAAGTAGTTCTAAGCTATCATAAGCTAAAACGCCAACAATAGTTGCCTCAGATGTGCCTATTTTGCTAGCAGTGAAGTAAATAAAATTTTCATAAAGAGTATAATTGAAGATACTGAAACCATGTTTTTTTAGGTTGGGTACTTCGCCATAACGAAGTAAACTTACAGTGGCAATATCGGCTTCTAAATAATAGCTATCGCTAAAAGCTCCACCTTTTAGGCTAAATATTTTACCATTTTGCATCGTAGTGTGATGTCCTTGAAGCAAACCCCAATCATCACGATTCCATAAGATTTTACCTGTATTGATATCAAGCCCCATTAAACCATAAGTATTGCCAAATTGCAAACAAACCACTAAGACATCTTCGTGAACACCTAAGAAATTTAATATTTTTCCATTGCGGTTTAGTTGTGTTTGCCATATAATAGCTCCATTAGTATTCAATGCAAGTATTTTAAAGTTATCGTGTTGATGATTACAAAATATCTTATCTATGTATTGGTAATTTAAAAAACCAATACTCTCTTCCAAACTCCATAACAAAGTAAATTTTTCTATGTCAAATAGTCCGACTAAACGAACGTTTAACTCATTTCTCAATAGGATTACTATTTTGGCATTAACAATATTTGAAGATAAGTTAAAACTTAAATTATTTTCACATTTGTAATAATTCAAATTAGAGTCAAACTTGAGAATTTGACTGAACATATTGACAAATATGAGTTCTTCATCAGTTGAATAAATACAATGTCCTAATTCAACTTCTTTAGGACTAATTTTTGAAAGTAAAGGATTTAGTGTAGTCCTATCGTATTTTTTCAAATATAATTGACCTTCTACATTCTGGATTCCAAAAACAAAATTTTTAGCAAAACACATTTGACTGTGTTTAATCATCTTTTTTACTTCAAATAATTTTATCATATATTTTATTTAATTTTTATAAAACTATAAATTGAACTTGATGTATTTGAAACTTTATTTAGGAAATCAGAAATATCTATAATTTGAAAAAGTTGCTGACATTTGGCTAACCCAATCCCTCCATTGATAGGTTCTCTGAATATTTCAATTGCTTTATTCTGAAACAAAGTTTGAAACTTCAATTTTGCCGTTTGTAGTTTGTCTGAACCCGAAAGCTTCTTACCATCTAACCAATACTCCAACTTACTCAAATCTGGTGCTACTTGCAAATAAGCTAAGAATTGTTGGTAAGAGTTGCTTGTGCCTGCTACAAAATCAGCAAAGGTATCGGCATTATCGTCCCAACTTTTACATTCTACATTTGTGCCACTGTGTTTTTGAATATCCATTTTACGTTTGCCTACACCTGTGGATACCTCGAAGCCACTCACTTGGCTTTCAAACTCTACTGGGTTTTCGTGCAAAACTCTCAGCATAAACGCCGTTGCTTCTACTTGGTTTACACCACCATTCTTTATTCCTTGGCTTCCTATTACAGTATTCCAACCACTTATACCTTGGTAGTTTTCGACAAAATACTCAACATCTTTTAAATAAACATCCATCTTGTTTAGATAGGATGCTCCGCCACTTCCACAAGTATTACAAGGGGTACGTTCATTTTTTTGTATAATTTCTACTAATCCCGCTCTATTTCCCAAAGCTGTAAGTACAGCATTATCTTGATACATACTATTTACTTGGAAAAGGACAGCCCAGTCTTTTCTGACATTCTCATTGCAATTGGTAACACCAGCACAACGTCCATCATAAACAATCTTCCACGCATCTATCAAATTTACGGTTAAGTTGCTGACATTATTGGC
Organism: Flectobacillus longus; assembly: GCF_030056705.1. GTDB lineage: Bacteria > Bacteroidota > Bacteroidia > Cytophagales > Spirosomataceae > Flectobacillus > Flectobacillus longus. The sequence continues at coordinate 151,574 of NZ_JASHIC010000014.1, forward strand.
TAAACAACCACCTGATGAACATACTGAGGTATTGGTAATATCCCCCAAAAACGCTTTAATTTCACTGTCTTGTAACATTAATAATTTAGTAACAACAGACTCTAATTGTTTTGCGTCTGAAATGTTACTACATAATTTGTCTTCAACAGCACTTCGGTTTGCTCCGCGAGTTGCCAACTGCTCCAGCTTTCTACATAAACTTATACTTGGTTTTCGAGCCAAGCAAATAGTACACTCAGGTTCGTCGATGCCATCGTCGGTAATTTTTACAATTTCGTCTACCAACTTGCCCGTCATGCCTACCAATGCTATGGGTTTAAAGATAGTACCATCGCCTGTGGGTTTGGGTAGCATCTTGCCGAAAAGACGTTTGGTTTTACCTGCATCCTCTATTTCTTTAACAACCATTGCACCGTCTTCTAATAGGTCATCACCTACTTTTATGCCTATTTCGCCTAGTTCTTCGAGTTTGGGAGCAGCTTTAAATAGCAATCGTTCTGTTTCAAGCAATGCTCTAGACCCTGATACCCTAAAACCTAGGTGTATCGATTGATTTAAGCCTTGATAAATTACTGCTCCTGCTATTTCGACTCCGTCTAATAGTAGTGGAAGCCTTCTAGTGGCTACATTATTGGCAACAGTTTGGGCAACTTTACCCAATCCTACTGCGATTTGTTTGGTCTTGTCAAATAGCCTCGATAGCTTCTTAACCGACCCCATGGATTGGATTACCTTGTCCATCAAACTTGTTGCCCTTACGCCTGCGTTGATTTCGCCTGCGCCTATAAATAAAGAGCCTACATTAAAAATGAGTTTGCCCATCTGATAAGACCTACAGTTTACATTTAGGTTGGGCTCTAATGCGACTATTTGGGTAAGCCAATCATTAAATTCGGTACCTAAGGTGCTACCCAATTGGCTTCCTAGGCCTGTCCAGCCTACTTTGTTTTTCAAGTCACCTATTTGCTTCATTGCGCTGATAGTCTGACTTCGAGTAGCTGAACAATCATCGGTAATTAAAAGTGGGTTTGCCCAACAAGTAGAAAATTCAATTACATCATACAGCCCTTTGACCATTTCGGCTGCACCATCGATAGCACCTGCTACTAGACCTGCTTCATTTAAGACAATATTGGTTGCGTCGCTGTTATCCCAAAGGCATCTTGGTAAAATCCCTGGCGAGACATTACAAGCGCTATTGTCATTTGGGGCTGAATTCCAACAGCTTTTGATGATATCCCACAACTGGCTGATGTGGCTCAAGCGCAAATCGGTAGAAGTTTCAATTCCTGAAGGCATGGTTGCCTTATAATCCTCGAGTAATTTCTTTATTCTTTGGAGGTCTGCTACGGTGAGTTTGTTGACACCTTTTTGTTTGATAGGTGTTTGGAGTAGTTCTCTGTAGACGCTGAATGACAGCAACTCTTCAACCAAATCATCGATTTGATTGACTAAATCCTTGTTGGCATCTGCCAGACTAGCATTCAAACGAATGTCTTCATAAAACTTATTGCCTGTATGCGATTGAGTATAGTATTTGGGGTCTAAGATACCATCATTACAAGCGGGGGTACTCTTCAATGATTTGATGTTGTAGCCGATAGTGTTTGTACAACTAGGAGGATTATCTAAATACGCCTTCTTATAAAAAATGGCAAAACCTTTCTGCACATATTTGTCGCCTTCTTTTTCAACATGATACATGGGTACATATTCCTCAACTACGCCATTTATCTCAACTCTAATGACATTTTGTGTGGATTTTTCAACCAATTTAGCCCCATTGGTAAAGTAAAATTTCTTTGCATCGTTGGTTATATAGACATTCTTTTCTGGGTCATCATAGATGGTCATGACGTAATATCCTGTATTATCACCCAAGTCTAGCTTATTATTTTTGATTTTCTCAATTTCATTGAATCCATTAGTCATAAGCTCAGCCATTGGCGCAGCATCCTCTATATGACAAGGTGCTAATAAACTTACTAACGAAATACTCGTGCCTAACAAACCCTTTTGAGCAGATGCATATAAGGCAGGTAACTCATTGGACTTTCGCTTGATTGGCGAATAGCCAACTTTATCACAATCCAACAAGTCTTGGAGTTTTTTGCTGTTGGCTAATAAGTCTTTTTTTAACTGGAGGATATAGGTGTTTTTGGTATCCTTACCAAACTCCTTGTTGAGGTCGTCCTCCCAAGCAGCTATGCCTTTTTTTACAGCCTTACAGATACTCTTAAAGTTTTTAAGTTCCTCTTCTGTTGGTGTTTGCTTCTGACTTATTTTATCAATCAACTCTTGGGCCTTCGCCTTCATGGCTTCAATTGCCTGTCCAAAAGTACCTGAATAACTCCCGGGGCTGTTGAGCGAGTTGTAAAGTGCTTGGTATTGTGTATTAAGGTCACCGACTATGAGGTTGGGATTGGAACCTGCAACTATTACCTCGCCAGAGGTCAGACAGCCATAAGCATTTCCCATATAGTCTTTTCCTTCTCCTTCTTTGAGGGTAATGCCACTCCAAACTACAGGGATACGTTGCCCAAAAAGAGGCATATACAACAAGCCTTCCCCAGAGGTTTGGTTGACTACTTTGGTTATACGAACATCATAACCATTGACATAAAATGTACCATTAGGCTTACTGGTAAAATCTTTTGTTCCCTGATAATCAGAAACATCGTCTGGTTGGCAAGCGAATACGGCAGTTTGATTTACTTTCCCACATCGAATTTCGGATTTTGGTTCAGCGTTCAAGGTATTGACCAAATTATCGTAGACAGTAGGGTCAACATCAGCGCCATTCACGGGAATATCCGCAGGGTTGATGGCTTCTTCCCGTGTATAAACAACAACAGGAGCTGCAGGAGTGAGCATTGGGGTAGTATTTTCAGGATATTTGCTTGACTTCCAATCGCTATATTCGCCTCCATAGCACTGGCTTTGAATTTCTACGTCATATACCTGATTCTTTTGAAAGGCTAATCGATGATAATTCCCTAAAGTAATATAGTGACTATACTCATTGGTGCCTTGTATGCGCCACCGTAGGTCGTAGTTTTGAGCTTGATTGATTTTGTCCCAATAGATTTCGGTGTAGCCAGAACCTATACTTTTGAAGTTGAGTGCGGGTGCTTGACATTTGAGTCCGTATCTAAACTCCCATACTTCACTTTTTCCATTGTTTTCGTAGACATTGTTACCAAAAGGGTCTACTACCTGCACCTGCCAAGCATAGTGTTTACCTACTTGCAAAAGAGGTTTGGTGGGATCATACGCTAACATTGGTACCGATACACTACTGGTGTAAATAGGTGTTTTACCTTCGGCTACATCGTAAGGGTTTTCGTCTTCGCCCAATTCCCAGAGGCTAAAATTATAGGTCAAACCTCCAGCACCCGACAAGGATGTTCCTCGGGGAGTCCATGCAAAACTAAAATTCTGTCCATAACGAGCATCTATTTCCGATTCGTTACTAGGAAGGTTTAGCAAAGGAGCTTGCCCATTATTGACAGTAAAGGCTATTGAAATCTTGTCAGATACCTGTCGGTGATTTCTAGAAGCATCTAACTCAAAGAAAGTCAACTCAATCGTCCAAAAGCCATTGGGTAATACTCCTCCTTGGGTAAAGAGACTTTCGGAAACTCCAGAGGCGTCTAAATTCTGATAGTTGAAGTTCTCAGCGAAATCTATTCCTGAGAGTTGCAGAGGAGATCCAAAGTTGACTTTTATGCCTTTAGTGGCTACAAAACTTTAGGGGTTAACTATTTCAATACCCACACGGGACAAACGTATCCGAGCAAATATTTCACCGGGTGTACTACCCATATCCTTGGCTACTAGAGTAAGATTGAGTGCTTGGGTATTGTAAAGACTCGACCAAGTGAGAGACGAGGGTGTCATAAAAGCACCATAGCCTGAAATAGAGTAATTCTGTGCGTAGGCGTTAGGTAATGAGAGATTGAGGTATAAAACCAGAAATAAGAATAAGTGGTAGATTTTCTTCATGGAGAACTGTTAGATTAGTTTTTTGTTGAGACTAACTTAGCTCCATAAAGTATCAGGGTTTTTATTTGTTTAGTTTGACTTAAACTTGATTATCTTATTGGTTTTAGAGTTGCAGAAATATTTCCGAAAAATTTCTAATAGAAATGAGCCTCAAACAAAACCATTAAAGTTCTATTTGAAGCTCATTTTTGTATCATTCAAAAAATCTTTATCTACTCCTGCTGACCAGCCTCCGAAATGAGTTGATCAGATAGTTCTTTTCCTAAATATCCATCAATCAAATTATGGGCTAGGTAAATTAATGGGGTCATGACAATGGCCGAGAAGAATTTGTATAGATAATTGTTCAGGGAAGTAGAAATCCATTGGTCTATTGTCCAGTTACCGAATACGACGAATGCAATACCAATTACAACAAAGCTATCGATTAGTTGCGATACCAAGGTAGAACCCGTAGCTCGAAGCCAAATCTTCTCCCCCTTCGTTACTTTTCTAATTGAATGGAACACATACGCATCGAGAATTTGGCTAATCAAAAATGCACTTAATGAACCTGTGATAATACCCAATCCCTGACGGAAGATTTTGGCGAAAGCTTCATTAATATTGAAATTATGGTCGCCTTTGTTTACATCTAACCAAAAGTCTGCTGGTACTAGTAGGGTTGCACCGTAAATAATCAAGAAACTATAAGCGATAAAACCAGCCGTCAAATAAGAAATACGTTTTACGCCTTTTTTACCAAAATATTCATTGATAATATCGGAAGTAATAAAAACAAATGGCCAGTTGAGCGCTCCAGCGGTTTGATTTAAGTCCCAAATACCAAAAAAGGTATTGAGGTGAAGTGGTTCAAAACCCAAAGTTTTTTCTACTGAAAAAATCTTGGCACCAACAATTTCGGCTACAATGGCATTGGTAAGGAATATTCCAAAAAGAAAGATATACAGTTTAGTACGTTTCGAGTCCAAGGTCGAAGTTTCGATGTGCATAAGTAAGTGCGCTTAATGATAAAGCTATTTATTAGTTGAATTGTTGGTTTTAGGGTAAAATCACCACTATTGAGATAGATTTTAATTCTAAAATACGAACAAAGCCGTAAAAGTTCAAACAGAATGGTTCGAAAGCTAATGGTTTAACTCAAAAATAGATAGAAGTGTTTGTTTGAACGTTTTGATTAGTAGGATAGATATAAAAAAAGTTTTTAAACTTTTGAAAGAGCGAGTTCAAGACAACGACTTGAACTATTTATTTTAGAGTCCTTTTTAGGGCGTATTAGTTTTTAAAGCTTATTTTGAGTGCAATTATTATACTTCCTGTTACGGCAAATCTGTGGAGTAAATTAGTCTACAATGTCTATTAAGAAAATCCTGATTGTTTTAAACAGCTATTATTTAAAATAAAAAAGGTAAGTTAGTAGGCAAAATTAAAATAAATTTTACCCGCTTTAAGCTCTAGGCTTTATGCTATAGGCTATAAGTTGAAAAGTATTTCTCATGTAGTAATAGAAACTTTTTTGCCTAATGCCTAAGACTTACAGCCTAAAGCGTATTAATGCAATTTTATTTTGCATTAATACTTAAGTAATCGTGCAGAATAAGATTTAGGTTATGTGTTTAGGCACTAGGCAACAGGCACAAGGCAAAGAGTGTTAAAATGTTTTTTAATAACCACAGCCATGCTTTTTTCCAAAGCCTACCGCCGAAAGCCGTCACCTGAAAGCACAAAGCCCAATCTTAAATTTTATTTTGCCTACTAACTTAAGATGAAAAAATACATAGTAGTTTGTTTAGTTACTAACTTTTATGTCTAAAGGCTTCTTAATGTGCCAGTTATCGAATATTTTCAATTTTCCATCCACTATTACTAACTCATAAACTTGATTGTCAATTCTATCATAAGAAACATCAACTATTTTTAGTTTTGTGTTGAACCAAATAAGTTTCCAACTTTCTTCGGTTTCAACTCTTATATAGTATCGAGATTTAAAAACCACATCTATATTGAGGATTTTTGCTTGCGAGGAATTTAATGTATCTATTAAAATTCGACCTCTTATTGGGTGCTTTTTGATGATATTCAAAATCCGTTCTCTTGCAATATGCTTAGCCCAGTATCTATCAATAAGGGTAGTTAATGAATCCGTTAGCTTTAGTTTTTTGTAGGAGTCGAACTCGATTTTATTTGCAGTAATGATGGTACTTTTAATCTGTTGGTCAGATGGGGCTCCAGTTTTTAGATAGCATAATCCCATACAGAAGAGTAAAAAGAATACTATTCGGTATGGATAAAAAATACATTGCTTTATTAAAAAAGGTTGAAGTGCTAAAGTATTTTTATTCTGAAAATCATTAAAATCATTGTATCCTAAAAAAAGACAAATACGTAAAAGTGTAGCGTCTTTGACAGCATTACTCAATTTATTCGGTTTCAGGTAATTGTTAAGAAGTGATGTCCCCGATATTCCATATTGTGTATTTTTGATTCCAATTTGAGGAATCTCTAGATTTAAAAACTTAAGTTTTTCGATTTTTTCCTCTACTTTTTCTTCGAAATATTCTGCTAATTTATTGGCAAATCGTAGCTTCACCATGTCATCTTCAAAATTAGAAACATATTCAGCTTCGTCTGTAATCTTTACGTATGTGTTATAATAAAATTCTTTTATTTCAAGAACAAACTGCTTTCTTAGCTCGTCCAAAAACTTTCTTTTACTGACTTTAATCGTGAAATTATTTAATGATTTTAACGTTAGTATTTTCATTTTTTGTTGTAGGTTTTGAACTTTTCTAAGTTTATATATAATATATTGAATAATATAGATTTATAAATCTATATTATTCATGCAATTAATATATTTTTTTGTTCTTCGCAAAGTAAATATTCTAAGCCTTCATGTTCTTGTGTACCTAAAAAACTCTTCTCAAAGATATTACACAAAATTTTTATTTAGCTCACAATTTTCAACAGATGTAATTTCAGAAAATAACAACATAAGTTTCTTTTAATAACATATACCAAGTATCAATTGACTCTTAATTTATTCGATTTTGCACACTAAAATATTGACTAGTTTTCATGCTACTATTATTAGTACAATTAAATAGCTATGATTTCATGGTAGCTAGTTTTAGCGAATAGATAGAACTCATTTGTTTAAGAAAAGGAGTTGTTTAATCGAGATATGGTTTAGTTCTTTTTATATACCAAATTATTTTGGCCTTTACAATTCTTATGGTCTAAGCTCAAACTATCAAAACTAACTATGACTTTCCAGACTACTACTAAAAATTCATTGTATATCCGTAATAAAAATAAAGAATCTATTGAGTATATGGATATTATATACATAGAGGGGGCAACTAACTATTCAATCATTCATCTTTTGAATGGACAAAAGGTTCTCTACGCAAGGACATTAAAATACCTTAGTAATAAAATAGCTCAGGGATGTTCTAAAAACCGATTTTTTCGAATACATCGCTCCTTTTATGTTAATCTTGAGCATCTCCATAAATATGCTCCTTGGACTCGTACAGTAGAGTTGTCAAATGGGCATAATCTTCAAGTAGCAAGGCGAAAAAAATCACTATTTGAGCAAAGAGTAGTTCTAGAAAATTGCTGATATAAAGCCTAATAATTAGAAAAAGTATGTCTATCAAGAGCTCAACTTGAGTTTATTGGTATTGCCAAATAATTAGAATTCAAAATATTTATTTTATACAAAAAGCAATTATTTATGAAAAAAATATACCTATTATACTGGTTTGTGAGCTTAATGATCTCTTCATCATTAGTAGCTCAAAACATCCCTACACAGGGACAGGTTGCTTATTACTCGTTTAATAATAATGCTAATGATGGAAGTGGTAATAATAATCATGGTATTATTAGTGGAGGAACATTTACTACTGATAAAAATAATACTAGCAATACCGCTTATCAGGTTGCTGTGCAAGGAGGTATTAGAGTTGCTAATAGTAATTCTTTGAAATTCACCACAGGTTTTTCATTTAGCGTTTGGGTAATGCCATTATCTACAGCAGGTATTGATGGTTATGGGCGAAATAATAATTATGGCTATCATCCAATCTTTTCAAAAAATTGCGATAGATTAAATTTTTATGCAGGGCTCGGATACTCCTCTCAGCAAGAGTGCTCTTTTAATGCGGGAACTTGGTATGGAGGGAACTCTGTGGATAAAATACCTTTTTCCGTTGGTTCATGGATGCACTTGGCTGCTAGTTATGACGGAGCACAAATGAAACTTTATAAGAATGGTAAGTTACTCTCTACTAAGGTAACTAAAATAGATTTTACGGATTCTAATAATGCCAACTTGGTAATTGGCGGAATGAATTGTTGGGGATACTATTTTAATGGTAAAATTGATGAATTACGTCTATATAATCGTTCATTGACTGATGCTGAAGTATTAGCTCTATTTCAAGACACTGCTACAATCCCAACTCTTAGTATTGGCACGAGTACATTTTCAGCTCCTTTGACAAGTGGCTCAGGGACGTTGTCTGTAAGTTCTAATACTAATTGGACGGTGAGTAGCGATGGTTCTTGGCTAGTACCTAAGGTTACGACTGGAACGGGCAATCAAGTAGTAGGGTTTGATTATCAATCTAATTCAGGGACGACAAGTCGTATAGCTAAGTTAACCTTTAAGTCTGGGAGTCTCTCACAGGTATTTACAGTTACACAGGCAGGTATTGCACCAACTCTTAGTATTGGCACGAGTACATTTTCAGCTCCTTTGACGAGTGGCTCAGGGACGTTGTCTGTAAGTTCTAATACTAATTGGACAGTGAGTAGCGATGGTTCTTGGCTAGTACCTAAGGTTACGACAGGAACGGGCAATCAAGTAGTAGGATTTGATTATCAATCTAATTCAGGGACGACAAGTCGTATAGCTAAGTTAACTTTTAAGTCTGGGAGTCTCTCACAGGTATTTACAGTTACACAGGCTGGTATTGCACCAACTCTTAGTATTGGCACGAGTACATTTTCAGCTCCTTTGACGAGTGGCTCAGGGACGTTGTCTGTAAGTTCTAATACTAATTGGACTGTGAGTAGCGATGGTTCTTGGCTAGTACCTAAGATTACGACAGGAACGGGCAATCAAGTAGTAGGGTTTGATTATCAATCTAATTCAGGGACGACAAGTCGTATTGCCAAGTTAACCTTTAAGTCTGGGAGTCTCTCACAGGTGTTTACAGTTACACAGGCAGGTATTGCACCAACTCTTAGTATTGGCACGAGTACATTTTCAGCTCCTTTGACAAGTGGCTCAGGGACGTTGTCTGTAAGTTCTAATACTAATTGGACAGTGAGTAGCGATGGTTCTTGGCTAGTACCTAAGGTTACGACTGGAACGGGCAATCAAGTAGTAGGGTTTGATTATCAATCTAATTCAGGGACGACAAGTCGTATAGCTAAGTTAACTTTTAAGTCTGGGAGTCTCTCACAGGTATTTACAGTTACACAGGCAGGTATTGCACCAACTCTTAGTATTGGCACGAGTACATTTTCAGCTCCTTTGACGAGTGGCTCAGGGACGTTGTCTGTAAGTTCTAATACTAATTGGACAGTGAGTAGCGATGGTTCTTGGCTAGTACCTAAGGTTACGACAGGAACGGGCAATCAAGTAGTAGGGTTTGATTATCAATCTAATTCAGGAACGACAAGTCGTATAGCTAAGTTAACCTTTAAGTCTGGGAGTCTCTCACAGGTATTTACAGTTACACAGGCTGGTATTGCACCAACTCTTAGTATTGGCACGAGTACATTTTCAGCTCCTTTGACGAGTGGCTCAGGGACGTTGTCTGTAAGTTCTAATACTAATTGGACAGTGAGTAGCGATGGTTCTTGGCTAGTACCTAAGGTTACGACAGGAACGGGCAATCAAGTAGTAGGATTTGATTATCAATCTAATTCAGGAACGACAAGTCGTATAGCTAAGTTAACCTTTAAGTCTGGGAGTCTCTCACAGGTGTTTACAGTTACACAGGCAGGGGCTCAATATATTTTGACTGCAAGCCCTCAACTATTATCTTTTCCTTCAACCCCAATTACGTCTGATAATCAAATTATTACTATTAACAGTAATACAAAATGGCAAGTGAGTGAAAAACCAAATTGGGTAATGGTTTCACCTGAAACGGGATTAAGTAGCGGTACACTTACTGTTTCGGTTTCAAATAATAAAGGGTATGATATTCGACAAGGAGAGCTAGTTATTACGAATGGCGTTTTATCACAAAATATTCGTTTAGAACAGGCAGGATATAAAGCAGTGCTCTCTGTACTACCTACTGCTGTAGAAGCTGAGAGCGTAGATGGATTAAACCGTTTTATAGACTTATTTGCAACCTCCGACTGGTCAATAACCTCAAATGTAACTTGGTTAAAAGTAAGTACAACAACAGGACAGGCTGGAAATGCTCATATTGCCTTCACAATAGATGTTAATACAACATTGGCAAGTCGAACGGGCACGATTTATATTACAGGAGAAAATGTACAGCGTACTATTGTAGTTATGCAAAAAGCTGGAGCACCTCCAGTGCCTGCGACTTGTGGGAAACCTCAAAATCTAAAAGTAAGCATTGTCAGTGATTTAATAAAAGCTACTTGGGTGCCTGTGAGTGGTGCAACTCGCTATAAAGTTTGGTATAGCGAAAACTCGGATCCTTATGTTCAGCGGAGTTCTCCCACTATTGCCGAATACAGTGGTTTTTATGCTAAGCCTTCTGCCAATGCTTGTATCAGGATTGAGGCAACGTGTGCCAACGGACTAACGAGTGAATCGAGTGCAGAGGTCTGTGTGAAAACCCCTCCTCCTAGTAAATGTATGATGCCTCCCAATTTTCGTTATACTATTTTGAATAGCAATACTGCTCGTTTTGAATGGGATGCTGTACCCGATATTATGGATTATAGTTTGAGTATTAATGGTGGCACCCAAATGGTCTCTACTACAGCTACATACAAAGATTTTGCTTATCAGGCAGGCCAAACACTTTGTGTACAACTTAGTCCTAATTGTCCCGCTGGTTGGATTGGTTGGTCTAAAGAATTATGTGTTGGAAGCATTAGTGCAAAATTTGCCACAAGTACAACACAGATAAATGCTTTGGCAAAAGGTGGTAGTCCAAATGTTTTTGTATTTTCTACTGCCGAGTGGGAGGTTGTGAATGTTACGGGTGGTTTTTTTACACACCAAATAACTATGACACCTCAGAATAACCTTCAAGATGGTAAAATTACGATAAATATAAACGAAAACTTTAGCACAGAAACCCGTACTGGTAGTTTTGTAGTACGTCAAAAAGGGGGAGCTACGTCACAAACCATAACGGTAAGCATTACTCAAGCAGGACAATATGTAGTACCGCCGCCACCTGTTTGTGATGTTCCTGTAAGCCTAGGACATACGTTGAATTCTAATGACTGGGCAACGGTATCGTGGTTGCCTGTTGATGGCGCTTCGAGCTATCAGGTATATGCTAAATTTGAAAAAAATGACTGGTCTTTTTTAGAAAACTCGTACAACACCTACATTACTAAAGCTGTTAGCCCCAATACCAATTTTTGTTTCAAGGTAATAGCAATATGTGCTAACGGTGGAAGAAGTGCCGAATCTGCTGAGTATTGCTTTGACTCTCGCTTGATTGTATATCCAAACACCCAAAATGTAGCTAATAATGCAGGCAGTTTTGAAGTAACTTTAGATGCATCTGAGTCATGGACAGCTAGTACTGATGCTTCTTGGCTAAGCGTTAGCCCCAAAAGCGGTAATGCAGGAAAGGGACAGAAACTAACACTTAGCTATTTGGATTACGCTTTGGCAGGAGGGAGGTTAGCTGTAGACGGTACTAGAGTATCTACATTAAACATTAAAACGATAAAAGCTGCTCTGGCTTCTGCTAAAATTACACAAACAGGAGGAATCCTTTCTGATGAAGAAAGAAATAGACAAGCAATAAAGTTTGATGTTGTTGACATTTCTCATAAAAACAACGGTGTTGTGATTTATACTAAGAATAGAGGCTCAAGTGATGCTGAAGTAATTTTTGTAGTAGATATGAGTAAAGCACAGATTATTCCTAAATATCAATCTTCATCTTCTGCGAAACAAGTGTTTGAGAAACTTATTAAAGACAGAGGGACTTATTTTGGAGAAAATAATATTATTACAACAATAAATGGGGAAATGTTTGATAAGTCATCTAATGCTAAATACTCTCTTCAGATTGAAAATTCCCCACTCGTAATAGGTGGTATGCTAACAGGCAAGAGTTCAAGATTTTACCAGGCTCTAAAAATGACAGGTTACAGTGGAAATTTTGAAATCGAAAGTATTGATAATAATACAAAACTACCAATACCAGGGTTTGCTCATGTGATAACAGGAAATTTTATGAATGTAACGTGTCAGGAAAGCGATTGGTATAGTTTTACTGGTTGTGGCAGTGCTTGTGATAATTCAGACTTCTATAAGAAAAAGGAAAACACAACTATAATAAGTGGGATTGATACAGATGTAAAAAAAGCTGGGTTTGAAAAAATGGTTATTTATATTGGTAAGAGTACAAACCATAATGCGTGTAAGCTAATGAAGATACTAGGAGTTCCCTATTTCTTTACAGAAAATCAGGATGGTAGTATCTTTTTAACAGAAATACAAAAAAACGCAACTAAAATAGTATTATTTGATGGAGGAGGTTCTTCTCAAGCATACGGTATAGGCGGCTACTTCAAAGAAAGTGAAACATGTATTGCTGAATCATCACCTCGTAAAATTCCGCAGACTTTTACAATCTTGGCAACAACAAAAGATATTTATGGAAGCAGCAGTCTCTCTATTCCAGCTGACACCCTAAAATCAACAGCATTGTCTGTAGCGATGGAGGAGCAAGATAATAGCTTATTGAATATTTACCCTAATCCTAATGAAGGTAAACCAACACTAACATATAACTTAAAAGAGGAAGTAGTACAAAATGGCATAATATTATCTGTAACCAATATGCTTGGACAAGTGGTACTTCAACAAGAAATGGGAACTCATGCTTCAGGTCAATTACAGCTAAATTTGAGTAATCAACCAGTAGGTATATATATTGTCAGGTTGCAATCTGGTAACTATCAAGTAAGTAAAAAAATTGAAATACAACGCTAAAAACTTGTATGATGAAAACCTAAGTCATCCCTAATTTTGGAATAATTTAAAATAGAGACTTCTTGTTTGTACTTATTGGGATTCACAAGGTGAACCATTGTATTGTTTATGCAAAAAGGCGATCGAAAAACTCATTTCGACCGCCTTTTTGCATACTATATTTCAACATGAGATCTCTTTAGACGCAAAGCTTTACGTTTCTACTAGTAAAATGCAGATTAAAAATAATCACTCATGCACTCAATTACTAAATTTGGGATGATTCATGTGTTATTAACTTCAGAACTAAGTCTTGGACTAGTAATTACAAAGAAGTTTCATTTTCAAATCCTCAAATTAGAACCACTAGCTTTTGGGCTTACCTTTTCTATGGTTTTCGAAATGCGTTCCGATTTTGCCGAGGGCTAATTCTAGTTGTTCCAAATGCGGTAAAAATACAATTCGGAAATGGTCTGGTTCTTTGAAGTTAAAGCCTGTTCCAGCCACAACCAAAATACGCTGTTCTTCCAAAAGACTTAATACAAAATCACCATCATTTTTGAAGTCAAATTGTTTTAAATCAAATTTTGGGAAAAGGTACATCGCACCTTTAGGCTTTACACAAGACACTCCTGGAATAGCCACAAGCTTTTCGTGTGTCAAATTCATTTGTTTGTACAAACGACCCGTCGGAATCACCAAATCATTGATTGACTGATAGCCTCCCAGCGCCGTTTGGATACCGTATTGGGTAATTACATTGGCGCACAAACGCATACTAGCCATAAAAGTCAAACCTTCGATATAGGATTTTGCTTTATGTTTTGCCCCTGTCAACACCATCCATCCTCCACGGAAACCTGCAGCACGGTAGTTTTTAGACATACCACCCATGGTAATAATGAGGGTTTCTTCAGACATCCCTGCCGTGGTGTGATGCACCGCTCCGTCGTATAAAATTTTATCATAAATTTCGTCTGCAAAAACAATCAACTTATGTTTTTCTGCAATACGAACAATTCCTTCTACAATTTCTTTTTCGTAAACTGCTCCGGTTGGATTATTAGGGTTGATTAAAACGATACCTCTGGTTTTCTTGGTAATTTTAGATTCGATGTCTTTCAAATCTGGATTCCAGTCCGAAGCTTCATCACATACATAATGTACTGGAGTACCACCCGCTAATCCTACCGAAGTTGTCCAAAGAGGATAATCTGGTGAAGGTATCAAAATTTCATCTCCATTATTCAACAAAGCAGTCATTACCATTGTGATCAACTCACTCACCCCATTTCCGATGAAAACATCTTCGATTTCGACTTTTCTTACACCGCGACTTTGGTAATACTGCATAACGGCCTTGCGGGCGGCAAACAACCCTCTAGAATCGGCATAACCTTGAGCATTGCGAATATTCATGATAATGTCATGAATGATTTCGTCTGGTGTCTCAAAGCCAAATGCCGCTGGGTTGCCGATGTTTAGAGAAGTGATTTTGTAGCCCTCACGTTGTAATTGGAGAGCCTTCTCGTAAACGGGACCACGAATGTCGTAGCGGAGCGCGTCAAGGCGACTACTTTTTAGGATTTCCATAATTGCTTTTGTAAGAAATATTTAGTCGTTCGGCAGGAAGTTAGACGAGAATAGGACCTAAGTTGGGGAAAGAGAATCTGCTAATTGATTTATTTGGGCTGGTTAACACTACATCTTTTGTACTAGACTTGGTTGTACTCAAACTCCTCTTGCGACACTACAATACCGTAAACTAGATGGCTGTTCTTGACTAAATCCAAGCTTGGGGCTAAATAGTTTTGTTTCAAATAAGTAATAGCGGTAAAGTTCCGAAAAAAATATGAATCCTACTTAAGCACTAGAGATATTTTTTGTAAAGAAACTAGGTGTTTCGACTTGACTATCTGGTCTCGGACTCAGCACAATTACTCAAAACTTAAGATTTTGTGTAGATAAAAGAGTATACGTTTTGTACGTATTTGTCTACAATTGAAAGAAAGTTTACTCCTATTAATTAACTATACTTTTTAAGTAATGCGAATAATTAAAGTTTAGTGCTTTTTGTGGTTAATTAATATAATGTGTTTTTAATCAGTATTTTATAGATATTTATTTGGAGTGTTAAATGCTATTTTATTTTGATTGAAATTAATTTTTTATTTTATAATCTTTCTAAATAGTGTTTTGATAAAGTATGCTGTTTTTTAAAAATCTGTAACGTTTTTACTCCTTTTCTGGTCATTTATTGCAGCAGGATAAAATAAAATTTTGCACCAATATATTTCCTAAAAACACATACTTATGACTAAAAGATTTTTTATTGCGTTTAGCCTTTTGCTAACATTTATCTTAAGTATCCAGTCGTGTAAGACTGACGATATTACAGCTTCTGCCAGTATTACAGGATTAAATTGTAGCGATGCTACCTTTTCAGCTACAGCAACAAGTGGAACATCTTACACTGCTACGGCAACAGTTCCTTACACAGGCGGAAATGGCGCGGCCTATCAAGCTGGAACTCCAGTGGCGTCTACAGGGGTAACAGGTCTAACAGCAACTTTATCGGCGGGGCAACTGACTAGTGGAAGTGGTACAGCTTCCTTTGTAATTACAGGAACGCCTGCATCGGCTGGTACTGCTACTTTTGCGATTGATTTGGGTGGACAATCTTGTACATTGTCTTTGCCCGTTGTAGCTTCAAAAGCAAGTATTGCTAGCTTGGTATTGAGTAGTGTTGTGCCTGCGGCAGGTGTGAGTGGCACGGCATATACAGGTATTGCCACATTGGCTTATACAGGAAGTAATAGTGGAACTTATGATGTGTCAACGGCTTCTTCGACAGGTGTAGAGGGTTTGACAGCAACATTAGATGCTGGAACGCTTGTTTCAGGTTCGGGTACATTGACTTACAAAATATCAGGTACACCAACCTCCGCTGGAACCGCGACCTTTAATTTAAGTTTTGGCGGACAGACCTGTACTATCACAATTACCGTTACCGCTGGTAGCTCAGGAACTGCCACTCCAGCTGTTGATACCGTAGTAATTGTGTATTCAGGAACAACCGCTTCGGTAAGTAATCCATATCAAAGTGCTGGCGTAACTGTTACTACAAGTGGAGCAGATGTAACGGTAAAATCGACAAATACTACCAAAGAAATCGTGTATTTATTGTCAGGAACTGCTAGTAAGGGAAGTTTCAAGTTGTACAGTGATTACAAATACAATATTGCTATGAAAGGGCTAAGTGTAACCAATAGTGTAGGGCCTGCAATTAATGTTCAATCTAGTAAAAAAGGTACGATTAATATTGTAGCTGGAACTACCAATACGCTTGTAGACGGCGCTACCTATACCACCAGTACCGAAGATCAAAAAGGAACATTCTTTAGTGAAGGACAATTACTCTTTAAGGGCACAGGTACTTTGAATGTTACTGGAAATAACAAACATGGCATCGCAGCTGACGATTATATCTCCATAAGTGAAGCAACTATCATCGTTAAATCTGCGGCTAGTGATGGTGTTCATGCCAAAGATTATTTCCAGATGGATAATGGAACATTATCGGTCACATCTTCTGGCGATGGAGTAGAAGCCGATGAAGGTTATATTGTGGTAAATGGTGGTACGATCAATGTTTCAAGTGTAGATGATGGAATTACAGCTTCTTATGATGGTTCGGATGCTTCGATTACGCCTTATGTTTTGGTCAAAGGAGGAAAGATTACTGTCAATACTTCAGGCGAAAAAGGCAATGCCATCAAAAGTGAAAGTTATACCACTATTGGTACTTCAGACGCTGTGACTTTGACTGTATCTGGCAAGGGCTCGAAAGGTATTAAAACGGGGGGAGACTTTACGCTGACTTCTGGAACTATTAAAATTACGACTACTGGCGTAGCATATTACAATACCACAGACCTTGACATTGTTGCGCCTGCAGGTATCAATTGTGATAAAAATCTTTCTATCAAGGGAGGGGATTTGACTATTACAAGTACTGGACAAGGAGGAAAAGGCATAACTGTAGATGGAACTGCTACTGTTAATGGAGGTACGACTACAATTACAGCATCTGGCGCTACTTATACCTATACTTCTGCTAATACGAGTGAAGCAAAAGGTTTTAAGAGTGATGGTACTTTTGTTATGAATGGAGGCACACTTAATATTTCAGCTTCTGACGATGGTTTAAAATCAAATACTTCCATTACGATTAATGATGGAAATGTCAATGTTACCAAGTCGTATGAGGGTATGGAATCAATCTTCATTACCATTGCTGGTGGAGTATGTAACTTGACCGCCAGCAATGACGGTATTAATACTTCTTACGGAACTGTTTCGGGAGGTACAGAATCAAACGATAATAGTCATTTGAAAGTTACAGGTGGCGTATTAATCGTAACAGGTTCTGATGCAATAGATAGCAATGGTAATTTTACGATTAGTGGAGGATATGTGATTACCAACGGAAATGAAGATATTGACGTGAATGGAAATTTCTTGGTTAATGGAGGAACGTTAATGGGAGCAGAACCCGCCAGTAATATGACAAAAGCAATGGGGACGGCTTCTACACAAGTGGGTATGTTTATAAAATCCAGTGCATCCGTGGCAACTTCTTCGTTATTTCATATTGAAGACGCAAATGGAAAAGACATCGTAACATTCAAGCCTAAAAGTGCTTCAGGATATCTCCATGTTTCTACTCCGAGTATGGCTAAAGGAGCTCAGTACAAAATCTATTTTGGAGGAGCATATACAGGAGGTAGTTATATTGGAGGTTCATCGGGTTGGGGTTTATATACAGGAGGAACGTATTCCACTTCTGGTGCGACATTGAAATCAACCACCACGACTTCAACCTCTAGCACTGTGAATACCATAACATTCTAAGGGACTTTTCTTAGTTGTTAATTAATCATAAGTAGAAAATTTATCAATTATCCACCACAGATATGCCTGTTTATTAGGATTTTTTTCAGGAACCGATCTTTTCATCAGCTCTGTAGGAGCGACAGTTTGGTAGTAAATAGTCATTCCCTTGAACAGTTAAAAGAGCGCCGTAGGTGCGACAGACTTCAAGATTTTGGCTTTCTGTCGCACCTACGGCGCTTTTACAATGAAATACAAGGTGATTTTGGTTATTAATTTTTATTTTACACGATTATTTGAGTAAGAAGGTATTATTTTTGATAGTTTATGGTGTTCATAACCAAAAGGTTATGATTTTTGATTTGTGGATTTTATCATGAAAAAAGGTGGTTAGAAAATTAATTTCGACCACCTTTTTATTTCTAGAAAAACTTGAAATTACTAGTTCAAGACTTAGTCTTGAACTTATTTTTTTAACAGTTTAAAACTGAAACAAACGCTAGTCCGATACTAAGTCTCGAACTAGATATTTTTAAAAATAATCACTCATCCACTCAATCGCCACTCACTCAATGAATCTATACTTCAAACCCGAAAATCGGCTTATTCGTTTTCCATTTTCCACGAGTAAAATCAGGAATTTGAACTGGAGCTGAACCTTTGGCAATCGACATTTCTGACAATGGACTAATAGCTGACCAAGCTGCTGCATCGTACACGTCGATAGGAGGGGTAGTTTTGTTTTTAACAGAATTAATAAAATCTCTCAAAACAAAATAGTCCATACCACCATGACCTGCGCCGACAGCTTCAGATTCAAATCTTTTCCAGATACCGTGATCATATTTTTTCATATATGCCTCATCCGATTCCCAAACATCCGCTTTGGCAGATACATTTTCTACATAAATCTGGTTACCATCGTCCATCCATAATCCGCTATCACCTTGTACTCTAAAACCAAGCGAATACGGACGAGGAGAGTTGGTATCATGCGTAATTAAGATGGTTTCTCCGTTAGCACACTTAATCATTGTTTGAACCACGTCACCAAGTTTGAATTTTACTTTCGCATTTGGGTGATTGGCTCCTCCTTTGTCAACAATATATTTATGCAATGCTACTCCCTTCGATGCCATTGAAGTCAAATACAAAAATTGATTACCACGGTTGATATTAATCATTTCGGCAACTGGACCTAAACCATGTGTAGGATAAAGGTCTCCGTTGCGGTCTACTGAGTGTTGTGTACGCCACTTGGCTTCGCTAAAGCCTTTTTCTCCAAATTCTACACCACCACCATAAGCTTGTTTACCATCATTGAATTTGACATGACGCAAATCGTGCTCATAGCCACATTCCAAGTGAGTGATTTCACCAAATAGGTTTTCTCGCACCATATTAAGTACCGCCATCACATCACGACGATAACATACGTTTTCGAGCAACATACAGTGAGAACCTGTTTTTTCAAAAGTATTAACCAAGTCCCATGATTCCTGCAATTTAACTGTAGCAGATACCTCCAAGCCTGCATATTTTCCTGCATTCATGGTCGCCAATGCCATCGGTACGTGCCATTCCCAAGGTGTGGCAATAATTACACCGTCGATATCATCACGTTTTACCATGTTTTCAAAATCCTTCTCATTTTTTCCATAGGCTACTGCTTCCTTACGGCCTTTCTCTTTGAGAATTTTTTGAGCTTTTGCTATGGCATTAGGGTCAATATCACAAATACAAGTGACTTCTACTTCTGGAAAAGCCATGGCATTGGCAAGGTGGTTTCGCCCGCGGAGACCTGTGCCAATAAAACCAAGGCGTACTTTGCGGTCGTCTTTTTTAGCAAAGACATCTTTTGGTAAAACCAGCCCTGCTGCTAAGGCCAAGCCTCCTTTTTGAATAAAATCGCGTCGTTGAAGTGTATTATTTTTCATTGCCAATTATTTGGGTTTAAATGGTAAATTATGAGGTATCGACTTTAGCAAAGTCTTAGGGTTTCTTTAATGTAATGTCAATGTTTTTACTTTTTTAAGGTATTCTTGTACTACTAATATATCTTGTTTTGAAGTTAAATCAGGTACATTTTCTGCCATTGGAATACAAGAAATAGGTTTTCCCAATTCTCTGGTTATAATTAACAAAGCCGTTGGTAATTCTTTTTCATTTCTTACAGGGTGAAAAGGGGTTTTCTGTAAGGCAGGAAACAAATCTGAGGCTTCAAACACAAAAGCATTCATACTTACACCAATACGACCGTAGCGATGAGCAATAGCTTCTGCCTGTTCGTCTGAAGGTTTTTCTATGATATTTTGTAAATAATTATTCTCATCTGGTTCTACAATGGCAAATGCTTTGATTCGCTCCAGTGGAAAATCTAAAGCATCTCTATCATAACTTATCAAAGCATTAGGATTAGGACTATGCCAAAGTGCTTCAAAAGCCTGTGTCGAATACAAGTTATCGCTGTTACAAACTACAATTCGCCCTTGTTGCCAATCAGGATGTTGCTCTAATGCTTGTAAAACAGCATCGGCAGTTCCTGCGGGTTTTACTCTATCTGCATGAATATGTTGTCGGGCAAATACAAAATGTATGCCCCAACTATTACCTTCTTGCGCTAGTTTTTCGTAATACTGTTGTGTAAAATCATCGTCTGGATGAAGTAGCATCAAAACCTCATTAAATCCTGCATTTGAGGCATTTTCTAACTGATAATCTATTAAAGATTTTCCCGAATCCCCCAGACCAATCATCCCTTTTGTCAACGTATCGGCTTGATTAGCCAACGTAGGATCAAGGTCTGTTAGGTCAGGTGCAGCTTTTTTCATGCGAGTAGCTGCACCCCCTGCAAGGATTACAATTCTTTGAGTTTTCATAGAAAATTGGATGTATAATTTGATGGTAATAAGATGTTATTAGTTAATCGTGTATCAGTTATCAGAATTGATACATTTTTTTGCTTTCGACTTTCAACAATGGGCTTTCGGCAAAAATATTCTTAATGAATTCAAAAAAGCTTTTGGGCTTAATGCCTATTGCGGGTAAAATTAATTTCATTTAGCCCACTAACTTATTTGGTAAATCGGTAATGATATTCTACCGTCTTCGTAAGATTATATTTCTTCTTTCGAACCTTCTGCTACTTCGATGATATAGGCTTTGCCACCTTCTCTTTCGATGGCTTCTACCACAGCTTCGGTGTTGGTGGGTGCATAGGCAAACATACAGCCTCCACCTCCTGAACCATTGATTTTACCTCCCAAAGCTCCTGCTTTTAGGGAGGCTTCTATCATTCTATTAATTTTAGGTGTAGAAACTCGTTTTGCGTCTCTCAAGTTGTCCTGATGAGCGCTCAACAACTGTCCCAATTTTACATCATTAAATGTATCTTTTCCTTCAAACATGGCTTTGGCTGTACGCAAAATATCCCTGTCCGAAAGGTTGCTGTAAAACAGTGCATATTCGTCTGGATTCAGCAATGATTGATATTGTTCGGCGCTTTCGATAGGCGCTTTGCTTAATTGAAAATCTGGATAGACTTGCTTGATTTTATTGATGGCATCGAGCATACCAAATTTGACATGCTTCAAAATACCAATGGTATCTTTTGGCTCAAGTGAGTCCCCAAGGACAAATTTGCCCAATGGCGCTTGATAAGCTTCTACCAGAATATTAGGCTTGGTTTCCAAATACATAATATTACCAATCGACGTGGCATATTCGTCCATACATCCGCCTGGTTCGCCAAATTCTTCTACTTCAGCTAAATAGGCTAATTGTCCGATTTCAACTGGGTCAATAGGATGATTAGCTGTTTTTAGTAAAAAATGTGTCCAAGCCACTACTAATGCCGACGAACTCGATGTTCCAGAATTGATAGGGATATTGCCGTACACTTTTGCTTCAATGCCTTTTTCAAAAGAGATACCTTTTTCTCTTTTCAATACATTCAAAACACTTTTGAAATAATCTCGGTCCTTATGATAGATGGCTGTTTCGGCTAAAGGAAAAGATTCTTCAGATTGAATATCAGGTAATTGAATATGAACAGAAGGCGTGTTGGTAACTCGTCCTTCAATATGAATACGTCTCGAAATGGCAGCGGCTATAACAGGCAAGCCTAGGTAATCTTGGTGCTCGCCAAATAAACAAATTCTGCCAGGAGTTGATATGTGTAAATTTTTCATAGTTGGAAAATTGGGTAAGCTAATCCTTGAACAAAGATAGTTTTCTGAGCTTATCAAAATATGCTTCAAGTGGGCTTCGAATAAGAAATTTGACTGCGCAACCGATTGTGCAAAAGCGTGCAACCGATTGTGCAATTTGTGCAAAAATTCTAACTTGCTTGCACAATTAATAAAAGCTTATGAGTCAGATAACTATGAAAGAATTGGCGAAGCGCTTAGGAACCTCAGTTTCAACGGTTTCGAGGGCTTTGCAAAACCATCCACGTATTGGTTTGAAGATGCGGGAAGACGTGATAGCGTTGGCAAAAGAGCTAAATTATAGTCCCAATACCACCGCGATAAACCTAAAAAAACAGTCTACCAAAAACGTTGGTGTAGTAGTACCATGGCTCACAGAACAGTTTTTTTCAATGGCCATTACGGGTATTGAGGATATACTTTTTGAAAAAGGATACAGAGTTGTTTTGCAACAATCTAGAGATGATTTTGAGCGAGAAGAACAGGCTATTCAAGCACTCATGAAACATGGTGTCGACGGGATCATCGTGTCGATGGGGTCGGGCACTTACAATCATCGTCATTTTTTGGAGGTAAATCGAAAGGGTATTCCTTTGGTATTTTTTGATAGAGTCGTAAAAAGCCTGCCCAATAGCTGTGTATATACCGACATCACGCAGGCATCATTTGAGGCAGTGGAATTATTGCTCAACAAAGGACTAACCAAAATAGCGCTCTTGAATGGACCGAATACAATGCAGTCGTCCAATGAACGGCTGATGGGTTATGTCAATGCACTCAAGTTGCATAATATTGAACTCAATCCGATTTATATCAAAACCACAGATTTGGGTTTTGAAGATACCTTTAAGAAAACACATGAACTCTTGGATTTGGCAGTACCTCCACAAGCGATTTTTGCTTTCCACGACTACATGTCCCTCGATGCCATGCAGATAGCCAAAGAGCGAGGGTTAATCATCAACCAAGATATATTTTTTGTGAGTTTTTCAAATTTAAGTTTTTGTAAGTATCTCGAAAAACCCCCATTTGCGAGTATCGAGCAATTTCCCTATGAAATGGGAGCCAAAGCTGCGAATCTATTAGTTGAGGTCATGAAAAAGCCAGACGATTACGTGCGTGAGGAAGTGATAATACGTTCAAAGTTAATCGTTAGAATTTGATAGATGAGTAAATGAGAATTTTGCTTTGGACATGCTAAAATTTGCTTTTCTAGCAAGTTCTGTACAATTTTAGGTTATGAACTGGAATGCTGATTTGGGACAAACCGAGAGAATGTTCATTGTCCTGTTTATTCTCATATATGTTTTTTATCTTGTCAGGGTTTTTTTAATTGCCAGAAAATTAAAAACCGTGGCTAGGTCTAGTATCTTAAAGTTTGTGCTGAGAAGTTGCTATTTTACCTTGCTTATCTTGGCATTGCTAGACCCATCTTTTGGTGAAATTAATGGAACCATTCGAGCTGAAGGTCGAGATATATTTTTGTTGGTAGATGTGTCCAAGTCTATGGATGCCACAGATGTTCAGCCAAGTAGAATTGAAAAAACGAAGTTTGAAATTAGTCGTATTGTCAATCATTTTACAAGCGATAGGATAGGAGTAATCGTTTTTTCGGAAGATGCTTTTATGCTTTCTCCACTTACTTTTGACCATAACGCCATCAATTTATTTATTCCAAGAATCAACTCTGATCTTTTACCTGCTGGTGGTACCAATTTTACACCAGCCTTAGAATTAGCCTTGGATAAGCTTACCAAAATCAAAACAAGCAATAAGTCCAAAGTAATAGTACTGATGAGTGATGGCGAAAATTTTGGAAACCTTGATTACAGTTTACTTAATAGAATAAGAAGAAATGGAGTTAACCTGTTTACCGTTGGAGTAGGTACTGCCGAAGGTAGTACAATCAAGGAGGGGAAATCGCTCAAAAAAGATGAAGACGGTAATATTGTGGTAACAAGACTAGAGCCAGATTTGATGAGAAAAATGGCTGCTGAAACAAGAGGAGGTTATTTTGAAGTACATAGTGTGTCAGATAGTTTTGTAGATTTGATAAAGCAGATTGAAAATATTTCTGCTAATTTGATTGACCAACGAACCGTTACGGTGACAGCCAATAAGTATTTTTATTTTTTGGTAGTTGCGCTATTTTTGCTAGGCATAGACGTATTTTTTACAGTGAGGACTTTCCAATTGTAGAAAATTTAGGTTAAAAGTTTTTTATAGAACAGTTTTATACGATTTTTGCATAAAATATTACTTAGAGTATAATAAGTTGAATTATTTTATTTTTTACATATTCCTCTGGATTTTAGAAAATGCGTCCTTTACTAAGGTAAGTGCACGAAATCTGGCTAAAATAGAGTCAGAAAGGGCATTTCGAGAAAAAAGATATAAGGATGCAGTAAAATATTACCAGACAATATCGGACAATTCTTATTTTACTCCCCCCGAGGTTGTGCTAAACCAAGCGCATGTGTATTTGCTCTCTGAAGATACCTTGCGAGCACAAAGCATGTACAAACGGCTGATTCACCTCGAAGATTATAAAATGGCCTCAACAACCTACTGTCAACTGGGCGTAATTAGCGGTGCTTTCAAAGACAGTGCCCAAGCATTAATTTATTTTAAAGAAGCTCTTAAGCTAAATCCACAGAATCAAATCGCACGTTTCAATTTTGAATTATTAAAACTCAAATTTCGTGGAGCCTCCGAAGAACCTAAGCCCAAACAACAGTCTAAGTCCATGCCACCACCAAGTGCCAATCACGCTGAAGTGGAACACACAGATGCTCAAGATGAAATGTTGAAAACGCTTAAGAATTATGGGCTCTCTCCCGAAAAAGCTAGGAGTATCCTAGAAGCTATGAAAAATAATGAAGTACAATATATTCAACAAAAGAAGGGATTGCTTAAGAAGAATAAGTCCAATATGAAACAATCTTGGTAAATCTAAAGATTACTATTTAACCACCATTACAATACCAAACTTTAACTTTATTATGCAAGAAGTGTATATCGTCTCAGCCGTTAGAACTCCCATTGGAAGTTTTGGCGGAGCTTTATCGAGTTTATCAGCAACAGATTTGGGCAGTATTGCCATAAAGGGCGCAATAGAAAGAGCTGGAATCAAGCCAGAATTGGTAGAAGAGGTACTTATGGGTAATGTTATTTCTGCAAATTTAGGACAAGCCCCTGCACGAATAGCAGCACTCAAAGCTGGTCTCCCACACGAAACACGCTGTACAACTATCAACAAAGTATGTGCATCTGGCGCAAAAGCCATTATCTTTGCAGCACAAAGTATTATGCTCGGAATGGCTGATGTCATCGTGGCTGGAGGTATGGAAAGTATGTCTAATGCTCCATATTATGTGCCTCGTGCTCGCTTTGGCTATAAATACGGCTCAAGTACTTTGGTCGACGGGCTCGAAAAAGATGGTCTTTCGGATGCCTATGATGATTGTGCAATGGGTATCTTTGCAGACAAAACTGCTCGTAAATACGGTATCACTCGCGAAGATCAAGATGATTTTGCGATTGAATCATACCGTCGTAGCGCTGAGGCTACACAAAAAGGTTATTTTGCAGACGAAATTGTTCCTATCGAAGTACAAACTCGCAAAGGAGTGGTAACGATTTCGGAGGATGAAGAATATAAAAATGTCAATTTTGAGAAAATCCCTAACTTAAAACCAGCTTTTGAGAAAAAAGGAACAGTTACCGCAGCCAATGCTTCTACTCTGAACGATGGTGCCGCTGCGCTAGTTTTGATGTCAAAAAAGAAAGCTGAAAAACTCAAATTGACTCCATTAGCAAAAATTATTGGCTTTGCTGATGCCGAACAAGAACCTGCATGGTTTACTACAACGCCAACCGTAGCAGTACCCAAAGCAATTCGTATGGCAGGGCTTATCAAAGAGGAGGTAGATTTATTTGAAGTAAACGAAGCGTTTGCCGTTGTGCCTTTGGCATTCGAAAAACTGTTGGATATTCCTCAACATAAAATCAATGTTTTGGGTGGAGCCGTTTCATTAGGTCATCCACTGGGGGCTTCAGGCGCGCGTATTGTTACAACTTTGATAAGTGCCTTAACTCATAAAGGCGGTCGTATTGGTGCTGCTGGTATTTGTAATGGTGGTGGCGGTGCATCGGCTATTGTGATCGAAAAAATGTAACTTCAATCGGTAGAGGTTTTAAACAAAAAATTGGTGCGTCAAATAAAATTCATTTTATCTGCAATAAGCATTAGGCTTTATGCCGTAAGCTAGAAGTTCAAAAGTATTTTTCATGAAATAATAGAAAGCTTTCTTTGCTTTTAGCTTAAGGCATATTGCTTAGAGCAGGTAAAATGCCCACTAACTTAGATGTTTTTAATACTACCCAATATAAAATGAACGTAATAAAAAGTACCAATTTCAATTTTCCCAACCAAACGGGCTTTTACAAAGGTAAAGTAAGAGATGTATATTCGTTTGAAGACCTCCTTGTAATGGTGGCTTCTGACCGTATTTCTGCTTTTGATGTAGTGCTTCCAGAAGCGATTCCTTTTAAAGGACAGGTGTTGAACCAAATCGCTGAACATTTCTTGAAAGCTACGCAATCGATTGTTCCAAACTGGTTATTGGCAGTGCCAGATCCTAATGTAAGTGCGGGTCTAAAATGCGAAGCTTTTCCTGTTGAAATGGTCGTGCGTGGGTACTTAGCAGGTCATGCAGCACGTACATACAAGTCAGGACTTCGTACACTTTGTGGAGTAACATTGCCTGAAGGATTGAAAGAAAACGACAAATTGCCTCAGCCAATTATTACACCAACCACCAAAGCGCACGAAGGTCACGACGAAGATATTTCTCGTGAAGATATCCTTGCCAAAGGATTAGTGAGCGAGGAGGATTATGTTCAGTTAGAGCAATATACTTTGGCATTGTTTGAAAAAGGTACACAAATGGCAGCCGAACAAGGCTTGATTTTGGTGGATACCAAATATGAGTTCGGTAAAATCGACGGTAAAATTGTATTGATTGACGAAATTCATACGCCTGATTCATCTCGTTATTTTTATGCGGACGGCTATGCAGAAAGACAAGCAAACGGTGAATCTCAAAAACAACTTTCAAAAGAATTTGTTCGTGAATGGTTGATTGCCAATAATTTTCAAGGAAAAGAAGGACAAACAGTACCTGAAATGACTCCTGAATGGGTAAATCAAATTTCAGAACGATATATTGAGCTTTTTGAGAAAGTAACAGGCAAAGCTTTCGAAAAATCTGTTACTGATAATGTTCTAGAACGAGTTGAGAAAAATGTATTGACGTTCTTAGCAAATAGATAATAGTTGCGAGAAATTTTAAAAATTTTAGTAATAAATTGTACTTGAATAAGCTCTTGTTTTGCAAGAGCTTATTTGTACTTATAAGTACAAATATTTTTCGTGAAAATTACTAAATTGCACAGCATTTGCAGGTAGGTCATTCAAAGTGAACGTCTCAGAATAGACACTCGTTTTATGACACTTGTACCTTCAAGCATACAAACTTCGGGCGAGTCCCTAAAGCATATTTAATTCCAAAAAAAATCTACTGCGATTATATAAAGTAGTAAAAAGATGAATTTTAAGATTGAAAAAAACGAGCAATACGCTCTTATCGAACTTAACGAAACAGCTTTAACTCAAGACAATTACGCTGATTTCGAAAACATTATCCGCCAACTTTTCCGTGCGGGATATGGTAACGTTATCGTGAATTTTGATGAAGTTACAGAATTGGATGGTCATGGCGTTTCGGTAATACGTAAAGGCAATAAAATCTGTTTAAACGAGCTTGGCTTGTTCATCATTGTGACTAAAAATGATGAAATTATCGACCAATTAGATCGTGCCAAAATTGAAGATTTGACCATTATGCCAACAGTTCAGGAGGCAATTGATGCTGTTTTCTTAAACGAACTCGAAAATGATTTCCAATCAGAAGATGAAGATGAGTTTGGCGGTGGCGAATACAGTGAAAGCGAAGAAGATTATTAATCAAATTGTATAAAACGAAGACTTAAAAGTATTCATCAAAGGATATTTTTCGGTTTTTCGAACAAAAAAACCTTATTAGGCGTTAGTCTGATAAGGTTTTTTTTTATATTGAACCCTATTAATTATTTTGTTTACCAGTAATTTAAAATTATAACAATTTGAGTTTCCATCTTACTATTCTAGGTACGGGTTCTGCCAACCCAGTAGTAACGCGTAATGCAACTTCCCACTTTTTGATGGTGGAACAAGAAGGGTATTTGTTTGATTGTGGAGAGGCTACCCAGACGCAATTACTTCGTTTCAAACTCAAGGCCACTCGTATCAAATATATTTTTATTACTCACCTTCATGGCGACCATTTCTTTGGATTAATAGGTTTATTGTCAACACTTAACATGCACCATAGAGTTGACGATTTGTATATCTATGGTCCCAAAGGTCTTGCTGAAGTGCTGACTCTTCAAATGAAATATTCGGATACACGTCTTAATTTTAAAGTGCATTTTGAGGAAACTCGTTCCGAAGAGTCCTACCTCTTAATGGAAAACGATTATGTGAAGGTCACCACAATTCCCTTGGTTCATCGTGTGCCATGTTGTGGTTTTTTGATTGAAGAAAAAGAAAAACCACACAAAATTCTGAAGGAACTATTGCCATCACATATAAGTATTGAACAAATCAAATGCCTCAAAGATGGACAAGATGTGCTAGATGATAATGGCGAAGTACTATATTCATGTGACTATTACACCAGCAAAGGCCCTGCGCCAGATAGTTATGCTTTTTGTACTGATACGGCTTATCACCCTGCTATTTTGCCAATTATCAAAGGGGTCAAATTACTTTATCACGAAACCACCTTTTTACATGAATTGGTAGAAAGAGCTAAGGAAACATGCCATTCTACCGCTTATCAAGCTGGGCAAATTGCTAAGGAAGCTGGTGTGAAAAACTTATTGATAGGACATTTCTCGTCTAGATACAAAGACCTTACTCCATTTATAGATGAAGCAAAACAAGTTTTTCGCAATACTATACTTGGAGAAGATGGAATGTCGATAGACTTTAGAGATTTGGTATGATTTAAAAATAACGGCATTCGAAATTGTTATTCGAATGCCGCTAATAGATACCTCATTTTAATACACTTATCCAACCTTTGAAATTTTGCCGTGTAAATTTTAAAAGGTAATAATAATCCCCACTTACGATTTCATCGGCAAACCACTCAAATTTTCTATCATAAGACTGATACACTTGTTGTCCCCAACGATTAAATACTTGAATATATTCAAATTTGTCAAAGCATGAGTTTTCTGGAAGATTTGTAATCGTAAACGAATCATTTTTACCATCCCCATTAGGCGTAATGACGTTAGGCGGCGTAAATGTATAGGCTGTTTCTTTGTTTTTGACTAAAACCGTGACTTTGGTCGTATCAAAACGCATGGGACTGCACGAATTATCCTCTGTTACGAAATTGATAACGAATGTTTTTTCTTTTTCCTGACCTAATAATTCGCAAGAAAGATTCCATTGAAATGGTGAAGTAAGTGAGGCTATCCCATTTTTATTACTCCAGATAATCCCAACACTTCCCAAATTAAATCCTTGTCCAATACCATAAAGCTGGATAGGGTCGCTGTCAGGATCTTTTGCATTCACATCAAAATTTAATGGTGTAGCATTTTCCCCATCCAATACAACCGTAATATTTTGGTCTTTTAAGGTTGTGCTCACGTGCGGTTTGTTCGAAACGATAGGAGTGGGCTTAAAGGCAATCGTTAAGGTATCACTTTTACTTCTATTACAATATCTATCCGAAACTATAAAGTCGACCAAATAATCAGTCGTTCGAATCTGGTCACAAAGTGGTTTCCATGTAAAAGGCGACTGGACATTTCCGACACCCGTACCACCATTGAAGGTAATACCTGCTTGTGACAATGTAAAACCTCGCCCTACTGCTCGTAGAGTTAATGAGTCTACATCAACATCTTTACCGAAGATATTATACGAAAGAGTTGAGTTAATGGAAGCAGTCAATGTTTTACTGATAGCATCGGTGCTAATCACAGGTTTACTATTATCACGAGGTTGACGGTACACTTTGACTGTGAGCGTATCACTCAAGGATTGCGGACAACCATTATCACTTGTGAATATTTGAAAGACTAAGGGTTTCCCATCAAAACTTTGTGAACACTCATCCAGACAAATCTCTACTTTTAAGGTATCAGCTTTTGACAAAATATTGTAGGCTATAGGAATATTTGCAAAGCTCTTATCAGTAAAATTTTGCCCGACAACTTTTAAACGAATTTGCGTGTAAGGATTAGGGTCAGTAAAAAATAGCTCAAAACAGGCATTTTTTTGTGTATTTGGTATTCTTACAATTTCATCTTTTCCTATTTTAGTTAAACTTCCTTTTAATTTAGCAAAACTAATAGGAGCATTATTCACGGGGCAGTCAACTACCTTCAATTGAAAATCTCGTAGCGCATAACCTATTCTTTTTCCCGCCCTGTATTCCTCCACTTTGACCGAAAAAACAAATAATCCCAATTGATTAGCAGTAACCGATAAGCGCCCTGTACGATTATTGACACTCAAGGCAGGATTACCCGGAATAGCATTACTATTTGAGTACCCAGATGCCCACGTAACATGAGGGTAATTAAAACTTCCTGTTGGAAATTGTGGGTTAGGAGATTGTACAGAGCTAAATCCAGCAAGTGGACTTACGATACTATATACTAGACTGTCTCCGTCTGCATCTGTAGCGCTAAAATCAAAATTAAATGGTCTATTGATACAAATATAGTCGCCTGATAAGTCTTTGAATTTTGGTGTTGAATTAATAAACTCTCTATTATTGGCAGAAATAGCAGGAAACTCTGTATAGAAAAGCGAGGAAGTACGTCCAGGGTTTATAATATTTGATATTACATCATTTCTACAACACCTATCCCATACGATGTAATACCCTTCAGGGTCATCGAAATTGACAGATAATAGTGTCACTAAAGTAGAATATTTGATAAGTTTAGTTCTAACGTTGCCATATTCAGAACAATCAGGATTGGTGTAGGGAATCTGTACGTTAGAGGCCATCGGCACAACAACATATCCCATCATTATATTATCTTTTTTTCTGAAAAAACCCAAAGTGACAGTTTGATCTAGTGCTCCAGGTTGTCCGTTGATTGCATCAAAATATAGATTCAAAGAGAGTTTGTGAGTGAAACCTTGGTCATTTATTCGTTGCAGATCAATATCTCCTCCCACAATGTGAGTTGCTCGCCCTTGTAAGTATCCCAACAGTAAAAAAACACATAGTAAAGCTTTCTTCATAAGTTGTTGTAGTTTCGAGTTAAATAAGACTAGGAATAATGATAATGTAAGGTAAGCGATTGTAATATTCGAAGAGTTTGTGTAAATTACAAGTAATTTGTTGGATACAAAAACAATTCAACTATACGACAGTACGTACACTCGAAAGGTTGCTACTGTTTAGGTATTTTTTCTGATAAGTACTTGTTATTCCAGTTTTTAGCGATTCATTTTTTTCACTTCATCATTAGTGTCAATTCGTATTAAGTTACAAAACACTGACCTTTTATATTGAATAATTCCAGAATTTATTATAGGTAATAAAAATCAACTGATTGTTTATTTTGAAGATAAAAAATCATTTAATCTATATGATTTGTAGATTAAATTTTAGGTATGAAAAAACATCAAAATCAGCCTAAAAAAGTGGATTTAATGGTATTCTTTGAAAAAAAAAGAAGGTTTTTTTTATAAAAATGTATATGTTTAAAAAATGACTATTTTGTGTTATTTTTTTGTAAAAATTTATAAAATAGGTTTGTATTTGAAGTGTAAACAAGGGTAATTCTGCTAAATTGATACAAATAGGTATTGTAAAATCGTGTTTTTGTAAAAATACTTATACGTTTGTGAATTGTATCTAACTAAGAATATTTTTTGCAAAAACTTGATTTTGTTCAATACAGATGATTATTCGGCAAAATGCTATTTTATCCAAATAATTTTTTGTATATCTTTGTAAAAGCGAAATAGAGTGAAGTATATATAGCCATAATCACAAAGAAAGGTCGGAGAATATTTTACGAAATAATTTTGATTTTGTCAATAAACCATCTAAAATATTTACAACTTTTCAAAAGAAGAAGGATAATAATACCACTATAATAAATAAAGGCTACCTAGAACAGGTTAAATTTTAAACTTAAAAAAACAAACCCCATTACCATGACTAACTTTGATAATCAAGGGTTGTATCGCAAGGAATTCGAACATGATGCTTGTGGTATCGGTTTCGTAGCGAACATGAAAGGTAGAAAGTCACACAAAGTAGTGGCTGATGCAATTCAAATGCTTATTCGCATGGACCACCGTGGAGCTTGTGGCTGCGACCCTAATTCTGGTGACGGTGCTGGTATTTTAGTACAAATTCCTCACGAATTCTTCCTTGAAGAGTGTACAAAACTTGGCATCGATTTGCCGGCCGCCTTAGATTATGGCGTCGGTATGGTTTTCTTTCCTAAAGATGAGACTACTCGTAACGAGTGTAAGGAAATCATTGCACGAAAGGCTAGAAAGTTAGGTCTGGAAATTTTGGGTTATCGTATTGTCCCTTGCGACAATTCTGAAATTCAAGGTGCTGAATCTGGAAATACTGAGCCTCAAATGGAACAATTATTCATCAAACGTCCAACCGATCAAGATGAATTGACATTTGAGCGCAAATTATATGTTTTCCGTCAGTACACTGCAAGAGTAATCAACGAAACGGTGAAAGCTGTAGAAGGTAAATTCTACTATGCTTCGCTTTCGGCTCGCACTATCATTTACAAAGGTATGTTGACTACAATGCAAGTACCTGGCTATTTTGATGATTTGCGTCGTGATGAGTTTACTTCTGCTTTGGCAATTGTTCACTCTCGTTTCTCTACAAATACATTCCCAGAATGGCGTTTGGCTCAGCCATTCCGCTACATGGGGCACAATGGTGAAATTAATACTGTAAAAGGTAACTCTTCTTGGATGCAGGCACAATCAGCGTTGTTTCAGTCTGATTTGTTTAGCAAAGAAGAAATGGAAATGATTTTGCCAGTTTGTCAATTAGGTCAGTCTGATTCGGCTGTTCTTGACAATGCAGTAGAATTGTTAACATTGTCTGGTCGTTCATTACCTCACGTAATGATGATGTTGATTCCTGAAGCATGGGATGGCAACGAGCAGATTGAAGATTACAAACGTGATTTTTACGAATACCACGCTGCGTTAATGGAGCCTTGGGATGGTCCAGCTTCAATTTCTTTCACAGATGGTAAAATCATTGGTGCAACACTTGACCGTAACGGTTTACGTCCATCTCGTTTCTGGGTAACTAGCGACGATTTCGTAATCATGGCTTCTGAGGCAGGTGTATTGGATATTGACCAATCGACTGTTATCAAAAAAGGTCGTTTACAGCCAGGTAAAATGTTCATCGTTGATATGGAGCAAGGCCGTATCATTCCTGACGATGAATTGAAAGAAAAAATCTGTAAACAACAACCTTACGGAGAGTGGTTGAAGGCCAACAAAATCAAAGTTGAAGACCTTCCTGCTGCTGGTGCCGAATACCGTGCTCCATTCGAAAGAGAATTATTGTTGCGTCAACAAGTATTTGGCTTCACTACTGAAGATCTTCGTGTAGTATTGTCACAGATGATTGAGACTGGTAAAGAGGCATTAGGCTCAATGGGTGTAGATACTCCATTGGCGATTTTGTCTGACCAAGCGCAACATTTATCATATTATTTCAAACAATTGTTTGCTCAAGTAACCAACCCTCCAATTGACCCTATCCGTGAACGTACGGTAATGTCATTGTTGTCGGATATTGGTGGTTTGAAAAACTTGTTGAAAGAAACACCAGAACACTGTCGTCAAATCGAAATTCGTCAACCAGTATTAACCAATGCTGAGATTGAGAAAATTCGTTGGATTGACCACAAAAACTTCCATACTAAATCGATTCATACAACTTTCAGAGCTAATGGCGAGAAAGGACAATTGAAACGTGCATTGGATAGAATTTGTCAATATGCCGAAGATGCAGTGGATGATGGCTACGCAATCTTGTTGTTGACCGACCGTGGTGTGGATAGCTCACACGCGCCAATTCCATCTTTGTTGGCTACAGCAGCGGTTCATCATCATTTGATTCGTAAAGGCAAACGTGCACAAGTTGGTCTTATCGTTGAGGCTGGTGACGTTTGGGAAACACATCACTTTGCTACTTTGATTGGTTTTGGTGCTTCGGCAGTAAACCCATACATGGCTTTCGAAACCATTCGTGGTATGAAAGACAAAGGTATTTTGCAAGTAGATTACCCTTACGAAAAATTACAACAAAACTACATCAAAGCTGTAAATGGTGAGTTGTTGAAAATCTTCTCTAAAATGGGTATTTCAACACTTCAATCTTACCAAGGTGCTCAAATCTTCGAAATCGTTGGTTTGGCAAAAGAAGTAGTTGATAAATATTTCTCTGGAGCTGTATCTCGTATTGGTGGTATCGATTTGGAAGGAATCCAAAAAGAAGCCCTAATCAAACATACAAATGGGTATCCTGAACAACCAGTAGCTAATCCAAAACTAGAAGTAGGTGGTGTGTACCAATGGAAACACCGTGGTGAAGCTCACTTGTTTAACCCTGAAACAATCCACTTATTACAACAATCTACTAAAACAAACAACTATCAGTTGTTTAAGAAGTACTCGAAGATTGTTGATGATCAGACTGAGAAAGCGATGACGCTTCGTGGATTGTTGAAATTCAAGAAAGGTACTCCAGTGCCAATCGAAGAGGTTGAGCCAATCGAAAATATCTTCAAGCGTTTTGCTACAGGAGCTATGTCGTTCGGATCTATTTCTTACGAAGCTCACACTACCTTGGCTATTGCCATGAACCGTATTGGTGGTAAATCAAATACAGGTGAAGGTGGTGAAGACCCAATCCGTTTTGAGCCAATGGCAAACGGTGACTCGATGAACTCTGCTATCAAGCAAGTAGCATCTGGTCGTTTTGGTGTAACTGCTCACTATTTGACAAACGCACAAGAGCTACAAATCAAAATGGCTCAAGGCGCTAAGCCAGGTGAAGGTGGTCAGTTGCCAGGTCACAAAGTAGATGACTGGATTGGTAAAACTCGTCACTCAACGCCAGGTGTAGGTTTGATTTCGCCTCCTCCTCACCACGATATTTATTCAATTGAGGACTTAGCACAGTTGATTTTTGACCTTAAAAATGCAAACCGTGCTGCTCGTATCTCTGTGAAATTGGTATCAGAGGCAGGTGTAGGTACAATCGCTGCGGGTGTTGCTAAGGCACACGCTGACCATATCTTGATTGCAGGTCACGATGGAGGTACTGGTGCTTCGCCACTTTCTTCTATCCGTCACGCTGGTTTGCCTTGGGAACTTGGTTTGGCTGAAACTCACCAAACATTGGTTCGTAACAAATTGCGTGGTCGTGTGACTGTACAAACGGATGGTCAAATCAAAACAGGTCGTGATATTGCTATTGCAGCCTTGTTAGGTGCTGAAGAGTGGGGTGTAGCTACAGCGGCTCTTGTAACTGCTGGTTGTATCATGATGCGTAAATGCCACTTGAATACTTGCCCAGTAGGGGTTGCTACTCAAGATCCTCGTTTGCGTGCTATGTACACAGGAGATCCTGACCACGTGGTGAATTTATTCTACTTCTTGGCTCAAGAATTCCGTGAAGTAATGGCTGAACTTGGCTTCCGTACCGTGAATGAAATGGTAGGTCAAGTGGATCGCCTAGAAATGAAAGAAAATATCCAACACTGGAAATACAAACATTTAGACCTTTCTCCAATCTTGTTCAAGCAACCAATGTCATTAGATGTTGCCTTGTACAAACAAGAAGAACAAGATCACGGTTTGGATGTACAAGTAGACTGGGATTTATTGAAAGTTGCTAAACCAGCCATTGAAAATCAAGAGAAAGTTTACGGTGAATTCGAAGTAATCAACGTAAACCGTACAATTGGTACAATGCTTTCAAACGAAATTACGAAAGTATATGGGGCGAAAGGTTTACCAAATGATACAATTCATATCAAGTTTACAGGTACTGCTGGTCAGTCGTTCGGAGCATTCTCTGTGAATGGTATTACATTTGAATTAGAAGGTGATGCTAACGATTACATCGGTAAAGGTCTTTGTGGGGCAAAATTGATTGTTTATCCAAACAAGAAAGCGCCATTCAATCCTTCTGAAAACTCAGTAGTAGGTAACGTATCATTCTATGGTGCTACTTCAGGCGAAGCTTATTTACGTGGTATGGCTGGTGAGCGTTTCTGCGTACGTAACTCTGGTGCTAAAGTAGTGGTAGAAGGTATCGGTGACCACGGTTGCGAATATATGACTGGTGGATTGGTCGTGATTTTGGGCGATACTGGTCGTAACTTCGGAGCAGGTATGTCAGGTGGTGTAGCGTATGTGTTGAATGCTAAAGGTGATTTTGCTTCTAAAGTAAACCCTGAAATGGTAGCTATCGAAGAATTGACTCAAGAAGATGAGGCAATCCTAAAACTATATGTTGAACAACACTTGCAATACACTAACTCAGATGTAGCTAAGGGAATCTTAGATAACTGGTCTGAATCACTTGCACAATTTGTTAAAGTAATGCCACAAGACTTCAAAAAAGCACTTGCTTCTCGTAATGTTACAGTTGCAGAGGTTCTTGAAAATAAAGATGTGGTTTACAAAGACATCCAAGTTGAAATTGCTCACTAATCCATTTTGAGAGTCTGAAAGTATTCTATGAATATTTTCAGACTTTTAAATCCTAAAATTTTCAAATTAAGACAATGGGAAAACCAACCGGATTTTTAGAGGTAACAAGAGAAACTCCAAAGAAAAGACCAGTCGCTGAGCGTGTTGGCGATTACAAAGAAATAGATATTGATTTTACAACAGATAAAGTAAAAGAACAAGCTAGTCGTTGTATGGACTGTGGCGTTCCTTTCTGTCATAATGGCTGTCCGCTAGGCAACATTATTCCAGAATTTAACGATGCAGTATATGACCAAAACTGGGCTTATGCTTACGAAATTTTATCTTCTACCAACAACTTCCCTGAGTTTACAGGTCGTATCTGTCCTGCACCTTGCGAATCTGCTTGTGTATTAGGTATCAATAAGCCTCCAGTAACGATCGAATATATCGAGAAATCGATTATTGAATATGCTTTTGGAAATGGCTTAGTAAAACCCAATGTACCAACAAAGAGAACAGGTAAAAAAGTAGCTGTTATCGGTTCAGGTCCTGCTGGTTTGGCTTCTGCGGTTCAATTAAACAAAGCTGGTCACTCAGTTACTGTATTTGAGCGTGCTGACGAAGCTGGTGGACTTTTGCGCTATGGTATTCCTGATTTCAAATTAGAGAAATGGGTAGTGCAGCGTCGTGTTGAGGTAATGAAAGAAGAAGGTATCGTTTTCAAAACATCAACAAATATTGGTGTTGACATCAAAGGTGATGAGTTGTTAGAAGACTTTGACTTGATTATGTTGGCTGGTGGTTCGACAGTTCCAAGAATGTTACCTATCCCAGGTTCTGACTTGAAAGGAATTTACCCTGCTATGGAGTTCTTGTCACAACAAAATAAGCGTGTGGCTGGTATCGATCGTAAATTCGATCACCGTGGTGCTGCTTATGCAAATGGTGAGTTGTTAGCTACAGACAAAAATGTTGTGGTAATTGGTGGTGGTGACACGGGTTCTGACTGTGTTGGTACTTCAAACCGTCACAAAGCAAAATCTGTTACTCAAGTAGAGGTAATGCCAATGCCTCCTGCTGAGCGTGCTACACAAACTCCTTGGCCAAACTGGCCGATGATGTTGCGTACTTCTACATCTCATGAAGAAGGCGCAGATCGTCACTGGTCAATTGCGGTGAAAGAATATGTTGGTGATGCAAATGGTAATTTGAAAGGTATTAAAATAGCTGACATCGCGATGGAAGTTGTGGATGGTAAAGCTCAACAAGTTCATACCAATGAACGTGAAATTCCTTGTGAATTAGCTCTTATCGCAGCAGGTTTCTTGCATCCTCAACGTGAAGGTCTTTTATCGCAATTAGAAGAAAAAGGACTTGAATTTGACGAAAGAGGAAATGTAAAAGCAACTAATTACAAAACTTCTGTAGATAAAGTATTTGCAGCAGGAGATATGCGTCGTGGTCAGTCATTGGTAGTTTGGGCTATCTCTGAAGGTCGTGAAGCAGCTCGTCAAGCAGATATTTACCTTCAAGGTTCTTCTATTCTTGAAGCGAAAGCGGTATCTACCTTCTCAGTTGTGTAATGATTCATCTCCGATTGAGTGAATTGTGATTGATAGAATGAATGATTATCTTTTGATTCTACAATTCACCAGTATATTAGTATCAAAAAAGCGGTCGAAAATTATTTTCGACCGCTTTTTTAATGCTAATATGCTGGATATGACTTGGCTCAAGACGCAATCATTGCGTCTCTATTGACTGAATACAAATTTTTACATAATCACTTACTCGTTCAATCACTAAATCGCTAAATTCGGGATGACTCACGCTTGATAATTAGCTGTTTTACCACTGCAATCTCAATAATCAATATCAATAGCTTCAGGCGAAAAGGTTGAAGTATATCCTCGAATAGGAGTGACATTTCCATTATCGCCAAATCCGAAGACTAGAATCTTTTTATTGGCTTTTTCTGCAACATAAATAAACCCTTTTATATTCCGATCATCAATAGCAATGTCTACTGGATTGCCTAAGCCTGTATTTGCGCCATAGATAGCTCTGTTGGCAAGAATAGAGCTGTTATTGGTTATTTTTGCTACTTTCTCTATGATATAAATTCCACCATCTTTATCAAAATTCGCACCTGAAGCATTTCCAATCTCTGTTACAAAAAGCATATCCCTTTGTGATGAATAGGCGATTCCATGCAATCGTGCTGTTGTACCATTGATTTTATAACCATTTATAAAAAATCTGAGGCTGGCGGTAACTTTCCCAGCTTCTATACCAGAAGGATTATTATATATTTCTATTCGGAGGGCATTTTTATCCATTACGACAAATAGTCTGTTGTTGTTTTTATCGTAGGTAATTCCCCATGGCTCGCCACTCAGTTTAAGTTTTTTTCCCACATATTTTCCATTTAAGGTAGAAACTTTTTCATAGACTCTAATTGTACTATCTGTATTGTTTGCGACAAATAGGGCGTCATTTGTCGCATCATAGGCTATTTCTCGTCCGCTCGATAGGGTAGAGTCAATAATGATATTGTTGGGTAATGAGGCTTCAAATAGGGAAGAAGCGTTGGTGTAAAGCCTGATACTTTTCTGTGCTCGACTAATTTGGAATAAAAAATTCTTACTAGCAACGAATAAAATACCGTTACCATCTTGCGCCCCATTATTTAGCTCAAGCCTAGGAATCAGTATTGTTGAGTCTGCAGGTTTGAATAATTGTAAATTTTTTGCGTTGACTGTCGTTTCAGCATTAGAAACGAAGAGAGTTGAAACTCTAAAGATTTCTAGAGGTTCTGCTTCAGAATTTTTTAAACAAGCGCTCAAAAAAATACTGGCAAATACTCCAC
Source organism: Flectobacillus longus (assembly GCF_030056705.1). Classification (GTDB taxonomy): domain Bacteria; phylum Bacteroidota; class Bacteroidia; order Cytophagales; family Spirosomataceae; genus Flectobacillus; species Flectobacillus longus. The sequence continues at coordinate 191,578 of NZ_JASHIC010000014.1, forward strand.
AAAGTATAATAGTTGGGAATGATTTTTTCATGTTGTAGGCAATTCAAAGTTTTTATGGATTATTTTTTTAATATACGTAGACGATAAACTTTTAGATTGGAATGTTAAATCTTAAAGAAATTTGAAAATGCCCTAAAAATCGAGTAGAAGTGGTTTTTGGATAAAAAAACTTTCAAAAAAAGTACTTTTGTAATGGTTGTTTTAAGTAATTGTTAATCAGAATTGTATGGTATGTATTGCGAAAAACTTTCAACAAAAAGCATTTTTTTTTCATTTTCGACTTGCATCTTAAACAAAAAAAACCGTACCTTTGCATCACCTAAACACAAGGGAGGTGTCTAACGAGATGCTTTAAGTGTTAAGGAGAGATGCCTGAGAGGCCGAAAGGAACAGTTTGCTAAACTGTCGTACTGGTAACGGTACCGAGGGTTCGAATCCCTCTCTCTCCGCCACTTTCAAGGTGGAATGGTCAAAAATTCGGGATGTAGCGTAGTCCGGTATCGCGCCTGCTTTGGGAGCAGGAGGTCGTAGGTTCGAATCCTGCCATCCCGACCATAATTTAGGATTTTGGAAATTGACTTTAGTGAGTTTTCAGTTCTGTCTGGAATCAGAATCCTTTTTTATTCCGGTTCCGTAGCTCAGCTGGATAGAGCAACTGCCTTCTAAGCAGTAGGTCTCAGGTTCGAATCCTGACGGAATCACACCTGAGAATAAGATGCACAGAAGCGTGAATCTTTTAACAAAAATACTTTTCTATTTAATGTAATTGTTAATATAGAAAATTCGGGATGTAGCGTAGTCCGGTATCGCGCCTGCTTTGGGAGCAGGAGGTCGTAGGTTCGAATCCTGCCATCCCGACAAAGCCTAACTCAATGAGTTAGGCTTTTTTGTTTTATATCAATTCTTGAGTTTATGGTTTAGCTATAATAAAACAAAAAAGACTTTCCTGCATACAGGAAAGTCTTTTTTGTGAGAAATAGTATCTAATATTAAGCTAATTCAGCAGATTTAAGGCCAAGCACATCATTTGTCCAGTGATTGATTTGATTAAATAATTCATCGTTGGTAATTAAAGATTGACCAAATGAAGGAATCATCGCTTTCAATTTACTTTGCCATTCTTCAGTATGATATTCTTCGTTGAAACAACGTTCCAATAATTTCAACATAATGTCAACGGCTGTAGAAGCACCTGGAGAGGCTCCCAATAATGCAGCAATTGATCCATCAGATGCGGCTACAATTTCGGTACCAAATTCTAGTACTCCACCTTTTACAGGGTCTTTCTTGATTACTTGGACACGTTGCCCAGCTACTAACAATTCCCAATCTTCCATGCGTGCATTTGGGAAGTATTCTTTCAATGCCTCTAAGCGATCTTCTGGTGATTGTCTTACTTGTTCAATCAAATATTTAGTGAGGTCAATATTTTGTAAACCTGCTTGCATCATTGGCACGATATTACTCAACTTGATAGAAGAAGGTAAGTCTAACAATGAACCTTCTTTCAAGAAGCGAGTCGTAAAGCCTGCATAAGGACCAAAAAGGAGTTCTTTTTGACCATCAATCATACGAGAGTCTAAATGTGGAACAGACATCGGAGGAGCACCTACCGCAGCCTTACCATATACTTTCGCATTGTGGCGTTCTACAACTTCAGGATTGTTACACTTTAACCATTGTCCACTTACTGGGAAACCTCCAAAACCTTTACCTTCCTCAATTTTAGATTTCTCTAGCAAAGGCAAAGCACCACCACCAGCACCAACAAACACAAAACTTGCGTAGATTTTCTTTTTGTTACGCTTTTTGGTAGCAAGGTTATCTAAAGTAATACACCAGTTTCCGTCTTCTAATTGCTCTAAATCAGTTACTTCATGCTTCAAACGAATTTTAACCCCGTCCATGTTTTTCAAGTGATCGAATAACATACGAGTTAAATTTCCGAAGTTAACATCAGTTCCAGCATCGGTGTAAGTAGCCGCCACGGGTTGATTCACATCGCGACCTTCCATTACCAAAGGAATCCAATTCTTAATTTCTTCGGGGTTCTCTGTATAAGACATGTCTTTGAAGACATGATATTGTGTTAATAAATCGTAACGTTTACGTAGATAGTCAACATTTTTTTCTCCATGAACAAAGCTCATGTGAGGAACGGATTGAATGAAATCCTCTGGAGAAAGAATATTTTGTTCAACTAGATATGCCCAGAATTGGCGAGACATTTGAAATGAATCATAAATTTTTAAAGCCTTAGATCCATCTACACTACCATCTGGTTTTTCGGGAGTATAATTCAGCTCACATAAAGCAGCATGACCTGTACCTGCATTGTTCCAAGCTTCTGAACTTTCTCCTGCAATCAAATCAAGACGCTCGAAAATAGTAATTTTTAAATCAGGTTGTAGTTCTTTTAACAACACCCCGAGCGTCGCACTCATAACGCCTGCCCCAATCAAAACAACATCTGAATAGTTGGCAGCACTCTTTAATTTTTTACGCATTTCTCACAAAAAAAATTATCTCGTTAGTTATATTATACTTATTCGAATAGGTAACAAAAAAATAATCTTAAAATTGCACAATTCCTTTCAAATAATAATTAATTTCTTGTTCTCTTTATATTTTTTCTTTATAATGGTCTATTAAATTATGCCTTAATTTTTAAATATAAGGGCTTTCTAATTTTTTAACATAAAAAGAACAAAAACGGTGCAAATTTCTATAAAAAAATAAAATATGATTTTTCCTAGATTTTATTTACTGTTTATATTCTCAAAAATGTATTGATATCCAGTATTTTAAGTAACTACTTGTAGCAGGAAAGTGTTTGGATAATTGTATGTATTTACAGCTATTTTTATTTAGCATTGGCTTCAAAAAAAGAATATATTATGGAAAATAGTGCGAATTTTCGATGATTTTTCTCTCCATATAACTAATTGTATTTTTACAAGATTGATGTTTGTATAAAATTAAGTAGGCTATAGTATTTTTACAGGTAGTTTTACTTAGATTAACATCTGGTAAGAAATAAGAATATTGTATCTGAAAAATATCTGTGATTTTTGACGAAATAGCTTATGAAAAAAACTATTATTGTATATATCTATTCTTGTACCGAAAACAAATAGAGAAACCGAACTGACTATGGAAAAAGTATATCGAGCGGAATTGCTGTTGGAATCGAGTTGTCGATTGGGAGAAGGTCCCGTATGGTGTTCGTCAACCAATGCGATTTATTGGGTTGATATTGAGGGACGAACGATTAATTGGTATTGTTTAGATACGCAAATTCATCATTTTAACGCTATTTCAACGCGTGTTGGTATGGTGGCGTTAACCAACACACCTTACAAGTTACTTTTGGGTTTACAAGGAAGTTTATGTTGGTATGATGTCAAAACCAGCTACTTGGAGTTGTGGAGACCTATGGAAGCTCATCTAACTTATAATAGGTGTAACGATGGGCAAATAGACCTCAAAGGGCGATTATGGGTAGGTACAATGCAAATAGAAAATCAACGAAATGAAGGAAATTTGTACTGTATTTCGGCTACTGGAGAGCAAATACACTTGATGTCAAAATTAGGGATTTCGAACGGTATGGCGTGGAGTCAAGATGGGCAATACTTTTTCTTTATTGATTCACTTAAAAGAAATATTAGAAGATTTGAAATAGATGAGCAAAATGCTTTAGTCTTGACGAAAGAAAAGGTAATCTATCAGTCTCGTAATCGTGATGAACTTCCAGACGGGATGTGTATTGATGCAAATGGTAATTTATGGGTAGCATTTTGGGGTGGTTTTCGGGTTGCTTGTATTGATACAAGAACAGGCGATGAGTTAGCCGAAATAAGGCTCCCTGTTCCGAATGTAACTTCTTGTAACTGGATAGGTCCCAATTTTAATGAATTGATTATTACAACTGCCAGAGAAGGTTTGGATGAGCATGAACTATTAACTTATCCTATGAGCGGGCATATATTTAGATGTAAAGTAGATGCACAAGGAATAGAAACTCGTCGATTTGCTAATTAAACATGAGTCATCCCTAATTTAGTGATTGAATGAATGATTAATTTAAAATTTGTATTCTGGCAGTAGAGACGCAATGATTGCGTCTTAAGCTGAGTAGAATCTAGCATAGTAGCATCAAAAAGCGGTCGGAAAATATTTTCCGACCGCTTTTTGATGAAAACTTGGAGAATAACCCCAATCTTAAAATTAGGGATGACTTATTTTTTATTTCAATGGTGGAATTCTAAGCAATTGACCTGGATAAATCAGATTTGGGTCTTTTAACATAGGTTTATTTGCTTCGAAAATCACAGGATATTTCATCATATCGCCGTAGTAGTGTTGTGCAATTTTTGACAAAGTATCACCTTTTACTACTTCGTGATATTGTGCTTCTTCTTCTGGTTCGGCAACAGTCAATTGATTGTCAACGACTTTAACGCCTTCAACATTACCCACAGCTAATGCAATTTTCTCTGCATCTTCTTGTTTAGCAACTTCGCCAACGATAGATACTGTATCGCCGTTTGTACGAATGGTAAGAGAATTGTAGGCTAGACCTAATTGTTTGACGTGTGCCAATAGAGCACTAGCTCTTAATGGTTCTACTTCGGCAGCTTTAGCAGGCTCTACTTGAGTGTTGTTTCCGAAAATTTTTTCACCAACACCCTTAAAGAAAGACATAAGTCCCATAGCGGTAATAAGTTTGATTTTAAAATAAATTTGTCTACCTATAAACGTTGAACAAGATAATAAGTCACGGTTTTGCGAAATAAAATAATTAAACGTTCTCGGTTGCCTAAAAATACGAAAAAGGGCTTCCGAAACAAATCAGAAGCCCTTTTATTATATGATAATTGTTCAATTATTTTTTTGCTGAATTAATATCTTTTAATAATATTTCAACAGCTACTTTTAATTGATTATCTGTACCTTTCGAAATCCATTCTGGTTCGTTTTCTACAACAACATCAGGTATTGCAGGACCGAGCTCTTGATTTTTGTCTGTAGTTTTTGTGTACCAACCACGACCAGGAAGACGAACAAATGAGCCGTCCATCAATGATTTTCCACCTGTTGAAATTACAGAACCGTTTGTAGGCAGCCCTACTAATTTACCAATTCCTAAAGATTTGTAGGCATGTGAGAAAATCTCAGCATTTGAATAACTTCCTTCATTACACAAAGCAATTGAAGGTTTTGTCCAAGCGGCATAAACCAAACGCTCTCCAATTGGGTAATATTCACGGAATTTCAATTTATCTTTTTCTAGATTTTCACTTGCTCCTCTCGGAATCGTGTAAGCATGTTGCTTGTAGTTCAAAATCGTCATTAAATAGTCTGTTGTTGAACCACCACCATTGTAACGTACATCTATTACGATACCGTCTTTACCATATCCTGCTGCAGTAAATTCACGTTCAACTACCTCAAAGCTAGGGAAGTCCATGCTTTTGATGTGGATATAACCCAAACGACCGTTTGATAATTTATCGACAAGTTTTTTACGATTTTCAACCCACTCATTGTATAGGTTGTTACTGATGCTATTGGTCAAACGAACAATAACTTCACGAGTTTTTCCTGTTGCATCATTTACTGAAACGATTACTTTTTCATTAGCCAAACCATTCAACAGTTCATAGAAATTGTCAGATTGACCAACAGACTGTCCGTTAATTGCTACAATTGTTTCACCTTCGTTAATGATGCTTTTTGACTTTGTAACAGGTGTTTCTGGTACTACGTGCGACACTTTCATACCATTTGCAGTAGGTGTTAGCTCTGTACCTAACAAACCAGTAGTTTCCCTTTGCGTTTCAGCACGTTCTGGCGCCGTTAAGCCCATGTGGCTAGAGTTTAGTTCACCCAATAACAAATTGAACATATCTCTAAAGTCATTTGAAGTACTTGCATTGATACAACGCTCTTTGTATTTATCGTGCAATTTCGCCCAGTTATTTCCATGGAATTGTGGATCATAAAAACCATCACGAATGGTACGCCACGCTTCTTCAAATACCTGAGTGCGCTCGCCAGTATAGTCTACTTTCATTTTGGCACTTACTGGCAATGATTCAGGTACACCTGCTTTGGTATCGATACGAGCTAAACCTCCGCCACCAAAACCGCCCATACGGCTATAATAGATATACTTTCCTTCTTTATCCAAATACAAACCACCAGGGTTGCTACCACCTTTTGTGATTTCCTTCAAATCTTTACCATCCCATTTGATACTGTATAAGTCACGACCTTTTGCCGAGCTACTATTGGTTACATAATAAAATGTTTCGCCGTCTTTTGAAATAACAAAATCAGATTCTGAGCCAGGAAAGTTGGTCACCTGAACTACACGGTTGTGAATGCCATCGAAGTCGATTACGATTGGTTTAACACCTTTTTCTTTTTTATCTGACTTTCCAGTAGCACCTTCAGCAGGAGCTGAATCTTTTTCCTGCCAGTCTTGCGCCTCTTTTTCCCAATCTTCTTTTTTCAACCAAACAAACCATACGTCTGCACTGCGACCAGAGCTACGTTCGGAAACAAAGCCCAATTTTGAACCGTCGCCACTCCAGAAAGGACGAGAATCACGGCGTGGGTGCATCGTTACGTTTACTGCTTTGCCTGTATTGTCGGAAGCCTTGATGAAAATTTCTTGATTATAATACAAGTCAGTTAGGCTGTACGCCAAATACTTGTTATCAGGACTCCAAGCGATGTCGTTTGGTGATGCCCAGCTATCATTGATAACTTTTTCATTACTCAATTTTCCATCTGCACTAATATCGGCTACTACAAATTTGCCTCTACCGCGTACATAAGCAATTTTTTTACCGTCGTTCGACACTACTAAATTAGACTCGTCGTCTGGAGTAGTGGTCAACTGTGTAATTTTATGCTTCAATGTTTTGAAGATATTCTTTTCTGAAGCATCTGCTGACTGTACCATGAACATTTCGAAGTTGCCACCAGTTCGGTCACTTGTGAAAAGTAAGGTAGAGTCGTTTAACCAAGCTGGTTCAACATCACGGAAGGCATGTGAAGAAACGTTGATACTACGAACTTTTTCTTTATCAGCTTCTTTGACAAAAATCTCCCCACGGATCCCATAAGCCAATAATTTGCCATTGGGCGATACCTTGAAATCTTCAATGCCAGAAGTAAAAGTTTTACTTTCGGAGGCATCAAATCTATCATCGGCATTGATAGTTACGTTGATTTTTTGGATAGAACCATTTGCCACTTTGTAGATGTAAAGATTCATATCTTGTTCAAAAACAATGGTATTGCCGTCTGTAGAGATATTGATGTGACGAATAGATTCATCCTTGAAGTTAGTCAACTTTTTAGGGGTTCCTTCTGCTTTACCGTCGTTCGAAATTTTTAATTGATAAAGGTTGTATGCTCCATCAATACTGCTCAGGAAATAAAGTGTATTATTTTTTCCCCATTGAGGCATTACGTCGTTAGTAGCAAACAAAGGAAGTTTGTTATAGCTTTTTGATTTTGTGTCAAAAATCCAGATTTCACGATTTGAGCTACCAGTGTACGCCTGACGCGCCACAGGGTTGATGTCGCCACGAACTAAAGCCACAAAGCGTTCGTCGGGCGAAACGATTGGCTCAAATCCAAGAACATCTAGCATTCTTGATTCAGTACCTCCTTTAGGTGATATAGAATACACTTCAGAGGGTCGTTCGATTTGGCGAAACTCGCGAGAAGTAGAAAATAGAATTTTATCTGCTTGTGTCCAGCTAGCAATATTGTCTTGACTTGAGTGGAAAGTCAAACGTTTTGGCATTCCGCCAGTGGTAGGCATTACAAAAATATCATTGTTGCCAAATCTTGCACCAGAAAAAGCAATTTGTTTACCGTCTGGACTAAATGTTGGATTACTCTCGTAAGCCTCATGAATGGTTAGACGATTAGCTTGTCCGCCAGTACTTGGAACTGTCCAGATGTCACCTTGGTACGAGAATGCTACCACAGAGCCATCGTTGTTGATACTTGGATGACGCAAAAGCAATGGTTGTTGCGCTTGTGTCACAGATGCACCTAACAATGAAAAAAGTAATAGAAGGGTATTTTTCATAAATTACACAAAAGGTTTGTTGAATTTTATACCTAAATAAGTAATATTTAGCTTAGAATATAAATATTTTAGTAACTATTCGCTCAAAGGGCTGATTGTAGAGACATATTACTACAGGTGTAAATATGAGGGGATATAGATGCACTTAAAAACAGAACGCACTTGAAAATCTATTTCCAAGTGCGCTGATTTGTTTTATCCATTTTGCTTTTCGTAAGCTAAAAATAATTCTTGTAAATGTTTTGTTACTGGTCCAGTTTGTCCATTATTAAAAACAATTTCATCGGTTTGGGCAATAGGAACAATACGTTTAGTGCTTCCTGTCGTAAATACTTCGTTGGCCTGTAGATATTCTTCAAAACTGACATCTCTTTCTTCGACAGTATAAAATCGAGAAGCCAACTTAATGATATGTTTTCGGGTTACACCAAACAAGGCTCCATCTTTTGGCGTCGCAATGATATTGTCTTTTACGATAAAGATGTTGCTTCTTGAAGACTCAGAAATAATGCCATTTTGATGATACAAGACATCGTCTGCTTGTTGAGCCCTCAACTGTGGTTGAATTCTAATAGGAACGATATAATTAAGCGTCTTTATCTCAGGAATCTCTCGCTTGTACTCCAAACTCAAGAGTTTCATGCCTTTATCGGGGTTCTTAAATTCAAAAGGTTTGGCAGTAACAATAAGATTAGAAGCTTCAGCAGGAAGATAGCCATCCGAAGAAAAACCGCCTGTCAATATCATTTTGATACCCAACAAGGGAAGAGGATGACGTTGAATACTTTCTAAGATAATAGCTCGAAGCTGATCACGAGTGGCAGGAATAGGAAGTCCCATCAATCGAGCTGAGTTTTCAAAACGATCTAAATGGTCTTCCAAGAAAATGGCTTTGCCATCAATAGCTCTAAAAAAATCAAAAATTCCATACCCTCTTACTAACGCTAGGTCTGAGACATGAATTTTGGCATCTTCAGCCTTTACAAAGGCATCATTCAAATAAATAAACTCTTGCATGAATTGGGTGATTATTATTACTCTTCTATTTTTCTTACAGAAACTTCTGCATTGAATACAGATTGGGCACTACCTCTAAAAGTACCATGGATTGGCGAAATTAGGGCGGGCATAGCAGAAGTAGCTAAAGGAATATGGCGTCCCGAAACCAAACAGTTTTGTGTAGGATCATAACCTCTCCAGCCACCGCCAGGCAAATAAACATTGACCCAAGCATGAAGATATTGAGGTTGATTGGGGTCACTAAAGTAATATCCACTCACAAATTTAGACGCAATTCCCAAGGCTCTACACATGGACATAAACAATACCGAATAGTCACGACAAGAACCTCTACGTTCTAATAGCGTTTTTTCGGGAGAATATGCCTCGCCTTCTTCACGAATTTCATAGGCAAAGGAGTGGATAAATTTGTTGAGCTCAGAAAGAAAACTACTTGTGTCCCAATTTACACTTGCTGCAATTTGACGAGCCGTTTGGTCGACAAACGTGGTTACACCTTTTCGATTCAAATACGACTGTAAGGAATCATTCAAATCGTTGGCATATTTGATAGGTAATCGACTCGACTCAAATGGATGATAGATAAATGAATAAGGATTAAACTCAGTGACTTCAATAACAGACTTAGCTTGGATGCTAAGTTGGCGAGTACTGCTATTAAAAAATACAATATGCTGGATATTATCAGCAGAGTCGACGTTTTTCGAGATAAAGTCTGGCGTTGGCGAGATTTGTAAAGAATACTGTTCAACCTTTAGATATGGACCTTGCTTGGGATGTAGATACAGGTAGTGTGGTTCAAGTCGAACTTCATTATTATAATCATACAGCAAAGTGTGGCTAATCGCTAGTTTCATAAGATTGTTTGATGAAAATCGACAATAATTTAGTGGGGATATTGAGCAAGAAAAGAGTAAAATACAAGAAAGACCAGATTCAAGTATTTTACTCTTTCACAACATTTATTCTATGAAATGGTTTTATTACTCTTGCGAAATCAAGGATTTGTCCATGATATTTTGAACCCAAGTATCGTTAAGATTACCCATCGATTCTTTTAATAAGCTTGTCCATTGCTTACTGATACTTTCCATTTCCTCTTTCTCAAGACGATGTTCGATTAAATGGAAGCTATTTTTTTGATATACAATTACATCAATCGGGTAATCGACATCTGTTGCACTAACTTGAGTGGCATCAAATGACAAAAAGCCTAATTTTATAGCATCTTCCAATGATGTTTCGTAGTTAAGACCACGGTTCAACAATGGCTTGCCGTAATTAGAGTTACCGATAATCTGGAAGCGAAGTCCTTCATTAATTTCAATCCAGTTTCCTTCTGGAAAAACCAAAAACAATTTATGTTCATCATCTTTAGACATCTGTCCACCAATGATAGAATGAAGATTGAAATTATAACCTTCAGACTTCAACATTTCTTTGTCTTCCTTGGCTACCTTTCGCAACATATCTCCAAAAGCATTTACTGCTTCGAACATGTAGTCGAAAGTTACACCTTGTTCTTCGGTCATTCTATTAAAGTAGGTAATAGATTTGTCACGTACCGAGCGCAGACCCGCTGTCATGATGAACAAAGAGTGTTTTCCAACCTCATGTACTGATACCTTCTTATTTGAGTACATTTCTGTTCCCGCAGTGATTCTTGTATCAGCAATGGCCACTAGGCCGCCTCGGACTTTAATTCCTAAACAGTATGTCATTTGATTTGTAGTGATAAACATTGTTACAACTTTCTGTAACAAATGTTTTGTGGTTAAATATGTCTCAAGTTTTCCTCAAAAGCCTCCGAATGGATATTATCAAAATTAAATACAGAACGATGAGGTTAAGGTTTTGATAATGAATCAAATGGTTAAAACCAAACATTCTGAGTTCAATAACTCTATGATTTAGTCTACAAATACAAAGTGTAACTCCAAAACCCTATGGCTACTTTGAGTAAATAGTAAGGTATTTTGTTGATTTACAGATATATAATATGAAACCATTCCTTTAAAAGCATGACAAAGATAAACAAACTTGAGACTAAGCACTAATACTCGGTTGTATTATTCGCTCACAACGGGCTTTAAGTCGAAATAGGTTTCGAAAATTGCACGACCAACACCATTGTTTTTGGTCTGAAATTCATCTAGGTATTGATGCAAACCTATTTCAAAAATATCTTCAATTTCAGTAAATTCAACCTCTGAGCGTAATTTACTGATAGCTTTTTCGGCATCGTTAGAGTACCCGTTGGTTACCGACGTCCCCGAGATTTCGTACAAAGACAACTCTGCCTGACGTAAACAGTGCATCACCGAACGAGGAAAGCGTTTATCCAACAGCAAAAACTCTACAATGCCCGTTGGGTGCATCACAGGATATTGCTGACGGAACATATTATAAGCACTTACAGAACGGAGTACCGCCGACCATAACATTAAGTCGAGAGGCGAACCAATAGACTCGATACTTGGCAATAGTGTAAAATATTTTACATCTAAAAAACGGGTAGTTTTATCTGTACGTTCAATCAAGCGACCTAAGCGACCAAAATGCCAACCCTCACCACGAGTAATGGTCGAATCGACAATTCCGTAAAACAGTTGGCTGCCAGTTTTGATATTTTCTAAAAATCCTTGATACTGAGATAGTTCCCAAGATTTACTTTCGTGTGTAGCATTTTTGACAGTCCAATAAATCTGATTGACATATTCCCACATTTCTTTTGAAATACTCTCACGAATAGTTCTGGCATTTTCACGGGCATTGAGCAAACACGAAAGAATAGAGTTGGGATTACGAACATCAAAAGTCATGAAATAGAGAATATTTTCACGAGTAGGTTCGTCATAATGCTCCTTAAAAATAAAATGGTCGGCAGTAGCAATGATTAAGGGTTCCCACTGTTCAGGTACATTAGGAGGCAAGTCAAGCGCCAAGTTGAAGTTTACAGAAATAAAACGAGCATAATTGTCGGCACGCTCAATGTAGCGATTCATCCAATAGATAGAATTAGCAACTCGACTTAGCATAAGTTTCTAGGATTAAGTTGGAAAATTGTTTTTGATTAAAAGCTTATTGAACTTTTAAGTATAAATGCTTAATTATTTTATAGTTCATTGATTAATCCAAATAAAATTAAGTTTTTTTTGCAAAAAACCAATGTTTATAACATAAAAAACTAAAAAATGCCGAATAAATGAACTTTAATTTGGATATACCAGATAATAATTTAGATTATTTGGTTGTTTGGAACATTCCACGAAATTTTTGCAGTAATTTTTTACTGATTTGCTTGATTAATATTCTGAAATTTTACGTAATTGCAAAAGAATATTAATAAACACTTAATATTCTCTTTAATATAACCTTTTCTAAATTATATGATAAACGCTTTACTAACAACTCAATTAGCTCCAAATGAGTACAAAACCATGTTGTATTCCAGATTAGGAGTTTTGTTTCTCTCCAACTGCATTGCGGTGTATTTATTCGGTCATTAAACTTTTGGCAAGTTAACTTTTATCTTTCTCAATTCTTATCTCTAATATAATCGAATTCCGTTTTTCGGTTCCTGTTCATTGATTTCCATCAATGATATTAAATACTATTTTTTCGACTCTGGCTTTGGGCTAGGTGAATTTCTTGTTGAAAACTTTGGATAATCAAGCTTCAATTATTGAAGCTTACGGACTCTTATTTTTAGTTTTTTCAATACTAAAAACTCGTAACAGCGCTCCTGTTACTCAATGACCTATATTCTTTTTGAATCATTTATCATTCGTACCATAATCATAAATTAACTATTAACATGACTAAAAGACTCTTTACTCTTTTGTTTGCTCTGCTGTTGACGAATGCCGTAATGGCACAATTCAGCCTAAAAGGTATCGTAAAGGATGCCAAAACCAATACCCCAATGCAGGGTGTAACTGTATCAGTTGTGGGCAAAGCTATTGGAACAACCACAAGTTCGGGTGGTGAATATGTACTTAAGCTCAGTAAAGGAACAACACAGGTTAGATACTCATTTGTTGGGTATGGCTCAGTAACTAAATCTATTACGATTTCAGCTTCGGATGTTACTGAAGATGTAAGTTTAGAACCTTCTACAGATCAATTAGCAGAAGTAATTGTTGTTGGTAGCCGTGCTTCTCAACGCACAGCGACTGATACTCCTTTACCGATTGATATTTTGTCGGCACAAGAGTTGAAAACAACAGGGCAAACTTCATTTGATAAGGCTTTACAATATCGTGTGCCTTCATTCAACACCGTAAGTACACCTGTAAACGATGCGACGTCTTTGCTTGACCCTTACGAGATTCGTAATATGGGACCAAGCCGTACCTTGATTTTGATTAATGGTAAACGTAAAAACACTTCGGCATTGATGTATATCCAAACATCTCCTGGTCGTGGAGAAAGTGGTGCTGATATTGCTGCTATTCCTCAACAAGCTATCAAACGTGTAGAAATCTTGCGTGATGGAGCTTCAGCACAATATGGTTCTGATGCCATTGCAGGGGTAATGAACATTATTCTGAAAGATAAATTTGAATATGGTTCAGCAACATTGAGCGTGGGTACGACGCATAAAGGTGATGGCAACAGCTTGAGTTTTGCCGTAAACAATGGCGCTTCTTTTGGTGAAAAAGGATATGTTAATTATACTATCGAATTTAATCGTACAACATTGGCCAACCGTCCCGGTATGGTAAGTGCAGAAGCTGAGGCAGATGCAAACTTAGGTTTTGATGCGCCTTTGGCAACGGTAAAAAGCTTTTTGGCTCAAAAACCAGATGCAGGTAATATCAATGGTCAGCCTGAAAATACCGCTGCTAAGTTCTTGATTAATAGTGGTATTCCGTTAACAGAAAAATCTCAATTGTATTTTAATGCAGCTTATGTTTACAAAAAAGTAAACTCATTTGCTAACTATCGTACTCCCTATTGGAGAACTACTGACGATGGTTTGTTGACACCTGCTGGACAAACCTATATGGGTTATGTGCCTACCTTTCAAGGGGATTTGAATGATTATAATGCAACAGTTGGCGTAAAAAGCGATAATAACGGTTGGAGTACAGATTTGAGTTTCACCACTGGAGGTAATAAGCAATTATATACCGTTTCGAATACCCGTAACAGAAGTCTAGGTAAAAATTCTCCAATTTACTTTAAGCCAGGTGGATATGAATTCACGCATAATGTAGGAAACATTGACGTTTCGAAACAACTTTCTGATAAATTGAGTTTTGCCTTTGGTTCGGAATTTCGTATGGAACAATTCACCGTATATGCGGGTGATACTTCATCTTATGTTGGTTCTGGGGCTGATTCATTTCCTGGTACAACACCAAATAATGCAGGTACATTTTCACGTTTTAACTTTGGGGGATATATCGATTTAGGATATGATATTACTAAAGATTTCCTAATCAATGGTACTTTACGTCAAGAACGTTATAGCGATTTTGGTGATGCTACAGTTTATAAATTAAGCTCTCGTTATAAATTCAATGATGATAAAATAACGCTTCGTGGCTCATTCTCGACTGGTTTCCGTGCTCCATTATTGCACCAAATCTATCAACAACAAGCGCAAGCTAGTTTTGTGCCTGGGCAAGGTATCCAAACAAAAGGTATTGTAAACAACGTATCCCCACAAGCATTTGCTTTGGGTGTGCCAAAATTGACACCTGAAAAATCAACCAACTTTACTGTTGGATTAGGTTATAAGCCAAACAAAAATCTAAGTGTTACTCTCGACTATTACAATATCGTAGTAAAAGACCGTATTGTTTTAGGTTCGGAAATTGCTGGTACTGCCAGTGGTAATACAGCTCTAGATCAAATTTTGGTGAAAAATGGTATTGTAGCAGTAAGTTTCTTCTCAAATGCCTTGAATACAGTTACATCTGGTTTAGACTATGTGGTTTCATTACGTAATATCGAATTTGGTTCTGGTAAATTGGCAGTGAACTTGGCAGGTAACTATACATTTGAAAATAAGTACACTTCTATTACAAATACTAAGTTAATTGCAGATGCAGGTAAGTCTGTATTTGATAGAACACAGGATGCGTTATTGTTCCAATCTAGACCAAAATATAAAACAATCTTAGGTTTGGATTATACGGTAAAAGGAATCAATATTAATTTGAATAATACGTTGTTTGGTACAACGCACTTCCACCAAAATGGTTTAGATGCAAATACCGATACCGAATTCGTTCCAGCAGTTTTGACAGATTTGGCGATTTCGTTACCACTTTCAAAAGATATTACATTTAATTTCAATGTAAACAATATCTTGAATGTAATGCCAAAGTGGGATTTTATCGACTTGAAAACTGGAGTTAGAACTCGTTACGACGCAAGTAATAATGTACCTTCTCAGAAGTATTTTGATCAATACAATTTGATTACTTTTAATGGTCGTTATTCAAATGTTACTTACGATGGTTCGCAGTTTAGCCAGCTAGGAACTACCTTCCAAGCAAGCTTGAATGTGAAGTTCTAGACATAGAAGTCATCTTGACTTTTGCTAGACTTGCTTAAGAAATAAAAAAGGTTGCTGATATTTGTTTTGCGAACCATACCAAAGCAACCTTTTTATGTACTACGTACTCAGCAAAGATATAATA
>NZ_JASHIC010000015.1 GCF_030056705.1 Flectobacillus longus
AGAAAATACGCCTAAGAACCAGTCAAATCCTAGATCGAATCATGGATATTGCTGTTGGATTACATAATCTTAGAGTTACTTTCAGAACAATAAATAATAAACCGTGATAAAGTTTAATGATAATAAATAATTTACAGGCTTTACTTTACTTTTATCTGTAAATACATTTAATTTACTTACATATATCCGTTTATTCTCTTTTTAGCTCAGTAGTATTCGCTTACGTTGCAATTTATAATTTCTTCATTTTAAACATATTGTATTGCTTTCTAAAGAAAGTAATGCTAAATCAATTGTACAAGAGAATGTAAATTCTCTACTCTCGTAATATTTGTCTTATTTAAACATCTTCTTCAATCTATCATGGAACGTAAAGAATTTATGTCTCTCGTGGGCATCAGTGTAGGTGCTGTAATTTTGCAAAATTGTTTATCAGGATGTAGTAGCAAGTCAGACCCTACTCCATCAGGTGGTACTGGAGGTACCACTACCAATCCTACTAGTACTGGGTTTACTGGCAACGCTGCTAGTTCGAAAGGAACAATTGATTTTACCATAGATATTTCAACTTCAGATTATGCAACACTAAAAACCAATGGCTCAGCATTGGTTGTAGGAGATGTAATTGTAGCTCGTACTAAAGCTGGAAATTTTATTGCATTGGCCAAAGCTTGTACCCATGAAGGAACTACGATTAACTTCGTAGCAGATGACAACAAATTTAGATGCCCAAATCATGGTTCTGAATTTTCGACTACTGGTGCTGTTCTTTCTGCTCCTGCAAGCAGTCCATTGAAGCAATACACTGCTACATTCGACTCAGCATCGAATAAAGTTGCAATCAAATAGAATCCATCCTAGAAGGTTGGGCTCTAATATTCATCATAAAAAATCGACTGTGGTAGACAATGCCACAGTCGATTTGTATTTTTGCGTATGCTATATATTGATTCTTACGAAAATTTACCCAATTCCGACGACGCTTACGAGCAACAAGCATTGGAATTTTGTAAAAAATGGTTGTCTGGTGCAGAAACTTTTTTGCTACATACTTCAGGCTCGACTGGCACACCAAAGCCTATTGAGTTGACTCGTGCTCAGATGATTGCAAGTGCCGAATTGACTGGAAAAACGTTTGGACTTGCTAAAGGAGATACAGCTTTGGTATGTGTCAACATCGAGTATATTGCAGGGGTAATGATGCTAGTAAGGGGTATGACTTTGGGTCTAAAATTGGTTGTAGTCCCACCCGTTTCAAATCCTTTCGAAAAATACCCAATCCTAGCAAAATATGATTTTGATTTTGTAGCGCTTGTTCCCCTACAAATTCAGCAGATTATCGAAAATGAGGGTATAGGCTTACAAAAAATCAATCAAATGAAAGCCATTATTATAGGTGGCGCCGCCGTAAATGCTTCTTTACAATCACTGATTCAACAACTTTCTGTGCCTGTGTTTAGTACCTATGGTATGACAGAGACTGTTTCGCATATTGCTATCAAAAGACTGAATAAGGAAAGTCGTTCTGATGAGTTTGAGGTACTCGATGGAGTTGAAATTAAGTTAGATGAGCGCTCTTGTTTGGCAATAAAAGCTCCAGCATCGAATCATGAGTGGATATTTACCAACGACGTTGTGGAGTTGATAGGGGATAAGAAATTCAAAATTTTAGGTCGCTATGACAACATTATTAATAGTGGAGGAGTCAAGATACAATTAGAGGAAGTTGAGAAAATAGTCTTAGAGCTATGTAAAGCACATTTTACGGAATTGACCAACAAAAGATTTTTTGCGTGGGGCATACCCGACGATAAATTAGGACAAAAACTTGTGTTAATTTGGGAAACAAATGAAATCTCAGCAATATATCAGAAGAATATTTTAGCAAAATGTGCTGAAAAATTACCTAAGTTTAAAATCCCTAAAGCTATTTTTTTAGTACATACCTTTATTGAAACACCTTCGGGTAAAATTGATAAAAGGTCAATTGCACAAAGCTTACTATTATATCCAGACGCATAAATTTTGAGCCAAGTCATTGCCTTCAAAATTAGCCTTTGTACCTTTGTCGCATTGCAGATTGTCATCAAACAAAGCTTTGAGCATGAGTAATAACTTTAGTGTGACAAAACACAATTTTACAACAACACAGTATTCAATGGAAATCAATCAATTATCATCGTTAGTAATAAAATTTGAGACAGCCGATATGGTCGGTGCTCCATTTTCACATCAGATTTTGCTCAAATTGCAATTTGCTGAACAGGGCATCGGTGTAGATTTCCAAATTGCCTATATTGACAGAGAAGATTTGAGTGAAGAAGAAATCTTGGAAGAGGGATTCTCACTCAATGATGATTATAGCTGGAAAGGTCAGATTGACAACGCATGGGCTTTGCCAATTAAAGATATTTTGAAAAAAACGCCTAATAAGTTTAATCATAAGGCATTGGAAGAAGAAATGAATTTCTTCGAAATAGAAATAAATGAGCAATCTTCTGGTAATCCTCTAAACCAGACAGATTGGGAATATCTATTGCAAGAATTGATTCAGGCGATTTATGAAACTTCCCAAAAAGAAGCCCCATTCCATTTGGAATACCGTAGAATTGATAAAGATAAAAATGTCAAAAATTTTGAGTTAAATCTTTACTACGCTAAACGCCAAGCAGAGGGCCTTAATAGTATTAAAAATGACTCAAAATCAATTAGTTGGGAGCAGGCAAATGCAATAATTCAGCAAGTTTTTATTGGAGAATTTATCCCTGATTCGGCTTTGAAAAACGAACCCAAACATACAGGAAAATATATCTCTGTAGGCGATGGCTATTGGTACGAGTTTAGCAAAAGCCTAAAGCGTCCAAATGGTAACAAAGGCTATTTGACAGAGCTTGAAAAAATATTTGACCCTTGGGTTGACTAAAAATATCCTTCAGCACTTGTTGATTCCACATCAACAAGTGCTGCAAACACATTCATTCTCGCAATTCCTACTATCTCTATGAAAAAAAGTCTTTTGCTTGTGTTTGGTCTATTGAGTCCTTTATTGGATTTGGCTCAGGTTTCTACAAATAGCTTACAACAAAATCCACCTTCTGTTCGCTGGTCAAAAATCAACACTCCGCATTTCAGACTTATTTTTCCTACTACTAATATCGAAGAAGGGCAACGTTTGGCTAATGTTTTAGAAACAGTTTATGAGCCTGTATCTTCTTCGCTAGGAAAAAATCCTCGTAAAATTTCGGTGCTATTACAAAATCAAACGACTGTGTCTAATGGTTTTGTGACCCTGTTACCCCGTCGAAGTGAATTTTTTGTGACCCCACCGCAAGACCCTAATTTATTGGGGACTAATAATTGGCTTGATTTATTGGCAGTACACGAGTTTCGTCATGTAGTACAAAATGACAAAGCCCTGACAGGTATTTCAAAGTTGGCTTATTATTTATTTGGGAATAATGGCTTGGGAGTAATAAGCAGTTTGACAGCCCCTAATTGGTTTAAGGAGGGTGATGCTGTAGGAGTAGAAACTGCCATGACACAATCGGGTAGAGGACGAATTCCTAATTTTGATATGGCTTTGCGAGCGCAGCTCACTTCGGGAAAGATATATCCTTATGCCAAAGCTGTTACAGAATCCTATAAAAATTATATTCCTAATCACTATGTAAGTGGCTACTTTTTAACGACTTATTTAAAAAAGAAATATGGAAACGATGCTTGGGATAAAATCTTGACAGGAACCTATCAATTTCCATTTTATCCTTTTTCTTTTTCCAACAATATCAAAAAAGTCACAGGACTTAGGGTTGAAGATTTGTATAAAAATGCGTTTTTATCTATTCAAAAAGAATGGATTGAAGAACAAAGCAAGATTACTGAAAGCCCCGCTACCCAGATTTCGAGTAAGGACAAATACTTCTCTAATTATCTATATCCGCAATATTTGCCTGACGGTAGAGTTTTGGTTGTCAAAACTGGTTTAGATATTATTTCACAATTAGTAGCTGTTGATAAAAACGGTGAAGAAGAAAAAATAGCAGAATTAGGTATTTGGAACGATGCAGGAATGCTTTCACTACAAGGAACAAAAGTAGTTTGGGCAGAAATTGCTTACGATGCTCGTTGGGCACGTAAAGATTATTCAGTGATTAAAGCGTATGATTTTAATGAAGGGAAAATCAAAACACTTACCCATAAAACTAAATATGCAGCACCAAGTTTAAATGCTGAGGCAACAAAAATTGTTTGTGTCGAAAGTACACCTGAACAAAAATATAGTTTGGTGATTTTGGATGCACAGTCTGGGCAGGTTTTACAAAAAATACCAAATCCCTCAAATGCTTTTTTGCTTCATCCAAGATGGACAAAACAGGATGAAATTGTTTTTGTAAAACTAAAAGATGGGAAGAAAACCATTACAAAAACAGACTTGTCGGGCAAAGAGGTTGCACTATTTACGAGTAGTCAAGAAAATTTAGCACACCCCGTATTGAGCGGAGATAGCCTGTTTTTTAATTCTGGTGTTACTGGGATTGATAATGTATATTTGTTTCGCTTGGACAAGCAAACTCGATATCAGGTTACGAGTCGTAAATTAGGAGGATTCAATCCTGCCATTTCACAAGATGGCAAAGAGTTGATTTTCAATGATTTTACTAAAAATGGCTATCGGATAGCCTATATGCCTTTGCATGATTCAGATTTGAAAGAAGTAAACCCTAGTGCGACAACAAGGTATTTTGGAGAAATGATGATAAAAGAAGCTCATCAAAATCTGTTGAAACAAGTCCCGAATCAGTCGTATGAGGTAAGTAAGTACAGCAAGTTCAATATCTTCAATATTTACTCTTGGGGGGCTATGACCACTTCTTCGGGCAATACGCTTTATGCTGGATTGTCGTCCCAAGATTTGTTGGGAACTACCGCTATTTCTGGTGGTTATTCCTACAATATGAATGAGCAAACCAGTGGAACATACGCCAATTTGAGTTTTCAAACATTTTACCCAATGCTTGATGTTTCGTTGCGAAATACCCAACGAAAGACTTCGATTTATTTGGACAATGCACAACCTTTGGATAGCCTAGCCTCAGACCGATGGAATCAGCAAGAATTGTTGGTAGGTTTGAGAGTGCCATTAAATTTCACGAAATCAAAATATATTCAATCTTTATCTTTCTCAGCCAACTGGGCAATGATGCAAGTAAATGGGTATGATTTGGGTAAAAGATATTTGACAGAATCCTATAATGGGCTCAATCAGTCAATGATTTATACATTCTCGTATGTAAGGCAATTAAAGCAGTCGGCTAGAGATATAGCACCCAAATGGGCACAAAGCGTAAACTTTTACTATAGAAATGCTTTTGCAAGTGTGATTGATGGAGGTTTGGCAGCTTTGCAGGCGAGTATTTATACTCCAGGTTTGGCGGCTCATCATAGTTTGAGGCTGAGAGGCAGCTTTCAACAACAGTTTGGTTTCAAAAATCAGGATGGTTCGCCAAATGACAAATTATATGCGTATGGAAGCCCTATTGCTTATGCCAGAGGATATTCCTATCGTAATTATGAATACTTGAATACGCTAAGTGTAGATTACAAAATGCCATTAGCTACCCCTGATTGGAATATTGGAAGATGGGTATATTTGAAGCGACTCAAGACCAATTTCTTCGCAGATTTCTCGCATGGCGAAACTAATTATGATTTTACAGTTCGTCAAGGAACAAAAATTTTGAACTACAAAGGCAGTGATATTGGTAATTTTAAATCTTATGGATTTGATATTTCTGGAGATTTTCATTGGATGAGATTTTCTCAATCTTTTGAGGCCGGTATAAGATTCGTATATTTGCAACACTTGAACCAATTTTTGATACAGCCTGTAGTTTTAGATATAGGATTCTAATAAAATTCTTCCTTAACCAAATAGCCAAACAGGGGTGTACCGCAAATTATTTACATCCTTAAAAAAGAAAAAATGAAGTTACTAGACTCACGAGTTTACTGGATAGGACAGTTTAGCTGGTGGATATTTACCACTTTTGTACTCCGACAACCTAACTCAAAGTATTTTGAGAAGGGCTATAATTTGCCTATTTATTTAGTAATTAGTTTTTTTATTGGATTAGTTCTAACACATATTTATAAAGAGATATTCAATAAAAAGCTTGCTAATAAAAGAAATGTAATCCCTTACGCCCTTTTAGGAATCGTGGTAGTGGGAGGTGCTTTTTATTTACAAGACTTCGCCTTTGGTTTTCAACGATATCGAAAACCAAGCATGGGATTGCCACTTGAACTCTATGATTATCTTCAGTTTTACGTAGAGTCTATCCGTTATGTTATTATCTGGTTTTTGTTTTTTCATTTAATTATAATGGAAAGAGTTTCTCATCAAAAAGAAATTCAGCTAAGCAAGGCCGAAACACTTCTCAAAATTGCGGAATTAGAAAACCTTAAAAACCAGCTTAACCCGCATTTCCTTTTTAATGCAATCAATAGTATCAAGGCGCTCACCTTGACAGACCCCGCTTTGGCACGCCATGCACTGACCGAATTGTCGGATTTGTTGCGTACGTCACTGTCAATGGGTAATCATCAATTAGTAAGCTTTGAGGAGGAATTAAAATTGGTAAAAGACTATCTTTTTCTAGAAAAATTAAGATATGAAGAAAGGTTGAGATATCAGTTTATGATAGAAAGAGCCACTATGGGTTGTAAAGTCCCACCAATGTCGTTACAATTGTTAGTCGAAAATGCTATCAAACATGGTGTTGGGAAAACGAAAAATGGCGGTGATATTATGATTCAAGCCAGAATGTCAGAGAAAGTTTTGATGATTAGGGTTACCAACGCTGGCACGTTAAGTTTGGAGAACAAACGAATAGGAGTAGGGATGAAAAACCTACAGCGTCGACTTTCTATCAATTTTCAAGAAAAAGCAGAATTGCAACTATTGCAAGAAGATGACAAAGTAGTCTCGCAAGTTGTGATTCATTATTCGTAAAGAGGTGTTATCTCTCATTTAGTGAATTGAAATGGAGTGATTTTTTAACCCATTTCTTCAAACTATTTATCAAAAAGGCGGTCGAAAAACAATTTTCGACCGCCTTTTGATGTTATAATACAGGATGACATATCATTATATGCAAAGCATTGCGTATTTACTGCTAACATATAGATTTTAAAATAATCACTAAATCACTCAATCGACATTCACTCAATTTTTAGGTTTCTCTACTCTTTCGCAGATTTTGGGATTACCTTATTAGTAAACAAGTGGGTATCGCCAAAAAGAAATAAATTGCCATGTAAGTTGAGCTTCTTAAACTGCGCTGACAAGCCTGTTCCTACAACGACTTCATGATTCTGCAAAATGGTTACTTCGTCCAATGTAGTAGGGATTCTGCCGCAACTCCAAATGCCTGTGTCGTGCCAATAGCCTGATTGAGTGGATTCTAAAGGATATAAACCTGCAAAATTGTTGGGAGTAAATAGCAATGGACTAAACAATTCTCTATCCTGCTTATCCTTTACTCGGACTCTTGCAAACTGATTTTGAGATAAATTTACGCTGGTACTTTTACTAAAAACTTGTTTGGCAAAAGGGTCATTACTCCATTCAGACATCGAATATAATTCAGGATTAGTGAGTGTATATTTTAGGCTCGAAATACTGGCACAAGTACTACTAATCATAGGTAATACAGTGTTAAGAATAGGCGTTGATGCAGTGAAAAAATGACTATCGAGATACATATTCCAAGCTTGAGCCAATTTTACAATTCCTTTTCCCTGGAAATGTACTGAATCAATTGTCCGAATCGAAGGCCCAATCAGCGAATCAGTAGCAGGTCCAATAAAAGTATTAGAGAGATAGTTTGCTTGCGCTTGTCCATTGATACCAAGCACATCATTTTGGGCATCAATCACAGGTTGCCAAACTCTCGAATACTGAATATTTAATCCTCTAAATCTAGTAGCTCTTGCCACTACCCATGCAAGGTTGGGAGCATTACTATGCTCTCTTGATTTTTCGATAAGTTTTTTTAACTTTTTCCCGTAGGTATCTCGATCGGTTTGATATAAATTATCCGTTTCACCCTGATGCCATAAAATAGCTCTTAGTCCAAATTGAGCTGTGTAAAACCTTAACGAACCTCTTAAGTTTCCGTAAGGTAAGCCTCTTGGATAAGTGATAAACTCGCTTGGCGTGGCGGTACTATCTTCGGCAGAAGACACCCATGAGCTTATACCCGACCCAGACCATCCTGCATTAAAAAAAAGAATAGGAACATTCAGTTTTTTTGCCAAAGAGTCACCCAATACCCCCCAACACCAAGCACTGTTGCCAAAAGGAGCCAAACGAAAAGTCGAATCTATTTGAGATATGACAGGATAAGGATATTTAGTAGCTCCATAAGTAGTGGTTTCGCCATTAAAATAGTTGATGGTTTCGACTCTATCATCTGTAGCACTGGGACCAAATATGTTCTGATTTCTGAGTTCATTATCGCCTGTAGCATTCGACTGCCCTGCTACGATAAAGACTTCGCCGACACCCACTCTTTTGAGTGTATCGATACCCACAAAGGTAAGTCCGTCGAACGCCCTAACTACCAAGTCGTACCAACCACCAGCAAGTGTGATTTTAGTATAGCAAGTGTTTGATTGGGAAGATTTTGGAACTGTAATCCAGTCGGTTGAAGTACCTTGTGGGGAGGTCATAAGACGAGCGATTGCTTGAATTTCAATTTTCTGGACAGGTTTGTCAAATTGTAAAACTACAGGTATATCAGCTTGATTGTTATTGTTTCTTTGAAATACAAATCTGCTTTCAGGATAGCGAATTTTTATCTGAGCCATTCCCGATGGGTTGGCAAATAGGTAGATAAATAGGAGTGCATAAAAGTATATATGTCTCATTTATAAAATACTTAGGATAGGGAAGTATAACTCCCAAAGACATGAAATTATAGAAAATGCTACAAAAGCAGTGCCATCTCACCAGATTTTTTGAAATTTTACTAAAATGACCTTTTCTGAAAAGAATTTGCAAAAGGTCTTATAAAAGGAAGGTGTTAAAAAAGAAGGGTCGTAGAAGAAAAGAAATAGGAGTCATCCCGTATTTAGCATTGAGATTATTCTCAAATTTTCATCAAAAAAGCGGTCGAAAATTGTTTTTCGACCGCTTTTGGGTACTACTATACTATATCTGAATCCGCTTAAGAAGCGAAGCATTGCGTCTCTACAGCTAGAATACAATTTTTGAAATAATCACTCATTCACTCAATCTCAATTCACTAAATGAGTTTGAAATATTATTGATAAATTACTTTTTTAGCAGAAAGTAACGTGTTTTTCATAAGCGAAACGATTGTCATTGGGCCTACTCCTTTTGGCACTGGAGTGATGAATGAACATTTTGGTGCTACTTCATCAAATTTAACGTCACCTTTCAGAGCAAAACCGCTTTTCTTTGAGCTATCTTCTACGCGAGTCAAACCTACGTCGATGATTACAGCACCTTCTTTTACGTAGTCAGCTGTGATAAATTCAGGACGCCCTAGTGCAGCAATCAAGATATCTGCCGAAGCACATACTTCAGCCAAATTTTTAGTTCTTGAGTGTGTAATTGTTACTGTACAGTTACCAATTTTGGTATTGCGTTGCATCAAAATAGTCATTGGTAAGCCAACAATTTGACTACGACCTACTACAACACAGTGTTTCCCTGCTGTTTCGATGTTATAACGCTCTAATAAATCAAGAACACCTTGAGGAGTAGCCGAAATATACGCAGGCAAACCTTTAGCCATTCTACCAATATTGATTGGGTGGAAACCATCTACATCTTTTCTAGGGTCGATTGTTTCCATTACTTTATCTGGATTGATATGATCAGGAAGAGGAAGCTGAACAATCAAACCGTCCATATCATCATTTTGGTTGATTTTGCGAACCTCGTCCAAAAGCTCTTCTTCTGAAATTGTTGGGTCAAAACGCAACAAAGTAGATTTAAAGCCTAATTCTTCGCAAGATTTAACCTTATTTGCCACATAAGTTTCAGAAGCACCATTATTTCCAACTAAAATTGCAACAAGGTGAGGAATTTTACCTCCTGCTGCTATGATAGCTTCAACCTCTGCTCCAATTTCTTTTTTTATTTCGTCTGCTACGGCTTTACCGTCTATGATTTGCATGATAAGACTTGTGGGGGATGTTTTCGAGTAAAATTTGAAAGCGCAAAAATACGGATTGTTTGTCTCTGGACAAATTTTATTTTTTTGTAAGCTTCTCAAAAAGTTGTTTTAAGCCAATACTTCCTATCTCTTCAATAAAGGTCATGTTGGGACGAAGCATTACGTTTGGCTTGTTAGGATCGATAATATAGATAGGAACATTTTTGCCAACGCAGTCAATTAACCCTGCTGCTGGATATACTTGCATTGATGTACCAACTACGATAATAATATCTGCCATGGCTGTCATTTCAGTGGCAATTTCAATCATTGGTACTGACTCACCAAACCACACAATATGTGGGCGAAGTTGTGAGCCTTTTTTGCATTTATCACCCAATTTGATAGGTTTAGTACCAATTTCATATACCATAGACGTCGATACTGAACTTCTAGCTTTGGTCAATTCTCCGTGTAAATGGATAATATCGTTTGATCCAGCTCTTTCGTGAAGATTATCAACATTTTGGGTAATAATCGTAACATCAAAATACTTTTCAAAATCCTTAAGAATCGTATGACCTTGATTTGGGACAACCTCCGCTAATTGTGCTCGACGCTGGTTATAAAACTCTAAAACAAGTCCAGGATTTTTTTGCCAGCCTTGAGGCGTTGCTACCTCGTCAATAGAATGGTTTTCCCACAAGCCGTTCGAATCTCTGAAAGTAGAAATGCCACTTTCAGCAGAAATACCTGCGCCTGTAAGCACAACGAGTTTCTTTTTTCTAGCCATTTTGCTTGATTATATATTTTTAAGAATAAACAAAACAGCACAAAGTTAGGTTAAACTTTGTGCTGTTGTTGAGATTGAATTTGAAAATCTCTATCTATTTTTTCTTTCCTTTCGGAGCTGGCGCTTCTTCACCTAGACGGATACAATCTTCGAGTGTTAAATCTGCTGCAACCATATCTTTAGGAATCTTCACGTTGCGTTTTCCAATTTGAATATATGGACCATATACTCCATTGACAACCTTAATGGTTTCGTTTTCAGGGAATTCTTTGATGTATTTATTGGCTTCCTGATTACGTTTTGCCTGAATGATTTCGATAGCTCTTTCTAAGGTAATAGAAGTAAGAGAATCCGTTTTGGCAAGTGAAAAATATTTACCATCATGTTTTACATAAGGACCAAATCTTCCTTTGCCTGTCGTTATAGCACTTCCTTCAAATTCACCCAAAGCATCACCAGCATCAGCCAAACGTTTGGCTTGAATCAACTCAATAGCACGTGCTTCTTCAATCGTGAATGGGTCATCGGTAGCTTCAAGACTTACGTATTTATCATCGTGTTTTACATAAGGACCTAATTTGCCTGCGCCAATGATAACAGGTTTATCTTCAAAGAAACCAATTTCACGAGGAAGTCGTGGTTTTTCAAACAATTCTAAAGCTTCCTCTAAGGTGATAGATGAAATCAATTTGTCTTTTGGTAAATTGACAAAAATTGGTTTTTCTTCATCTTTAGTATCTCCTAGCTGTACATAAGGGCCATACTTCCCTAATCTAACAGAGATAGTTTTACCAGAATTTGGGTCAATACCTAGCTCACGAGTTGAACCCGAAGAGCTTCTTTCTGCACTTTTACTTTCTTCAATGGTTTTATGGAATCCTTGATAAAAATTATCAATCATATCAGACCATCCCATTTTGCCATGAGCAATTTCGTCAAACTCATTTTCCATTTCGGCAGTAAACTTAAAGTCTACTACTTCGCTGAAATTATTGACTAAGAAATCATTCACAACCATACCAACTGAAGTAGGGAATAATTTTCCTTTTTCGGTTCCGTACGTTTCTTTTCCTTCCTTTTCAGAAATAGTTTCATTCTTCAAAACCATTTCTTTGAAAGTACGTTCCTTACCAGGGCGATCTTCTTTTACTACGTATTCACGTTTGATAATCGTAGAGATGGTAGGAGCGTAGGTAGAAGGACGACCGATACCTCTTTCTTCAAGGGCTTTTACTAAACTAGCTTCGGTATATCTTGCTGAAGGTCGAGTGAATTTTTCGGTAGCTTTCATATTGTCCAAATTCAATATCTGACCAATATTCAATGGAGGAAGCATTTTTGAATTTTCTTCATCCTCTTCTTCGTCGCTACTTTCAAGATATACTGCCAAGAAACCATCAAACTTGATAACTTCGCCTTGTGCGATTAATTCCTCTGAAGCACTTGAAATACCGATTGTTGCAGTGGTACGTTCTAACTGAGCATCAGCCATTTGAGATGCAATAGAACGTTTCCAGATTAGTTCATACAAACGTTTTTCACGAATATCCAAACCAGCAGATGTTACCGAAAAATCCGTAGGACGAATAGCTTCGTGAGCTTCTTGAGCCGATTCATTTTTGGTTTTATATTGGCGAGTTTGGACATATTGTGCACCAAACTGATCTGTAATTGCATTTTTAGCTTTTTCTATTGCTTCTTCCGAAAGGCTAGTCGAATCGGTACGCATATACGAAATTTTACCTGCTTCGTATAATTTTTGCGCATACATCATGGTTGATGCTACTGAGTAGCCCAACTTACGAGAAGCTTCCTGCTGAAGTGTTGACGTCGTAAAAGGTGGCGAAGGAGATTTTTTGGCAGGTTTAGTTTCGAGCGACTTGATTTTAAAAGTAGCACCTAAACATTTTTCCAAGAATTCTTTAGCAGTTTCTGCTGTTTCAAAATTCTTAGGAAGTTCGGCCTGTAAAATTTTATTTCCTTCTAATAAGAATTGTGCTACGATTTTGAAAGAAGACTTAGTTTTGAAATTTTCAATTTCACGTTCACGTTCTACAATAATTCTTACTGCAACGGATTGAACACGACCAGCCGATAGACCTTTCTTGACTTTAGACCAAAGCACTGGCGAAAGTTCAAAACCAATCAAACGGTCGAGTAATCGACGTGCTTGTTGGGCGTTTACCAAGTCCATGTCAATAGTACGTGGATTTTGGATCGCATTTTGAATGGCCTTTTTAGTGATTTCACGAAAAACAATACGTTTTGTGTTATCTGCCAATCCTAGGGCTTCTTTCAAGTGCCATGAAATAGATTCTCCCTCACGGTCATCATCGGTTGCTAGCCACACCTCTTCAGATGATTTTGCTAAGCTTTTTAATTCGTTGACAACCTTGACTTTATCTGGAGATACTTCATAAGTAGGTTTGAACCCATTTTCAATATCAATAGCCATTCCTTTATCTGGCAAATCACGCACATGACCAAAGGAAGATCTCACGGTGAAATCTTTTCCTAAGTAACCTTCAATGGTTTTTGCTTTGGCAGGAGACTCTACTATTACTAAGTTTTTTGACATTAATTATTTTGATTGGTGGAGTAAACAATCGAAACCATTTACAAATTTTATTCATTAAAGCACAAATCTATTGATTCTAGCACCCTCTTGGTTGATAAAAGGCCACTACCTTTTATATTTTGCCAAATATATAAACTTCATTTCAAAATGTAGTCCATTTTTTTGATAACAGTCATAAAATTGCGTAATTCTATTCTTTCTTTTAAAAGAAAATCATCTATAAATAACTCAAATTTGAACATTTGTTCAAATAAACATTTGATAAACGCTCATAGCTTCGCTTTTATTAACCATAAAAAAAGCCTGAGTGTATGCTCAGGCTTTTATATATATGTTTGGCTATTATTTCACCAACTTGATGTGTGATGGAGAGAATTTAGTCAAATTGATACCTTCTACAGCTTTCACATATTCTTCGATAGTTGGAGTTCTACCAAGAACTGTTGAAAGCACTACTACTGGAGTAGACGAAAGCAACGATTCTCCTTTTTTAGCATCTGTATCTTCAACAACACGTCCTTGGAACAAGCGAGTAGATGTTGCCATTACGGTATCACCTTTAGCCGCTTTTTCTTGGTTACCCATACAAAGGTTACAACCAGGGCGTTCTAGGTATAACATTTTTTCGTAAGATGTACGAGCTGCTCCTTTAGGGGCATTGTCATCAAACTCAAAACCTGAGTATTTCTGCAATACTTCCCAGTCGCCTTCTGCTTTTAATTCATCAACGATGTTGTAAGTTGGAGGAGCAACTACAAGAGGTGCTTTGAATTCAACTTTACCGTTTTGAGCTTCAATGTTTTTCAACATTTGAGCCAAAATCTTCATATCGCCTTTGTGAACCATACAAGAACCGATAAAGCCGAGATCAACTTTTTTATCGCCACCATAGTAAGATAATGGTCTGATTGTATCGTGCGTATATCTTTTTGAAACATCAGCGTTGTTTACGTCTGGATCGGCAATCATTGGCTCTGCAATTAGATCTAAATCAACAACTACCTCTGCATAATATTTTGCATTAGCGTCAGGTCTAAGAGCTGGTTTTTCACCTGATTGAATTTCAGCAATTCTCTTATTAGCCTTATCAATTAGTCCTTGAAGCACTTGGTTTTTATTGTCCATGCCTTTATCAATCATAATTTGGATTCTGCTTTTCGCAATTTCCAATGATTCAATCAAGGTAGCATCTTCAGATATACAGATAGAAGCTTTCGCTTTCATTTCGGCAGTCCAGTCTGTAAATGTAAATGCTTGGTCAGCTGTTAATGTTCCAATGTGAACTTCAATTACTCTACCTTGGAATACGTTTTCACCACCAAATTGTTGAAGCATTTGTGATTGAGTAGCGTGTACAACATCACGGAAGTCCATGTATTCCTTCATGTCACCTTTGAAAGTAACTTTTACAGAATCAGGAATTGGCATAGAAGCCTCACCCGTAGCCAATGCTAAAGCAACAGTACCTGAGTCAGCACCGAATGCAACACCTTTTGACATACGTGTGTGAGAGTCACCACCGATGATGATTGCCCAGTCGTCTACAGTAATATCATTCAATACTTTGTGAATTACGTCAGTCATTGAGTGATAAACACCTTTAGGGTCACGAGCTGTAATCAATCCAAATTCGTTCATGAACTTCATCAACTTTGGAATGTTAGCTTGTGCTTTTTTATCCCAAACTGAAGCCGTGTGACAACCTGATTGATAAGCACCATCAACTGAAGTAGAAATCGTGGTTGCTGCCATTGACTCTAATTCTTGAGCGGTCATCAAACCTGTAGTGTCTTGAGAACCTACAATGTTTACGATAACACGAACATCAGAACCTGCGTGTAAAGTTTTACCAGGAGTAGCACCTACTGCATTTCTGTTGAAGATTTTTTCAACTGCTGTAAGTCCTTGTCCTTCATGAGAAACTTCTTTGGATGGAGCAAATACTGGTGCGATAGCAACACCTAACAGTTGAGAAGCGAACGTTTGGATTTTTTTACCAAAAACAATAGCGTAAGAACCACCTGCTTTGATAAATTCCATTTTTTGCGGAGTGAATGATCTTGAAATATCAATCAACTCTTGGTCGCCATTATATAATTTTTTTGTTTTTGTATTAATCGTAAGCACAGTACCTGTTGCTACTGAATAAGCTTGCTCAAGGATTGGCTCGTTGTTTTCATCACGAATAACTTTACCATCTGCATCAACTTTCTTCACCCAGTTTTTAAGGTCGATACCGATACCACCTGTTACGTCAACTGTAGTCAAGAAGATAGGAGAGATACCGTTTGTACCACCAACAATTGGAGCAAAATTTACAAATGGAACATAAGGACTAGCTTGTTTACCTGTCCAAAGTGCTACGTTGTTTACACCTGACATTCTTGAAGAACCAACTCCCATTGTTCCTTTTTCTGCAATCAACATTACAGATTTGTCTGGGTGTTGTGCTTTCAATGCTTCGATTTCAGCTTGTGCAGCAGGAGAAATCATACATTTTCCATGCAATTCACGGTCAGAACGAGAGTGAGCTTGGTTTCCTGGAGAAAGTAAATCTGTTGAAATGTCTCCTTCACCTGCAATGAAAGTTACAACTTTGATTTCTTCAGGTACATCAGGAAGTTTTGTAAAGAACTCTGCTTTAGCATAACTTTCGATGATATCTTTTGCTGTTGCGTTACCACTTTCAAACGCATCTTTCAAGCGTTTCAAATCAGCATCGTACAAGTAAACTTGTGTTTTCAATACATCACCAGCTTTTTTTGCAATGTCCGCGTCTGCACCTAAAGCTAAATCCAAGAGTACTTCAATTGAAGGACCGCCTTTCATGTGTGACAATAATTCGAAAGCAAAATCAGGCGTGATTTCTTGTACAACAGACTGACCAAGTATAATCTCTTTTAAAAACTTAGCCTTCGCACCAGCCGCTGGAGTAGTTCCTGGCAAAGTGTTGTAGATGAAAAATTGAAGAGAATCTGTACGGTTTT
This sequence comes from Flectobacillus longus, assembly GCF_030056705.1. Classification (GTDB taxonomy): domain Bacteria; phylum Bacteroidota; class Bacteroidia; order Cytophagales; family Spirosomataceae; genus Flectobacillus; species Flectobacillus longus. Next base: position 16,546 of record NZ_JASHIC010000015.1, read on the forward strand.
CATTGTTCAAATCTTTGATTTGTTCAATGATTTCACTTACCAATTCAGCACTGTCAATTGGCTTAGGATGAAGTCCTTGTGTCTTTCTTTCTTCGATTTCTTTAAGGTAATCGCTATAAAAGTTCATATTTAATTATTTACAGTTATCGTAGTATTTTTCCTTGAATATTTTTACATCAATCAACTTCTTCTCAGAATTAAAATAGCGTTTTTCTGTGAAGATTTGTCTTAGCAAATTTATAAAAAGCAACTTCGAATTAAAAATTTTTTACAGAATAGACGGTTTTGGTATATATTTTCTTGGTTTTGTTTAATTTTTATTTACTTTATTCGATAATTATAACGGTTAACATTAGTTTTATCCTAAATCCTGTTTTATTAATTATTCATATAATTTTCAATGGTTTGTTTTGGAGGAATAATAGTATTTTTTAGATATGCTTCATGATTCTTGAGATTAGTATTTAATTTCTAATCATGAAAAATAGATGATAACATATTTTCGTAAAAATGTTGTAAGGTTTGTTATTTGATAACTAATTAGAGTTCTTATAATCAATGTGTTATGTAGATTGTAAATTGAATTTTCATTGCTTTTTTTAAAAGAACTAATTTTTAAAAACACCCTAATCGTTGAGTCACATTGTATGTCTAAAGTTTTTCCTAAAGAATACGTATAGATTTTTTTAAGAAAATCTTCTTGTGGATTTTATGGGACTTTTATTTTGCTTATAGTAGGACTTTAAGCTATAGAAAATAAGCTGAAAAAGAAATAATGTTTTTGTGAAATGAAATAAACATAATGATTGATGAATATTACCCACTGACAATTGAATAATAGGATATAGAATAAAAAGAATCGTTAGATAAGATGCTGATAAAGAAATATTATACACAGAGTTAGGTACTTGCAATTCTATAATTATGGCTAAAATATATATGTTAAATTTAGCTTTAAATCCTTTGTAAAAGTGGGATAATCCACATCTCTATCGTATTTTTACTAAGTACTTCCTACAATATATAGTATAGGATGAGTCCCTCAAAAATGATGTTAATGCAGAAATAGACCTATTTGATTAATCAGCTATATATCCAAAGCCATCAAATATCTTGTAGAACCTAAACTGAAAGTAACGTGTTATAAATATGAGATCAATGGATAAATAGCTTGTGAGATTAATAAACCTAAAAGTGTTTTTTATATCCAAATTTTCAAAAACTAATAACTTAATATAATACTATGGCTTTTGACATCGAAATGATTAAGGCGGTTTACGAGAGAATGCCTGCACGCGTGGAGTCAGCACGTAAGCTTGTAGGAAGACCGTTGACGTTAACTGAAAAAATTCTTTATTCTCACTTGTGGGAAGGCACTCCAACTCAAACATTTGAAAGAGGTAAGTCGTATGTCGATTTTGCTCCAGATCGTGTTGCTATGCAAGATGCTACAGCACAAATGGCTCTTTTACAGTTTATGCAGGCTGGTCGTCCAAAAGTTGCAGTACCCTCAACAGTACACTGCGACCACTTGATTGAAGCAAAGGTTTCTTCTGCAACAGACTTAGCCGTAGCGGTTGATAAAAATAAAGAAGTTTATGATTTCCTTTCTTCTGTTTCTGACAAATATGGCATCGGATTCTGGAAAGCTGGAGCAGGTATCATTCACCAAGTGGTAATTGAAAATTACGCATTCCCGGGTGGTATGATGATTGGTACCGACTCCCATACAGTAAATGCAGGCGGTTTGGGTATGATTGCGATTGGTGTAGGTGGTGCCGACGCTTGTGATGTAATGGCAGGTTTGGCATGGGAGTTGAAGTTCCCGAAACTTATCGGTGTAAAATTGACAGGTAAACTTAACGGTTGGACTTCTGCAAAAGACGTCATCTTGAAGGTGGCGGGTATCCTTACAGTAAAAGGCGGTACAGGTGCAGTGGTTGAATATTTTGGAGAAGGCGTTACTTCTATGTCAGCAACAGGTAAAGGTACAATTGCTAACATGGGAGCTGAAATCGGAGCTACGACATCTACCTTTGGTTATGACGAATCAATGGCTCGTTATTTGGCAGCCACTGGTCGTGCAGATGTAGCAGAATTGGCAAATGGTATAAAAGACTATTTGACGGCTGACCCAGAAGTTTATGCTGATCCAGCTACTTATTTTGACCAAGTTATCGAAATTGATTTGGATACCTTAGAGCCACACTTAAACGGGCCATTCACCCCAGATTTGGCGACGCCTATTTCTAAAATGAAGGAATTGGCGGAGAAAAATGGCTGGCCAACCAAAGTGGAAGTTGGTTTGATTGGTTCATGTACCAACTCTTCTTATGAAGATATTTCACGTGCAGCATCTTTAGCAAAACAAGTAGCCGCAAAAGGCTTAAAAACGAAGGCAGAATATACCATTACTCCAGGCTCGGAACAAGTACGTTATACCATTGAACGTGATGGTTTTATTGATACTTTTGAGAGCATAGGTGGTAAAGTATTCTCAAATGCTTGTGGTCCTTGTATTGGTCAATGGGCTCGTGCTGGTGCTGAGAAAGGTGAGAAAAACACCATCGTTCACTCTTTCAACCGTAACTTTGCAAAGCGTGCAGATGGTAATCCAAATACGTATGCCTTTGTGGCCTCTCCAGAATTAGTAACGGCGTTGGCTATTGCTGGTGATTTGACATTTAACCCATTAACGGACTATTTGACAAATGAAGCAGGTGAGCAAGTGAAATTGGATCCACCAAAAGGAGACGAATTGCCAACAAAAGGTTTTGCTGTAGAAGACGCTGGATATCAAGCACCTGCGGAAGATGGTTCTTCAGTAGTGGTAAAAGTATCTCCAACTTCTGACCGTTTGCAGTTGTTAGAACCATTTGCACCTTGGGAAGGTACAGATTTGAAAGGCTTAAAATTGTTGATTAAAGCTAAAGGAAAATGTACTACCGACCATATCTCTATGGCTGGACCTTGGTTGAAATATCGTGGTCACTTAGATAACATTTCTAACAATATGTTGATTGGTGCGTTGAATTACTTTAACGAGAAAACTGATAAAGTTAAAAACCAATTGACTGGCGAATATGGTCCAGTTCCTGCAACCCAACGTGCTTACAAAGCGGTTGGTATAGGTTCAATCGTTGTAGGCGACCAAAACTATGGTGAAGGTTCATCTCGTGAGCATGCAGCTATGGAGCCACGTCACTTGGGAGTTCGTGCGGTATTGGTTAAATCATTTGCTCGTATTCACGAAACCAACTTGAAGAAACAAGGTATGTTGGCTTTGACATTTGCTAATGAAGCTGACTACGACAAAATTCAAGAAAATGATTCTATCGACATCAACGGATTGGCAGATTTTGCACCAGGCAAATCACTGGAAATTGTATTGAACCATGAAGATGGAAGTTCAGAAACTATCGTAGCAAATCACTCATATAACGACCAACAAATTGAATGGTTCAAAGCAGGTGGTGCATTGAATATTATTCGTGCTAGCGTTGGTAAATAAGCATGAGAAATCTGCAATAGTTTGAAAACTTCTTACTGAGCAAATAAACACAACTCCCTATCGACCTTGGTGGATAGGGAGTTGTGTGTTAAAAAGTAAAAATATGTATTTACAAACGCAAGTTTTATAGATTACTCCAACCCATTTGCTTCTTCATTTGTTTAAGTTTCGCCTTAATTGTATCACTATCTACATATCCAGTGTGGCGTTCGGAGGCTACTAGTTTGATGCCACCTGTTAAATCGAGCGTTTCGGAGGTAACTTTATTTCTGAAAATCTTTGCTTTTTCTGGTGATTCTTTCTTGTCTTTCAGGTGGTTAGCTAGTAAGGTCGCTAATTGAGTGAATATATCATACGCTGCCGAATTAGTTTCTACAAAACCCATCACATAGATATTGTCGTGTTTAGGGTTAAATAGATTCATATATAATTGTGGACGATGGTCTTTCCAGTCAAAAAACTCCTCAGCAAAAGGAATTGCATATTTATAGCCCGTTGCCAAAATTATTTCATCTACTTCGATAGAACTCCCATCTTTGAAAAATATGTTGTTCCCTTCAAAATAATCAATGTCGGATTTGATACACAAATTACCATGAGAAGTGTGGTGCATGATTTGCGAATTCATCAGAGGATGTGATTCAAACAATTCATGGTCTGGCTTGGGAAGTCCAAATTTAGTTTGGTCGCCTACCACAATTTTGAGGAGTTTTTTAAAAATCCATTGATTGACTTTCAAGGGGAGTTTAGGACCACCATGAGAAAATACATCTGAGGGCACACCAAAAACGTGTTTCGGAATAAAGTAATAACCACGTCGCATACTCAAATAGGCTTCGTTTGCAAAGCTAGCAGCTTCACAAGCAATATCTACTCCAGAGTTGCCACCTCCAACGACTAAGATTTTTTTATTAAGAAACTCTGTAGACTTTTTAAAGGTATTTGAATGACGAATTATTCCTGAAAATGTACCACGATATTGGGCAATATTGGGTTGCCAAAGTGTACCATTGGCACAGATAAGTTCCTGATGAAAATAACTGTCGCCTTGTGCTGTTATTATTTTCCAACCATTCTCACGTTTTTCTACTTTTTCGATTTTTGTATTAAAAATAATATTTTTTTCTAAATCAAAATGTTTGGCAAATGCCTGTATGTAAGCACACAACTGTTTACGAGTAGGATAGTCTGGATAATCATCAGGCATAGGGAAATCAGGAAAGCCTGATAATGTTTTTGAAGAGATAAAATGAGCTGATTCATACATAGGCGACCCCTCATTTTTGATGTCCCATAAACCGCCTGTATTACTGTGTTTTTCATAAATAACAAATGAAAGTTGAGCTTTTGCTAAGGCTCTTGCGATAGATAATCCAGAAGGTCCTGCACCAATAATGGCAATGGGAGGTGTTTTCATAGTTGGATGACGATTAATTAATTCATAAAATACTTGATAGTTTGGAAGATAGAAGTGAGGATAACAATAGATAAAACGATATACCTAAATACCGTTTCGGAAGTATATTGTAAGATTACTTTTCCTATATAACTTCCCAAAATGCTGATTGCAATCAGAAATGGAATCAATACAATATATTGTCTATCAAAATATCCGTTACTCACATAAACCACCGCTCGACTGGTATCTACCCCCAAGTCGATTAAAGCAGATGTAGCGATAAATACATCTTTAGGAAGTTGAAATGCAGCTAAAGTAATACCTCTAATAGCTCCGCCTGTTCCGACTAAGCCTGCCAATAACCCCGACATGATACCACCAAGATATAAGTTGCCATCGGTTTGTTTGAGGGTTTTGTTAAAATTATAAAGTAGATATAATGACAAGCCCACTAGCATAATATTCATGGCTAATTCCATGGATTTTGTGGGTAAAAAGGTGGTCATCCAAGCGCCAATCATCACAAATATGACTGCTGGAATACCTAATTTTAAGGCTATTTCTTTATTAATTCCTTTTCGAAATAGCGTGATTTTGGAGATGTTACTAAAAACATGAAAGACCGCTGTAATGCCAAGTACGGTCTTAAAATCAAAGAATAGGGAAGCCACGGGTACAAATAGGATAGAAGATCCAAAGCCAGAAACGGTTCCGATGATTTCTGCAAATAATGCCAAAATGGCAAATATATAGTATTTTTCAAACACGATAGAAAGCGTAGGGTTAGTATCAACATAATTTGAAATGAAGATACCAAATTTCTGTGTGAATCATAAAAAGAAATTCACAACACTAGTTGATTTTACCTATTGCTATGGGTAAGATTTACAATTTTATGAATAACATCATCTAACTCTTTGGTAGTTTGATGAAGTTGATTAATTAACAAAGGATTGTATGCTTTATCGTATTCAATAAGCTGGACTAATCCAAGAATATTGGCAACTGGTTTTCGCATTTCGTGCGACTGTTGCCAAGCAATTTTTTCGAGGGTTTCAACTTGATTTTCGAGCCGGGTTTCGTGCTCGATTCGCTTTGTAACGTCTTGAATAATTGCTAAAATAAATGTTTCATCATTTACTCTAAATGAGTTTAGGCTTACTTCTACAATTTTTTCAATGCCATCTTTGGTAATTGCAGGGGTAAACCTCCCAATGCCCATGCGGTACATTTTGGGGGCTTGAATATATTGCTGTTGGTATTGGGCATGATTTGCATGGAATCGCTTTGGAATAAGAATATTAATATCTTGGCCTAGTAGTTCTTTTGACTCATAATTAAAAATTTTCTCTGTTTCGGGGTTTACCAACTGTATTTTCATTTTTTTATCTACAATAACTATCGGTACTGGAGCTGTTTCGATAATCTTGCGAAAACGCTGTTCGTTTTCAAGTAGTGACAATTCCATTTTCTTTTTAGCGCTGATATTAATAGCTACCAAACAGACGCCTATGATACTTTGATTTTTGTCATAAACAGGGTACATTTTACTCAAAATCCAGATGGTATCACCATGAATATTGTGAACACAAATTTCATCTTCTACTGTTTTTCCTGAAATAGCGCTATTAAATTGCGTGTAAAAAGCATCTGTTTCTTGAGGAAATAGATATTCCCTGAAATCGTCTCCTATGCTGATTTCTTTTCCGATGTTGAAGACAATACTCTTTTTAAAATGGGTGTTGAATTGAATTAATTTGAAATTAGTATCGAGCAAGCATATACTATCGGAGATGTTATTAATAAGTGATTCGTAAGTAGTTTTAAGGTACTCTAGAGCTAGCTCTGCTTTTTTTTGTTCATCTATATTTTTGGCGTAAATAGCCACTCCAATTAAGTTTCGAGCATCGTCATATACAGGATTAGCTTTGTATTCAAACCAGAGATGTACCTCGCCACCCGAAGTTTCTTTTTGTACCGTAGTGGATTCGCCTTTGATAGCACTTTCAAATGCCGAAAAATAGATTTCCATTAATGGCTCAACGACAAAATCTCGATAGTCATCACCTATTTGAATTTCTTTGCCAAAAAATATCTCCAACGTTTTTACCATTGCTGTATTACATATCAATACCTTGTGGTCGGGAGAAATGAGCACAAAGTTCTCTGCAACGCTATTGATAGTTGCCCTCAGAATATCTACAGATAAATTATTAGCTTTCATGTTGTGCCTAAGATAAATATAATATAAGTAAGCTTCTTGAGTGAAATTTACCAGTTTTAATAAAGTAGTTTAGAATATTGTAATTATACAGATTAATAAAGTGTAATTCTACAGAAAATTACCCAATGTAACACTGATATTAACGATGGAAAGTACAACAATAAAATATTGTTTTTATCTGTCTGTGCGGTTATTGAGAATCTTTTATGAAATAATTTAAGCATCGATTACTTCAAATTGAATAATCTTATGAATTAATTTACATTTGCGAACGTATCAATAAATATAAGTTTAGCAGTAAAATGAATGGAATAAAATTACTTAACCCCAATAACCAAAGTGTATTAGGAATATTTGCGAGGTGCATGATTGTATTAGTATCGGCGATTTGGCTTTTTTATATTGATGAAATAGAAGGTGTTAGCCCAATAATGTCGACATTGGTATTGGTCCTTTTGTGTTTTTCAAAAACGATTTATTTTGTTTGGGTAGGGTATCAAAAAATCATAGATGTTACTGTAAAAGATGCACCTTTTCATAAGTTTATCATCTTTGCAAGTATGAATATTTTAGTTTTTATTCTTTCGTTTACATTTGACTTTTTTGGATTATATCTCATAAATCCCAACAATTATGAGGGAATGCCTGCTCATTATTCTAATCCAAGGTTGTTGTTTGAGTTTTTGTTCTTTAGTTTACAACAATTTACGTTTTTTGGGTATGGCAATTTATTACCAAGTTCAATACTCGCCAAAATATTATCGATGTTAGAGTTAACTATCTCATTTTTAACGGTACTTTTTATTTTATCAGATTTTAATAGCTTGAAAGAGAGTCTCCTCTCAAGAGTAGATACTCGAAAAGATGAAGACGAATAAGAAGTATCGTAGTTTTACTAGTAGCGATGAAATGCTTTGCGTCTAAAGTATATATCATTCTGAAAACATGAGTCATTCCGAATTTTAAGATTGGGTTTATTCTCAAAGTTTTCATCAAAAAAGCGGTCGGAAAGTATTTTCCGACCGCTTTTTTGATGCTACTATGCTAGATATAACTTGGCTTAAGACGCAATCATTGCATCTTAAGCTGCCAGAATACAAATTTTAAATTAATCACTCATTCATTCAATCGCTAAATCACTAAATTAGGGATGACTCATGTTTTGAAGATATACCTAATTCAGGATTAATGTTCAATTTTCCAAATAGGATGCGACTTCAGTCGCACCCTGTTTGGAAAAAGATTTACTATGTGAATCACTACAAATACAAATAGGAGTTTTTAAAAAACTATTCTTCCTCCTCTTCTTCTTCGCCAGATTCCTCTTCTTCGTCAGATTCTTCTTCTTCCTCCGACTCTTCCTCCTCTTCTTCGTCGTATTCTTCTTCATCTTCCGACTCCTCCTCTTCCTCTTCTTCGTCGTATTCTTCCTCCTCTTCCGACTCCTCCTCATCCTCTTCTTCGTCGTATTCTTCCTCCTCCTCCGACTCCTCCTCCTCCTCTTCTTCGTCGTATTCTTCCTCCTCTTCCGACTCCTCCTCATCCTCTTCTTCGTCGTATTCTTCCTCCTCTTCCGACTCTTCCTCTTCCTCTTCTTCGTCAGATTCTTCCTCATCTCCCTCCTCTTCCTCATCTTCTTCCTCTTCCTCTTCTTCGTCGTATTCTTCTTCCTCTTCATCCTCGTCGTATTCCTCTTCCGACTCTTCTTCTCCTTCCTCGTCGAGTTCGCTTTCTATATATTCGAGCTCTTCATACTCGTCGCAACCTGCCTCATCATATTCATCAACTAGCTCGTCTTCGAAAATGCTCCAAACATCAAAGTCTTCGTAGTCATCAGCCGAATAAACAGGCAAACTTGCTGCATTCGCCGCTCCACTTTTTGCAATGATTGACTTTTTATCGTTTACCCAAGTATCTTCAAAATCTGGAATTGGATCGGTACGTTTGATAACCCAGCTATCTCCCAAGTTGAATTTTTCATTGATAACATACTGATAAGGCATATAACAATAGCCTTTATCTCCCCATTCTTCACCCCAAGAGTTACGAACAATAAACATCTCATCAGCTTCTGAATAACCTACGCAAAGCATTGCGTGAAGCCCGTGAGCAGCACGAGAAGCTTCGTCTGGCGATGGCATTGGTACGACTCCTCCGTACTTTTGACAATTGTCAAATCCTTCAAAAAGAGTAATTCCAAAAATGATAGGATACCCTTCTGCCAAGGCTTGTTTCCATGCTTTAAGGTTGGTTGGTACATGTTTGGATTGCTGAACTTTAAAGTAACTTGCTTCGTCGTAACTTGCTGAATGAGGCTTATTATTTACCTTTTTTAATTCATAAGGCCATACTTCTTCTGTACAAGCACCAAGTTTATGTAAACTTTCGACAGCATATTGTATATGACTACCTTCGTCTTTGATTACGTTACTTGCACGAAGTCTGGCATTGTAGTAAACAAATAAACGACTTACTTCAAACTGACGATTTTTCAGGTGACGTTTAGCAAGATATTCGTATGCACCCGCAGTAGCGTTGGCAGTACAACTACTCAATGATTTTTGATTTTCAACTTTAGTCAAATATCGACGAAGGTCAACTTTAGAAGGAAGTGCTTTTTTCGAACGTTTTGACGGTTTAAACTCTTCGGCATTAGGATTTGCTGCCAAATAACGGTAACCGCCGTTACTACTTAGGTTATTACCCATAGTGGTTATGTGTTTGGTTGGAAAGGTTTGATATTGAGAGACAATTATTGCAAGATAAAAATAATCTAATATTTTCTTTGTTAAAATATATAGTTTTTGGGGCTAGGTCGATGTCAATAGTCTAATTATTTGATACCTTTAAATTCTAAGACCTTGCCATTAAACACGTATAAAATATTACGAGAGGTTACTTTACCCTCTTTATCTACGACAGGAATATAGAGCGTATCTTGTTTGGTATTGAAAGTAATTAGTTCGAAAGGACGTTCGGGTCTATCAACGACCGAGAAAAAATCAAAATCTACATCAATTCTGCTTAGCAACTTCGTTTTTGTTTTGAATATAGGGGCTTGGGTAAGCTTTGTATTATTAATCACAAATGATACAACTGATTGGCGAGCGTCTCGATTGGAGAAAATAGTATTTGTGATTACTAAATAGTAATCTTTGTTTTGAATATTGATAGTGTATATTTTGGAAGAAAATTCACCATTGTCACCTTCGTCCGAGGCTTTCACTTGTTTTGTATATACTTTATCTCCGACTCTCCACTGATATATTTCATTGAAAACGTGCATCGAGCCCCCTTGTCCTGTATCCCAACCGTAATGTCTGATATTACCATCTCCAGAAGTAGTTACATAAAATGAGTTGTTTTTCAACTTATTAAAAGAGTATTCGATAGTGCTGGGGTTAGTAGAAAGGAAGGTTCTGAAATCTTTTTCAAATTTTTCGGAATCACCCGCACCATTACTGAGCGTAGCGAATTGCTTTACAAATTTGTTTTCGAGAGTTGACAAATCTTTGTTTTGAGAAAATACAAATACATGACTTATCACAAAATAACAGCAAAAGAAAGAAATAAGATTTTTAAGAGTTTTCATAAATAACAATAAATACGGAAAAATATCTGTTGATAGTGTTTTGCAATATAATAGGATTATTTTAATTTTTAATTATCCTTTATGATATTGTAATAGAGGTAGAAAAAACAGGATTTGTGCGAAATTATTTATGATTAGGTCTGAAATTTTAAACACTAATTCGCCAATACCAAACATTCCACACGTCTGTTTTTGGATTTATTTTCTTCTGTATCATTGGGCGATACAGGTTTGGTCTGTCCATAACCTGCAAATTTTAATCTTTTTGAATCAATCCCTTTGCCTACCAAATAATTATGTATTACTCTAGCTCGATTTTCGGATAATAGTTGATTGAGCTTGGCATTGCCAACATTGTCGGTATGTCCCGATATTTCGATACGAAGCTTTGGGTTAGTCTCTAGTGCTTTATAGAGTTCTTCGAGCTGAGGATAAGAATCGCTTCTTAGAATGAAGCTACTTTGGTCGAAATAGATTTTGTCTAATTTTACAACGTCATTTACCTTGACATTTTCAAAAAGTGGTTTTCTTTTTTCCATAGTCACCGTATGCTGATAAATGGGGCAAGTATCGCAAGATGCTACCAAAAGCTCTGTGTATGAATAATAACCATCAACTTTGCTTTTTACTTCAACAGTGTCAGATTCGTAAAGTAAAAACATAAATGGACTCAAAAATGGCTCATTCTTAGCCTGATAGGTTTTTTTGGCTTTATAGAGCTTTATGTCAAGTTCTACAGGTAATTCTTCTTTTGTTTGTTCGTCTATTGCTTTAACAAAAAATTGGGTAATCACTTTTTTACTTTTAGGCGTTTGTGCCAAAATGGTATTGCTTGCAATGAGCAAAATTGTAAGAATGAAAATTTGCTTTATCGTCATGATATAGGTAAGGGTTTGGGCAAACAAATACAGGATTTGATAGCTCGAAAGTATTAATTTTAGACTCGATTAACAAAAATCACCCCATAATTAAAAAATATTGAATTAAAATTTTGGAAAATATTTTTTAATTATAAACTTTGTAATGCAAAGTACTTTTTGAAATTCAAAATATGAATCAACATTTAGACGACATTACCGAAATTCGAGCGCTTATGGAGCGTTCCACTCGTTTTCTTTCCTTGAGTGGTTTGAGTGGAGTTTTTGCAGGAACATTTGGCTTAATAGCCTCTGGATTAGCCTATTTCCGTATTGCTCAAGATACAACTGCTAATTATAGTAGATTGCTAGAGAATCAAGCCTTACTGATGGATTTGGTAAAAATTGGCGTCTCTACTTTAATTTTGACGTTGATTGTTGCCTTTGTTTTGACTTATCGCAGGGTCAAAAAGACTAACCAAACACTCTGGAGTACAGCTTCTAAAAGATTATTAATCAATCTGATGTTGCCATTGGTGGCAGGAGGTTTGTATTGCGTGGTTTTGCTCAAACATGCGCCACATTTGATAGATTCTTCAACCTTATTGTTTTATGGTTTGGCACTTATCAATGCTTCCAAATATACTTACAACGATATTCGATATTTGGGAGTTGCTGAAGTTGTGTTGGGGATAGTTTCAGGATTTATGAACGATTATTACGTAGGATTATTCTTTTGGGCATTTGGATTTGGGGTTTTACATATTTTGTATGGAATTTTACTCTATCGTAAATACGAAAATTAGGATAGAAGCTTAGAATGAAAAACGTAATAACACAGTTAAATAAAGCTTTTGAGAGTCGGATTCGCCTGGGAATAATGTCAATTTTGATGGTAAATGATTGGGTGGATTTTGGCGAACTCAAAGAAACCTTAGCGTTGACAGACGGAAATTTGGCTTCGCATATTGCTGCTTTAGAAAAGGAGCAGTTTATCGCTGTGCGTAAGAGTTTTATCGGAAAAAAACCAAATACGGCTTTTCAGGTAACACCAGAAGGCAGAGGGGCGTTTCAGAGTCATTTGACGGCTTTGGAGGAATTGGTGAAAGGAATGAAATAAGTGCTGAGTTTTGAGTGAAGAATGCTGAAGTATGTAAAAAAGTTATTCGTTAATAGGGAATCAGTTATTGGATTTTACTCATAATCAGAGGGTTCCTCCACAATACAACACGGAGATATCTTAATTTTGAACTATTTAAGTAACAAGAAAGAATAAATTAATAATATAGCTACGGTACACATTGAATATATCCTTCTGATTATGAACTTATTCCAATAACTGACATACTATTAACTAATAACTTTCTTTTACTTACAAAATCTTAGATTAATATTTTTTAAATCAATTACTTATGGAAAAAAATCATTTCTTTGAGCTGACTCCAGATAGGAGATTAGCCCTAATTTTGGGAGGAGCTTTATCGATTTTACTGATTCCTCTGATTGCGATGCAGTTGACGAACGAAGTTCAATGGTCCGTATTTGACTTTATTGTGGCAGGTATTCTGCTAACTGGTACTGGCGCTACGCTTGAGCTTTTATTGAGAAAATTCAAAACCTTCAAATCAAGGTTTATTGCTGGAGCTGTTCTACTTATCATCTTTTTCTTGATTTGGGCAGAATTGGCAGTAGGTATTTTCGGTACTCCCTTTGCAGGAAACTAACACACCCTTTTCATATTCTACTTATTTTGGTAAGCAACACCTACTTTGAATGTATAAATTAATAGTTTGAACCCTATCGCCGTATTGGCAACCAATTAATTACGATTAAACCAATTAGTTCTCATGAATAGACACTTGATTTTTGCCCGATTTACTCCTTTTTTTCAAGGACTGAGCAAGCCTAGTATCTAGTTTTTTACACTTTCTATTTTTTTATTTATAAACTTTGTAATTCAAAGTACTTTTAATTTATGTCTGGAAAATTATTCATTTCAAAACGCAAGGAGAGAGTTATTCTCTCCTTGATGTTAATGTCTGGCTTTGCTGTATTGCTTTTTGCTGCTAGAGTAGTGGTATATTCGGACTTATATATGTGGGGAATCAATTGGAATTTATTTCTGGCTTGGGTACCGCTTTTTTGTGTGATTTGGTTACAACGACAGTCCGACGAAGGGAAAGTTACTATGACCAAATTGGTCATATCTAGTCTTGTTTGGCTAGCTTTTTTCCCCAATTCGCCTTATATCATTACAGATTTTGTACACTTATTTCCACAATATGATTCTGGGTTATACTGGCATGAACAGTTAACTTTCTTTGGATATGCGATGTCTGCTTTATTTGCAGGAATGATTTCTATGTATTGGATCAAACAGTTGTGGGCAAAGCATACTTCCCAAAAAATTAGCTGGATTGCCCTTATCATTTCGATTGCTTTGAGTGGCTATGGTATTTATTTGGGAAGAATTGAACGTTGGAATTCATGGGATATCATCGCCCAACCTTTCTCGCTCGTGGAGTATGTTTTGCGGTCGATGACCTACCGAATTACTTGGATGTTTGTGGTGGAATATGGACTTTTTGTCGCTTTCTGTTATGCCATGATATGGAGCTTGGTAGGTGAGGAGGAGTTGTAATCCTGAATGTTGAGTTTTGAGTATGGAATACTTATAATCATAACAGCATTTCGCTCTCAAACATGAGTTATCCCGAATTTTAACATTTAGGTTATTTTCCAACTATTTATCAAAAAAGGCGTTCGAAAAACTAATTTCGAACGCCTTTTTTGATACTATATTTCAAAATTACACCTCTTTAGACGCAAAGCATTACGTCTCTACTAAGTAAGATTTCCAACACTTAATATTTTCAAAACTCAGCACTCAAAATTCATCACTCATTTATCTTCCCATCCAGCCGCCATCTACGATAAGCGTGCTTCCGTGTACGTAAGAAGAAGCTTGAGAAGCTAAGAATAAAGTTGCACCTTTAAAGTCTTCTGGTGTACCCCAACGGTTGGCAGGAATACGACTCAAAATAGATGCCGAACGTTCTGGGTCGTTGCGAAGCGCCTCAGTATTGTCTGTGGCAATATAGCCTGGAACAATTGCATTTACATTCACGCCTTTGCTTGCCCACTCGTTGGCAAATGCTTTGGTCAAACTACCAATAGCACCTTTACTTGCAGCATATCCTGGCACGTTGATACCACCTTGGAAAGTCAATAGTGATGCAGTGAAAATGACTTTTCCACTACCACGCTCAACCATTGATTTACCGATTTCACGTGTGATAACAAATTGGGAATTAAGATTGATTTCGATGATTTCATCCCAATATTCGTCTGGGTGCTCTGCGGCAGGTTTACGCAAAATAGAACCAGCATTGTTCACCAAAATATCAATTACAGGAAAATCGGCTTTTACTTGACTAATAAAGCTGTACAAAGAATCACGTTTGCCAAAATCAGCTTGGTAGGCTTTGAATTTACGTCCCAAGGCTACTACTTCTTGCTCTACTTGGCTACCGCTTAATTCTAAAGATGCCGAAACGCCAATAATATCAGCGCCAGCTTCTGCCAAAGCCAAAGCCATAGCTTTACCAATACCTTTTTTACAGCCTGTAACTAGGGCTACTTTTCCTGTTAAATCAAACATTTGGAGGATACTCATGGTTCTTAAAAAAGTTATATTTTCTTGAAAATGTTTTTCGAAACTAAATCTCAATTTTTATAGTCTTAATGACGGTTTTGAGAGGTTCTTAAGGGAAGTTGGGACAATTATGGAGAACTAACAAACTTTACTTTGAGATTTTTTAGGATTTTTTTTTGTAAACGTTTTCGGTTTGGCAATGTATGTGAAATAGGGGAGGAGTTATGTTAATAGTACACCAAAATGATATTTGAAATGTGATTTACTGCTTTATTGGAAAAATGCAAAAAGCCATCCGATTGGATGGCTTTTTATAAGGTGCGAACTATTCCTTTTGTACCAATTATATTTTATGTTTTTGTGGGCAAAAGACTATTTCAAAACCACCATTCCAAACGCTGGAACTGCAACTTTTGTGGAATTTAGTGCTCCTTTTTTGCCTGAAGTCGTAAATACAATAGCTTTGTATTTTTGTTCTGATGATGGTAATTGAATATCCTGAGCTTTGCCTGTTAGGTTATGAATCACCAACAAATTGCCTGATGTATGATTTCTTACAAAAGCCAAAATACCTTCTTGTTTGATAGCACTTTCTTGTAAATTCGGACGAATTACTTGACGCATCGCTGGTTGACTTTTGCGGAAAGCGATGAGATTTTTATAGGTACTAAAAACAGAATTAGGGTCTTTGATTTGCTCAGAAAGTGGACGAACTGTTTTTTCAGTTGTAAATACAGGTTTCATCCATTTTGTACGAGCCTTGTCGCTGGATTCTTTTTCCCAAAGAAAAGGTTCACGAATGTTTTCATCAGGTTTTTTGCCTAACATACCTAACTCTTCTCCATAATAGATATAAGGTTGCCCTGGCAGGGTTAACAATAACTGTGCGGCTACTTTCATTTTGTTGATGTCGTCGTTCATCACTGTCCCAATACGATCTTGGTCATGATTGTCGATGATAGTAGCGTCTACAAAATCAGGATTTTGTGAGCCAAATGCTTTGTAATCAGATAGAATTTTTTGAATCAAATTATCGTCCTTTCCTTCTTTAACTACTTTTTGAATCGCAAATCCTTCATCGATATGAAAGTTTGCTGGTAAGCCTTTGAAGTATGGCGCTACTTTGTCTGCCGAAGTCCAAACTTCACCTACAATATATACGTCAGGTTTTGTTGCAGTCATTTCCTTGCGGAATTCTTGCCAGAAAGCATGGCATTTTTCTGCCTCCCAATCTGGATAAATATGCTTAGCAGCATCCAAACGGAAACCATCTACACCAACTTCTTTTAACCAAAATTTAGCTGCCTCATATATTTCTTTACGCACTTTAGGATTGTCGTAATTCAAATCGGGCATACCACCCCAAAACAAAGCATAGTACTTTTCGGTATCGCCTTGATGGGCAAAATGCCAAGGCGTAACTTCCCAAGAACCACCTGCTTGTTCGCGAGTAGCAATACCCAACGAGTCAATCATTTTGGGTGTCATCCAAACATAATAGTCACGGTACGGGTTTGATTTCCCTTTTTTTGCCTCTAAAAACCAAGGATGTTTATCACTTGTATGATTAATGACAAAGTCTTTAATAATCTTGATTTTACGTTTATGTGCTTCTGTAATTAATTTTTTATAGTCGGCTAGTGTTCCAAACTCAGGGTCAATTGATTTGTAATCCACCACGTCATATTTATGGTAGGAAGGCGATTTGCTCACTGGTGTTAACCACAGCGCATCTACTCCAAGCGATTTGAGATAATCTAACTTCGAGGTAATACCGTTGATGTCGCCGATTCCATCGCCATTTGAGTCTGCAAATGAGCGTACAAAAATCTCATAGCATACTTCTGGGGTTTTTGTTTGGGCAAAAAGATTGAAAGTACTGAGCAAAATAAT
The DNA here is from genome assembly GCF_030056705.1 of Flectobacillus longus. Classification (GTDB taxonomy): domain Bacteria; phylum Bacteroidota; class Bacteroidia; order Cytophagales; family Spirosomataceae; genus Flectobacillus; species Flectobacillus longus. Next base: position 33,677 of record NZ_JASHIC010000015.1, read on the forward strand.
GCCCAATAGAAATAGCTTTTTCATGAAAGATATGGGGGAGAAGATGCTAGTACAAAAGGGCAAAGTGATTCTTTTAGTAAACCACTTTGCTCTTTTGTTGTATTGACTAAGGGTAAAATTACTTTTTAGTCAATGTGTATTTAGGCTTGCTCGCATTCGACAAATCAAGTATGATTTGGTAGTTACCAGCAGTTACTTTGATATTGGCACTACCAGCTTCAAGCGTTCCATCAGCGCCATCGTCGCCATAGTTAAGTGCCCATGCGTCGTTGTAACGGAACTTGATTTCGCCAGTACCTAATTTTATATTATCAATTACGAAAACGTTTTCTGTAACAAAATCAGGACGGAATTTTACATCTGGACCATTCCAACCATTTGGAGTTGCATCGCCAACTACACCCCAAGGCTTAGTAGCTTCAACGGTAAATTTCATTTTCTTGAAGTCGATGGTAATATTGTAATTTCCTTCAGTAACAGCGATATTATCACCACCAAGTACCAAAGTACCACCTGCACCACCGTAGTTTACACCCCAATCTTCGTTTTTACGAACTTTGATTTCACCTGCTTTCAAGAAAGCTGTTGCTTTCCATGTGTCGGTAGTTGGATCGTAAGTTAATGGTACATCTGGTGCATTCCATCCGCTTGGTGTTGCGCTTCCTACTAATCCCCAAGAGAATTTCTCGATTGTATATGTTAATGAGGCTGTATTGAAGGTAATTTTATAAGTACCAGCTGTAACTTTAATGTTTGCACCACCAGCTTCTAATGTTCCATTAGCGCCATCATCCCCGTAGTTTACATCCCATTTATTGTTGCTACGGAATTTGATTTCACCATCATTCAAAGTTACATAAGCAACAATTTCATCTGTTTTATCAGTTTTGTAGAAAGGCATATCTGGACCATTCCAGCCGTTTACTGCGGCGCTACCTACAACTCCCCAAATAGTAGTTAAATCTAGTTTATCCAAGTAAGGCGTAGCTTTCAACGAAATCGTTGGAGAAGTAAAAGAAGTTTTTGAGGTATTGTCACCTACATTAGAAACTACACGAATATCGATGTCTCCAGCCGTGCCAGCAACTAAGCCCAACTTAATCAAAATAGCATTTAATTCTGATGTTTTGAAGGTTTTAGTAAGTGCTGTATTTGTGGTGATTGAAACAGGAGCTACGAAAGTACCGCCTTTTTTATCAATCAAAATAGTGTAAGACGCCGCTGCCGAAAAACCATAGTCTGGTTTTGGCCACGAAAGCGTTACGGCATCTTTATCAGCATTATCTTTGGTCAATACCACAGTGTTTGCTGAAAGTTGAATCGAAGGCACTGCATTCGTATTCAAGATGGCTTTTTCTTCTTCTTTTTCACAAGAAGTGAAAACAAATAGAGAAGCCAAAACGATTAAAGAAGTACTAAATATCTTTTTCATTACTGAGTCCAATTATGTTAAAGTTGACTTTGATCAGGTAAGTATTAGTGCTGAATTACGAGTTGTGAATGTATTTTTTATATTGTCAATATTTTACACTCAGAATTGATCAAATCTTATTTTGCACTAATGCTCAAGTAAAAGGAAGTTATTGGTTAATAGTATATCAGTTGCCGGACACTCATTTAATCTTTCCTCTTACTTAATTTTGAAGCTTTGATATTTTTGAGTGTGGAGCGGTGAAAATACCAAAAACTCAAAACTCCACACTCAAAACTCATCACTCCTTAGTATCCTGTATTCTGTTTCAAGTTCGGATTAGCCGTTAAGTCCGTTGAAGGAATTGGGTAAAATTTCAAGTAATCACTTACTGATTTACCGTCTTTTACGCCACCTTTCCAAGGCCAAACATACGTAGCAGAAGTGTATTTGTTAAAACGAATCAAGTCAGTACGACGAGAACCCTCCCAGAACAATTCACGAGCACGCTCGTCCAAAATAAAGTCAGCTGTTAATTGGGCAGCCGTAATGTTTCCATTCGTATTTCCGAAGGCACGTGTACGAAGTGCATTTACATATTGCAAAGCCAACGTACGATCGCCAGCACCACGAGCAGCAGCCTCTGCATAAATCAGATACGCATCAGCCAAACGGAACATCGGGAAGTCTGTGTCTGGGTGAACAATATCAGAACCTTGAGCTCCTGTTGAAGAGATATTTTTCCATTTAGAAATCGCATAACCATTCGAGAATTGAGTCAAATCTTCAATCTCCAATTTTTGTCCGTCTGTATAGAACATGGCACGAGTATCTGTTTTGCCAGAAGGATCAGCAAAAAGACTTACAAAAGCTTTTGTAGTGCGCAAACCACCCCAACCGCCATCAATACCAAACGATGATGCCGACATAGAACCACCAACAGGAGCATGCACTAAAAATGTCATACCACCCCAAGTTTTTGTGTGAACTCCGTCGAATGCAACTGGGAAAATCACCTCTTTAGAATTGTTATTGTCTGTTCTGAAAAGATTGGTGTATTTCGATTCTAAGGTATAACCAGCATCGATTACTTTTTTCGCATAAGTCGCAGCATCTGCATATTTTGCTCCAACGCCAGCAGCCTCAGCATTTAAGTAAAGTTTTGCTAACAACATCCAAACTGCTGCTTTATCGGCACGAGCGTACTCATTTTTACGAGCATCCATCATTTCTGGTTCGATAGCCTTTAATTCTGTTTCGATGTAAGTAAACAAAGCAGAAGCATTTGTTTGCTTTGGCAATGTCGAGCCAATAGCATCGGCTTCAGTGACAAATGGAACATTTCCTCCAAACATATCCAACGCATGCCAATAGCTTAATGCACGCAAGAAACGAGCTTCAGTACGAAGGTTTTTTACGTCTGTCAAGTTAGTTCCTGTAATACCACGACTACTCAATTTGGCATCGCTTGCTTCACGAATATATTCATTACACGCTGCAATTTGGTAGAAAATACGGTTGTATAAACCTCTTACGAATGGGTTGTTTGAAGACCATTGCATGGTGTTCATTTCTGGCAAACCAGCATCACCCCAAGCAATAACAGCTTCGTCTGTTGGAAGCTCCTGTAATTGCCAGTACTGACGCAAGTAACTAGAGAAGCCCTCATCGATACCACCTAAATCTGGCTTTCCAGCAGGACCTTCTTGCCCTGTTAGTGCTAAACCAGCATAAAGTTTGGCAGCAGCTTGTTTATACGCAGCAGGGTCGTTATAAACTGTTGCTGAGGTTACTTCAATAAATGGAGTTCTGTCGAGATCACCCGTACATGAGCTAACCAATAAACTGGCTGCTAATCCTCCGAATAATGCTATATTTTTGAAAAATCTTGTTTTCATTTCTTTGTATTCTTAATAATACTTGAATAGGAAATTTAAGTTGTTGTTATCGCTCTTGGAATGAATCGATTAAAAACCAATGTTCAAACCTAAAGAGTAAGTACGTGGTACTGGGTACACGTTGTTGTCGATACCACCCGAAACTTCTGGGTTCAAGCCTGTGTATTTAGTAATAGTAAATACGTTTTGTGCTGTGGCATTCAAGCGCATATTTACTTTGTTACCCAAGAATTTCTTGAATGTATAACCCAAAGTGATATTTTCCATTCTCACGAATGAAGCATTTTCCATGTAGTAATCTGAGAAAAATTGATTTTTCGCAAATTGAGAATCAAACACACTTGGTGAAAGGTTGGCGATATATCCGTTAGAACCTTGGAAGTTGATATAGGCTCCGTTCGAAGATTTTACGTTGTTATACACGTAATTGCCGATATTCCCTCTCAATACAAAACCGAAGCTCCAGTTGTCATAAGTCATTTGTGAGTTGAAGCCTAAGAATACTTTTGGTGCTGGAGATTTGTAACGATATTGGTCATCGACGTTGATGATACCATCTCCGTTTCTGTCAACATAAACTCCTTCAATAGGCTTACCGCTTGCGTCATAAGATTGTTGTAATACATAATATGAATAAGCAGGATAACCTACCGAGTGGATTTGAATAGTACTACCCACACCACCTGCAATACCGCCAACTAATACACCTTGGTAAGAAGGGTCGTTGTTGTTGGTCAATTTTGTAATCTTGTTAACGTTGTATGTTGCGTTGAAAGCCACATTCCAGTCAAATTTATCCGTATGAATTGGATTGTAGTTTAAGGCTAATTCAACCCCTTGGTTTTCCATTGAACCAACGTTTGTCAACAATTGGTTGGTCAAGTTTGTACCAACAGCAACTGGGATCACGTTCAACAAATTAGTCGTGTTTTTGTAGTAGTAATCAATGCTACCTGAAAGTCTTGCTTTTTTGAAAGCAAAGTCAATACCTGCGTTAGACGTAGCTGTTTGTTCCCATTTGATATTAGCATCATAACCTTCTGCACGTAGTGTTGTATAGAAAGTGTTGCCTAATTGGTACTGAGCGTTGTCTAAAGAAGCAGTATATCTTGGCAAATAAGCATAGTTCTGACCAATATCCTGCTGACCAGTAATACCATAACCCACACGTAATTTCAATTCAGAAATGGTATTCGAGTTTTTCAAGAAAGACATTTCATTCAATTTCCAAGCAAATGCTGCTGATGGGAACGTACCCCAACGGTTGTCTGGATTAAATCTTGACGAACCATCTCTACGAACTGTGAAAGTCAATAAATAGGCATCGTCAAAAGTATAGTTCATACGACCGAAGAATGATACCAAAGTGTTTTGTGTCTTATATGGACTGTTGGTATAAGTAGTTGAACCTTCTGCGTTTGTTCTAATATTAGTGCTTTCAGTCAAGAAATCTTGGTATTCGTAACCAGCCATTACGTCAATTCTACTTTTGATTTCTTTCAATTCTTTCACATAGTTCAAGTAGAAGTCAAACAATTTGTTCGTCTTATTTTGAGTATATACCGTTTTCTCACCAGCGGTGCTATAGTTAGCTGCTGCCGTTGCAGGAACAAATCTTGTTCCATCACTTTTACTTACATCATAACCTGCGTTTACATTAGCACGCAATTCTGGTAAGAAATGGAATTTGTAATCCAATTGAATATTACCAATACTACGTTGAACCGTACTTTTATCGCTAGTTTGGTTCAACAACCCAACAGGGTTACGAGGTGCAATCGTATTAGGTTTTCCATCTGAGTTTAACCATTCCCAATAACCACCGTAGTTGTTATTGCCTGAATAAACAGATTGAGTTGGGTCAAAGGCAATAGCCGCACCAATAGCGCCTGTGTTAGCAAAAGTATTGTCAACGTTCGAGCCTTTTAAGTTTACATCAATTTTCAAGTGATTATTCAAAAGGGTAGGAGAAATGCCGATAGAGGCAGAAGTACGGCCCATATTTGAAGTTTTCAAGATACCATCTTGATTAGTATAACCTACTGATACACGGAAAGGAACACTTTTCAAAGAACCCGAAACACTTAAGTTATTATCCGAACTCAACGCATTACGGTAAATTTGTTCTTGCCAGTTGGTATTTGCTTGACCCAAAACAGCGATTTGAGCAGCAGTACCTTTTTCATTAATCATCGTGCGGAATTGGTCAGCTGAAAGCACTTTTGTAAAACCTGTGCTTTGTGCCAATGAAGCCTGCGAACTGAAATTTACTTTCAAACCACCGTTTTTGCTTCCCTTTTTAGTGGTAATCAAAATAACCCCGTTTGAAGCACGTGAACCATAAATCGCCGTTGCCGAAGCATCTTTCAAAATGTTCATCGACTCGATGTCGTTCGGGTTAATCAAACTCAAGGCACTTGGCGCACCAGAAATACCTGAGTTGTCCAAAGGTACACCATCGATTACGATAAGTGGGTCGTTGTTGGCATTCAAGGATGCCCCTCCACGAATACGAATAGTACTACCAGCACCTGGCGCACCACCGTTTGAGGTGATTTGAACCCCTGCTACTTTACCTACAACCAATTGGTCTGGCGAAGCAATGTTACCTTTGTTAAAATCTTCTGAGTTAATCGCCGCCACAGAACCTGTTAAGTCCTTTTTCTTTTGCGAACCATAACCAATTACCACAACCTCTCCCAATGTTTTGATATCATCTTCGAGGCTTACATCAATTACTGTCTGGCTACCTACTGTTACTTCTTTGGTTGTTTTTCCGATAAAACTAAATACCAATACCGTGTTATCAGCGACATTGATTTGGTATTTACCATCACCTGTAGTTTGAGTACCTTTTGTCTGTCCTTTTACTTGGATAGTCACCCCAGGAAGCGGCGAACCATCTTTGGCATCTTTTACAGTACCCGTCACCTTGTTTTGGGCAAATGCTGCTACGCTCACCCAGCTAAACATCATCAATAGCCAGAGTTTCTTACTGAAAGAAAACCTAGCTTCCGAACGAGAATTTTTTGATTCTTCTCCGTAGTTCTGTTGAAACATAAAATTGAAATTGGTTAATGGATTATTGGTTTAAAAAAGGTAATCAAGGAGCTATCAGCAAAATCACTTTTGCCGACTCCGTCATTACTGAAAAATATAATTGGATTGAATTTGGCCTATCTCAAAAGCCCTTTCGAAATTTAGTTTTTGAGATTTTACCTTATAAAATGAAAGCTTTTCATTCGGGATAGGGAATGAAAAAATATGGAAAGATGAAGTGTAATTCGTGAATGTAGTCGCCCTAAAGACTGGTGTATCTTTGAGGAGATTGTGTTGAGGAAGTATATAAAATTCATATATAATTAATTGGTACATGACTCTCAAAATAGAGAGAAATAGTTTTTGTTTATAAAAATGTATTTTCTCTTAGTGTGAGAAATTTTCAAATATTTTCTTACAAAAGTACTATGCCTTGCTACCTCAAGTCGTCCCACTTTATGTATTTTGTACTTTTTAAAGATTTATTTTAAAATAAAATTTAACTTGTTGTATTTCAATCTTTTGTATAACTATTTAGATATTCCACTTTATAAAATGGTACTTATTTTTGACAATTTTTTCTCATTTTTAGCTAAAAAAGACTGCAAAGGTACGGGATGTTTTTTTTAATATCGACTTAAAACATAAAAGTGGTGAAATTGTACAAATGGAATTTGAAGAGATAGAGAAAAATTAGAGAGGGAAATTTACCGATAAAATAGTAGAGATATATAAAAATAGAGACGCAATTTTTGCGTCTCTAAAGAGGAATAAATAGAAAGTTTACGATGAATTATTCTTCCGCTCGCGAGTCAAAGAAATATTCTCTTGGGCTTTGAGATGTCATTTTTTTAAAGGCACGATTGAAGGCCGTTTTTGAATTAAAGCCTACATCAAAAGCAATTGCCAACATGGTGAATTGTCGGTTGCGAGGGTCTTCAAAACGAATTTTAAATTCTTCAATTCTATAGGAATTAATAAAGTCAAAAAAGTTTTTTTGATATGCCTCATTGATAACTTTTGAAAGTAAATGTGGTGTTATTTTCAACATTCCTGCCAACTCATTTAGAGTAAGTCCCACATTGGTGTAGGGCTTTTCGGAGTTCATAAACTCATCAATTTTTTCCTTCCAACTGGCTATGAGTTGCTCGTGATTAGCATCTTTTTCAATATCCTGTACTGGAGTTTCGTCTGTTTGAGGTGTTATTTCGGGTGAAACTTCTGGTGATTTAGGTAACACCAATGCGCTTTCTGTGGATACCTTATTCGGCAAAATATTGACCTGCGTAAGACTGGTTTTGGCAATTTTGAAAATTTCAGGTTGATGAATGGCGAAATATCCCAAGAAGTATGGAATTGCTGAAAATGCCAACCAAATAATATCGATGCTCTTGTCTGCCAACAAAACGGTATCCCACTCAAAAAATCGCTGACCTAATACCAGTAAGCCCGTAAAAGCCCATAACACAAGGCAAATAGCTTGAAGAATCAAAACCGTATGTAAGTAATCCGTATTTTGCTCGTTAGAGGCTTGATTTGGGTATTGTTTGTTGTAACCCTCTACCGATTTCCAGTTGATAAACCAGTAAAATATATTGACAAACCATGAAATTGTTCCTGCAATGACTGAAACGAGATGAAGGTCTTGCTCTTTGTTCAATAATTTTATCAGTAACTCCTTCGAGCCCAATAGCATAAAGGGCATATATATCAATATCTGAAAAATGGGTAATATAAAATGCAACCACCATTTTACAGGCATTTGAGGTGTTTTGAAAAGGAGTTTTTGTAGATAAAAATAAAATAATGGAGCATACAAAAATAAGGCAAAATCAGGAATCAAAAGTAAGCGACTATATTGCTCCGCTACAACTCTATATCCTGTCAATGTTTTCATAATCAGGACAGTAGCTGTAAAAGCAATGGAGAGTAGTAACCACTGATTAGCCTTACGATTGTAGTCTTGCATCGTTGGAATTGCCACCAACAGCAGAATACACTGAAAAGCTGAAAATAGAATTAGCAAATCATAAATCGAGTAAAAATTAAAAGTACCCGTAAGGTCTTCCCAACCGCTGATATCTACGGGAATTTCATCTAATTTGAGGTCGGTTTTACGAGATAAAATACGGTTTGGGCAAGCTTTACCGTTTTCTTGCCCCTCAACTGTTTCCCAATTTCCCCTTGTAAATTTATACTCTAACTTCTCTAATTCTGTAGAAACAGTTACCCGATAAGTCCCATCAAACTGCTTTTGAAGTTTGTAACTTTCGTTGCCCGGATCCCAATTATTGAAATTTCCAGAAATATAAATACTCGCATCCTGAGGCGTGTTTTTGGGAAGACTTTTGATATAAAAACGATAGGTAGGACGAGCCTCCCACCCTTCGATTTGAAGACTCAAATGTTGAGGATTTTGTTCTTTCAATCGGTCATATATCCGATTTGGACGGCTATGCCCTTGCGAATCGCCTTCTACTTGTGTCCAGTAACCTTGGGTAAATTTGTATTCAAAATAGGAAAGTGTATCAGGAAGATCAATGGCGTATGTGTCATTTCCAATAGATTCTAATTGAAAATTGGGGTCGCCAGGTGACCAATTGTTAAAACTACAAGCAATGAAAATAGGGAGGTTTTTTGAACGGTTCTGGGCTGGAATGTGCACTTCAAATCTGATTTGCGCAGGCAGCCAAGAACCTATCAATAGTAAATATATAGTGCTAAAAAGGACTTTTTGAAACTTCATAATAATTGGTAATCTAAACAACACACCTAGCAGACTTGCACGAATAGAACAAAATTAGGGATTATTTTAATTCCATTGAGATGAATGCGTGGCACATTTTTCTAAAGCATTGCTAGATGTGTTCAGAATACCCCCTTACTATCTGTCTCCAAACCTCTATTTTTCGATGAGTAAGGTATATTCACCAGCAGATAAAAGACCTACTTGTGGAGTCGAGATAGCTTTTTGATTAATGCTTTTCACCTTGTATCCTTCTGGTAACTGTACTTTAGCAGAAGCATTTTGAGGTACTACAATTTTGTAAATTACAGTATTACCTTTTTGTTCCCACTCCGAATGAATCAAACCTCTTGGTGACTCAAAATCGGCGGAGAATGTTGCTAAACCTTCAACAAAATTGGGTTTTAACATAATGTTTTTAAAACCAGCACCTTGCTCATCTGGAAAAATTCCTGCTAAGCCTTTGTATAACCAAGCGCCAATCTCACCAAACATAATGTGGTTCATCGAAATATCAGATTTGGCGTCAATTGGCCAGTTTTCGTACAAACTTGTAGCACCGTTTACTATCCACCAACCCCACGATGGGTAACTTTCTTGTGAGGCAACTTTATAAGCAATAGAAGCATATCCATTTTCGCTCAAAGCGTTCAAAATGGCTTTTGTTCCCAATAAACCTACATCTAAGTGATAATTGTCTTGGGCAACTCTATCAGCTAAGTTTTTCGCTACTTTGGGTTTCAATCCTTCAGGAACTAGTCCCCAATAAAGTGGTACACTTAGTTCGGTTTGAACTCCCGCACCGTAAATGCCAGTTTGTTCGTTGAGATATTTCTGATTAAATGCCTTTTTAATTTTTTCGGCTAAAGCTGAATATTTGACATAATCTTCTTGGTTTCCGAGCAACTTGGCTGCCTTTGCCAAGATTGTTACGTCCACAAAATAATACGCCGTTGAGGTTAACTCTACAGGTGTTTTGGATTTGACAGGAACCCAATCACCCAATCCCCAAGTACATAGCCCGTTCGGACTGATGTCTGTAATATGGTCAACATAGCGTTTGATGGGCTCATAAGAATCTTTTAATAGTTTGCTGTCTCCATAAAACAAATAGATATTCCAAGGGATAATGGCTATAGTACTAGTCCAGTCTGGTCCGTTACCCCATTCGTAGCCCCAGCCTCCTGTCGGAATAATTGAAGGAAGCACGCCATTGGGCTGTTGTTCGTCGCGATGGTCGGCTAGCCATTTTTCATAGATAGTTATACCATCAAAATTATAAAGTCCTGTTTCGCAGGCAATATGGGCATCGCCTGTCCAGCCATTTTTTTCTCTTTGTGGGCAATCGGTTGGATAGCCAAAAAGGTTAGACAAATAAGAGCGATTAGTAGCAGCCCAGATTTTATTGAGGGTTGGGTTAGAACTGGTAATTTTGCCAATAGCAGGTACATCTGAGTGCATAAAATAGCCTTTTACACCATTTTGCGTAAGCTCAATCGGTTCAGAACTATTGATTTCAATATATTGAAAACCTTTGTAGTTAAATTTTGGCGTAAAAGTTTCTTCTCCTTTTCCACTCAATATAAAAATATCGGTTTGAAAAGGGTCTTTATCGTCAGTTGGTCGGTAATGTACATCAATGTTTGATTGGTCAACGTGTCCGTCTGGCAATAATCGTTCCCCATGTTTTAGCCTTATGACAGTTCCAGCATTACCTTTTACGGTTATAGAAGAAACGCCAGAGATATTTTCGCCCAAATCAAATACATAGTTTTGTTTCGAAAAAGTCTTTAAATTTTTGCTCAAAATTTCATTCGTATGTCTAATCGGATGAAGCGCTTGTGAAACAATACGTGTAGAAGGAGCGGCGCGATAAATGACATCTTTCCATGTTTTGTCATCATAGTTGGGCAAATTCCATCCTGTTTTTTCTAGTCTGGCATCGTAATGCTCAGCAGTGTAGATACTGTTAAATGTAACAGGGCTTTCAGAGGTTTTCCAGTCTTTTCCTGAACGAATAGTTTCAATTGAGCCATCTTTGTAGGTAATACGTACATCCAAACAAAAAGTGGGACGATTACGCCATGGAGCTTTGTCAAAAAACCAAACCGCTGTAGATTGGTGATTATACCAGCCATTGCCTAATAAAACACCTATGGCATTTTTCCCATGTTGTAAATGCTTTGTAACATCATACGTTACACACAAGGTTCGTTTGTCGAAACGAGTGTACATGGGGTCGAGGCGGTGGTTGCCTATTCGTTGTCCGTTGATACTTAACTCATACAAGCCACCCACCGCAATATAGGCACGAGCCGAAACAATTTCTTTTTTTGCTTCGAAGGCTTTTCTAAAATAGGGAGCATTTTTTTCTTCTTTGCCTTGGCTATCACTTATCCAAGCACCTTTCCAATCTGAAGAATTTAATAAACCCATTTCGAAACTTGCAATCGCACTCAGTGTTTGATTGTTTTTGTCGATTAATTTCCAATAATATTTCTGGAAAGATTGTAAGGGTTTTCCTGCATACGAAACTAATTGTTGTGAGGAGGCAATATTGTTCGATATCCAAGTATTATTACGCCCTTTTACCAGTGCTAGTGAGTCGGTATCTACACAAATTTTGACGGAGATAGGATTTTGCTTGGTGCTAAACTCCCAAGTAAATCGTGGGGCTGTTTGGTCTATTCCCAAGGGATTTTCCAAGTATTCACAGCGAAGTTTTTGCGTTTGAGCCAATAAAGAAATATTGCTCAAAAGAATTCCAGCGCTGATGAGTGATATAATACGTTTCATGATTATAGAATTGAGTGATTTTAAGAAAACAAGGTTTCATTTTTTCGGATAAAAAGTGTCATGTGTTAACATTAATAATCGCCAAATGAATGGATTTTCCAGATAATTCAGGTTAATTACTTTCCATGAATACCTATATTTGAAGTACTTCCTTGCCTTCGATGCTTAAGCTGTTTTTAGGTATATTTAATATTAAAATAATACTGAGAAAAATGCGTATCGAACAAAAGGAAGGGTTTCACTCTCAATAATTCCCAATTTTCTTAAATCTAAATTTATGTATTCGTTCAAACAAAAAATCAAACTTGCGCTTACGGCTTGTTTGCTATCGACGGGCATTTTGCCTGTAATAGCACAACAAAGTTATGAGCTAAATCAAGGTTGGAAATGTACTAAAGCCAATACCATTCAGGCCTCGGGTACGCAGATTTCAAGTCCCCAATTCGACCTTTCTGCTTGGAAACCTGCGGTAGTTCCGGGAACGGTTTTGACTACTCAGTTGGCCAACAAAGAAATTCCTGATCCATTTTACGGACTCAATAATGAGAAAATTCCAGATATATATCATGTCGGGAAAGAGTATTATACCTATTGGTTTGTAAAAGATTTCGAAGAGAAAAGGCCAACATCAGGAGAAAAAGTTTGGTTGAAATTTAGAGGTATCAATTACTCTTGTGAAATCTTTGTGAATGGTCAGAAAGTCAATAAAGAGCCATTCGAAGGGATGTTTTTGCGCAAAGCATTCGATATTACTAACTTGTTGGCAAGCAATGGCAAAAACCGCTTGGCAGTCATTGTATATCCTTCTAACTTCCCAGGCAATCCCAATGGTGGTCAAGGCGGTGATGGAACTATTGCCAAAAATGTAGCTATCCAATACACCGCAGGTTGGGACTGGATTCGCCCTATTCGTGACCGAAATACAGGTATTTGGGATAAAGTTCAAATTGAAAAAACTGGCTTGGTCAACCTCAAAGACCCGCATGTAATTACCCTCGTGTCGGGTGTTCGCACACCAGAAGGTGCACAGCAGCCAGCGACAGTAAAAACTACTGCCGAGCTGGAAAATACCAGCGATAGCCCTGTTTCGGGAGTTTTAAGTTTTAAACTTAATGGACAAATTGTTTCTGAAAAACTCACGTTACCAGCCAAATCGAGCAAAACTTACAAAATCAAAGACCTTATTGTAAACAATCCTAAACTTTGGTGGCCAGCGGGTTATGGCCCTCAAAATTTGTATGATGCAGAGTTTAGCTTTACGCCAAACGGTCAAAAAGTATCTGATTTTGAGAAATTGCAAGTAGGTATTCGCGAAATTCAAACCTCATGGAATACAACAACTCAAAGTCGTCAGATTGCGGTAAATGGTCAAAAGATTTTTATCAAAGGAGGCAACTGGATTATATCTGATGCGATGTTGCGCTTTTCAAAAGAACGATATGACGCCGAAATTCGCTATCATAGAGATATGAACCTGAATTTGATTCGTATTTGGGGAGGAGCATTAGTAGAGCGTCCTGAGTTTTATGAAGCTTGTGACAAATATGGTTTATTGGTATTTCAAGATTTCTGGATGTCAGGCGACTGCAATGGTCGTTGGATTGACCCTATGAAAAAAGAAGACCAATGGACACGTCGTAAATATCCAGATAATCATCCTTTGTTTTTGGAGTCGGCAGCGGATATGATTAAAATGGTACGCAATTTCCCTTCTTTGGCTATGTGGTGTGGAGGAAACGAAATTACCCCACCAGAAGATATTTTGGTGCCATTGCGAGACAAAATTTTACCTGAACTAGACGGAACTCGTTGGTTTGTAGATTATTCTAATTCAGATGCGATGTCTTACAACTTTCTTGGTGGTAACGGCGATGGTCCTTATGGAATACAACCTTTGGAGGTATTTTGGCAACAGCGTACTTTCCCATTCAACTCTGAAGTAGGTTCGGTAGGAACAGGGGATTATGAATCGTTGAAAAGATTTATTCCCGAAGAAAACTTGAAAGTTCCATATCATAATACTGGAACAAAGCCAGATACCGTTTGGACGTACCATACTTATACAGGCGTGGGATACAATCAGTTTATTGACCCTTATGGCAAACCAAAAGATATTAAGGATTTTGGTTTGAAGGCACAGTTGGTAAACTACGACCAATATCGTGGTTTAATGGAAGGCTTTAGTGCGCATCAGTGGGATTGGTACACAGGGGTAATCATTTGGAAAACCCAAAACCCTTGGACTGCCATGCGTGGACAAATGTATGACTATTATCTTGACCCAAATGCTTGTTTGTATGGATTGCGTAGAGGTAGTGAATTGGTGCATATCATGGCAAATCCAATTGATGGTATGTTGATGATGGTCAATAATGATTTTACCGCAAAACGAAATTTGATGCTGGTGGCTACAGCTTATGACACTAAAGGTAATTCCAAACTTATAACCAAAGTATTTACCTATATTGAAGCGACATCCATTAAGAAGATTTTATCAGTTAAAAATATCTTGGATGAGTTAGGAGCTAAAGATGGTTCATTTCTTTCGTTACAATTGCTAGACGAAAACCAAAAAATTGTAAGTGATAATTTCTATTGGTATCCTAATACCGAAGGTAAATACTCAGGTTTACAAACCATGCCGACTGCCAATGTAGAGGTAGTAGCCAAACGCCTTTCGGGAGATAAAATAGAAGTAAGCTTGACGAATAAAGATGAAAAAACGATAGCCTTCTTCAACCGAGTATCGTTAGTAAATAGCCAAAGTAAAGAGCGTATTTTACCAACTTTCTACGATGATAACTACGTTTCAATTACGCCAAAGACAACCAAGAAGGTAGTTTTAGAAGCAAAAGCAGATACACAACCAACTCAGATTTCTATTGAAGGCTGGAATCTACCTTTAAGATACGTAGACATAAAGTAAAACGAACGTAAATTCTAGTCCAAGACTTTGTCTTGGACTCACTTTTTTAAAAGTTTAAAACTTAAAATCCTCAAAGCGAAAGATTTATGCCTTTGCTTTGAGGATTTATTTTTAGATAACAAGTGTAATAGAAATGTTTATGCTGTTCGTTCTGGTTTGTATTTCACAAATCCAAATAGATGTAAAAATACGCTTCTTGACATTCTAAAATTGAATGGTACTGCAATCAATGATACAATCGGAATAGGAACAATATATCCCAAAACCGATGGGTCATTGAAGCCCCAATAAATCACAATACCCATGATAGCCAAAATCGCTATCGAAAAGCCATAGCTCACAAACATGGCACCGTACCAAAAGCCAGGTTCTACCTCAAAATGTAGCCCACAAACAGGACAGTTGTCGTGCATCTCGTCAAATTTGTCGATGCGCCAGTTAGGATACTTAAACATTTTTCCTTGGCGACACTGCGGACATCGCATTTCTATCATCGCACGTGTTTTACTTCTTTCGACATCGAATTTTATATTTTGATATTCGTTCATGACTAAAAATATTTATATGAAACAAAATTGTAATTATGTGCTTTAAGCCGTATGCCCTAGGCATGAGGCAGAAAATATCAATTAAGTGAGCAAAATTAAATTATTTAGCTTTCGGCTTTCAGCCAAAGTAACTATTATGAGAAAGTAGAAGTTTTTTTGCCTAATGCTTACGGCCTACCGCTTAAAGCAAGGCTACTCAAAACTTCTTTCTAAACTCTTCAGGACTTGACCCCACATGTTTTTTAAAAAACTTGGAGAAATATGAATTGTCCGCAAAATTGAGATAATAGGCAATTTCTGAGATACTTGTATTTTTGTTGACCAATAACCTTTTTGCTTCCAACACAATTCTATTACGAATTACCTCGCCTGCTTGCATACCCAAATGCTCCTTACAAAGGGCGTTCAAGTGATTCGGAGTAATATATAATAATTCTGCATACTCCATAGGTAATTTTAAGGTAGTATGATGCTTTTCAATCAACTTTTGAAAATTCTTTAGCAAGGTGTAATTGAACTGCGGAATATTTTTGGGCTTTTCTGTAATGGTTTGCTGATCTATGGCAATAAACATTTGTATGAGCAAACTTTTTATCATGTCATGCGCAAAAGGTGGTTTTTGTTGTGCCTGTTCAAGGATTTCTTCAAAAAAGCCTTTTACTTTTTGATTGAGCGGAAAACTCAAATTGATGACGCTGTCTTGCGCAATATTATTGAAAAATGAAAAATTGGCTAAATACTCTGCTTTCAATAAAAAAGACTGGAAAAACTCTTCCGAAAAATTGACCACATATCCATCTATTGGTCCTTCAAAACTCCAACTATGCACCTGCCCAGGTATCATAAAATAAATCTGATAAGGTTTTACATCAAAATTGCTAAAATCTATCGTATGAAAGCCAGCTCCTTGCGTAAAGAAAACCAAATGATAAAAACTATGTCGGTGCGCATGATGGAGGTTTTTGTGTCGTTCCAAATAAGCGCCAAATTTACTAACCAAAAAATCTTCATCTCTCGTTTCGGATAGCGTGCAAATATCTAAAATGGGAAAATTTATTTTTTTATCTGACATACTTTATATTGGCTTCGTTTGATGATGTCAAAGGTAGATGTTAAAAAAGAAATATATATGGTGCGAAATATAGTTTTAATGGTAATAATTACTGATTGGCTCATTCATGTCAATGATTGGTTATATTTTTAGTAGAATATATTTTAGTCTATAGGTTTTGTAGTTTTAGATATATATAGGTATATTTGTTTAAGTTTATTCTTTTTTAACAAACGTATTAAACTAAAGAAACAAAACCTTGGCAACGCAATAGATGTATTGTGATTCCAATTACTTCTAAAACAGAAACCTATTGGCTTTGCCCTTAAAAAACTCTTTAACATGAAATTCGAAACCCTTCAACTGCACGCAGGTCAGCAAGTAGACCCAACAACTAACTCAAGAGCAGTACCTATTTATCAAACTACTTCTTATTCTTTTAATAGTGCCGAACATGGCGCCAATCTTTTTGCTTTGAAGGAGTTTGGTAATATTTACACACGTATTATGAACCCAACCAACGATGTATTCGAAAAAAGAATTGCAGCGTTGGAAGGTGGTGTAGCAGCCTTGGCTGTTAGTTCGGGGCATGCGGCGCAGTTCTTAGCGATTAATAACATCACAACGGCAGGAGATAACTTTGTTACAACCTCGTTCCTGTATGGTGGGACGTATAATCAGTTCAAAAATTCCTTCAAAAATATTGGAGTAGAAGCTCGTTTTGCTAATGGCGATGATGTATCGAGCTTTGAAAAATTGATTGATGATCGTACCAAATTGATTTATTTGGAAACTATCGGAAATCCAAGTTTTAGTGTACCTGATTTTGAAGCATTCGCTGCTTTGGCAAACAAATACGAAATTCCATTAATCGTGGATAATACTTTTGGTGCAGGTGGAGCTATTGCCCAACCGCTCAAACATGGTGCTCACGTGGTGGTAGAATCAGCAACAAAGTGGATTGGTGGACACGGAACGTCGATGGGCGGAGTAATTGTCGATGGCGGTACATTTAACTGGGGTAATGGTAAATTTCCTCAATTTACAGAGCCTTCGCCTTCATATCATGGTTTGGTGCTCAATGATGTTTTCGGTATTGGTGGACCATTCGGCAATATTCAATATATCATTCGTGCTAGGGTAGAAGGCTTGCGCGATTGGGGTCCTTCACAAAGTCCATTCAACTCATTCTTATTAATACAAGGCTTAGAAACTTTGTCATTGCGTGTAGAAAGAATTGGTGAAAATGCTCAAAAGCTAGCTGAATGGTTGTTGGCGCATCCAGAGGTGGAAGGTGTGAATTATTTAGGACTTGAAAGCAGCCCTTATCACGAGCTAGCGAAAAAATACTTGAATCGTAGCTTTGGTGGTGTGCTGTCGTTTAAACTGAAAGGTGATAAAGCTCGTGCAGAAAAGTTTGTGAATAGCCTTCAGTTGATTAGCCATTTGGCGAATGTTGGGGATTCAAAAACCCTGATTATTCACCCAGCTTCGACTACCCACTCGCAATTGTCAGAGGCTGAACAATTAACTGCTGGCGTAGAACCAACTTCACTACGTTTGTCTGTAGGAATTGAACATATTGACGATATTAAGGCAGATATTGAGCAAGCTTTGAAGGCTGTCTAAGTTGTGAGTTGTGAATGATAAGTGCTGAGTTGTGAATTTGAAAAAGTGTTTTGTTCTCTAAATTCATCGCTCAGCACTCACAACTCATCACTTTATATCTCCCATTTGTCTTCGCCTTCGTAAAAATATCTTTTTACGACATAACGGATAGATGAATAAGAATTAATGAGTGCTGTATGAACTTGCTTACGGTCCATCCATTCTAGTTTTTCAATGTCTTCTTCAATTTGTGGTTTCATTTTAGAAGCATCTACAATCTCCATCGAATACCATTTTGTTTGTTTGAGGATGTGTTCGTTTTTGTAAGTATAAGTGTGAAAGGTTGTACAGATTTTTTCTTCCAAGCGCACTTTTACATTACATTCTTCTTCCACTTCACGCACCGCACCATTTTTGGATTTTTCGCCTTTGTCGAGTTTACCTTTAGGCAAATCCCATTTTTTGAGACGATACATCAATAATAAATTTCCTTTTTCATTTCGCACTACACCACCTGCTGCTTTAATCACTTTATATTGTGCTTTAATTTGCTCTTCTGTCAAATCTCTATCGGCTGTTACCAATGTGATAGATAGAAAGTGTGGTAAATCGTGTTCTTTTAAAATCGTAAAAAGTTTATTGATTGTTGGTAAAATTACGTTCAATATCAAGACATGGCCATGCAATTTCTCAGGACGAATACTTTCTAGTTTTGCGTCTATCAAGTGTTCAAAATCTGTGGTTGTCAGAGACTTAGCTTTTTTTTGACTTATCACTTTGATAGGTCTGTCGTCAATGAAAATGATCATCTTAGTGAATAGATATCTTTAAGTATTTGGTTCTGCGTAGCACAAGTTGAGCCACCTATATTGTTGCATTGTAAAAGCAAAATTACATTTTTGTTAGTAAAACATGCCCGACTCTTCCTATTTTTGCATAAAAGTTGAAATTCGGCAACCAAATTTGCCTTCTTTGCTTGAATACAATCTCAAAACAGACAAAGAAATCTCATCGCCCTATACAAATTCAGTAATCCAATGACACAAGCAACACTTGCACAAACTGTAGCCTCGATGCTACTGGACGTAAAAGCCGTAAGATTAAGCCCAGATAAGCCTTTCAAATGGGCTTCAGGTTGGAATTCTCCCATTTATTGTGATAACCGTATTACCCTTTCTCATGCAAAGGTACGTACTGCGATTCGTGACGGCTTGGCTGCTGCTGTAAAAGCATATTGGCCCGATGTTGATATTATTGCAGGTGTAGCTACAGCAGGTATTGCTCAAGGTGCTTTGGTAGCTGATTTCTTAGACTTACCTTTCTGTTATGTGCGTCCTGAACCTAAAAAACATGGAATGGGCAATCAAATTGAAGGCGAAATCAAAGCTGGACAGAAAGTAGTACTAGTAGAGGATTTAGTGTCTACTGGTGGTAGCTCGTTAAAAGCTGCTGAAGCTTTGCGCGAAGCAGGTGCCAATGTATTGGGTATGGTTGCTATTTTTACCTATGGTTTTAATATAGCAAGCCAAAACTTTGCAGAAAAAGGTTTGAAATTCTATACATTAAGCGACTACGAAACCTTGTTAGAGGAAGCTAAAAAGAAAAATTATGTTACAGAAAGCCAGATGATTACGCTTCAAGAGTGGCGTCATGATCCTGCTAGCTGGAGCATATAATTCAGCTAAGTTCAGTTTTTAGCCAGTTTAAATAAAAAGGCTGATAAGTTGTGTAAACAAATCGGCCTTTTTATTGTATTATTGATAGTGCAATCACTCCCCATCTTTTACAAATTTTATCTATAGTATTATAGACCTTCTGCGCCATTGAAGAGTTTGTGTACCTTTATTGCTTCCATAATTCACTACAGATAAAAATACTGTAGTTTAAATTTATATATCTTCATCAAGCACCGTTGAAAAAATAAATAGGTTTCAAAAAATCAGAAATCTATTATCGGATTGTGTTTCCACATTCCAAAGAATACTATTATGCAAATAAGTCTCGTATGAACCTAAACAGTGTTGATGCCATAGTTAGCATTAGCATGGAGTAAAATTTAAAAACATCATAAAGCTGACACACATTTCACCATGAATCGTATAAAATTATTATTTGCTTGCTTATCACTATCATTCCTTTTGAACAATGCTATAGCACAAAATTTAGAAAGTGCTCGCGAAAAATGGAACAAGTTACCTGCAAATGAAAAAAGAGCCTCAGCCATATATCAATTTACTAAGGAAGGCAATCTCGAAGATCAAGTAAAGCGTGACTTATTACAAGAGGCAATAAATCTCATTCCAGAAAACTCTGCCGATACCTTAGTGGGTCATTTGTACTATAAGCTAGGGCAAATCAATTATGGGCTGGAGGATTATGTAAAGTCGTTAGAGAATTTCAATACAGCACTTCATAGATTCCAAGTCCAAAAGGATCTCTATTGGGTGGCAACGACCTATATTCAATTAGGTAATGTTTTTGAACGTCAAAATAGATTAGATGAGGCAGAACGAATGTATGTATTGACTCAAAAAATTGGAAAGGATTTACATAATGACAAACTCATTGCTTATTCATACAATAGTTTAAGTATTATTTACGACAAAAGAGGTCAATCTCAAAAAGCCTTGGATTTGAGTCTCATAGGTTTAAAATATATTAAGTCTGCCAAGATGTCGGATGATTATCTTTCTGGATTAGTTAATATTGGCATACACTACAAAAACTTAGGGCAATTTGATAAAGCAATTCAGATGTATGAAGAAGCTTTAAGTCTTGAAATAACTCAAAAAGATGTTTTTAGTTTAGCTGCCGTTTACATAAATCTTGCATGGGCTTACAATGGCAAAAAAGCCTACAAAGAAGGTATTAGTTCAGCGTTGAAGGGGATTGAATATGCCAATAACATTCCTGAACGAAAATACTTTCAAGCAGATGCCTATGACGTTTTGGCAAAACTTTATGAAGGTGAAAAAAAATGGGATAAAGCCTATTTAGCCTACAAAAACCATGTCGCTCTCAATGATAGTATCACCAATCTAGAAATCAAGTCGAAAGTGGTTGAACTAGAAGAACGCAATAAAACGATCGAAAAAGAAACACAGATAAAGGAGCTAAACTACCAAAATAAAAATAAACAGAATATCATTTTTTTCGGGCTTGTCTTAATTGCCGTATTGGTCATTGCAGGTTTTTTACTTATTCGAAAAAATAGAATTATTTATCAAAATAACGATTTGTTGACAAGCCAAAATGCGAAAATTCAAGAGCAGTCAGACAAACTAGTATTAATGATGAAAGAGCTTCATCACCGTGTTAAAAATAATTTGTCAATCGTGGCAAGTCTACTCAACCTTCAAACGTACGGGCTTACCGACCAAGATGCTATAAAAGCAGTACAAACAGGTCAAAAAAGAGTAGAGGCTATGTCTTTGATTCACCAAAAATTATATCAGACAAGCCATACTACAGCGTTGAATATCAAGGAGTACATTATCGATTTGGTTGAAAATATTATGGAAAGTTATGGATATTCTCGCCAGAATTTCAATCTGTTATTAGATATAGAACAAACTGAAATTGATGTCGATTTGGCTATTCCTATCGGGTTGATTTTGAATGAATTAGTTACAAATTCATTCAAGTATGCTTACCAGCAAGTTCCCAATCCTACTTTAGAAATCAAATTTAAAACAGAAGGTGGTATCTATTTAAAAGTAAAAGACAATGGTGCTGGTATCGATATGGACAAATGGAATAGTAAAGGTCGTCGTTCTTTTGGAAAGCAACTCATTGTGTCATTGAGCAAGCAAGTGTCGGGACAATACAAAGTTGAAAATGATGGCGGTGCTGTTTTTGAACTTGCCATTGTCCCAAATCAAGAGGCAGCTTAGGCCAAACAAAACTTTTTCCCTGGTAATGCTTTTACCAATCCTTGAAACTCTAAATATAAAAGAAGAGAAGCCAAACGGGCCATTACAATTTGAGATTGCCAACTAATCTCATCAATTTGTAATGGCCCTTTTTGGTGAAGTAACGCCAAAATTTGACTTTCCTCGGTACTTAATCCAGAAAAATCAATTGCCTTTGCCAAGGACGCATTCGTTTGCACCAAATCCCAATTCAAGGACTCTACAATGTCTTCTACCTGCGTATAAATCTGGGCTTTATTTTTTCTGATAAGCAAATTACAACCTTCCGAATGGCTCTTGCCGAGCTGTCCTGGCACAGCAAATACATCACGGTGATAATTATTAGCAAACTCCGCAGTAATGAGTGCTCCACCTTTGATGGCAGCTTCTACCACAATCGTAGCATCGGACATACCTGCAATGATTCGATTTCTTCGAGGGAAATATGGTGCTTCGGGAATAACTCCAAAAGGGTGTTCGGACATAACACCGCCTAACTGTTGCATCTGTAATGCGGTTTGTCTGTGTTGAAGAGGGTACACCTTATCAATACCATTGGCCATAACACCAATGGTTGGGATTTGATGTTGTACACTAGCCTTGTGTGCGCAGATATCAACACCATACGCCAATCCACTTATACACACGCAGTTGAAAGTTTTGAGTTGTGCAACAATCTGCTCTGTCACAATACGCCCATAGTCGGTCATTTGTCGAGTACCCACGATAGCGATGCTTCTTTGATGGTTTAATACCTCTGAATTACCTTTATAATACAAAATACAGGGAGCATCATACAAGGATTTTAATCTTTGTGGGTAATTAGCATCTAAATAGAAAAGTATATGTACTTTTTCTTTATCTGCTTGATTCACAATAGTTTCTGCTTGTTTGAGTACTTTTTGCTGGACAATATTTTGAGCAAGTATTTCTCCGATGTTTGGAATTTTGAGAAGTTTGGCTTTGGGGGCTTTGAATACATTTTCAGCAGAGCCACAATAACTCACCAGCTGTTTGATTAAAATGTCTCCAATTTTTGGAATAAGTGATAAACCTACTTGATATACCTTTTCTGAGGTAAATTGCATAATGATGGTATAGAAAAAGATTAAATAACTCGAACCGAGTTTTCAAGTGTAGATTTTAAGATGTGTTTGTGGTACTTCAATAAAACTATAACGAACTATCATCTCCTTGATCAAGAGAATCTCTTACTTTTTTAAGAAAATCACGTAAGCCTACCAAAGTATCTACTACTTCTTGGTTGGCATTTTTGCGTGCCCGTTTTTTTTCTAGAGCATTTTTTGCTCCTTCAATTGTATGGCCTTCTTCTTCGATTAAGACAAAAATTTCTCGAATTTGCTTTATATCATCTGGTGTGTATTTTCTATCCCCAGCTCGATCTCGCTTGGGATTTATTGTAGGAAAGTGATCTTGCCAATAACGTAATTTTGAAATATTTACGTTAAACATGCCTGCAACTTCCGATATGGAATAGTAACGTTTAGTAAGATTCTGCTGCATAATATTCAAAAATCGAGAGAAACCTAGGACATTATACTCTAAATAGTATGTGTTCTCCCAATCCAAAGTAAAAATTTTATCACAAAACTATGAGGGTGTTAGTTTTTAGTTGATAGCTAAGTGTTTGATAATTAGCTTTTAATAATGGCATTGGGTACTAAAATGCAATAATCAGCTAAAATGATTTTTCAACATTATCGTTCTTGAGCCTGAAAACAACTAATTTTGCAAAAAAATGATTTTAAGCAAAGATAAAATTTTTATCGAAAAATCAGGAATCTATTTAGTACAAAAAAATATTTAGTGTTTTGAATGACATTTGTCAGTCATTTTTGCCCTAAACATAACCATATAATTACCAATGACTTCCAGAGAAATTAGAAAACAGTTCTTGGACTTTTTTGCATCGAAAGGTCACTTAATTGTTCCTTCAGCTCCATTAGTAGCCAAAAATGACCCAACCTTGATGTTCAATAACTCGGGTATGGCTCAGTTCAAAGATTTTTTCTTAGGTAACGGAACTCCGCCTTCAAAGCGTATTGCCGATACCCAAAAATGTTTGAGAGTTTCAGGAAAACACAATGACCTTGAGGATGTAGGCTTTGACACATACCACCATACCATGTTTGAGATGTTGGGCAACTGGTCATTTGGCGACTATTTCAAAAAAGAAGCCTTGGCTTGGTCATGGGAGTTATTGACTGGCGTGTATAAGCTACCCAAAGACCGTATCTATGTTTCTGTATTTCAAGGTGATGAAAAAGATGGCGTGCCATTTGACCAAGAAGCATGGGATATTTGGAAGGCTATCGTTGGAGAAGAACGTATTATTCTAGGAAATAAAAAAGATAACTTCTGGGAAATGGGCGAGACTGGTCCGTGTGGTCCATGTTCAGAAATCCATATCGATTTACGTGATGCTGAAGAGGTTGCATTGACCCCAGGAAAAGAATTAGTAAATGCAGACCATCCTCAGGTTGTAGAAATCTGGAACAACGTATTCATGCAGTTTGAGCGTATGGCTGATGGCTCATTGGTGCCACTTCCATCAAAACACGTGGATACAGGGATGGGTTTTGAGCGTTTGTGTATGGCTATCCAAGGCAAACAATCGAACTACGACACCGACGTTTTCCAAGGTACGATCAAACTTATTGCTGACAAAGCTGGTAAAGTGTATGGTCAAGACAAATGGACAGATATTTCGCTTCGTGTTATTGCTGACCACATTCGTGCTATTGCGTTTGCAATTGCCGATGGTCAATTACCTTCAAACAACAAGGCGGGTTATGTGATTCGTCGTATTTTGCGTCGTGCAGTGCGTTATGGATATACCTATTTAGGATTCCGTGAGCCGTTTTTGCACTCGATTGTACCTTTGTTGTCAGAACAATTCGACGGTGTTTTCCCAGAATTGATTTCTCAACAAGATTTCGTAGCAAAAGTTATTTTGGAAGAAGAAAACTCTTTCTTGCGTACCCTTGAGAATGGATTGAAATTATTAGACAAAATCACGGTTGATTTGAAAGCTAATAATCAAACAGTGATCAATGGTGAGCAAGTATTTGAGTTGAATGATACCTTCGGTTTCCCTGTTGACTTGACAGCCCTAATCGCTCGTGAAAATGGTTTGTCAATCGACGAAGAAGGATACAAAGCTGCCCTTCAAGCACAAAAAGAGCGTTCACGCAAGGATGCTTCAACTTCTGCTGAAGACTGGGTGATTTTACAAGAAGTAGACAAAATCGAATTTGTCGGTTATGATGAATTCGAAACGGTTTCTTCTGTTGTGAAATACCAAAAAGTTCAAAACAAACAAGGCACGCAATATAAAGTGGTGTTAGACAAAACGCCTTTCTATGCCGAATCAGGTGGTCAGGTAGGAGATAAAGGTACTATTAGTTTTGGTGGAGTTGCGATTGAAGTAGTAGATACCAAAAAAGAAAACGATCTTATTGTTCATTTCATTAGCGACAAGCGTTTTGAGTCTTTGGTTTCTGACGAACCAGTAAAAGCAAGTATCGATTTAGCACGTAGAAAGTTGACTAACAACAACCACACATCTACGCACTTGATGCAGGCTGCGCTTAAGCAAGTCTTGGGTAGTCACGTAAACCAAAAAGGTTCATTAGTAAATAATGAAATTTTACGTTTTGACTTCTCTCACTTCCAGAAAGTTACCGATGAGGAAATTGCTCAGGTTGAGGAGATTGTAAACCAAAAAATCCGTGAGAATATTCCTTTGGTAGAAGAACGCAACGTTCCTATTTCTGAAGCAACTTCTCGTGGTGCTATGGCATTGTTTGGTGAAAAATATGGCGATTTTGTTCGTGTGATTACTTTTGATAAAAACTATTCGGTCGAACTTTGTGGAGGTACACACGTACCAGCAACAGGTAATATCGGTTTGTTTAAGATCATCACTGAAACATCTGTCGCTACTGGTGTTCGTCGTATTGAAGCGGTTACCTCAGAAAAAGCATTCGAAATTCTTCGTGAGCAAGAGGCTATTCTTGACCAATTGAATCAATTGTTGAAAGCGCCAAAAGACCTAGTAAAAGCAGTGGCTTCGTTGTTAGAAGAGAAAAATGCTTTGGCGAAGAAAATCGAAGTATTTGAACAAGAAAAACTTCAAGCAACTAAAGAACGTTTGTTGAATAAAATCGTTTCTTATGGTAGCATTAACGCTATTACTGAAGTTGTTGAAGTTGGTTCAGCAGATGCTTTGAAACAATTAGCTTATGAATTAAAAGCAAAAGTTGGTGATTTGTATTGCGTATTAGGTGCTGAAATCGCTGGAAAACCTCAGTTGGCAGTTATGATTGCCGATAATCTGGTAGCAGACAAAGGCTTAAATGCAGGACAAATTATTCGTGAATTGGCCAAAGAAGTGAAAGGTGGAGGCGGTGGTCAACCATTCTTTGCAACAGCAGGTGGTTCGGACGTAAGTGGTTTGGCAAAAGCGATAGAAAAAGGTAAAACTTTTGTGAACGCATAAGCTTTTTTAGGAATAAGAATATTTCACACCCCTCAAGAAACTTTCTTGAGGGGTGATTTTTTTACAAGAAAAGGGAGAAAAGAATTGATTTTTTGTGTTTTGATTCAAATGATTCTTTAATTCCTTATTTTTCTTCATCATTCATTCTCAATCATGAGTTATAAAAAATATTCACTTCCTCCAGCCGCTTTGGTTGCTATTGAGCGAATGAATCAGTTTGGTCAATCTCAAAAGCCTTTCTTCTTTGTGATTGATTATCTGATGCAAAAGCCTTTGGTTATCCCTTTGGAGGAGGTTGCACAGCACCAAATATTCTACAAAATTGGAGATAAAACGAATTATCACTTTAAGCATAAAACCGTAGAAAGCACGGAGTCGGTTTTTCAAAAATACCCCATAAGTTTTGAAGAGTATCAACAATCATTTACGCTTGTACAAAACCACTTGAATCGAGGAAATAGTTTTTTGATAAACTTAACCAAACCAACACCTATTCAAGTGAATCTATCCTTGAGAGAGATATTTGAACGAAGTGAAGCTACTTACCAATTATTATTCAAAAATCAGTTTGTTTTATTTTCGCCCGAAACTTTTGTTCAAATCAAGTCAGGAGTCATCTCTGCGCATCCAATGAAAGGTACTATTTCTGCCAATGTTCCTGATGCAGAAACGACTATTTTGGAGGATAAAAAGGAATTGGCCGAACATGCTACCATTGTGGATTTAATCAGAAATGATATAAGTATGGTAGCCGAAAAAGTGTGGGTAGAGCGATTTAGGTATATCGACAGGGTCACTACCAACGAAGGAGATTTGTTACAAGTGAGCTCTGAAATTTGTGGAGAATTGCCAGATAATTATGCTCAAAAAATAGGTACTTTACTCTTTAAAATGCTTCCTGCTGGGTCTATCACGGGGGCGCCCAAACCACAAACTTTAGAGATTATCAAAGAGGCTGAAGGTTATGATAGAGGATATTATACTGGTGTTTTTGGCATATTTGATGGACAAAATTTAGATAGTTCGGTGATGATTCGCTTTATTGAAAATACGTCGCAAGGAATGCTTTTTAAAAGCGGAGGAGGAATTACCGTTTTTGCGAATGCCGAATCTGAATATCAAGAATTAATAGATAAAGTCTATTTGTCAAAATAGTTTTTTTTGATAATCGTAACTGTACAATATGAGTCATCCCAAATTGAGTGAGTTGTGATTGAGTGCATGAGTGATTATTTTAAAATATCTATTAAAAATAATCACTCATGCACTCAATCACTAAATTAGAGTTTCTAAAAACGCGTAATTATCAAATCATTTTCCACAATTGCTTTAGGCTTTCGAGATTATGGACAGGAGCAAAATGGTTGATATAAGGCATAGCCGCTTGCATACCCACGGTGTTTGCTTGAAAGTTAGGATTTCCTGCTAGCGGATTCAACCATAAGATTTTATGTGCCTGTTTGTGAAGTGTTTCCATCGCATCGCTTAATATTTCAGGGTTTCCCGTTTCCCAACCATCAGAGAGAATAATGACAACGGTTTGATTGTTGACGTATCTTTTCCCAAAATCTTGGTTAAATTGTGCCAAAGACTGTCCAATCTTGGTGCCACCTGACCAGATATTGATTTTTTCTGAAAAATTCGCTTTCACTTCATTGAAATGATTAGTGTTTAGTTCATTTGTAATTCTTGCGATTTGGGTACTAAAAATAAAGGTTTCAATTTTTTGATATACTTTTTGAAAAGCATACATAAACTGAATAAAAAAAGCTGAGTACAAATCCATCGACTTGCTTACATCGCAAAGTAATACCAATTTTAGACGATTTTTTTTAGGCTTTCTGAATGCCAATTCTATCAACTCGCCACCACTGCGCATATTTTTTCGGATAGTTCTTGAAAAATGAAATTGTTTTCTGGCTCTTGTTGCCTGTTCGCGCCTTGCAATCGCTCTTGCAAGGGTGCGTGAGAGTGTTTGAATACTTGTCATCATTTCGGCAATCTCATCAGAAGGGATATTAGCAAAGTTTTTCTGCCCAAAGCTTTCGTTAGGACTATAAGCCGCCATTTGTTCCTCTTTGTTTTGTCGGTTGCCATTGAGCCAAGATTTTAGGGAGTTGAAAGCTTGCTCCTCACTCTTGATGGGGCGATTTGACTTACTTTTCCCATCTTTGATTTTGGAATCTAGTGCTTTTTCAAGCTCTTTCCAATAATCTTCAAACAGACGATTGAATACCTCTAATTGTTGGACTTTTTTGACAAGTGTTATTGCTAAGGCCGTTTGAAAATCGAGCCTGTTTTGGTATGAAATATATGCTAACGCTTCCAAAGCAGTGGTTTCGTCTTGCACACTGATAGAAAAACCATGTTCTCTGAGAAATCTACAAAATGTGACTATGTTTTCTGAAAGGGAGGTTTTTCTGTGTATCATCGTTGTGGAGTTTTATAGGGATAAATTAACAGAAATTTTCAGAAATTAATACGTTAATGGGCAAAATCAAATTGATTTTACCCGCTCTAGGCAATATGCCCTAAGCTGAAAGTTCAAAAGTACTTTTAATGAAATCATGAATACATTTTTACCAAATGCCTACAGCTCATAGATATGAGCCAAAGTGTTTATTAGGATTTTTAAGAAACCAATTTTTTCATCAGCTCTGTAGGAAAGACTTCAATATTTTAGCTTTGTGTCGCACCTACGGCGCTTTTACATTTGCTACTCACAAATCCCTTTTCTGAAGTGAAAGAGACGATATGACATTTTTTAGAATTATTGATGATTTGCATCTAATTTGTTTTCTATATTTGTAAAGAATAATCGGTCTTCAAAGGCTTTTTTTGATATTCGCTATTTTTCTAAAGATATAACGATTGCATTTAAAGAATCACAACAAATACGTATTAGTTCAATAAGCTGTAAAAACTAGGCGAAAAGTCTTCATTATTTTATATGAAACGTTTTTCAACTTTCAGCCTACTGTATAAAACTTAAGACCTAATACAGGTAAAATTAATTTTCATCGAAATATTCTATAAACTATAACGATATGAAAAAACTGATTACTGTAATTAGTTTATTGCCTTTTTATCAAACATTTTCTCAAACCACAAAAGATACCACCACTCATCTTTCGGAAGTGGTAGTAACAGCCTCCCGTTTGCCATTGTCTATCATGAAATCGCCTGTAAGCATCGAGTTATTGGATGCTCGTGCGATAAAATCGTCTCCTGCACCGAGCTATTTTGAGGCAATCGAAAACCTGAAGGGTGTACAATTGCTTACCTCCAGTTTGGGATTTAAGGTTTATAATACTCGCGGATTTGCTAATCCGACCAATGTGCGATTTGTGCAATTGGTAGACGGTGCTGACAATCAAGCGCCCCATATTGGCGCACCGATTGGTAGTGCATTAGCGCCTACCGATTTGGACATTGACCGTGTAGAGCTTATCCCAGGAACGGCTTCGGCACTGTATGGGATGAATGCCTTGAATGGCATGGTGCAAATTTTATCCAAAAATCCATTTGAACATCAAGGTTTTTCTTTCCAACAAAAAACTGGGGTTAATCATTTGGGCGATGCCAATGCTGCTGTACAACTTTTTACCGAAACCTCTCTACGTTGGGCAAAGGCTTGGAATAATCAATGGGCGGTAAAACTAAATCTCAATTATCTGAAAGGAAACGACTGGATTTCGGATAATAACCAAGATTTGAATCCCAATGGTAATGCTTCACTGGGCTTGCTTGGCTCAGACAATCCTGCTTATGATGGCATTAATGCTTATGGTAACGAATCGTCTAACCGTCAGACTTTAACACTTGGAGGCAAGCGCTATTCTGTTGCCCGCACTGGATATACAGAGAAGGATATCGCTGATTTTTCTATCCAAAACCTCAAGGCTGATTTGTCACTTGCCTTCAAACCTAGTGCCAATTCTGAATTGGATTATACCTTCCGAATGGGGTATCTCAATAATATTTATCAACGTACCAATCGTTTTAGATTAGATAATTATTGGGTCTCTCAGCATATTCTGAACTTCAAAAACAAGTCTCTGATTCTTCGTGGTTATATGACGACTGAAAATACGGGAGATTCCTTTAACATTCGTTCGATGGCCGAAAATATCGACCGTACTTTTAAAACAGATACGCAATGGTTTAAGGATTTTAGTACTGCTTTTTTGGCAAGTACGCAAGCAGGTATCACTGCCACTCAGGCATTGAAGGATGCAAGAGTAAAAGCCGATGCAGGTCGCCCACAACCGCATACAGCTGAGTTTGATGCCTTGATTAAAAAATTAGGAGACATCAATAACTGGGATGTTGGCGCTGCCTTGCGTGTAAAGTCATGGATGTATCATGCCGAAGGACAATACAATCTGACAGAGGAGGCATTAGCTTCTTGGAAAGAAAAATACGGAATCAATATATTGTCTGGTTTTGATTACCGTATGTATCAGGTATATCCTGATGGCAACTATTTTATTAACCCTGTAGAACCTGGGAAAGATTTGACCTATTACAAATATGGTGCTTTTACGCAAGTGACCAAGTCATTGCTCGATAACAAATTACAGGTTAATCTAAGCATTCGTGCTGATAAAAACCAGTATTTTGACTGGCAATGGAATCCAAGATTAGCGATGGTATTTTCTCCAATAGATGACCAAAATTTTCGCGTTTCATTCCAAAATGGATACCGCTTTCCAAGCTTATTTGAAGCCTTTTCAAATGTCAATAGCGGCGGTGTCAAGCGAGTGGGTGGATTGCCAGTAATGTCAAAGGGTATTTTCGAAAATTCTTATTATAAAACCTCTATAGATGCTTTCCAATCTGCGGTAACGAGTGACGTAAACACGAAGGGATTAACGGTGGCACAGGCCATTGAAAAGAATAAAGGGCTAGTTCAAAAAAATGATTACACTTATCTCAAGCCCGAAAGAGTCAATAGTTTTGAAATAGGATATAAGGGTCAATTTTTAGATAAAAAACTCTTTATTGATGCAGATTTTTATTACAATGTTTACCAAAACTTCATGGCTCAGGTAGAAGTGTCTACGATAAAATCGGGCTTTACAAATGGTGATTCTTTGGCATATTATCTCAACGACCGAACCAAGCAAGACCGTTATCGTTTATGGACTAACTCTAAAAGTAAGGTTTATAACTACGGCGCAAGTGTTGGTGCACGCTATCAGTTTTACAAAAGCTTTGTGATCAATAGTAATGTATCTTATGCCAAATTGGATAGGAAAGAAACCAATGACGGCTTGGAGGAGGCGTTTAACACACCACAATGGATTTTGAACGTGGGGCTTTCGAATCGTAACCTTGGTAATGGCTGGGGCATGGCTTTCAATTACAAATGGCAAGATGCCTTTGTTTGGCAATCGGCATTAGCAACAGGCACGGTTCCTGCTTATAGTACACTCGATGGCCAAGTAAGTTATGAACTCAAAAGTCAGCCCATTGAGTTGAAATTAGGTGCAACCAATTTGCTTAATCAATATTATTACAACTTTTTGGCAGGCCCAAGCGTCGGAGGTTTTTATTATTTGAGTGCTACTTTAAAGCTGTAGAAATAGAATTCAGAAATTTATTTCCAATCGATAGTTAATAGTGAATTTAGGCTGGTTGAAACTTTCGATCAGCCTAATTTGATTTTTATTGGTATATTAGGGTATTCAAATGAATCAATAGAAGAAAATTTAAAGCAATACCACATTAGTACACAATTTGTATTGCCCTATTTATTATGCCAACCTCTGAGAAAATTGAAGATTTTTATCTTCAGAAGTTCAATCAATTACCCGAATTTGTAGATAAAAAAAATGGACATTTCAATGTTTTTAGTTTGAAACCATTTGTAGGCGAATTTGCAAATCCTTTACCATATCGCAAACGGGATTACTATAAAGTTACCCTGATGAAAGGTAGTGGAAACGTACATTATGCCGACAGAACTGCCTCAATTGAGCGATATGCCATTGTTTTTACCAATCCTAATATTCCGTATAAATGGGAAAATACCGACAAAGTTTATGATGGTTACTTTTGTATTTTTAGTGGTATGTTTTTCAACCAATTTGGAAATATCAACGAATACACCGTTTTTCAACCAAGCGGCGTACATATTTTTGAATTAGACGAAGAGCAGTATTTATTATTGGAAAAACATTTTTTGCGAATGTTGGAAGAAATCCAAACGGATTATCAATTCAAATTTGATGTGTTGCGAACAATCATGTACGAAATTTTGCATTATGTGATGCGCACACATCCAGCTTTGATTTTCGAAAAATCAAAGGCCAATTCTAATCAGCGGATATATAACTTGTTTTTAGAGTTGTTGGAAAGACAATTTCCCATTGATAATATTTACCAGAAAGTTCAAGTAAAAGCACCTTCGGAGTTTGCCGAACAATTGAATGTCCATGTCAATCATCTCAATCGTGTGGTAAAGGAATCGAGTGAAAGAACTACCTCTGAATTGATTGCGGAGCGTTTTTTGAAAGAATCTCAACAATTGCTCAAACAAAGTAATTGGAATATTGCACAGATTTCGGATGCTTTAGGCTTTCATGAAGTTACTAATTTTAATAGTTTTTTCAAGAAACATACAGGTACTACTCCTTCAAAATATCGTTCTGGGAAAGTAGAGTAAACTAGGTTATGAAAATCAAACCGTTAAATTGTTTGATTTTCGTAATCTTCTGTTTGAATTGCATTAAAGTCCAACTGTAAAAAAGAGCGAAATTTGTATTATCAAATAAAGCAATCGATACAGCGGATGGAACAAGCAGAAACTTTAGAAGATTTTTACGAACGGAAGTTTGAATGGATTCCAGATTCCTTGCGCAAAGATATTGGACATTTCAATGTTTTTCAACTAGACCCTTATGTTGGAAAAAATGCTAAACCTGTGCCTTATCGACGACGAGACTATCACAAAATTACCTTTTTGAGAGGCAATGGAAGAGTGCATTATGCCGATAAAATCGTGGAGGTTCAGAAGCAAGCGTTGGTGTTTTCTAACCCTTTGATTCCTTACAAATGGGAAAATACGCAAGAAGTACAGGGAGGGATGTTTTGTATTTTTAACCAATATTTCTTCCAAAATTATACCAATCTCAATCAATATTCTGTTTTTCAACCTACAGGTATTCATGTCTTTGAGTTGACCGATAATCAAGCTGATTTTGTGGTGTCTATTTTTCAAAAAATGCTTCAGGAAATCAATTCTGAGTATATTTATAAATACGATGTGCTAAAAACGCAGGTAATGGAGTTGCTACATTTTGCCATGAAAAGCCAAACTTCCACACAATTAGACAAGGTGAAAGTTAATTCATCACAACGTATTTCGGCACTTTTCTTGGAATTATTGGAGCGACAATTTCCCATCGAAGAAATCCAGCAAGCAATCCCATATAGGTCGGCTTCGGAGTATGCCGAGCAGTTGAATATCCATGTCAACCACCTAAATCGAGCAGTGAAGGAAGTTACAGACAAAACTACCAGTCAGTGGATTTCTGAAAGAATTTTGCAAGAAGCCAAAAATCTATTGCGATATACCTCATGGACGATTGCTCAAATTGCAGATTCGCTGGGATTTCAAGAACCTACCCATTTTAACAATTTCTTCAAAAAATATTCTGCCCAAACTCCAAGCCGATTTAGAAGTGCCTAGCGAGCTTTACCAAAACTTACTAAGTAATAGCTTCAACCGAAGAGTGATTGGAATAAATGAATAAGCAATTTATTTGAATTTTATAACACCTTCGTATATACAAAAGAGTTATGGTTTGTAAAATGGCTTTAGACAACGGAATAAGTATTTTTAGTAATCTCATTTAAAAACAACAAAAACAAAAGCAATGCAAACACGTAAATTAGGTACTCAAGGGTTGGAAGTTTCGACCTTGGGATTAGGTTGTATGGGATTGAGCTTTGGTTATGGACCAGCTACCGATAAAAAAGAAGCTATCAAATTATTGCTTTCGGCGTATGAATCAGGAGTTACATTCTTTGACTCAGCCGAAGCCTACGGACCTTATGAAAATGAAATATTGTTAGGAGAAGCGTTTTCGACGATGCGTGATAAAGTGGTAATTGCTACCAAATTTGGGTTTAAAAATGGTCTGCCCAACGAAGTATTAGACAGCCGCCCAGAAAATATCAGAGCAGTTGCAGAAGGCGCATTGAAACGATTAAAAA
Organism: Flectobacillus longus; assembly: GCF_030056705.1. GTDB lineage: Bacteria > Bacteroidota > Bacteroidia > Cytophagales > Spirosomataceae > Flectobacillus > Flectobacillus longus. The sequence continues at coordinate 68,356 of NZ_JASHIC010000015.1, forward strand.
CGGATTATATCGACCTCTATTACCAACACCGAGTGGATCCTAACGTTCCTATCGAAGAGGTAGCAGGTACTGTACAAGACCTCATCAAAGAAGGAAAAGTAAAATATTGGGGACTGTCAGAAGCTGGCGCAACAACAATTCGTAAGGCGCATGAGATATTGCCTATTTCGGCATTACAAAGCGAATATTCATTGTGGTGGCGCGAACCAGAGCACGAAATCATTCCAATATTAGAGGAATTAGGCATTGGTTTTGTTCCATTTAGTCCACTTGGAAAAGGATTTTTAACAGGAGCAATCAACGAAAATACGCAGTTTGATAGTACTGATTTTAGAAATATCGTTCCTCGTTTTTCTGAAGAAAACCGCAAGGCAAATCAGGTAGTAGTTGATTTGTTAAAAAGTATCGCAACAGAAATGAGCGCCACTCCAGCGCAAATAGCCCTAGCTTGGTTATTAGCCCAAAAACCTTGGATTGTACCTATTCCTGGAACAACCAAACTACACAGATTACAAGAAAACATTGGCGCAACCAACCTCGAATTGTCTATCGAGAATTTAACACAAATCACTGAAGCCGCCAATAAAATAGAGGTACAAGGCGCAAGATACCCGCAACACTTACAAAATATAGTAGGGAAGTAAAGATGGGTATCTCATCATAATTTTATATTAAATATTGCTTGGAAAGTAAATGAAGAAAGTATTAGTCATAGGAGCAAGTGGAAGCCTTGCTAAGTATGTTATTGCAGAGTTGAAAAACCAAGGTAATATCGACATATCGTTATTGGTCAGAAATGCCCAACGTCTCTCTAAAGGTATTTCGGATGGTTGTACCGTTTTTGAAGGTAACGCATTAAATCAATCAGATCTAAAAAGTGCGATTGTAGGTCAAGACCTTGTGTATATTAATCTGGCTGGAGATTTGGAAAGCATGGGTCGAAATATCGTCGAAGTTATGCAAGAATCAGGCGTAAAAAGGGTTATTGCCATTTGCTCAATAGGTATTTACAATCTGCCACTTCGCTCAGTATTAGTGTCTTATAGAAAACTTGCAGATATAGTAGAAGCCTCAGCATTAAACTATACGATTATTCGCCCAGATTGGTTTACTGAAACAGATGAAATTGATTACGCAATTACTTTCAAAGGCGAATCAGAGGTAGGAGGAGCAGTTTCAAGAAAAAGTATTGCATCGTTTGTGGGTAGCATTATTCAAAAACCAGAGTTGTATAGCAGGGCAAATGTGGGGATTAGTAAGGTGTGAAATTTGATTCTGATAATCATAGCGACTTTAAAAGTGCTCAACAAACCTACCTCAACTATATGTTGTTGCTCGATACTGACCGTTTGCTAGCTCCTTATTTGAAAGCCGCAGGACTCGAAACCTTAAAAGCAAATTACGACAACTGAGAAAATATGGTTTAAGCGTATTGCTTATAATATGTTCAAACTAACCAATTTCACTAGTAGAGACGCAATGCTTTGTGTCTAAAGGTATATCATTCTGAAATTTAGCATAAACATGAGTCATCCCGAATTTTGCAACTAGAGTGATTCTATAGTTTTTCATTAAAAAAGCGGTCGATAATTGTTTTTCGACCGCTTTTTTTGATACTACTATGCTATGTCTGACTCGGCTTGAGATGCAAAGCATTGTGTCTCTACTAGTAAATGTAGATTAAAAATAATCACTCATTCGCTCAATCACTAAATCGCTCAATTAGATATGACTCATGTTTACAAAACATTCAAACAAATGAAGGAAAGCACATTTTTAAGCTCAAGCATATTTTTACAAATTCTTAAACGCATCCAATTCTAAAATCGATTTTGGTTTGAATGGTTCAAGACTTTTGGTTTCGATTACATCAAAATTACGAATATCTACGTAGTCATTATATTCTTCACTGGTATTGATAATAACGCCCCCCAACAAAAAAATACGCTCACAATGAAACTCATTTAAGCTCATACTTACAAGCTTTTTTATTTGTTTGTCTATAGCAGTATAGGTGTGATCTGTAATGGCTTTTTTGGGATTATCAGCGGTAAGAATTTTATTCTTAAATGGCATCAACGTTTGTTCCAATTGAATCTGTTGGTAATCGTAATGTACGCTTTGTGGCACATACGTATCTACATCATCGTCACTTTGGAAGCGTTCTAAGGCCAACATCAATGCCCCACAGCTGTTGGTCAACCGTTTTTGTCCAATACGGCGCATTCGTCCTAATTCACCCTCATCAGTTATGCCGATATGCGGGCCATAAAAAATAAAAGCATCACCGCCATCAGGAATATGGTGCGAAAAAGCTACCATGCCTGTAAAGCCAGAGTAAGGCAAACCTCCCAATCCGCCCATAGTGAACGGTCGTGATAATACGCGACGAAAGTCTGTAGACACATTGACGTCATCTGAGCAAACAGACGTGGCAAAAAGCATTTTTTTCAAATCTGAATTGTATTCTTTTTCCAGCAAAGTCAAATAGCTTTCCGTAATATCATCACCACTTTTTGCATTAGGATAGTGTGCAGTTACTTTTTTAGTGATTGCCATAGTTTAATAATTTAGATAAAAACAGTAAAAATCAAGCCTATTTTAGTTTTATGAGATGTAGGGTTTAAATGGTCAGATTTGTATAAGCTTCCTGTCGTATAGGTCAAAAGCTCGAAATTACAATTTTTTCAATTGGGACTCGAAATTACTCATGAAATGTCTCTAAGTTTGAACTAATTCATTTAAACAATTATAAAAAATCTAAAATAATTTATGAAAAAATCAGCAATCCTCTTATCAATCCTATTGTCTACTGGTTTGGTTTCAACATCATTTTCTCAAAAGACTCTTACCAAAATCTGGGAGACAGATACCCTAATCTCAACTCCAGAATCTGTGGTCTTTGAACCCAAATCAAAAGCCCTATACGTAGCTTGTATCAATGGTGCACCAACAGCAACGAATGAAAAAAGCTTTATTTCAAAATTGGATTTAAACGGTAAAATCACCCAATTAAAAGTAACTGAAAATCTTCATGCAGTAAAAGGACTGGATGTCTTGGATGGAAAAATTTATGTAGCAGAGATTTTCAAATTGGTTGAAATTGATGCTAAGACAGGGAAAGTATTACATAAATATGAAGTTCCAAATGCTACTTTTTTGAATGGTGTGAGCGTTGATCAGAAGAACAAAGTTGTGTACTTTACCGATATGCGTTCGGATAGATTATGGAAATTAGAAAAGGGGCAGTTGGTAAAAGTGGCAGAAGGTGCTCCTTTAAAAACACCCAATGGCGTATTTTTTGAAAATGATAAATTGATTATTGGAAACGGTGATGGAAAAATCCTTGCACTAGATTTAAAAACACAACAATATGCAACAATCGCCGAGGGAATGGGAGGACTGGACGGTATTTTGTCGGATGGACAAAAAGGTTATTTCGCTACTGAATGGAGAGGGAAAATCTGGCATATCAACCCAGAAGGCAAAACCCAATTGTTGTTGGATACCGTAGATGCCAAAATGAATACCGCAGATATTGAATATATCCCTAGTCAAAAAATATTATTGGTTCCAACTTTCTGGAAAAACAAAGTCATTGCCTATAAAGTCAATTAGCCTTTGTCGGAGTTTTCTCCGACAAACTTTGCGGCAGCAACAATAGAATTTCAGTAATAAGCCCTCAAATTTATATATAATGATAAATCCTATTGAAATAGATGATAAAGCAATCATCATTAAAATTTCCCAAAAATATAACCCCAATATGTCGGCTGAGGCACTTTATGAGGCAACGAGAGGCGTATGGAGATTATCAAAGGAAAGAGCCTCCTATGCAAATATAGCATTTTCGGTTGCTAATGGTATAATATTAGAAGTCTATGAAATCATTAGTTGGCATGATGCTGGTACTACAGTTTATCACACAAGAGATGATGTCCATGATTATCAAGGTCGTTTTGAATTTGTAGGTAAAATAGCCAATGAAATTCTTAGAAATAAATATCTAGGACAATCAGTTAAGTCTTATTTTAAGAGAGGACGTAGTAATCCGATAAAATATATAAATTGTTGATAATTAGTCAAATATATTTAGTGTTTTCACCTTTGGTGGAGTTGTCTCCACCAAATTTTACGTCTGAAACAAAATTCACAATCCAAAACTTTTTATTCTTAATAGATTCAAACTATCCAACTATTTACCATGAAAAAACAACTCTTATTCATTTGTTCAATTGTAATATTGACTATTCATTTTGCTATTGCGCAAGAAATACCCAAAGAACTCGAAAACATTATTTCACCAGAAGTTAATGCCGACAAAACCGTTACTTTTCGTTTTTATGCACCCAAGGCAGATACTGTTCAAGTAACGTCAGATTTTTTGCCTCCAGTAAAAGTTATGAGTCGTTTTGGTTTGGTAGATGGCCCTGGAACCATCAATTTGATTAAAGATAAAAATGGACTTTGGTCATACACCTCCAAGCCCCTAGATTCGGAGTTATATAGCTATTCTTTCATTGTTGATGGTATCAAAACCAATGACCCCAATAGTCCTTATGCACTGAGAAATTCAGCTTCGATGACCAATATTTTTATCGTTGATAAAGGTAGAGCAGATTTGTACAAAACTAATGATGTCCCACACGGAACGGTGATACATAATTGGTATCCGTCAGCAGGATTGAAAATGAATAGAAGATTGACTATCTATACACCAGCTGGCTATGAGCAATCCAGTGAGAAATACCCAGTTTTGTATCTTTTGCACGGCGCTGGTGGCGACGAAGAATCTTGGGCTGCGCATGGACGAGCTATTCAAATTTTGGACAATTTAATTGCTCAAGGTAAAGCTAAACCCATGATTGTGGTTATGCCAAATGGCAATGTAGTGCAAGACGCTGGCTATGGTTATGGAAAAGATGGTTTTTATAAGCCACAATTTTTATTGCCTCAATCGATGAATGGCGTTTATGAGGCTAATTTTATGGATATTGTCAGTTATGTAGAAAAGACTTTTCGAGTAAAAAATAACAAAGAAAATCGTGCTATTGCAGGTTTATCAATGGGCGGTTTTCATACGATGCACATCAGTAGATATTTTCCGAATACCTTCGATTATGTAGGCTTATTTTCAGCTGCTATTATGCCTCGCGAAGATGCTACAGGTAAAGTCTATAGCAATATTGATGAAACGCTAAAAGTACAAAAAAACAATGGTCTAAAACTTTACTGGATTGCCATCGGCAAAGACGATTTCTTATATCAAGCCAATATTGATTTCAAGAAAAAACTAGATGGCTTAGGCTTAAAATATGAGTATTTGGAAACAGCAGAGGGACATATTTGGAAAAACTGGAGAATCTATCTTGCGGAATTTGCACCAAGATTGTTTAGATAATCCCTACATATTGTAATGATTTGCGTCCAAAGACGTGTCATTCTGCTAATAAATATCCGCAAATTATAAACATGAGTAATCCCTAATTTTAAGATTGGGTTTATTCTCCAAGTTTTCATCAAAAAAGCGGTCGGGAAATATTTTCCGACCGCTTTTTTGATGAAAATATAGTAGATTTTACTCAGCTTAAGAAGCAATCATAGCGTCTCTACTGCCAGAATACACATTTTAAATTAATCACTCATTCAATCAATCGCTAAATCACTAAATTAGGAATAACTCATGTTTATTCCCGAATAGTATTTACATCATTCAATGCTATGCTTGCAATTTCATCTTTTCTTTTGAAGGAAACACCTTTATGACTTTGTATGTATTTAATCAAATCATAAGTGGATTTGACCATCTGAGGAGTGCCCCCAATTCGGTCATGAAAACTGATAGAGAGCATTCGACGTTTGAAATGACTTTCAAAGTACAATTGGTCAAACTCGGCTTTTACTTGATTGAAAAACTGGTCTGTAGAAAAGTTTTTACCTTCAATCAGTAATATATCGTTGTTTCTCAAAGTATAGGGTACAACAGCAAAGTCCTTTTGATTGACTTTTATAACAAAAGGCTCATCTCTGCTAAGGTCGTCGATATGATATTTAAAGCCAAGTTCTTGTAGTATATTCAAAGTGTTTTCGCCTCTTCGTAGCCAATTGGCATTATATCCGATGGCGTTAAAACCTGTGATGTTTTTAATGGCATCGACACCGTCTTTGATAAATTTTTTCTCTTGCTCATAAGGCAAGTTGTACTGAGAACTCCAGTTCATCCCATGCGCAGCAGCCTCGTGACCACGCTCTACGATTTCACGTGCAAGCTGTGGATTTTTCAATACAGCAGTGCCCACCATGTGAGAAGTAACTTTAACACCATGCCTATCCCAATTGTCTAACATTCTTGGAATGCCTTCTTTATAACCGTATTCGTACCAAGTTTTGGCAGGCAAATCTCGGTACCCTTTTTCGAGATTTTGTGGAAAAGGGCTCTCGGCATTTTCTGGCTCACCTCCAGATTCAAATTGCATGGAAATAGATACCACTAATCTTGAACCATCAGCCCATTTTGAGCTAGGTGCATTTTCTTTTGGTGAAGCTTTTGCTAAAAAACTAGGTAACAATAAATGACTAAGTCCCAATGCGCTACTTTGTTGAATGAATTTTCTTCTGCTATCCATGACCTTATTTGTTGAAGAGGAAATAGTCTAATGACCATCTATTGGATGAAATGAATTGTATTAAAATCGCAAAAAATACCAAATGGATTAATTGTGAAGGAAGCGCTTCCCAGTTCTCGATAAGCGTTGTTCCCAATAATAATAAAAGCATTACGATGCTTCCTGCCAAAAGTGCTTGTTTGGTCAATAGACCAAGAATTAGTAGCGTGCCAATCCCAAATTCGAGAATAGGTAGCGCATAACTAAATGGCGTAACGATAGCGCTAGGGAGTAAGGATTTTTCGAAAGATGTAACCATCCATTTGCTAAACCCTGCCAGTTTGGGTAAACGTACCAAGCCGTGCCCAAACATACTTATACCAATGCCTAAACGAAGTAATAAAAATGAGGTAGTATTCATAATGTTTATTGTTTTTTTTGCAAAATTGCAGGCAAAATAGATTTGAAGTGTTGTATAAATAAAGGTTGTATTTGTAAGTTTAGAGGTATGGAAATACGTAATTTATATTTGCCATTTGAGTTGGAGCTTTGGGAGAAAGACCATTACGAGGCTCGTCCACATAAAAATACTTTTTTTGAAATGGTTTTTGTGTTGGAGGGAACAGGCATTCTGTGGATTAATCAATATCGATTGCCATTTGCCAAAGACAAGTTATTTTTGATTTTCCCACAAGATTCACACGGATTTGAAATACAATCCTCGAGCAAACTATTTTTTATCAGATTCAATAGTGCATACTTAAATCAACAAAGTAAAGATTGGGTCAAAAGACTGGAGTTTATTTTTCATAATCACAACCATTTGCCAGGTTGTATTCTAAAAACTGTAGCTGATAAGCCCTTGGTCAGAGCTTTGGTTGAAGCGCTTATTCGCGAACATCATCATCAATTTCCTCATACAGAGGAGGTAATTCAACAATTGATTAACACGATTATTACCATCGCTGCCAGAAATATTTCGCTGATAACTCCCATAAATATTGACAAACCCAAATCTGAAACGGCTATGCTCATGATCAACTATATTCATCAGCATATTTATGAACCCTCAAAACTTCGAGTCGAAGAGCTTGCCAAACATTTCAATTTGTCGGCTACCTATCTAAGTGAGTACTTCAAAATACAAACAGGAAGTAGTTTGCAAGAGTATGTGATGAATTATAAAATTAAGATTATAGAAATGAGGTTGATGTATACTAGTCTGAATATCAGTGAGATAGTCTATGAGTTGGGATTTAGTGATGCGAGCCATTTGAATCGTATATTTAAGAAATATCGAGGAATTAGCCCTAGTGAGTTTAAGCGGAGGGTAAAACAAACATAGCATATTTCTTGAATTGGCTTTTTATAGAATTATTTAAGCCTAAAGAGGTCGCCTTCATCAAAACCATAGGCAATTGCAATAGAATTTTCTAAAAAACTATTTTTAAATACAGAAGTTTTTGAATAGTCAATTAGATAAGTTTTAAAATTATCTAGTATTTGATACCACGCCAAATCTTTTTGTCCAAGGAATAGATACTTATTTACGGGGCTAAAATCTATATTACATGCCCAGTCATCAGTTGACTCGTCGAAAGTTTTGGAACCAATAAGGTATGCCTGATAGCCCTCCTCTGTAGTTACTAAGCCAAAGTAATACCCAATTATATCCTTTTCGGGTTTTTCGTTTGTCAAAATTGTGTCTAACCAAGAATTGAATTTTTGTTGTGTAGTCATATCAATCAAGGTTGAGGAATAAACTTAATATTTGAGAGTTTTTCATTTTTGAATGTAAAATGCTGGGTAATATCACTGATACATGAAATAAATGAAATAACCCTAAATCTTTTGTACAATTCTGGAGGGTAGTTTACAAAAAACTTACTGCAAAAAGTATTTATATCCATTCCTACCTTAATATGTTGAAGAAGCTCCACTTTATTGTCCCATATTTCCCCTTTGCTAATATACCCATGAGTTGATGCTTCGGGATCATTATCGAAGAAAAAACTTAACTTATTTTTGCCAAAAGCCACTTGAACATATTCGAAGAATTCCCAAACAGGTGGGGCTAAGTTGGTGTTTTTAAAGCTCTCTCTTTTGTATTTTTTGATGGTCCAATTTTTAAATACACTCTTCTTCAAGGAGTTTTTGTCGGTTAATTTTCCAAATGGATAAAAGACGAAATTACAACAAGTCACAAGAAATAAAGTGTCCTCTTTTATCACTAAATTACCATTGTAGTCAAATGCTTTTAGAGGAATAATTTTGAACCCTTCAATATTTATGGTGTCTGTTGACATCTCATTTTGCCCAAGACACGATATGCAAACTGTTGGACTCAAAGAAAAGGTTAGAATTAAAAAATAGATATAGACGATACTGTTTTTCATAGATGTTTTAATTTAAGTGGCTAAATATAAGTTAATTATGATGTATTACTGCATTTTTAATTTAAGATGTTAGTTATCAAGACACTTGTTATAACCAATTCTATGATGCTTAATTGGAACTCTTTGCCCTTTGATGGCTGTAATATCTACAAACAACCATTTTATTGCCAAATTACATCATGAACTACCTAGCATATAAAACCCTATTCGAAGAGATTTTATCAGCAGAAACACCTGCATCTCCTTACGACAAACCTGATTATCTAAACTACACGAAGCTCAATCAATCACGCATGAAGCGTTGGGACAAGCACCTTGTATTATCAGATTCGATTTTGAGTAAACTGCAAGAAATTACATCGCCCCAACATTGGATTATCATCTCCGAACCTTGGTGTGGTGATGCAGCACATATCGTACCTTTTTTGATAAAAATCACAGAGCAAAATCCTTTGCTGACTTATGAGATTCAATTGAGAGATAGTGAGCCTTTTCTTATTGAGAAATATTTAACAAACGGTACAAGTAAGAGTATCCCGAAGTTGATTGCAAGAGACGAGACTGGAAATGACCTTTTTGTGTGGGGACCTCGTCCCGAAGGTGCCCATCAGTTAATGGAAGAATTGAAAGCTGAAAATGCAGACTTTGAAACGGTTAAAATTAAGTTACAAAATTGGTATAACGATAACAAAGGCGAGGAAATTTGTCATGAATTAGCTCAGTTGATTGGATAAGCTTTTCTTTTTGTAATTTTAATGTCCCATCGACTTTTAAGGATTGTTTAAATAGACTATCATGATACATATTAATTTAGAAACAACTTTTTCGTTAGAAAATACCCTCTTTTCATTTGCGCTCGAATCAGAGGCTGCCGATGTTTTTGTTGGTCAAAATGTAGTATTTACAGGCATTGGAAAAGTAAATGCTGCTTACGAATTAACCAAAGCGATTCAGCAGCAAAAGCCTTCTTTGATTATTAATTTGGGAACAGCTGGAAGTAATTATTTTGCTAAAGGCGAGGTGATTTGTTGTACCAAATTTGTCCAAAGAGATATGGATGTACGAGGCTTAGGCTTCGAACTTTACGAAACCCCACTTTCTGGCGTGCCTCCCTTATTGGCGTATGGACTTGAGATGGACGGACTAAAAGTAGGAATTTGTGGTACAGGCGATAGCTTTGAAATGGGTCATTCCGAAACCATTTATAATGTCGTAGATATGGAAGCCTATTCACTGGCTTTGATTGCTATGAAAGAAAACATTCCGTTTTTGTGTCTAAAATATATTTCAGATGGTGCCGACGACAATGCTGCAGAAGACTGGACAGAACAAGTTCATAAAGCAGCAGTGGCGTATGGGAAATTGCTGAAGATTTATTAGTTAGTGTTTAATTGTAAAGGCTTTTCTACCGAGAAGCTGTGATTCCATTTAGTGGGTGAATTTATTCACCCGTAACGAAAAAGTTCAAATAGCCCCACTGAAATAATCTAATTTCAGTGGGGCTATTTGATCAACGATTACTAAAATTGTCTAGCCATAAAGTTTGATTCAGCGAACAATATTTCTCCTAAAGTCAAATCTTCTTCCTTAAATTTCATGGATTTTGTTCCATCATCATCATACCCCATGATGTTTGGATTATTATTGAACGCCCATGAAAGATGAAGCATAAGAAGTACTTTTTTGTTTTTAAATGCTCCTTTCAGGTGCTCTAAATGGGAAATGTCCTCAATGGTTTGAATGAAGTTGTTTTGTACTACCAAAGTGAACTCTGACGGGACATTTTCTGAAAAAGCTATATTTTTCACTTCGCTTTTTTCATCAAAAGAAATTAAAAATGAGAAAGTACCCTGAAAAGAATGCACACTTCTCATGAAAGTCCTCTTATAAATACTACTCATTCCATTCGATACTGCCTCCGACACACGGCGATCTCTCCAAAACAAGTTGGTGAACACTGAAACAGTCTGACAATTTAGATCAGATGGATATTGATATTGAGCTCTTTTAATCCATTTATTAATTCTTTTCCTTTGAATAGAATCAGTCTGATAGGAGGAGGTTTGTGCAATGATGCTTTGTGCAATGGAAATTAGAAGAATAGAAAGGGTAAGATGTAGTTTGAGGTTTTTCATAGAGCGTTAGTTAAATGTCTGGTGTAATACTAACTATTACCATGTTTAGACTTGTGGTGTATTCCAAATTAAGTTGCTATAATCTGATATGCGCGCTCGCCTTTTTTCTCCATTATGCCAGCGTGAACAAAAATTCTACCTACAACATGTACGTGACAATCATTGTCGGATACCTGTTTCTGATAATGTTTGCAAATTATGCCTCTATTGTATATCCCATGATTTGCAAGAGTATCTTCGAACACAGTTTTTAATAATAGGAAAGGTATATGCAGCCAATTATCTTTTCCTATCTGAACATTATAACCTAGCATTCCAGGGTAGTCATATCTACTACAGGGAAAGTCGGGGCCAGCGGCAACGTATCTATATTCAGAATCTCAATCTAGTTTATCTCCAACTTTAACAGAGTCTTTAATTTGTTGTTCAATATTTGACCAGTTCATATAGATGAGTGTTGTTTTAAGCTGGAAATTAAGTAGTTTACTCATGCAAATCCTCTAAGAGAGTTCGAAGCTCTTTGCTACTTATATCTGCTTTTACTTGCTTGTCATAAATCGTAAGAAGAATAACTTCACTTTTTTCGGTAACAACATAGGTGATTATTCTAGCCCCACCACTTTTCCCTTTCCCTTTACTTTTTATGCTTATTCTAATTTTGTAGCAATCATGTCCTAAAGAAGCTCCTAGAGTAGGATTTTCCGCTAAAACGTCCCCTAATTCTATAAGCTCACTGCGAAGTGAAACATATTTTTTGAGCAAAGATTTTGCATCTCGTTCAAAACTTCGTGTGGTTAGGACTTTAAACATCTGATAAAAAGTCGCTCAACGTTCTTAATTTAACTTGACCTTTTTTATGAAGATGAATTTCATCTAAACCTTCTTTTATTTTTGCCTTCAACTCTTCTTTGCTAAATGTAGTGTCCTCATCAAGAAGCATTGAGGCTATTCTTAACCTATCTTTTTGAGGTAATTGCTTTGCTAAATCCACCAATTGATTAATGGTAAGTTGGATGTTAGTATTAAGGTTAATTGTCTTTCCCATAGCCTAATCCTTGAGTGTTTTTTAATTTAATTCTGGACAAAGAAATTGTTACAACACTAAGTTAAACAATACTAGTAATATCTACAACGTCAAAACCCTCAGCAAATTATAATGATAAGCATAGGGGAAACCTATTTCCCTAACTGACCCATTTCCAAAAACATAGCTCTAAAGCAATTGGCGGAGGTGTTTTCTTCAGCAGGTTTGGTAGTGTTTTTTCCATAAAACTCGTCCATAAAAGATTCTGCACTAGACCATACCGTTTGCATCATACCTTGAAAATGTGGCTTCATAATGGCTGTAGAGGATTGGCGAAATCTGACCATATCTTGTGTTTGAATCACAGCGAATTTAGGCATTCTCCATGGGCAAGTAATGACGTTGAAGCCTTTCATCGCAAAATAAACTGCCGTTTGGTCAGGTCTTTCATAATGCCAATCGCAGATAGTTACATCTTTGGCAATCAAATCAATGGCACGGTGAGTATTGTTAAAACTTCCTTCCCACATACCGATGCCAGTGGTTTTTCCATCGATTAGTCGGTCGCCCCAAATCCAGAGTTTTCTGTTTTTTAGAGCCAAATGATTTCTAATTTCGTTGACTTCTCCTGCGAATAGTTCTGCCTTGTCTCGACCAGCGCAACGTGGACATTTGTCATCGCCAATGTAGAAGACTTCGTCCATTCCCGCATGAAACGCATCCGTTTCAAAAACATCACAAATTTCATCTACTAATTCAAATACTATTTTATGAACGTTTGGGTGAAGTGGGCAATAACTTTTGCAATACAAGCCATCAGAGTTTGGCCACACGTATTTTTCTGGCATTTTGACCCATGGCGTTTCATCAAATTCGGGATAAACTCTCAATAAATTGTGCGTAGTACTCGCCCATGACTGGTGCCCCAATAGATTAATCTGTGGGATTAGTTGAATATTATTTTTCTTGCATACCGCAACCAATTTCTTAATATCCTTTTTGGATAATGCCTCTGGATCTCGAAGTTCAGGATGACTTTCAAACTGGTAATTGTAGTCCACACGCAACAGTAAGGTATTTACCTGACGGGTTACCAATTCATCTTCTACAAACTTAATAAAATCGTTTAGTCGTTGCGTTTTGGGGGCAGTAATACAAAAAGCACGGGTGGGAATCAAACTATCAATTTTGGATTGAGCAAATAAGTTGGAATGCAATAAAACTCCCATCAGGAGCAAAAGGAAGTGTAAAAATTTTGTCATAGTGAGGTTGAATTTAAAAATTGGGTTGAGTACGCAATTTGCTTAAATTCAGTTCTGCATGCAAATGACTAACAGATAGGGCAGGGTAGGTATAAGAGAGGTTGTTAGAATACTTTAAATAAAAAGTAAGATTCTGGAATTTAGGGTCTTACAGATAGGGTTATTGTGAAAGTTTTTTTCTCAATGCGATGATTTGAAACGTTACTCCAACAAGAAACAATACCAGACAAATACCAACTAATTTGGCTACTAATGGGTCATCTGGACTACTTGCCCATGGGTGCTCCAATGGCAAACGAGTTGTGGTTTCGGTCACACCTGGTACTAAGTGAAAGAAGAATGTCAGCGAATAAGCGACTTTTTCAATATAGGGTGAGTATTTACCCAAAGGCTGATTTGCTTTCTGTGCAAGATAAATGACTCCTAGCACAGCCAAGGTAATGATTCCAAGTACATGTGGCTTGCCAAATCCGCCATGTTGAAAAATACCAAAACCTGTTAGGCAGGTAAAAATTGTGGCAATAACATACGTTTTACCAAGTGAATTATTCCATGTGATTTCTTTTAGTTTAATCAGCGAAATTGCACCAGCAAAAACTGCGACTAGACTAATTATTGTGTGAATGATTCCAAGAGAAGTAAGTCCAAACATCATATTTGTAGGGTTTAGGAAATGAAATGATACATTTACCTAAATATACAAAAATGCTATGTTAATTCGTAAACTATTGTAAAATAGAGTGTTATTTCTTTAGTGGGCGACTGAAGGCGCCCACTAAGGGTAAGAGTATTAGAAAACACTAAATGTGAAATAAAAGCCCCATTCACTCAAACACTCAATTCCACACGCCTAATTACCCCCACTTTTTACCCGATTTTTTTCATCCTCTAAGCCCGTGTTTCTTTGGCGTGCTCCTGCAATTTTACTGTTGCCAAAACGGTAAGAAAAATTGATACGTACCACACGACTTTCCCATTTGTTTCTGAGCTGAACATTAATATCGTTGAAGAGAAAAGTCCCATTAAAGTGTTGAGTCCAGAAAATATCGTTGATATTTAATTTGATGGATGCTTTGTCATTCATCATCTTTTTCTGGATGCCAAAAGAAACTGCTCCCATCGGATTCCCAGCTAGTTGACCCTCAATAAATGGCGACAGATACCAGCCGCTCAACTCAACTGAATATTTTCGAGGTAAGGTAAATTGATGCGTCATATTGGCGCTATAACTTGTTGCACGAGCATCGAAGGGCTGATAAATAGTGGTTGATGTGCCATTTGACTCAATCGTAGTTTTCGGAATTTCACCAACATAGTGATTATTGTATAAATTAAAGTAGGTATTGCTAAACCACCATTTGGTAATTGGCATAGGTATCGAAAACGAAATACCTAGATTTTCTACATAGCCAATATTAATTTTGGTAACATTGGTCGTTTTTAGGGCATTATTTTGCTCTAAAATTTGTGTCATTATACCTTCTGTTCTGCTGTAGTTGATTGTAGTGGTTATACTCTCTTTGTAAGTATGCGACACTTCTACGGCATTGGTATATTGTGGCTGCAATAGCTCGTTTCCTCTTTGGTAGGTATAAGGGTCTAAGAAAAATAGGAAAGGGTTCAAATCTTCATAACTTGGTCGGTCGATGCGGCGACTGAATGAATACCCCAATTGATGATTTTTAGCGAGTTTTTGACGGAAAAATACACTTGGGAAAAAGTTGGTATAATGTCTGTCTAGCAAATCTTTGCCGAGTAAAGTCCCTTGTCCATTTGTATTTTCCATGCGTAAGCCCAACTGCATAGTCAGCTTTTTGAATTCTTTAGAATAGTTTATATATGCAGCGTTGATATTTTCCTTGTAAACAAAATCTCGTGTACGAGTAGGGTCCAGCACAGGCGTGTTATTATCCCCGACCAAGAAATCAAAGCGCATATCGTTGTTTGAGTTAACATAGCTAGATTTTAGACCAGCTTCAAACTTTGACGTCTTGTTGATAGGGTAAATAAGGTCAACCTTAAGCGAGTAAATATTGATTCTTGAGCCTGTTAAACCATCTTCATTTCTGGTTTCTCGTAAAATATTTTGTGTGTCAAATTTGGAGGTTCTGTATTTCATCGAGTTGTCGGCATCATAACGAGCGTAGTCCAAATCGGCTGTAATTTCTTTCCCAGTTGAGTCGATTACATGCTTGAAATTCAGGTTAGTGGCATAATTTCCCCATTTATTCCTCATAAAACCTAACGTCACAGAGGTCGTATCTAATTGATTCAAGGCGTTTTTAATAGCCGTTTGGTTGTTTCTGTCGTTATTCCAGTTACCATTCATGCCATTAAACAAAATGCCAATCGTATTCTTTTTATCAATGAAATAATCGAGCCCAACTTTATAAGCCAGCGAGTTAATTCTTCGTTTCTCATCTGCTGACTGATTAAAACTTGATATTACTTTATCGCCTTCGAAGAACTTTCTGTCAATTTCTTGTAATTGAAAACTGTGGCGGTCATTTCCTGAAAAATTACCGAATATATTGAGTTTTTCTTTTCGGTAATTCAAATTCAAACCTGCACTTTCTTTGGGTAATGACTGATAAAACCCATATCCTAATCCAAGATTGGCTGAACCATTGAAGCCTAGATTTTGATTTTTTTTCAAGCGAATATTAATCACTCCTGCATTGCCAGCGGCGTCATATTTGGCAGGAGGGTTGGTCATAATTTCTATCTTGTCCAACTGTGTCGATTGCATATTGCGAAGCATATTTGCCAAGTCACTCGATGACATATACGTTGGTTTTCCGTCGAGCATTACCATGACATTCTGTTTACCTTTCAAAGAAATATTTCCATCTTTATCGACGGTTACGCCAGGCGATTTTTCCAGAATCTCAATAGCAGTACTTCCTGCTGAAACGACGGAATTTTCAACATTGACAACTGTTTTATCTATCTGCTGTTCAATGAAAGGTTTTTTAGCCGTAACCACCACCTCGTTTAGTTCTTTGGATTCTTCAACCAATGTCAAATTAGAAAGGTTGATAGATGAATTTTCTGATGAAAGACTAAACTTGGGCGTGTAAAATTTCTGATAACCCAACTGAGAAATAGCGATTAGATAAGAGCCAAATTTGATTTTTTCGAATTCAAATGTTCCGTTAGCATCGGCCAAAGCACCTTTTACCAAACTAGAATCTTTGGCTTGTAAAAGCGTAATAGTCGCAAACTCTACGATTTTACTTTTGTTGTCTGTAACCTGTCCTGTGATTTTTCCCTGTGCTTGAGTCCTGAAATTTGATAAAGTCAATAAAATCAGCAGCGTGTAAAAATAAGTTTTCATGATTGAGAAGAATTAAGTTTAGTTGTATGCTTTTATTTTTGATAGGTGAAGGGTATTTGTGGCTTGGATGCAGGGGAGGAGCAAAAGGTTACGGGAAAAATAAAAAATTGAAAAACACACTTCTGGGTATTCATTGTTTTATTCATTTTTGTTGATGCAAAATTGCACAATGAACACCCCAAAAAAGTAGCCCAATCCATCGATGCTGTAGTTGAATCGTGGATAGGGGGAGATTTTAATGTTATTTGTTATTTTGAAATAAGTAACAAGAAAGAATAAATTAATAATATAGCTACGTTACACATTGAATATATCCTTCTGATTATGAGCTTATTCCAATAACTGGATATACTGTTAACTAATAACTTCCTTTTAATTGTTTGAAAAACTAAGTAAGTCAAAGCTCAATTTACCGTTACCCCAATCGATAGTGCATAGCCGTAACGCCTGTGTACGAGGGAGTAGCACTTATTAAGGTTAGGTTTTGGCGATTTTCAAGCAGATCAAAAATGCGCATTCCTTTAGCTATTAAAATCGGGTTGACCAATAAATACATTTCATCAATATGTCTACCAGCTAGGAGGGACGATACAAAGCTTACACCGCCATATACGAGGATATCTTTTCCTGTTTGGTTTTTCAGTCGAGAAATTTCATCTGCTAAGTCGCCTTTAGCTAAAGTGGTATTTTTTCCAAATGGAGCATCAAGGGTTTTACTAAAAATAACTTTTGGTGTATTCACCATTTTCTGAGCAAACTCAATTTTGGGATTTTCTTCCTCAAAATTCTCAAAATGAGGAATAAAAGCCTCTGCCATCTTTCTGCCAATAAGGATAGTATCTGAGCTATCCGCCAAATCATTGATAAGTTGCCAGTGTTTAGTATCGCCTCTTGTGACCCAATCCTCCTCTCCATTTGGACCCGCCACAAATCCATCAACAGAAATTTGCATTTGCAATCTTAATTTTCTCATAGTTTTTTATTCAAATTTAAGCGATTGAATAAAAAAACACCATAATTGTTACGTCGATTTTGATGGGTAAATACGATAAAATAAAGGTTTGACTAATCTATAAGTTCTTCACAATCATATCCATTTTCTTGCATCAGTTGTATTACTTGTTGGGTTACTTCAAATGAGCTTTCGATACGCAGAACTTTATCACAATCTTCCAAATCGAAACTCCAATGGCAGGAAGGAAAATGCCTTTTCAGAAGTTTAGAAATACCTTCCTTTTGCAATTGATTAGCAATATTAGTTTTAAAAACAAATACCATGTTTAATGCTTCTGTTCGTTGATAATTTTTTCTAAATCTATCCAAGCTCCTCCATTAAAGACTTTTCGAAAACCTTTTTCTCTAAGAATACTCTCAACTTTCACACTTCTTAAGTATTAATGCAAAATAAAATTGCACTAATACGCTTTAAGCTGTAAGCCGTAGGTATTAGGCAAAAATGTATTCATGATTTCATTAATAACAATTTTATACTACCAGCCTATAGCATATCGCTTATTGCGATCTTCTTAAGTTCGGTATCCCAAATAAATAAGAAGGATAGAAACAGTGACAATAATCGCTATTTTCATGATTCCTTTATGTTTTTGAAAATTTTATGGTCAATATAAAAAGTACCGAAAGGAATAAAACACGCGACTATTATCTTCCAAGTGGTTGTTCTGAATTTCCAGTTTTGTTCTATCGCCAAACTCATTGTATTGAGTACAAATACCAGAAAAATTGCCCCATGAATAGGACCTAAAAATTTTGATAGTGCAGGATTATGAAAAAGATGTTTCATGGGAATAGCCACGAAAATGAGCACCAAAAGAGATAGCCCTTCTAAGAAACCGATGATGCGTATACGTCCAAGTTTTGTTTTGAATAATGTGAGCATATAGAATAAAAATTAAAGGATGAGGAGTTCTACCTGAAATAAGGTCTGTGTGCAAATGGTGAAAAAGGCCAAGGTATGGCAATGAAAATAATCAAGAGCGATACCGAAAACCAAACAAGTATAGTTCTGAACTTTTCGGAATCGGTGGTTTGCCGCTTTGATTTGGCAGACCCAATTGTAATAAGAACTATGGCAACTAGCATCAAAGTGCTATGAATAAGGCTAAAGAAAGTCATTTCTAATCGTTGAACAGCTTCTTTAAAATGCTGCATAAAATACCTGACGATAGGACTATTGAAATACAGGCTCATGCCAATCATCAATTGGACATGAGCAATAGTAGCAGTCCAATGTCGTATAGTATTATCCGTTTTTGAGAAAATCGCCTTCGAGTTATAGCCCCTATATGCTCGATAGATTGCCAATAGTAGGCTTGCCAAAACGAGCCACCGCATGAAGTTGTGATAAAAAGTAAGTGTTTGATACATCGCTTGATTTGTTTGATGTAACAAAGGTATTCAAAAAACATACTAGTTAGTATGTTTTTTGAATAAAAAAATTATCTGAGTGAATCAAGATAGGATTTAAGTTCCTTTAAATAAGGGATATACATAGTTTTGCTGTTCTCTAACTTGCCAAAATTTCGGATGCCCCAGTAGCTTGACATCACAAATATGGTTACACTTTGGGCATTTACATCTGGTCTAATTTGCCCATTTTGTTGACCTTTTTCAATGGCAGCAATTATATGAGTATGCCAAAGCTGAGTAATTTCATGCAATGCCAAACTAAAATCCGAATGCCAAGGCGTCATTTCTTGCGTGAAATTGGCAGCAGGACAGCCGTATTCTACCTTCAAAAAATCATTTTCTAATAGTAGATGTTGCATCAATTGATAAATGGCGTCCAGCGGATTTTCATTATTTTGAAGAGGCGCAATAAAACCAGCGGTTAGTTGTGGCTTAAGCAACTCGTTGATAATTGCCAAGCCCATTTCATCTTTAGTTTTGAAGTGGTAATAAAAAGCGCCTTTGGTAACTTTGGTCGTAGCAATGATATCATCTATGCTAGTGGTTTGATACCCTTTTGCATAAATTAATTCAAATGCTTTTTGTAAAATCATTAAACGTGTTGCTTCTGATTTTTTCATAGTTTGTAAAATCAAATTTTGAGTTTGGTATTCAGTAAATGCTCTCATAAACAATGTTTTACCAAAAACTAAATGCCCAAATCTGGTAGCCCTGTAATTGCCTATATTTTCTTTAGAATACCTTTATCTACACTTTCATTGATTAGGTTTTCTGCATAATCCCAAATGACTTCAGAACCATCTTTAATAACCTTTTTCTTGTTGTACACTTTGTCGTAGTCAACACCAAACTCCGCCCAAGTGCCACCATTGTTAGAAGTATTTTGCAATAGTGGTTCCAGTCTGTCCATACTTTTAGCAAATTTAGCTTCCTTAGTTTCACCAGCTTCAAACTCTTCCCAAATTTCAATTAATTCTTCAGCTTGTGCCTTCGGAAGTAGACCAAAAATACGATTAGCGGCCAATCTTTCCTCGTCGGTATTAGTATGATTTTTTTGTGTATCGTATATAAAAGTGTCACCCGCATCAATTTCTACAATATCATGAATCAGAAGCATTTTAATCACTTTCAAAACATCAATATTTTCGTTAGAGTGTTCAGCCAAAACTACTGCCATAATCGCCAAATGCCAACTATGTTCGGCATCATTCTCGTTTCTATCGCTATTAAAAAGCTTTGTTTTTCTTTGAATATACTTAACCTTATCAATCTCCTTAATAAAGGCAATTTGCTTGAGTAAATTATCAGAAATCATCTTGACCTAGTTTAATGTTAAATACAAAGGTAATAATTCATGGTATAGAATAATGTTTTTGAGTTTGGCTATTCTATCAAAGAAAATATTTGAGATTGAGAATATTGAAATGTGAGTAATTTAACCACTATTGAATAGTAATTTTCATTGAAAATATTGTAATAATAAGGACAAAAGTTTTACATTTGTCTAATGTCTCAATTTGTTACATTAGGAATTTATTACTCAATTATTTACTATCCAATTATGAAATATCTTTATTGTTTTCGCAATGTACTTTTGCTGGTGATGGTTTTAGCGTTTAAAGTTAATTCGTACGCACAAGCACCCAAAAAGCATTATCCAATCATCGACGTACATGTGCATGCGTTCAAGGCTAGTCCCAATACGGCAGATCTTTGCCCTTGGTTTTTGAAAAATATGCCAGGCGCTGACCCGCATAATCATGGTGATAATCCATCAATTTTTAATTTGGACTGTCCTGACCCATTGAAGGCTGCTAAAACAGACAAGGAAATGCAAGATGCCTTATTGGCTACTGCCGAGCGACTCAATGTTACGATGATTGTAAGTGGTGATGCGGGTGTGATTCATAATTGGTATAAAGCTGCACCAAACCGTATAATTCCATCGTTGGGCATTAGTAGCAATAAAGATATGACCGTAAAAGCCTTCGAAGATTCGTTGACAGCTGGCTTTTACAAAGTAATGGGAGAGGTAGCACCACAGTATCAGGGAATGTCTCCGAGTGATGTTAGTTTAGATGAGTATTTTGCGGTTGCTGAGCGTTTGGGTGTGCCTGTGGGTATTCACATGGGTACGGGTGGAAACGGCAATATCAATATCAGTAATCCAAAATATCGTGCTTCGTTGGGTCGTCCTTTTTTATTGGAAGATATGTTGTCTAAACATCCAAAATTAAAAATTTGGGTAATGCACGCAGGCTACCCAATGGCCGATGAAATGATTGCCTTGATGGGTGCAAATGCCTATGTATATGTAGATTTGGCAGGTTTTATTTGGAGTTATCCTCTAGAAGAAATCCATGCGTATTTGAAAAGATTAGTTCAAGCAGGTTTTGGAAAAAGAATTTTGTACGGTACAGACCTCATGATTTGGCCAAAATTGTTGGAGACTTCTATCCAAGTAATTGAGAGTGCCAACTATTTGTCAGAAGACCAAAAAAGAGATATTTTCTTTAACAATGCGGTAAGATTCTTCAATTTAGATGCCAGTAAGTTTAAGTAAAGTGCGCTTAATTTTCCACTAGGGTTCGACTAAAGTATGAATCTTGAATTGAGAGTAGTGAATTGTGAATTTAATATTCTGATTATCAATTTTATATTCAATATAAAATTGATAAAAGTATCTTGTTCTCCTTTTAAAGCTCCGTAGGAGTGACAGTTTGGTTGCAATAATACTTGAGAAAAACCTTTTTTGAGCTCCGTAGGTGCGAAAGACTTCAAGATAGTCTGCTCTCTGTCGCACCTACGGAGCTGATGAAAAGATTGGGTTCTAAGTTCTACAATTGATAAAGTTAATTCTACAATAGTTCTTTAGTATTAATGCAAAATAAAATTGCATTAATACGCTTTAAGCACTAAGCCATAGGCATTAGGCCAAAGAGCTTAAATTATTTCATGAGAAATTCATTTCAACTTTTAGCCTACAGCATAAAGCTTAGAACTTAAAGCGGGTAAAATTATTTTAATTTTGCCCACTAACTTATTTCTTACAAAGGATTGAGTAATAAATCTCTTTTTAACCTTTCATCTGTGTTAAACATTTTGTGTAAGAGAAATATTACAAAATTCTTGAATCTATGCTCAAATCGCTTGTTTTTATCGTTGCTTTCTATCTGTTTTCCTCAAATACTTTATTGTTTGCTCAATTTGGTGCCAAGTGGGGTGATCAATCGAATGGGACTTTTCAAAATCCTGTGTTGCCGTCTGATTTTAGTGATTTGGATGCTATTCGGGTGGGTGATGATTTTTATGCTATTTCCTCAACAATGCAATTTTCGCCTGGCATGGCAGTGCTACATTCTAAGGATTTGGTCAATTGGGAGGTAATTAGTCATGTGGTGAAGGATTTGACACAAATAAGTCCTAAGCTCAATTGGGATAAAATGGATAGCTATGGCAAAGGAATTTGGGCAGGTTCAATCCGATTCTATAAAGGCAAATATTGGGTTTATTTTGGTACGCCCGACGACGGTTTTTTTATGAGCTCAGCCAGCAATCCGGCAGGACCATGGGAGCCACTTCACCAAGTCTGGAAGGTCTCGGGATGGGATGATTGCTGTTCGTTTTGTGATGATGATGGACAGGTATATTTTATCGCTACCAATTTTGAACCAGACCCCATCAACCACAAAAAATACAATATTCATTTATTCAAAATGACACCTGATGGGAAAAGCATTATCCAAGAATCGGACAGGATAATCTATCAATCGCAAGGAAGTGAGGCGAATAAACTCTATAAAATCAATGGAACGTATTACCATTTTTTTAGTGAAGTAAAAACCGAAGGGCGTGTGATTATGATGGAGCGCTCGAAAAGTCTAACAGGTCCTTGGGAAGTAAAACAACTCAATCATGTTGATAAAAAACTCGACAAAGAGCCCAATCAAGGAGGATTAATACAACTCAAAAATGGACAATGGTGGTTTTTTACACATCATGGGCGTGGTGATTGGGAGGGAAGAGCCGCTAGTTTGTTGCCTGTAAATTGGCTAGCAGGTTGGCCTATTATCGGGAAAGTTGGCGCTGATACCATTGGCACTATGGTATGGTCGGGCAAAAAGCCCATTATGAACCAAAATACAAAATTATCACGACAAACTGAAGAGTCTTTTTCCGATAAAACGCTTTCTCCAGATTGGGAGTGGAACTATCAACCAAGAGCCTCAAAATGGTCATTGAGTGCAAGAAAAGGACATTTACGTTTGTATGCTTTTCAACCCATAAATCCCCAAGATACTGTAGATATACTACTGCGAGCAGGGAATACACTTACTCAACGCAGTCTTAGAACACAAGAATGTACCGTAACGATTAAAGTAGATATTGCCAATATGAGTGATGGGCAGCAGGCTGGTTTAACGCATTTTTCAACTACTTCGATTGCTAATATTGGGGTAAAACAAATAGGAAATAAAAGGCATTTAGTGTTTACCTACAAAAATGAAGAGATAGTAGGACAAGAGATTAAAGGTAAAGTAATTTGGTTAAAATCGACTTGGAATTACGACGGCATAAACCAATATTTTTACAGTTTGAACGGTAAAGATTTTACTCCATTTGGATTATCAACCCAACTCACTTGGGGAAGTTATCGTGGCGACAGAATTGGCATTTATAGTTACAGTACTCAACAAGAGAAGGGATATATTGATGTGGATTTTGTGAAGTATTTGTTTAAGAGATAAGTTTCTTTGTATAATCACGGTATAATAAGAAAGCATTAAAAGAGTTTTATACATTTGAATAAGTTTTTACACTTATCTGAATTCGATAGTAAAATCCCTATTATTAGAGATATTGAAGCTAATAGAGATATAAGTTGAAATTCTTAACCCAAAATAGAAAAACTGAGAAAAAATGAACAATAACCAATGGAATGAAATCTGTTTTTATCTATCTGAAAATATTCGGACTGACATAAGTGAAAGAGATTTTGAAAAAAATGTTATTCAAGCATTGGGAGTTTTGGAATGGAAGGAATTTTTAGGAAATATTCAAACCCGCCCTTCATTTCAAATTGGAGCTTCCAACAGGATTATGCCTGATTTTGTCATTAATGACAATGAGAAAAAAAATCTTTTTGTTGTAGAAATCAAGCAACCTAACATACAATTAAATACTAATTTTCAACAACAACTTTTCTCATATATGCGTCTGTTAAGACTCCAATACGGTGTTTTAATTGGACAAGTAATCCAAGTATTTTATGATGGAGATTTGACTGACCATGATGACCCTGTTTTACTTGAAACAATTACATTTGAGAGAGACTCTGCAAAAGGACTAAAATTTGTGGAATTGTTTTCAAAACAAACTTTTAATTACGACTTGCTAAAGGCATTCACTTTAAACTCTTTCAAAAAAATCAATAGAAAAGCAGAACAAAAAAAGTTGCAACAGAAAATCTTATCTACTGAATATCATTTGGAACTCTTAGAATTAATAAAACAAGATTTACTAAATAATTACGATGCTGAATTAATAGATAATGTTCTTAAAGAAATATCAATAAATATTCATTCAAAACAACCAGTAATTGCTGAAAAACTTAAAATTCAAGCAAAAAGTCCAGCCACAATAGAAAACCCAAATAAAAGGGATACTACAAGATATATGATAAACGGAAGAAATGAGAGACTTCCGAAAAATAGGTTTGTTTTAGAATTTGTAAGGGCATATTTGCAAAAATATCCAACCATTAGTTATTCATATTTGAAAAATCTTTTTAAAGACGAATATCAGGGTTCAACTGGAGTTATTAATAAATTGGAATTTGTAGAAGAAAAATATGCGAACAAAGAAAATAAAAGGCACTTTACTGAAAGTAATGATATTTTGATAAGTGCTGATAACATACAATTTGTAGTGTCAACTCAATGGGATAAAGATAATATTAATAATATCGTTGACTTGGCAAGAGAAAATGGATTTGAAATACAAGAAGTATAAGAGATAAAAGTACCCCTCGGTTCTAAATTTTTATCCAGAACTTGAAAAATTAAGGGTTCTATCCCGCATTCTATAAATAATTGCTCCTAAATAACACCAATTTAAAATAATCTACAATTATGATAGACAAAGTATTTGCAATTTCTGGAAACAAAATTTCTTCATTTATTATTGATGAAAATTCTCTAAAATTTTCAAGTCAAAACTTCAACACTTTCACAGAATTTCAAGATGCTTGGAACAAAAAACTATCTTTTGCGACAAAGGTCGAGGTAAAGTATGACTCCATAAAATCAATTAAAAAGGAGGAAAATGATGACGATGTGTATATAACATATAAAGCTATCGGCGGAATTTCAGTGGATTTTGTGTTTAGTTTTACAGACAAAAATGAGGATGAAATTCTATTCAACTATTTTACACGGGAACACTTTTACCAAAAGGTCGATGAAGTTTTGTCACCATTCAAGGCTATACGGAATTACTTGATTGGACTAATCGCAACAATTGGAGTAACAGTATTTTCATATTATGAAGTCATTGGTATTGCAAATGGGACAGTAGAAGAAGCACATAGTCGTAAAACACGTCAATATAACAATATTATAGAGCTTCTTGGAGATAAGGGTGTCATTTTAGTTGGAACAGGCGTCTCGTTATTCCTACTTTACAAAATTTGGACACGATATAAAAATCCTCCAAACCAAATCAGACTTCTTCCTCCAAATAGATAAATAGCGAACAGTTAATATGGGAGAGAACCCCAACATGGGAAAATATTTCCCTTAGTGTTAGACTCCTATCCAGCACTCCATTTCATAAGAATTCTGACCTACTGATTTTAATACCTTTTTATCTAGTAATATATGGTGGCAATATCTTAAAGTTTAGAACTAAAAGTTTTGGAGAAATCACTATACGGTTGATGGGAAAAAGAGGCTATTTCTTGGGTTGAAGGCAACAATTCTCAAATTATTGCCTTCAACTGTAGTAAAAAAACTGTAACTAGATTTTAAGACTTATATCTTCACAAAGGTTATGAGTGCTAATTAGTTTTTCTTGAATATCACCTTTATATCTTTACTAATAGGCTTAATACACCAAATTACCCTCAAATACCAAAGATGTAACTGGTGATACTCGGGCGACAGCTTCGGCAGAACAACTGGCATCGACGAAAGCAATATTAGCTTTGTCGCCTACTTTTGGCCATTGTTGTTGACCTTGGTCATTGAGTGGAAGGATGTTTCCAGTGGCCAACTTGAGACTTCGAGAGAGTAAAAATTCGGTGTTATAACCATACAATTGCGCCATCAGATTGGCCTTTTGTAAAACACTACCTGTGCCATAAGTATTCCAATGATCCACGATACTGTCATTTCCTGTCACCACATTGACTTGATATTTGTAAAGTGTTGGAATAGGCATAATCAACGACCCAATGGGAATAGTTGAGGCAATACCGATTTGAGAAGCTCCCAACTTTTCAGCCACTTCTTCTTGTTTGTTCTTTTCTAATTTTCCTAAAACAAAACAATGACTGACAAACGTTTTGCCTTTGAGCACAGGATTTTCGTTGACTTTTTGGATTAAATATTCAACAGTTTTGAGTCCCGATTCGCCCGATTCGTGTAAATGAATATCGATTCCTTTGTTGTTGTCAAGGGCTAGCTGAACGGTAAAATCAATGGTTTTTTCAATAGCTCCGTCAATGGTATATGGGTCAACACCACCAATAAAATCAATATCCATTTGAGCTGCCTCTTTCAAAAAAGGCACCGAGTCAGTATAAAACACCCCATGTTGCGGAAAAGCAACGAGCTCTGCACCAAAGGTTTTTTTCTTGTTTTCTAGCGCTTTTTGTAAGTTTATTAAAGATTGAAGTTTTGAGGTAGGCTCAATATTGACGTGGCTTCGGGCAAAATTGGTTCCTTTTGACTGTAACAGCTCAATGAGTTTTTCGGCTTTTTGTGTAGAGGTTTTCAGAAGCTCAGGTAATATTTGTTGTTCCAAAGCAATCATTCCTTTTACGCCATTGGTTCTTTTTCGAGTAGCCTGCCACTTATCTCCATAAAATGTTTTGTCCAAATGAATGTGCATATCTCGAAATGAGGGCAACATCAAATGTCCTTTCGCATCAATTGCTTTTGCTTGGGGTTGATTTGGTGCTATTTTGCTAATTTTCCCGTTCTCTATTTCAACTAAAAACAAACCTGTTTTGGTAGCTATTACTTCTCCTTCTTCATACTCAAATCCTGTTTCGAGCCTCACATTTTTATAAATCAATTTGCTTCCTAGTAGCTGTGAAGTGTTGTCAGAAGATATTTTATGTTGAGTGAATTCTTGTGTCATTGAAAGTCCTGTAAGGGCCAATGTAGAGTTTTTAAGAAAATCTTTTCGAGAAAAAGTATTCGTTTTTTTCATCGTTATAGTTTGTTTTAAAGTAAGAAATGGGAATAGTTTTTTATCAGAACAAAGATAAAGCTATTTGGTCTCTTTACTTTTTTAACACTATAAAAACTAAAGGCTCTTCGAAAAATGATTCTTTCCGAAGAGCCTTCAAATACTCTAAATTATTACTGATAAGCATTCAAACAAATATCAGTACTTCTCCTTTTTACTTATAGGAATGGACCGATTGACCAACGAGCTTCCAAGCGCCATTGATTTTTTCGAGAAGCCGCATTTCGTAAGAAAAGCTACTTTGACCGTCTTTTGAAACTGATTCTTCGTTATGATTTACCCAAGCACTGTTGCCAATGATACTCATTTTTACATTGGAAATAATGGCATGACCACCATTTTCCATTAAGTTGGCAGGTGGGTTAACAATAATATTGGGGTCTAAGTCAATAGTTTTTCCTTCTTTGGTCGAAATCAGAATACGGCTGTAGGGTTTTATTGCCCAGCAATCTGCATGTGCCTTGATATTACCCTCTCGCCATGTAGATGCTTCCTTTTCTAATAACTCACGAATAGCAATAGAGTCTTTTTTTGATTGACTCCAAGCGCCAAAGGAGGTTAATAACAAACAGATTAGTACTAAATATGATTTCATAGACTATTTTAATTTCATTTTCACAGGATCCCACTGAATGATTTTCTTAGAGAAATAACTTTCGTTACACGCCAACGCTGGCGCTGCCGCTCTGAACCCAAAAGTGGCGTCTTCGACTACCTGTTTACCTGTACGAATCGAATCAAAAAAGTTGGTAAAATGGTCGAGATGGTCGCTGTAGCCTGCTGGTACTTTGAAAACAATATCGTCTTTCGTTTTTCTTTTGCGCTGTTCGGCTGTCCATTTAGCATCATAATCGGCTTGCATTTCGGTTTGCATACTTTTTGAAAAAGTAAATAACGAATCATAACCTCCAAAGCCTGGTGCTTCTGGCATGATGCTATGTTTGATGGTAATGTTATTGCCCATTACTTCAATAGCTCCTTCAGAACCAATAAGTTTTATAATTTCTTGTCCTCCTGTACCGCTGATAAAGTTTACCTGTAAAGTCAGCTGGAAGGCGTCATGCTCGGCACAGTCAGGATATTGCATCACACCCGACATTACGTCTGGCATATTACGACCATCTTTCCAGTAGCTAAATTGTCCTGTACTAAAAATAGTTTCAGGACCTTTTGAGTTGGTAATCAAGTGCGTACCACTCAACAGGTGAATAAACAAGTCACCTGCGACACCTGTACCTACTTCTTTGAAGGCACGCCACCAGAAGAATTTTTTAGCATCAAATGCCATTTTTTCAGTTACTTCTATAAACTTATCCCAGTTGGTAGTCATGGCATCCGCATCTTTTGGAATCGTGTATTCCCACGAGCCAATCGAGCTTTGGCGGTCGTAAACGGCATTCACCATATTGAGCTTTCCGATTTCGCCAGCCGCCAATAATTCTTTGGCTTTGGCATAACCAAGGCTACTTACACGCTGGCTACCAACCTGCAATACTTTCCCTGATTTTTTGCTTGCCTCAATCACAGGATGACCTTCGCTGATTTTGTACACCATCGGTTTTTCGCAATAGACGTGCTTACCTTTTGCAAGAGCATCAAGGGTAATGCGCGCGTGCCAACAGTCTGTCGTACAAATCAAGACAGCATCAATATCGGGTCTATCTAAAAGCTCTTTATAATTTCGAGTGGTAAAAAGATCTTTGCCGAATTGCTCCTTGGCATTCTCTATTCTTCCTGTGTATAAGTCACATATACCAGCTAATTCAACGCCAGGCACTTTGAGTGCAGTACTCAAATCAAAATGCCCTTGCACACCGTAGCCAATAACGCCAATACGGATTTTATCATTGGCCGTAATCTTTTTGTTGTACTGCAAAATACGTTCTTCGGCTTTGCCTTGGTTGGCTAATGACGCAAATGGCGAAGTAGCCGAAATAAGGGTTGTTGCACCAATTTGTTGCAGAAATCTTCTTCTCGAAGCAGCATCGTTGTTGTTTTTCATAGAATAGGAATATGTTTATTGGGGTTATTTTATTATTAAGTAATTGAATGAATCAATGAATTAGACCTTTTCTGTATTTTTCTAACAAGGTCAGAATTTGTAACTTATTTAACTTTATAACTCACAAAAGCAATTTTCTTGCTGTCTGGGCTCCATGATGGTACATTAATCGTGCCTTGTCCACCATAAAATACAGGTGTTATATCTTTGATTTCTTTGGTTTTGAGATTCATTAAACACAACTTGACATTTTTACCAAATAAATGATTTTGCTTTTCGTCAGAAGTATAAGCAATATACACAATCCATTGATTATCAGGTGATGGATGTGCAAACCAATTAGAGTTTTCATCAAAAGTCAATTGTTTTGGTTGAGTTCCATCTGCCAGCATTCGCCAAATTTGCATGTGTCCTGTTCGGTATGAGTTGAAATAAATGTATTTTCCATCAGCCGAATAATCGGGGCCATCGTCTAAGCCATCTGTTTGGGTCAACCGTTTTTCGGTTCCTCCTTCAACGCCAATCGTATATATATCGTAGTTCCCATTTCTTTCACCACAATAGGCCAACGTTTTTCCGTCGGGTGTCCAACCAAGCCAAAAAGACATAACCTCTGAAGTTACTCTTCGGGGTGTACCTCCTGTAATTGGTAGGATAAAAATAGCTGATTTGTATGGCTTTGTGGAAGGGTCTGTCTGGTCATGGTGACTAACCACTAGCCATTTTTTGTCTGGCGATATACCATGGTCGTTGTTGCAGGATGTAGCAAAACCTGTGTTGAGCAGATTCATCTTTTTGGTAGTAAGGTCAAAAGTGTAAATTTTACCCTTACTATTCAAAACCAGATAGTTATTTGGATGCCAATTCAGAAAGTGAGTCTCCAAAATGGCGAATTCGACGAGCGATTAGAATGACGAAGTATCGACGATATTCCTGCAATGGTATCGGTTTAAGAATAATACGGTTTTAAATTTCACTCTTTTTCCAAAGTAAACTAAAGAATTTGTTTGCTTTGGAAAAAGAGTAATCACACTGAAATAGACCGATACTCGACAGGCGAAATACCTACTTTCTGTTTGAATAATCGAGTAAAATGTGGTGGATGCTTAAAACCTAGCTCATAAGCTATTTCACTGATTGACTGAGATATATCTAAAATCCGCTCTTTTGAAATCTCAATAATTTTGTCTTTGATATATTCTTGCGCTGTCTTTCCCGTCTCTTTTTTGATTAAATCTCCAAAATAATTTGCTGAAAAATGTAGTTGCTCTGCACAATAACTTACCGTTGGCGTTCCGATTAGTTGTGGCTTTTCGGATTGAAAATACTCATAAAGCAAGTGCTCAAATCTGGCTAAAACATCTCGATTAAGGTTTTCTCGTGTAATAAATTGGCGATCATAAAAGCGTGTACAATAGCTCAACAATAGCTCAATTGCATTAATCACAATCATGCGACTATGCTTGTCGATTCGTCCTTCCAATTCTTGACTTATCTTTTGCATATTGTCGACAATCATTTCTTTTTCAAACGATGATACGTGTAAAGCCTCATGAGAATGGTAATGAAAAAAAGGATAGCTCGAAATAGTTTTTCCTAAATGTGTACCTCTAATAAAATCGGGATGAAAGGCTATCACCCATCCTGTTGGTTGAATCATTTTTTCTTCAACTGACTCAATACCAAATATTTGCCCTGGAGAAATAAACAATAACGTATCTCCTTCATAGTCATAATGGGTACGTCCATATTTGAAATCCTCACAACGAATATCTTTCAAAAAGATGATAAATAACTCCGACAAATAGGGCTTTGACCATACCATACAAGATTGTGATTGGTCCAAAACCGTCATCATCGGGTGGTGCGTTATTTGTCCTCTAATGGTATTGAATTGGGTTACACTGGTCAGTTTTTCCATATCTTGATTTTTTATAAGTCCAAGATAATTGTTCTATGAGTTATTTCTAGTGAATCAGGAATTTTGGTAAGAAGTGGTGTAATTTGTATAAGAGTTTCGCTAAAATTTACTCGAATTTTGTATTCATCAAACAACGTAAATATGAGAACATTTTGTTTAACACTAGCCCTCGCATTAATGACCAATTTAGCCGTAAATGCACAAACGACACCCTCTTCAAGCATGATGGTTCGTATTGCCGAAATAGAGATTGACTCTACTTATTTGGAAGAATATATGGCTATTTTGAAAGAAGAATCATCTATGTCTGTCAAGTTGGAAACGGGTGTTATTTCGATTTTTCCGATGTTTCAAAAAGACCATCCTACCACTTTCAGACTTTTGGAAATATATGCTAGCAGAGAAGCGTATGAAGCTCACTTGAAAACGCCTCATTTTCTGTATTACAAAAAGGCAACTTTACACATGGTAAAATCTCTTAAATTGGTAGAAATGAGCACGCTTGATGCTAAAAGCATGCCTTTGATTTTTTCGAAAATGAAATAAAAAAAGGCACAAAGTGAGTGTTTTCTTTGTGCCTTTCAAAAACTACTTTCAATTACTCTTAAAGTTCTCTTTTCTTCAAAGCCTTGACAGCGTAATCGGCTGCACGAGCTGTTAAAGCCATGTAAGTAATAGAAGGATTGACACATGATGACGAAGTCATTGCTGCGCCATCAGTCACAAAAACATTTTTTACAGAATGTACTTGATTGAAGGCATTCAAAACGGATGTTTTAGCATCACGCCCCATGCGTGCTGTTCCCATTTCGTGGATTCCTAGTCCTAAATGTACTTCTGGTCGGTTATATCCTGCAATGTTTTTAAAGCCTGCGGCATCCATCATCTCCATAGCGGAGTTCATAATATCTTTACGCATTGCAATTTCGTTTTCGCCAAAAGCTGCATCGAACACAATCATCGGTACGCCCCATTGGTCTTTTCTAGTTGGATCGAGATACATACGATTTTCGGGATTAGGCAACACTTCGCCAAAACCACCAAAACCAATTGTCCACTGCCCTGGCTTGGTCAAACTTTGTTTGAAGTCACCACCAAAACCATCGGCATTTACGCCTCTGCTCCAACCTTCACGGCTTGCTCCACCCTGATAGCCAAAACCTCTCAGATAAGATTGCTTATCGTTGCCCCAGTTGCGGAAACGAGGGATATAAAGTGCATTTGGTCGCTGACCATACACATAGTCGTCCAAGAAACCTTCCACCGTAGCAGTAGCTCCTACGCCCAAATGGTGATCCATGATATTACGCCCCACTTGATCGCTGTCATTTCCCAAACCATTCTGAAAACGGTTTGATTTTGAATTTAGCATCAAGGCTGCTGTGTTCATGGCACCAGCATTTAAGAAGATAATTTTAGCAAAATACTCTTCTACTTGATTTGTTATTTGATTGATTACGCGTACACCTGTAGCTCGTTGTTTTTGCTCATCATAAAGAATCTCGGCTACAATGGTATCGTGCAACATACTCAAGCGTTTGGTCAGATTAGCGGCTGGAATTGCTCCTGAAAGCGAGCTGTAATAGGCTCCATAAGGGCATCCTCGCACACATTTGTTACGATATTGACAAGAAGCCCTTCCCAGTTTGGTGTGCCATTCTTGTGGTTGAGAGAGATTGGCCACACGTCCAACCGTTACGGGACGATTAAATTTTTCAAGCATCATTTTCTTGAAATGCACTTCGGGAGCAAATAGTGGCATAGCTGGCAAAAAATGACCATCAGGCAATACATCAAGCCCTTCTTTTTGTCCGCTAACGCCTACAAATTTTTCTACGTAAGTGTACCAAGGAGCCAAATCATCATAACGAATAGGCCAGTCGATACCGATGCCTTCTTTGGCATTAGCCTCAAAATCTTCTTTGTTGAAACGATACGACTGGCGTCCCCAGTGCATCGATTTTCCACCTGTATGGTATGCACGAATCCAGTCAAAAGGGCGTTTTTCAATATATGGATTGTCTTTATCATTTGTAAAAAACGGGCCTGACTCGTCATTCGCCAAGTTTCCAAAACGCTTATTTGCCCAAAGTTCCTCAGCCGAATGTGCCGTAACTTTGCCTCTATGTTTTACTTCCCAAGGTTGTTTCATAGCAGTATCATAATCTTGCGGGTGTTTTATTTCACGACCACGCTCAATCATCAATACATTTAATCCTTTTTCAGTTAATTCCTTAGCAGCAAACCCACCCGTCATACCCGAGCCAACCACGATTGCATCAAAGGTGTTATTTTTAGTAGCTTTTATATTCAAATACATTATTTTCAGCGATTTAACAGTTAAAAATGCTTTAAGGAATATAGAACCGAGCTTAAAATGGGTGATTAGACAAGGACAATTCACAATTTAAGACTCACAATTCTATATTATCATCTAGTAAGCATAGGATTTTTGATTAGGTTTCAACTTGATATTCTCCACTTTTCCTGGTATTTGTACATACTCAAAAGAAGCTTTGATTCCTTCCTCTGAAGTAAAGTATCCCAAAAGCGTTAGCTCTTTTATGAGTCGCCAAAACGGTAATCCTTTCGCTACTTTTTTAATATCTTCATGGTCATCGTTGTCGCCCATTTTGGTTTGTTTCATTTGTCGAGCTTTCATTTCGGCTTTGGTTTCCTGTTCCAAGTATTTGAGTATACCTTTTCGCTCATTATCGTTGAGCTCCAAAAACTTCACTTGTTCCATCTTTTCCAAACCTTCTATAAAACTCATTTGTTCGGGTTGCAAATAGCAGTCTTTCATCATCATTTCGATGAAAGCAGGAACACCAACATCCTTTGCCCCAGGCGAAGCGTCGTTGGGAGCTGTAGTTTTGGGAAGTATCAACTCTGCGATTTCGGCTACGATATTGCGTTGTGTTTGAGTCAAATTAAAAGTAGCTACGCTAGGATAAGATTTGGTCGGACTCTCCCAATGATTCATCGCCATGAGTGTGGGAGCCGAAAAAGCACCGCCCAACATCAAGGCTACATTTTTTATAACATCTCTTCTATTCATTGTTCTGTTAAAAGGTTGGATAGTTTAGGAAAAATAATTGGTCTTTATAATCAATTCAGTCAGTTGTTTGACACAAGTGAGTTAATCAAAATTAAGTTATTACAAAAGGGAAAGTTATACAAAATCTACTTATAGTTAAATTTTAGAACAAAAGAAGTATCAAAAACATGAGTCATTCCAAATTTTGAAACGAGTATGATTCTATAACTTTTCATTAAAAAAGCGGTCGGAAATTGTTTTTCTACCGCATAATGTATCTTGTATTGCATTAACAATGAAGTAGTTATAAAGATAAGATTGAATAAAAAAGAATTATCTTGTATTCATTTGTAAAAGCTCCGTAGGAGCGACAGAAAGCCAAAATGTTTAAGTCTTTATTCTTGAAAATAAAAATGTTTGAAAATTGTAAGTTTTTATTTGAATAGCATTATTTAACATTGATTTTATCCTATAGTTTTGTTAATCATCCATCTAAAGTAATTAACTAGCATTATGGCAAAATATTCTCTTAAAATAAACGGAAAAACTCAGCAGATAGATGTTGATCCATCCACACCAATTCTTTGGGTGTTGAGAGATCATCTAAAAATGACAGGTACAAAGTTTGGTTGTGGAATGGCGATGTGTGGTGCTTGTACCATTCATTTGGATGGAAATGCAACTCGTTCATGTGTATTACCTGTATCAGCCATTGGTAAATCTGCTATTACCACAATTGAAGGCTTATCTGAAACTGGTAAGCATCCTGTTCAACAAGCATGGCTCGAACACGATGTTGCTCAGTGTGGCTATTGTCAAAGTGGACAAATTATGTCGGCATCAGCTTTACTAAAAAGTAATCCTAAGCCAACCGACGAAGACATTGACAATGCTATGAGCGGAAATATTTGCCGTTGTGGTACTTACCTAAGAATTAAAGAAGCAATCAAAACGGCAGCTAAAACATCAAATGCTAAATAAGAAAAGACTATGAAAAATTTACAATCACACAGTAGAAGAGATTTTTTACGGTCTTCTGCATTAGCAGGAGGTGGCTTGATGCTTAGTTTTAGTTGGTTTGCGGAAGCAAAAGCTGCTGAGAAAAAGCCCACATTAAACAACGTTGAGCAATGGAATGAACTAACAGCATACATCAAGATTACCCCTGATAATACGGTCAAAATACTTTGTCCGAATCCTGAATTTGGGCAAAATGTGATGACTTCACTTCCCATGATTGTTGCAGAGGAGCTCGATGTAGATTGGAAGAACGTCGTGGTAGAAATGAGTACTCATGATAATGTAAAATACGGAGCACAGTTTACAGGAGGAAGTAACTCTGTGAGAATGTATTGGAACCCTTTGCGAAATGCAGGGGCAACTGCCAGAGAAATGCTCGTTGAAGCTGCTGCCCAATCGTGGGGTGTACCAGCTTCTGAAATTACAACCAAAGGAGGCATTTTAGCTCACTCAAGCGGTAAATCGGCAAAATATGGTGAAATGGCTAGTAAAGCTTCAAGCATTCCTATTCCCAAAAATGTAAAGTTGAAATCGCCTAAAGATTTTTCTATTGTAAGAAATTCAAAGAAAAACACAGAAGGATTGAAAGTGGTAACAGGTAAGCCACTTTTTGGAATGGATTATCATGTGGATGGAATGCTGATTGCGATGATTCAGCATCCACCTGCCTTTGGAATGAAACTTAAATCTTTTGATGCTTCCCAAGCCCTAAAAATGCCAGGAATCAAAGATATTTTTAGCTTTAAACTCTATGATGATGGTTTTGAACAAGGTGGTTTTGATACTCGCACTTCCAACGAAATGATTGCCATTGTTGGTAAATCTACGTGGGAAGTAATGAACGCTCGTAAAAAAATCAAAGCCCAATGGGAACTCACTGGCGACATCAAAGAAACCATGATAGGACGAGGAGGCAAAAGAGAAGTAAATATTCCGGGCAGGTTAGAAACCACAAGCGACCAATTGGCATTAATGGCTGATTATGCTAATGGGCGGAACTCCGCAAAACCAGCACAGCAATATCGTAAAGATGGGGATCCCGAAACGGCTTTCAAAAATGCTGCGACCGTGATAGAGCGTACCTACAATGCCCCATTTTTGGCTCATAACTGCATGGAACCGATGAACTTTTTCGCCCATGTTTCTGAGGATAAGGCTTTGGTAGCTGGACCATTACAAGCGCCAGGTTGGATGGAACCTACACTAGCAAAAATCTTGAATTTACCTGCCGATAAAATTGAAATCCAAATGACTCGTATGGGTGGAGGTTTCGGTCGTAGAGCTTATGGGCAATATGTATATGAAGCAGCTCGTATTTCCCAAAAATTAAAAGCGCCAATTAAATTGATATACACCCGTGAAGACGATATGACTTACGGCATTTATCGCCCAATGTACACAGCAACCTACCGTGCAGCGTTGGATGCCAATAAAAATTTGATTGGTTTTCATATAAAAGGGGGGGGGATTCCTGAAAATCCAATTCATGCTAATCGTTTTCCTGCTGGAGCAATTGATAATTACTTGGCCGAAGGGTGGGAAATTCCTTCTAATATTACCATAGGTGCATTCCGTGCTCCTCGATCAAACTTTAATGCTGCGGCAGAACAGTCCTTTTTAGATGAAGTAGCTGAAGCAATGGGCAAAGACCCAATCGAGTTTCGTCTTGATTTACTAAAACGTGCTAAAGAAAATCCCGTAGGAAAAAATAATGAGTACGATGCAGACAGATATGCAGGTGTATTAGAATTACTCAAAGAAAAATCTGGCTGGGGCAAACCCGAAAATAGTGGCAAAAAACGAGGTGTAGCAGCTTATTTCTGCCATGCGTCCTATGCTGGACATGTAGTTGACATGGTCATGCGTGACGGACAGCCTTATGTAGAACACGTAACCAGTGCCATCGACTGTGGAGTGGTTGTAAACCCCGACGCTGCAATCAATATGATACAAGGAGCAGTGGTTGACGGGATTGGTAATTCGTTTTATGGGGCTTTAACGCATAAAAATGGTATGGCAGAACAAAGCAATTTCCATAACTATCGAATGATTCGCCATAACGAAGCACCTAAAAAAATAGATGTACATTTTGTCCAAAATGACATAGATCCTACAGGACTTGGGGAACCGCCATTTCCGCCTGTATTTGGCGCTGTAGCCAACGCTTTGTACAAGTCGACTGGTAAGAGATATTATAATCAGCCATTTTTGGGTGAAAAAAATAATAGTTAAAATCTAAGCCTTTGGAAATCCCAAAGGCTTTTTTTGTAAGTTTTGAGAAGTGATTTAATTTGTAATTGTTCATTTTCAGATTTGAGATTTCGGAAATAAAGTAAAATACCTTTATTTTTTACAAAATATAGAAGATTATACTTCCGAAATCCAACGTCCGATATCCTAAATAAACAGTTTTTGTAGTCCTTCGTACAGTACTAATTTACCATTCACAATTCAGCACTAAAACTTACCCTTAATCTAGCTTAAGTCTATTTCCTAAGATAGATTAAGTGTGGCTGCGGCTCCTTCTCCCTAATTTTGCATTGTCAATCAATCAAAACATATACGACAATGGAAATTTCTAACCCTTCAAAAGTAGCCATTATTGGACTTGGTAATATTGGTCAAGTAGTGGCAAAAAATCTTATTAATCACCATCGCGCTATCATTGTTGCAGATAGAACTTTTGAAAAATCACAACAATTGGCGACAGAGTTAGGTACGCTGGCTAAGCCTTTGAGTATTGAGGAGGCAATCAAAGAAGCAGATATAATTGTTTTGGCGGTTTGGTTTAGTGCCATTCAAGAGCTTTTTCAACAATATGAATCTCTATTTCAAGGTAAAATTGTAATTGATCCTTCCAATCCTATTGCTCCAAATGAAAAAGGAGGTTTTGATAAAATCATTGGAGAAAATGAGTCTGCAGGTCTTATCAATGCCGCTATTTTACCTAATGGCGCCAAACTTGCCAAAGCTTTGGGAACTTTAGGTGCTGCTTCACTGGCAAACTCTGCCAACCAACAACCTGATGCTGCGGTGCTGTTTTATGCTACCGACGATACCAATATTAACTTCTCAGTCGAACAACTTATTCTTGACAATGGCTTTGCTCCTGCAAGGGTAGGTGGTTTAGACCAATCGATTCGTATTGAGGTTTTTGGCGATTTGCACGAGTTTGGTGCATTGGGAAAAACAGTCACAGTGTCAGAAGTAAAAAGTAAAATGTCATCGTAAGGTTTTCTTTAAACAAAACATAACAAACTTTTTACGAACAAATATGAAATCTATCATCACCATTTGTCTTCTTTTGGGAAGCACAATTTTTCGCAAGCGCAAACAACAACCAACGATATAGTAAAGGAATTGGAAAGAGCCAAAGCATATACCAAAGAATTGCTTGCTTTAGACCCGCCATATTGAACCCAACAAAAAGCCCTAATGCCCCAACCTCAGCGATTAGAAGAGTTCTGGGCTGGTATGGAGACTTTTTATAATTCCATGACCGCCAGTAAAGAATTGTTTGCCTCCATTAAGTGCCCTATGTTGTTAGTGGCAGGCGAATTGGATAGAAACGCCCCTTTGCCAACGGTTATCAATGCCTATAATATGATTCCTAATGCTCAGTTGAGTATTATTCCTAATACGGGTCATGTTTGTTTTTCGGAAAATTTTCCTGCAACTTGGGCAAGTATTATTCCTTTTTTGAAAAACTAAACTTTGATGATGACTATGAAAAAAAGTGTTTTATTTCTCATTGCTAGCTTGTTTAGTATGAGTGTTTTAGCTCAGAGTATAAAATTGAATAAGGAAAATCTTGAACCTAGTCAGGTGTATTTGTCTTTGGTGAAAATGCAAGGTAAAGATGTTGTGAAAGTAGAATATGACACTACAATCCAAGGAGCTGACCAACCAACATTCGTTAAACTGAAGAACTTGAACTTAAAAAATGGAAGTATCGAGGTAAAAGTTTTGAGTCGATTGATGAAAAACGCTCCATCTACATCGAGAGGTTTTATTGGTTTGGCTTTTAGGATTAATGAAAATCATAGTAAATTCGAAAGTATCTATATTCGTCCTACAAATGGGAGAGCAGACGACCAAGTTCGCCGAAACCATAGCATACAGTATTTTTCATTTCCAGATTACGACTTTGATCGCTTCAGAAAGGAAGCTCCAGAAAAATATGAATCCTATGCTGACATGGGACTCAACGAATGGATTACGATGAGAATAGAAGTTGAAGGAGCAAAAGCAAAATTATTTTTGAATAATAATAAACAACCATCCTTGATTGTCAATGATTTAAAACATGGGGAAAATAACGCTGGCAGCATTGGACTTTGGGTAGGAAACTGGACAGAAGGTTATTTCAAAGATTTGAAAGTAACAAAATACGATGCAAAATAAGATTGTCTTAGTAAGCATTGGGTGGTAGACAAAAACATATTGGCTAGTCCGAGACTAAGTTTCGAACTAGCTTTTTTTGTGAATGTAAAGTATTGATAATTAAAAATACATTCAAAATTCACAACTCATCATTCAGCACTCATATATTTCTGTTATTTTTTGGTAATATCTTTCCGAATTTTACTCAAAAACTCTGGTGTTATGCCCAAATACGAGGCAATTTGGGTATTAGGTAACCTATTCGACAAATTAGGGTATTGTTCCAAAAAACTTAGATAGCGTTGTTCTGCCGTAGAGCTAAATGTTTGAAGCACTCTGTTTTGAAGCTCAACGAATTTATTTTCCATGATTACCTTAAAAATTCGATCAAGCTTAGGAATATGATTATATAAAAAATACAAATCTTGTTGCTCTATCTGAATCACCTCGGAGGGTTCTATTGCTTCGATATATAACTGACTCATTTTGCCCGAATGAAAACTCCCTATATCCGAAATCCAATCTCCTTCGGCTGCAAACTGAATATTATGTTCGTAGCCTTTGTCGTCGATACCATACATTCGAAAACAGCCTTCTACTACAAAAGAATAATGCTTACATACCATTCTTTCTTGAAGAATAGTATGGCGCCTTTTTACTTTTTTGTGAGAAACTTTAGGAAGAATAAGATTCCTTTCTTCGTCATTTAAAAGAATATATTTTTGAAAATGGTCGATAATTGCGTTCATGAGAAGGGTTTGTTGTCAGGTCAAAATTAAAAGAAATTTATGGACGATATTGTGCTTATGTTGGATTTTGATAAAATGTACATTTTCAAATATGAAAACGAGATAAACTTTAGTAAATTCCTTCCCTAGTGAATGATTAAATCAACTACTTAGTATTTTTTACTTCCAAATAACGATGGATAAAACTAGCTCAAACCTATGATGAAAAATATCCTGATTACGCTATTTTTGACGCTCAAACTTTTTCCTGTAAAGGCACAAGAAAAAAATGTTTGGATAGCTTTTTGGAATAAGAACAGCACTTTGGTAGGTTACAAAGACTCAAAAGGCGTAGTGCGTATCAAGCCTAAGTTTAATGGCTATTTTGCGGCTCAAAGGTTTGAACATATCATGGCGGTTTCACAGACCATTCACCAGAAATGGAATTCGTATTATCTGACCAAAAACGGACGAGTCGTAGGACGAGATAGTACCATAAGTTTTGATAATTCTCCTGATTGTGAGAATGAAGGCTTTATTCGTTTTAAAGTACCTAAAAGTGACCTTGTAGGAATGTTTAATAAGGATGGAAATGTAAAAATCCCTGCGGAATATAATGCGCTTAGCAGATCTGTGAATGGAATGATTATGGCTTTAAAAGGTGCTAAAAAAGTAGGAGATGATGAACATTATTTCTTTGATGGAGGTAATACGATGCTAATAGATACTACCAATCAGGTATTAATTGAAAATTTTAACTCAGAAAATAACCTTAATTTTTATTCTCTAGAAAAGTCAGCATTACCTTCTACAAATCCAATTAGAAAATCTTTTCTAGCAAAAGATGGACAATATTACTCTTTTGTTGATTTTGAAAACGAGTTTAAACATTGGTTAATTAACGAATTTTTGATAGACTTGACTATCGATAAATTGCAGAAAAATACCTTTCATACCAGTGCTGTAAAGCGTCTCCCAACACAATTGTCCAAAATAACACAACGAAAGATTCAACAGAAATATCAATATTTTAAAGCTGAATTACAGCTATTATTTAAACCCGAAATGGAATATCAGATATTTGTGGATGCACTAAGTCGCTTTGGCTATTCTAATAAGGCGTTTGACAAATATTTTGATAATTGTGGTAATGGAAAAGCTTGGCTTTATCCAACCATGGAAGTGGTTTTTACCCATCATGAAAAAGGTGTTATCTCACAAAATTTCATCAAATTTCTGAAAATAGATAATGGCTATCAATTATTGATGAGTCAAGATTATCAGTAAAATATTGGAAAAATATTTTAAAATAAATACCTATTTAAAAGCAAAATGCACATCTTATGAAACACCTAAAAAAATATCTATCTACCTTACATCTAGGATTATTGCTAGTATTTGTGTGTAACTTTCTATTACACTTTAGCACATACAGATTGAATGCGAGCTTGAGTTATATCCTCAATTTAGGGCTTTACGGTTCAGGAATTATATTATTTGTCTTGCATGTTAAACCACTCAGAGCAAGCACTTTCTATTACTTGTTTTACCTAGTGGGAGGATTGATTTTAATATTGCTGAATACCCTGAAAAGTGCGTATGTGTATTTGCTGGCAACGGTATTTCTTTTTCCTTTTTTTCAAGATTCTCTTACCTCACAGTATGGTAATTTGAATTTGTATCATCGGAAAAAAGGTATTGTCAAACACCGCTTTCTCTATGAAGTAGCCGAAAAAAAGTATTTGATTTTTGAGAAAGTACATGGTAGAGTAAGAGACTATGGTAGGTTAGCCACGGGTGAAGGCAAACTTTCCTTAACTGAAAATGGACTGCAATATCAGTTTCAGATTACAACCGCTAGTTGCATAAAAAAGGATACTACTGAGTTGTTAATTCTTGAAAAATAAAATTTTTCCATGAAAATCATTTGAATTGGAACAGTGTAAACAAGGTTACCAAACCTCATTTGTCCTCCATAACTTCGGCAATATAGTACAAATGTCAAATCTCAGAAAGGTCAATCGCCTTTCTGAGACTATCCCAATTCTATGAAAATTTCGAAATTATTACCCATCTGGACGCTGTTCTGGCTTTCTATTGTAAATCTTCATGCACAAAATGCGCCTTCACCAGAAAAAATCAAATTTGTCCGACAAGGTGTTCGTAGATTTATTTTTGATGAAAAATTGGCGCTCCCATTAGCCTCATTGATTCCTGAGGAAATAATCGGGATGCCTTCGATGTACCCTGCGAAGCACCATTTGCCTACTCAGGCAGAGATTTTGCTCAAAAACAAGCAGTTAATTTTGCAATCAACGCAAGAAAGTCAAACCTCTATTTGGTTTGGAGGTTTTAATCCTTTTGCTACCTACAGTATTGAGTTGGGGCATTTGGAGGGCAATGGCGACGTTGGATTTGAGTTTACTAATCAAGAAAAAACGTCGCAATTTTTCATAAAAATCCTATTCTTAAATAACCAAATAGCAGGGGTTCAGCAAAAAATTATTAGCCAAGGCAAAACGTTGTCAGAGAAGGCTATTACCAATAAAGGTTTTAAAAAAGGGGGTGTGCCACAAAAGATTATCCTCCAAATGCTAGGTAGCGGGCTGACCGTATTTGCACAGTCGGAGGAACAGGTTATACCCATTGGACAATCCGATTTTAGTCAGTATTTGGATTTACGCAAAAAAGAATGCCTCAATACCTAATACCTATCAAAGTCATTTGTTTGTCTCCCTGCAATCGGGTAGGATAGAGGTCAATAAAGTAAGTTCAGTACTGGGTGCGGGTATGGGACTTGCCGATATTCGCGCCATCACCTACGAAGACGGAGAGCCTATGCTCGACCAAGGACGTTTTTGGTACACAATGTCGATACGTGGCAGGGCATTGCCTCATCATATTCAAGGAGTCTTCAGTATGAACCCAAGTTTGTTTGACCTGAAGCTCGAAGGAATTGTAGTCTTTGATAGAAATGACGGGTTACTCCGCAATGAAATTGCTTCACATATTTTTTATGATAGAAAAGAAAAATTATGGCGTGGCTTGACAACTGGTTTTAGTGCGTATGCCAATCCTCAAGAAAAGAAACAACTGCTCGCAATCGAAAGTACCAAAGATCCTCGATTTGGTTTTTCAATCATGAAAGCAAATCCTTTTGGCATTGTTGGCGATATTGAGGATCCACATATCTTGTATGATTCAAAAGCTAAGAAATGGAGAATTTTGACTTGTGAAAATCAAGGTGGATATAGAGCTGTAATGCTTGAGTCAAAGGACTGGAATAAAAACTATCAAAAAATTGCTAGACCAGTTAGTCATAATTCAACGGGACCTCTATTCAAAAAATAGGCGATCAGCGCTACTGCTTTTCGGGAAGTCAAGAAAGAGAAATCTTTTTTTATTCATATCCAGATTTACAAAGTGTAGGAACGTTGAAGATGGATTTGCCACCTTGGGATGATAAAACTGGTACAAGAGTTTGGCCAAATGTAGTACAATTGCCAGATGGATACCCTTTTAAGTATGTTGCTTTGATGATGGATAGATATAATTATCCAAATCTTGAAGGTCCTAATTGGACTTATGGCGCCATATACCTTTATCATGGGGTTGATTAAATAAGAGAACAGGCACAAAGGCACAGAGTGAGTTGAATCATCCTGAATTTAGTGATTGAGAGAATGAGTGATTATGTTAAAATTTGTCTTCTACTAGAACATAGACTAAAACAATCACTTATTTTCTCAATCTCAATTCACTAAATTGATGATGACTCGTTTTCCTAAAACCTTATAACCCTGCACTTTTGCTCTGCTTTTTCCAGAAAAAACTATAGAGAGGAGGATATACCAAACGCTTTTGTGGAGACTGATTTGCCCACTGTAACCAGTCTTTCAAATGGTTTTGATATGATTGAAAGGCAAATCGTGTGGCTGAAACGGGCGACATTAATCCTTGTTTTACCAATATATCATGCCCAATAGCTTGATGATGAATTGTATCTCTAGTTTTGGAGATATCTTGGAGAATATGTTGAAAATGAGGTTCTTCAATTTTTCCCGACAGGAGCAATCTATGTAATTTTTCGGCTTGCCACCAGATAGAATTGTCAGCAGACTGTGTTGGTTGAAGCGGCAGCTCTGATTTATCGTAAAAATATAATGGTTTAAAAACCGACAGACAGGGATTAGAGGTGTTAGTGACCCAAACCGAACTATTGGTGCGTGGTTTTA
Organism: Flectobacillus longus; assembly: GCF_030056705.1. Lineage (GTDB taxonomy): Bacteria > Bacteroidota > Bacteroidia > Cytophagales > Spirosomataceae > Flectobacillus > Flectobacillus longus. The sequence continues at coordinate 113,343 of NZ_JASHIC010000015.1, forward strand.
GAAATGCTAACATTGAGCCAACGGTTTGGTTGGGACATAATACACCAGTTGCGTGCATACAAATATCTTTGGTAGTGGCTTTGTGCGCCTGAAAACCCTCGTCATCATGATGCGAACTTAGGAGGTTAATGCCATGATGTAAATCAAAATGAGCTTGCTGTGCCTGAGAAGTACTTTGTATTTGTCGTACTTTACAACTGCTAGCCCAGCTCATAAAAGACGACGAAAAGGCTTTTGACCAATTAAACTCTTCATGTGGTTTTATCCACTTTTTCTTTTTGGCAAAATCTATCGCATCAGGAGCCAATTCGTTATAGTTGTTTCCGATAGAGAGTCCATTCGAAATACTTCGAGCGCCTTTTACATACTCAATAGCCCATAATTTACCAGCAGTTTCAAGGACAAAAGCTTTTTCTGCATCGGCGATTAAGAAGGAATTATGATAGAAAAAATTCCGATTTTGATACCCTCCACAAGCATCTTGTCCAAAATTGTGGAGATGTTCCAATATACAATCCAAGGCATTTTCGGCCGAATTACTTCTCTCTAAGGCAATTCTGAGCATATCCATGCCTGTTAGTCCTGTGCTCTCTTTATTGAGGGGAATTTTGGTAAAAACGGCTTCATTACCAATCGCAACACCTTGTTCGTTGACACCCATTTCGGCACCCCACATCCAGAATGGTTTTGAAAGAATTACTCGATTCGTAAATCTGGCTTGTGGAACACTTCGGTAAGTGCAATTTAAGACACTACCAACAGCATGTTCTTGTGCAGGTATATCGACAACCGACTGAGCCTCATTGGGTTCTCGGTCGGAATTTTTTCCAAAAATCCAACAATGATCTTTACTTGACTTGGGAGGCACTACGAATGTATCACACATGACGGTTTAAAAATTTGTCAATTCGGAAATATGATTCTGATATTTTGTGAAATCCTAGTAAATTTTACTGTATTTTTACCCTCTTAATCTGGTGTATCTGATGTAATTGCACCGTCAAATTATTATTACAGATAGAAACAATTCACCTGATAGTAAATGATTGTCGGAGATATATTAAAGTATAAATAAATTATTTAATCGCTTGATTAACAAGTAAATATAATGAGTACCATTACAGATGTGGCACACGAACAAGTCTTGAATTTATATGCTCAAAAACTACGATTAAGAGTGTGTGGAATTTGTGTCCAAGACCAAAAAATATTAATGATTAATCACGCTGGTGTAGTGCAAGGAGCAGACTTTTGGTGTCCGCCAGGTGGGGGGCTTCAATACGGCGAATCAGTGAATGAAGCACTTAAAAGAGAATTTTTAGAGGAAACTCAAACCGAAATATCGATAGGAGAGATGCTTTTTGTAAATGAATTCCTAGAGCCTCCTCTTCATGCTATTGAATTATTTTTTAAAGTAGAAATCATCGATGGAAAAGCCCAAAAAGGCTTTGACCCAGAGATGAAAGACCAAATAATTCAAGAAATTAAATGGATGAGCTTTGATGAAATCAAGCAAATGCCAGCGCCTCAAGCACATAGAGTTTTTTCTCTTTGTAATTCTTTAGATGAATTATTTTCTATCAAAGGATTTTGTGCTAAAAAGTCCTAAACAATGCTTAGATTTAATCAAAATGTGTTATTACGACTCACTAAAAGGCTAATCGCTTGATTGTCAGTAAAAATTACGAATAATCGTTTGCAATTCATAGAATTCTTCACATATTTTGAAGCAGAATTGTATTTTTGCATCCCTGTTAACGTAAAATTAATCTTACCATAACAGGAAATAATGATAGTGGTTCTGGAAGTGAAAATACAATTTTAGTACTTTATGATGGATTTTACCCTCTTCAACCCCATACGACAATTGGAGGCGATTATTTCAAATATTCAACCTAAAGGAAAATTTTTTCTCCCAAATTTTGATGTTGAAAAAATACCAACCTATCAGCTATTCTTCGAAATTTCGTCGAAGAGTTTCTGCTTTTGGGTAAAGGATTCAGTAACAACACAAATTATTTGGGTCGAAGAATATTCTCTTTCGTGGTTAGATACCGATTCGAGTGTGGTGGATAATATTAGTTTTATTTATTCTTCGCATGAATTTTTGAAATCCATTAAATGGCATTCAATTCATGTTCAGTGCGATTCTCAGTCATTTGTGCAAGTTCCCTTACCTTATTTTAGAAAAGAATTTTTGCAAAAATATCTTCAATTGGCTAAAGGTCAGTTGATTAGTAATTCAGAGCAGATTCTTTCTCAAATAGATGAAGCCTTTGGGTTAGTACATGTTTTTAGTGTAGAAACGGAATTATTAAATTGGTTTTCACAGACTTACCCGCTTGTTGAGATTCAATATATCCCTGTTTGTCAAATTATACTTGAAGTGGCAAAAGCCGAGTCTCGTCTCGACCCTGCCATATATATCTATGTCAAGGAAGACGCTATAAATGTAGTTGTGACCAATAATGGAAAATTGCAGTTGTGTAATAGATTTCCGACAAGGTCTACCAATGATGCGCTTTTCTATATTTTGGCTACATTGAGCGAGTTATCTATAAGTCCTGAAAAAGCTGTTGTAAAATTATTTGGAGAATTAGGTGCTGATGGTCAATTGCTTGCGACGCTTTCCGAATATGTTACCAATGTTGAACTAGGTGATTTTCAGACAGTAAGAGTATGGGAAGAGGGACAGATTCCGAAAAATTATATCGGAATGAAAGATTGTATTACTGCCTAGTTCGAGATTTACTTTTGAACTAGGAAGCTATGGCTTTGGTAGGAATTAGGTGAGAAAATCTATCCTTTTATAAAAAGCACTTTTAAGCTTACGGCATAAGGCCTATAGCTTATTGCAGGTATAATTAAGTCATTTCACTGTGAATAAAACTTGAGAAAAAGTGAATAAAAAAATTGCGTTCTTCCCTGGGTCATTTGATCCATTCACCAAAGGGCATGAGGATATTGTGCTAAGAGCTTTGGAGATTTTTGATGAGGTGATTGTCGGTATTGGACACAATACGAACAAAAATCGCTATTTCTCCATCGAAAAAATGACAGTATGGATTGAGCAAACTTTTGTAGGAAAACCAGTCAGGGTAGTGGCTTACAATAATTTGACTGCTACTATAGCACAGGAAATGAATGCTAATTTTCTGCTTAGAGGGCTAAGAAATACGACTGATTTTGAATACGAAAACTCCATTTCTCAAGTAAACCGTTATTTGGTAAAAGGATTGGAAACAGTGTTCTTGATAACGTCTCCACATCTGGCTCCTATTAGTTCGACTATCATCAGAGATTTACATCGTTATGGTACAAATGTAGATGAGTTTTTACCTTATAAATTGGAATAAATCCTTGCGGAGCTATTGTATGAAAGGATGTATAAATGTTTGCTATCGCAATATGTTTGTTTTATAGAATTTTGTTTGGAGCCGTTGTATGCAACGGCTCTACGTGTTTTTGGGGATTTACTGTTAGATTTTCATCATAAACTCTCCTAGATTTATCTCTGTATCTAATTCCATTTTTTTACGTAAACGATAGCGTTTTAGCTCTACGCTTCGATTGGTGATATTAAACAATTGCGCTATTTCTTTACTCGAAAGATTCATCCGTAAATAGGCAGCCAATTTTAAATCACTTGGGGTAAGATTTGGATAGAGCTCAATCAGTTTTTTCAAAAATTCTTCATGGACTTTATTAAAATTTGATTCGAACACCTGCCAATCTTGTTCAGACGAAATATTGCTGTCAATCAAATTCATAATTTGTCGATACGCTTGATTGCCAACATTGCGCCCCGATTCTTTTTTGAGGTTGTCGACCTCCTGTTTTATATCCAAAAGCAATTCATTTTTCTTAATCAAAGTCATCGTTGAGTTGGCAAGTTCTTCTGATTTTCTAATTACATCTTGTTCTAATTGCTCGTTTCGCAAGCGAATGATTTCCTGCTCGCTTAGTTCAGCTTGTCTGCGAAGGCGACGCTCTAATTTACGGCGCTCTTTTAGTTGTTTTAATCGAAATTTACGGTCCTGATAACGATAGAATAGGAGATTAATGCCTATAAAAATGGCAGTGTACAAACCTTTACTCCAAGCGTTCCAATACCAAGGTGGCAAAATCGTAATACTGATGATATTTTCTTCAGCATTCTGATTAGATTTTAGGTGAAAAATGTACGAGCCAGGTTGGAGATTACTAAACTCTTTCATGGATATTAGTTGGTATGGTGACCATGATTTCATACCATTTTCCAACCAATAACTATATTTTGTTTTCGGACTAATACTTGTCGTACTAAAAATAATACTCAAGCTATTTTCATCATAGTCAAGCGTAATTTCTTGATTATGAGGAGGAAATCTATACAAATATGCTGTACTGTCATCTACAACAGACACACTACGAATAAAAGGTTTGATACTGTTAGAAGTTTGTTTATCAAGAATTTGAGCAGAAGGTAGCATCACAAATCCATCTTCAGTACAGACTAATACTTCACCAGAATTGATTTTTACTACATTCTCGTATATATCCACCCAACGGTTATTAGGAATGGGAACATCAATGGGTTTTTGTCCCACTTTAGCATAGCTCAAAGAACCGTCTTTACGTAGGACATACAATTCGTCAGCCGAAATGGGGAAAATCTTATGGATGACTTCTCCAAAAAGCCACTTTTGTAAGTCTTCATCCAACTGAAATTGTCTGGTATCGTTCTGATATGACTTGATTCCTTTGGAGCTAGTGATGAGTATCTTATTTTGGAAAAAGCGAAGATTAATGGTACTGTTTCTAAACTCTTCTCCTTCGAAAGGTTGATTGGAAATGATTTTCTTGAAGCTTGTATCCAATTTAATTCGATTAATACCTGTTGATGGACGATAAACCCATAAATAGCCATTGTTATCCTCTTCAACTTGAGTAAATGACCCTCCAAGATTTTCGAGCGTGTGGTCGAATATCCAAGAACCATTTGCTTGTTTTTTGTAAAAACATAGTCTTGTATAGGTTCCTTGAACCAACCAATTGGGGTTACTTTTTAGTTTTTTGATGGTCCACCCTCCTGTAATATCCGAAATGAGTCGAGCTTGATTTTTTTCAATTAGCAATGTTCCATTATTATGCCCACAAAAAAGCTGCTGGTCTATCACCGCCAAATCCCATACTTGTCCCTGAGTTTTAGGCACTAGTTTAAAAGGTGTACTGGAATTAATGGGTTTGCAATATACTCCTTGGTTAGTACCAACGTAAAGCCAACCATTTAGTGATTCAATGTCATAAACGGTTCCCAAATACCCATCCAAATCTCTAAAATAGCTCAATGGTGAGCTTAGCATCAGCAAATCGATACCTTTGTCGAGTCCAACCCAAACATTGTGAACTTTGTCTTCGTACAGCGAAAGCACTGTATTATTTTGCAAGCCTTGTCGTTGGTTGATATGGCGGAGAATTTTACCATTAGCATCAGTCAAAACGATGCCATTCAAAAGTGTCCCAAATAAGTATTGACCATCATGGAGTTTGATAGCACGGTTTAGTCGATAAAGTTGAAAAAACTCATTGGTTTGGGTATTCAGGGGCTTAACAGATGTACCGTTGTGAACAAACAAACCATTATTGGTACAGACCAACAAGGAATTTCCTTCAAAAGGTAAAATCACATCTATGACTTCGCGACTTAATTTTTCTCCCTCAGGCAATAGCTTAAATTGATTGTTTACGATTTCGAATAAGCCTTTATTGATAACATCTACAAATAATCGATGGTGTACCTCATGCACAAATAAGATTGTTCCAGGATTTTTAAGCTTTGTTACTTTTCCATTTTTGTAGAAATATAAAAAGGCAAATGACTGAAACAATACCCCTTCTTGATAAGGAATAATATGCCAGATTTCCTCACGAGCAAACTCCTTATCATGAATCAAGTGTGTTAGAGAATGATAGGCTAAAACTCCATGCTCGTTGGCTTCCCAATAGCCAAAGCTTGCCATGCCTCCTGTGTATATTTTACCCGAGCCATCCGCAGTTACAGCCCTTACAATTTGTTTACGGGGAAGCTCAAATGTTTTCCAGTTACTGCCATCATATTCCAACATTCCTTTGGAGTTAGCAAAATACATAAAGCCTGTAAGTGGGTCTTGGGTAGCATCCCAATTCTGATAATGGGCACCATATTGTTGTTTGTTGAAATTGATAATTTCTGGTGTACCAATATTACTGATACTATTGCCGCCAAAAGCCTGACCCCAGATAAGAGTGCTTCCAGTAAGAAGAAAAGTAAATAAAGCAAGAAGTGTTTTCCTACAAAACAAGTTTGTTAATTCCAAAGTCGCTCCAATCATCCTAAAATTGTGTATGACGTAGTTAAAATATGCCTAAACAGTGAAAAAAAAGGGTTTTGATGTAGTAATGATGTACCCCAAAATTAGGAATGAGGTTGTTTTTAAATCTACATTTGCCATGTCAAATTTAAAGTTTTTATAAAAAAAATAACAATTCTTTCTTAAAGTATTATCATAAAAGATTTTGAGTGTTGATAACGCTTCAAGAAAAAACTATCCCAAATCGACTGATTAAAATGAAGAAAGCGACTATGGCTTTGGGACTTGCACTGGGAATGATGCAGTCTGGGTGGGCACAACAAAAGATAGAAACACCAGCTAAACTGGTAAAGCTCAATGAGAAATATGAGTATATAGAAACAGTACAAAAAGCTACATTTCAGTATTTCTGGGATTTTGCTCATCCTATTTCTGGCATGGCTCCCGAGCGTACTGCAACTCCCAATATTGTTACTTCAGGTGGTACAGGCTTTGGTATTATGAGCATTGTGGCCGCTGTTCATAGAGGTTGGATTTCGAGAGAGGACGCCGTAAAGCATCTTCAGAAGATGACGAATTTCTTAGGTAAAACAGATAGATTTCATGGTGCATGGTCGCACTGGTTAGATGGTCGTACAGGCAAAATGGTACCCTTTGGCGAAAAAGATAATGGGGGCGATTTGGTAGAGACTGCCTATTTGGTCAATGGACTTTTGGTAGCTAGAGAATACTTTGACGCAGGAACACCAGCCGAAAAAAACTTAAGAGATACCATTACCAAATTATGGGAAAGTGTAGAATGGGACTGGTATGCTTCAAGAGGCGACGGGCATTTGTATTGGCACTGGTCACCACAATATAACTGGGACATGAATATGCCAATCAGAGGTTATAATGAGTGTTTGATTACTTACGTGTTGGCATTAGGTTCTCCAACACATGCTATCAAACCAGAGGTGTATCAAAACACTTGGAAGAAAAGTGATTTTTATGAAAATGGTAAAGACTATTTAGGATATAAACTAACAGTTGGCTTTCCGTACGGAGGCTCGTTATTTTTTGCCCATTATTCATACCTAAGTCTTGACCCACGTTTGATGCAAGATGAGAAAACAAACTACTGGCAACATAATCAAGCTCAAACACTCATCAATTATAAGCATTGTGTAAACGAGGCACCAAAAGAGTTTGGTTATTCGACAGACAACTGGGGATTGACAGCAAGTGATGATTATAATTTTTATGATGCTCACTCCCCAACCAATGATAATGGGACAATAAGTCCAACGGCAGCGATTTCATCTTTTCCATATACACCATTTGAGTCATATCAAGCTATGCGCTATATGTATTTGAAAAAAGGGGCAACTCTTTTTGGAAAATATGGGTTTTATGATGCCTTCAATGCCACTAAAAATTGGTATTCTAACCAGTATCTGGCGATTGATCAAGGACCAATGGTGGTGATGATTGAAAACTATCGTTCGGGCTTGCTTTGGAAGCTTGGAGAGAATATCAAAGAACTCCAAACAGGTTTGAAGAAAATGGGCATTAATAAACCTGAATATCCGACTGGTTTCTACATGTATCAGCCAGACCCTGAAACCCAAGATGTTAACCTGACCAAACACCCAGATTCTGATGATTTTGTTTTGGATTTTGCGGTGAAAGGTTCAGAACCTGTCGAAGTATTTATTACCGACAAAAATGCTAATAAACAAGTTTTGGTGGCATCTACAGCGACGCTGAAAGGTATGCAGCAAGTACATTTCAAAGCAAAATATGGCTCTTACAAAGCAAGTATTTTGCAAGGGCAGAAAGAAGTTTCAGTGCAAATCCATTTGAAATAAGTAATTGTGTAAAGTTATCAGTAATCAGTTGTGGATATAAAATATCGATTTTTAAAAATTTACATTCACAATTTATCACTCGCAATTCAGCATTAATACTTAATTCCCGTATGGAGGGAAAGACACTCTTTTCTGACCCTCTATGCAATTTATAAAACCGAGCGTAGGGTAAGTTTGGGTAAAATCAAGAACCATTATTAAATCACCTGTTGCCTTACCTCAATGCTTAGTGCTTACATTTCTAATTAGCAAAACGTATGAAACAAAAACCATTTACTTTTCTATCTAAAAAGGGGTATGTACAACCAATTACCCAAATTTTTAGATATGCTTGCTTGGCGACGATGGTCGCAGGGCCAATATTTTCGGAAGCGAAAGTGTTGCCAAGATATGTGCAGTCAGTGGCAGATACCAAAGTGACTGGTAAAGTAACCGATGCCAAAGGCGAGCCAATCCCTGGTGTGGCGGTTCGTGTAAAAGGAACCAATAAAGGAGCAAATACCGACGTAAATGGTAATTTCTCTTTATCTACAGCTGATAATGCAGTTTTAGTGATTTCATCTGTTGGTTACGAAACTCAGGAAGTGCCAGTAAACGGCAGAAGTAGTCTCAATATTACCCTTCAAAATTCTTCAAAAGAATTGGATGAGGTAGTATTTGTAGGTTATGGTACTCAGCGCAAAATGGATGTGACTGGAGCGGTTGTATCGGTAAAAGGTGAAGAAATTTCAAAACAAGCTTCAGTAAATGCCGTGAGTTCTTTGCAGGGTAAAGTGGCTGGTGTACAAATCAGTAATTCTGGTGCGCCTGGTGCTTCTCCACAAATTCGTATTCGTGGTTTGGGTACGGTTTATGGTAATCCTAACCCTTTGTATGTTGTGGATGGAGTTTGGTTTGACGATATTTCTTTCCTAAACCCAGCAGATATTGAGTCGATGAACGTATTGAAAGATGCTTCAGCGCAATCTATCTACGGTATTCGTGCGGCGAATGGTGTGATTTTGATTACCACTAAAAAAGGAAAAGCTGAACAAACAACTATTACTTATAATGCTTCTTATGGTGTTCAACGTGTGAGCAACCAATTAGAAATGGCGAATGCCAATGAGTTTGCAACCATGGTAAATGAGTTGTCTACTATCAATGGTGGTAGCCAAGTGCTTGATCCAACTAAGTTTAGCAAAGGTACTGACTGGTATCGTGTTGGTTTAAGAAGTGCTCCTGTAACCAACCACCAAATTTCATTAGCAGGTGGTTCAGAGAAATCAACTTATAATTTCTCTTTGGGTTATTTGAATCAAGCAGGTTTGGTTGAAGGTAATAACTTTGACCGTTATACTGCTCGCTTACAGAATGATTATCAATTGTTTAAGCACTTGAAAGTAGGATATTCGGTAACAGGTGCAGCAAGTACTTCAAAAGATGCTCCTCCAGCAATTTTCAGACAATTGTACTCAGCTGCTCCAGTAGTGCCAGTATATTATGCTGACGGTACTTATGGCGATCCAAGTGATTATAACTTGGGTGATGGTGCAAACTATAACCCTCAAGCTACTTTAGATTTTTATAACCAAAAAACAACTAACTATCGCTTGACAGGTAACGTATTTGCCGATTTGAATTTTGCTAAACACTTTACTTTCCATACAAGTATTGGGGGGGAATTTAGACAAACAGAAGTACGTAACTACACACCAGTATTTGTAGCAACTTTGAGACAACGTACAACAGTAAGTACCTTGAACTTAGGTAGAGCTGAAAACCGCAACTGGATTTTGGAAAATACCTTGAGTTATGAAAATACCTTCAACAAAGACCATAATGTTAGAATTTTGGTAGGTCAGTCGGCACAAAGCTACCGTTCTTATGGTATCAATGCTTCAGCGCAAAATGTACCTAATACTTCTGAAGGTGATTTGTATTTAACATTAGGAAATGTTGACGGTCGTCAGATTAGTGATTATGGTGATTTGAGTACGATTGCTTCCTATTTTGGTCGTGTGAACTATGCTTTCAAAAACCGTTATATGGTGAATGCATCCTTGCGTGCCGATGGTTCTTCGAAATTTGCTGGTAATAACCGTTGGGGATATTTCCCATCAGTAGGTTTGGGTTGGGTAGTTTCTGAAGAAGATTTCATGAAAGACCAAAAAATCTTTGACAATTTGAAATTCAGAGCAAGCTGGGGTAAAGTAGGTAACGCTTCTGTTCCTGCCAACGTATCAGTATTACGTGTAAATCAGGCGGCAAACTTAACGGCAATTTTTGGTGATCAAATTTATACAGGTGCAAGTATTAACTCGGTAGTGCCTCCAACAACCTATTGGGAGAGAAGTGTGGGTACTGATATTGGTGTAGAAATGGCTTTCTTGAAAAACAAATTGACTTTCGAAGCGGATTATTATAGTAGAAAAACAGAAATGGCGATTTTTGATATTCCAATTCCTTCTTCTATTGGTACTGGTTCTAGTACAATTACAGGTAACCAAGCCGATATTCAAAACAGAGGATATGAGTTTGTGTTGAACTACAGAAATACGATTTCAAAAGATCTTTCTTTCTCAATTGGTGGTAACATTGGTATCAACGACAACAAAGTTTTGCGTGTAGTAACAGGTGCTAACCCTATCTACTCAGGTGGTGCAGCGTCAACGGGTGGTGCTTTGGCAACTCGTACCATCGAAGGGCAGCCTATTGGTCAGTTCTTTGGTTATATCGTAGATGGTATTTTCCAAAATACGGCTGAAGTAGCTGCTTCTGCTCAGAAAAATGCTAAACCAGGCGATTTCAAATACCGTGATATTAGTGGTCCAGATGGAAAGCCTGACGGTGTTATCTCTGACTTAGACCGTGCTCCACTAGGTAATCCAAATCCTAAATTCAGCTATGGTATTAATACTAGCTGGAATTACAAACAATTTGACTTGATGTTAGACTTTCAAGGCGTTGCTGGTGTAGATATTTACAATGCCAACCTTGGCTTGCGTTATGGTAACGAAAACTTTACCAAAGATTTCTACAACAACCGTTGGCATGGAGAAGGTACTTCCAATACTTATCCTTCAGTAAATATCGGTGGTGGTGATAACTATCGTCCAAACTCTTTCTTCGTAGAAAGTGGTGCTTACTTCCGTGTTCGTAATATTCAGTTGGGCTACTCTTTGCCAAGTACTATTACAGACAAATTACACATCAAAAAATTGCGTGTATTCGCTAATGCACAGAATGCTTTGAACTTCTTTAAATATAGAGGTTTTACACCTGAAGTTACAGGTGCTTACAACAGCAGTGGCGCAGCTACAAGTGGTACAAGTGCAACAATCAATGCAGGTATTGATAACAACGTGTATCCGATGTATGCTACCTACAACTTTGGTTTAAATGTTACTTTCTAATCATTCCAACTTATAATAGAATTTTTAGAAACTGAAAAGAGAAAGAATTATGAAAAAATATAGCATTATTTCAACAGCCCTTAAAGTGGGGAAATATTTACCAGTTGCCTTAGTGTTGACTCTATCTAGCTGTAGTGATAGCTTTTTGGAAGTACCACCACAAGGACAACAACCATCTGAACAATTCTGGAAAAATGAAGCAGACGCTACCAAGTCCGTAAATGCCATGTATGCCAACCTTCGTTCATGGAACAATACCGCTTTTGCTCCAATCGCTATCGAAAGTGTACCTTCAGATGATGCCGAAAAAGGAAGTAGCCCAAGCGATGCAACTTTCTTCAACAAGTTTGATACGTTTACTCATACTTCTACAGAAGGACAAATTGCCGATTTTTGGACAGGTCAATATCAATCTATTAACTATGCCAATCAAGTAATTACGAATATCCCTGCTATCAGCATGGACGAAGGCTTGAAGGCTCGTTATATCGCTGAAGCAAAATTTGTACGTGCTTATTGCTACTTTAGATTAGTGCGTGCTTTTGGTGATGTGCCTTTGCGTTTGTCATTGGCAACAGATGCTTCTCAATATAATTTGGCTCGTACACCTAAAGCACAAGTTTGGGCAGCTATCGAAAAAGATTTGCAAGATGCAGCTACTGTATTACCACAAACTTACGGTGCTGCTGATATTGGTCGTGCTACAAAAGGAGCAGCTTTGGGATTGAATGCGAAAGTAGCTTTGTATCAGAAAAAATGGAGCGATGTAGTTAGTCTTACCAAACAAGTGATGGGTATGGGATATGGCTTACTTCCAAATTACGATTCAGTATTCCGTATTCCGAATGAAAACTCTAAAGAGTCGATTTTTGAGATTCAATGTAAACTAATCTTAGGAAATGCATCTGCATCTAGCTCACAATACTCACAAGTACAAGGGGTTCGTGGTGCGCAAGGTGGCGGATGGGGCTTTAATGTTCCAACACAAGATTTGGTGAATGAATTTGAAGCTGGCGACCCGCGTTTAGATGCAACGATTATTTTCCGTGGCGAAACTACCCCTCAAGGTGATGCAATTCCAGCTACTGGTGATAACCCAATGTACAATCAGAAGTCTTATGTGCCATTCTCGTTGTTTGTATCTGGTTACAACGAAGGTGCAGAGCAAAATGTTAGAGTGATGCGTTATGCCGAAGTCTTGTTGATGAATGCAGAGGCAAATATGGAATTAGGCAATACTGCCGATGCTTTAGCATCATTGGAAATGGTTCGTGCTCGTGCTCGCCAAGGTAATGCTGCGATTTTGCCAAAAGTAACTACTACCGACCAAGCGCAATTACGTAAAGCAATTTACCATGAAAGACGTGTAGAAATGGCAATGGAATTTGATCGTTTCTTCGATGTGGTTCGTCAAGGTAGAGGTGCTGAAGTTTTGGGTAAAAAAGGCTTCAAAGCAGGCGTAAATGAGGTTTTTCCTATTCCTCAAAACGAAATTGACCTAAGTGCTGGCGTGCTTAAGCAAAATCCTGGATACTAATTGTTGCCAATGTCTAACATTTAATTTGAGTTTGTAACTATGAATATTTTCAAAAATAAATCATTATTAGCTGGTTTGCTTGGCTCATCTATGTTGTTGAGTTCTTGCTACGAGAAGTTTGACGCTTCTACTTATGCGCCAGCCGTTTCTATCGGAGGATATACAAGCACTACCGAAATTGCCCCAAGTAATTTGATTGGGTATTGGTCTTTCGACAACAACTATACAGATGCTGTATCCAAAACTGCTGGCGAAGCTACAGGTACAAGCTTTGCAGGCGGTGTGAAGGGACAGGCAATGGTCGGTGGTATCGACAAATATGTAGTAAGTAATGTGCCTTCTGCCATCCAAAATCTATCTAGCTTCACCGTTACTACGTGGGTCAACATGAAGAAAAATGATGCAGGAATTGTTGGTTTGGTGGATATTGCGAATTCTGGATCATTCTGGGGAAATCTTACGATTTTCCTAGAAAATGGTGCAACGGATTCGAAAGGTTTGTTGAAAGTACACGTGAACAACGCAGGAAAAGATGCGTGGTTGGGGAACTATGATTTGAATAACCTTTGGAATACTTGGGCAAACATTGCTGTTACTTATGATGCTACCTCTTCGACTTTTAAGGTGTATTATAATGGTAATAAAATTGCGACTCAAGTGGTAGCTGGATACGGAGGAATCAAATTCCAGAATGCTTCGAAAATGGTATTTGGTACGGTTCAATTCCAAACAAGTCCTAGTCTAAATGGTGGTGACAAACAATCATGGGCTAGTTTCTTGAATGGTCAACTCGACGAAGTACGTATCTACAATAAAGCCCTAGCCGAAAATGAGGTAAATGCCTTAGTGAAGCTTGAAGGTAGAGGGAAATAATCTTTTAAGTGCTGAGTTGGGAGTGTAGAGTGCGGAGTTTTTTTAATTATAAATCTTCATTCTCAGCTTATCACTTACATCTATCTATCCTGAATTGATTTAGTTATTTTGCAGAATAAGATTGTTTAAGCTGTAAGCCATAGGTATTAGGCAAAATGTTTTCATTTTTTTTATAAGAAACTCATTTAGACTTTTAGCCTATGGCAAAAAGCTTATTGCCTAAAGCCTTTTGTGTAAAACGACCTATCTTCGGGTGGGTCGTTGATTTTATTTTTAGGAAAAATGATTCTAAACCAATTTTCAAAATCATAACATCCCAATTTTATGAAAGTCTTACCTTATCAAATTGTTTGTGTGTTGCTGATTCTTCTTTGTGCTTGTTCCAAAAAAGCGACAGAGGACGTAAAGCCAACGCCCACGCCAAGCTCATTTAGTCTCAATACTTTAAGAGTAAATGGGGACTACAATGGCTTTGATTATAAAGATGTTACGACAAAACCTGAAATAATCCTTACTTTCAATACAGCGCTTGATGCTAGTTCGCTAGCATCAGCGATTTTGTTAAAAAATACTGCTGGTAATACCTTTGCTGTACAAACTTCTTTATCCCAAAATGATAGTGCTATTGTTATCAAACCTGCACTTGATTTGAATTACCTTAACAAATACACTTTATCAATTAATAATCTCCTAAAGTCAAAAACAGGAGGCAATTTACGTACAGAGTTCACGGTTAATCTGACCACTCAACTAGATGCCAAAGACAAATTTCCAAGAATTAGCGATGAGGAATTGCTGACTAAAGTTCAACAACAGACCTTCCGCTATTTCTGGGATTTTGGGCATCCTGTTTCGGGACTGGCTCGTGAACGAAATACCTCTGGTGATATAGTCACCTCTGGTGGTTCGGGATTTGGAATTATGGCAATGGTTGTTGGTGTCGAGCGTAAGTTTATTACTCGTGAACAAGGGTTACAACGACTCACCACTATAGTCGATTTTTTGACTAATCAAGCTGAAAAGTTTCATGGCGCATTTCCGCATTGGCTCAATGGATCTACAGGGAAAACGGTTCCTTTTAGTGCAAAAGACAATGGGGCAGATTTGGTCGAAACTTCCTTTCTCATGCAAGGCTTATTGACAGCCCGACAATATTTTGATGGAAATACTCAAGCAGAAATAACACTTCGCCAAAAAATCAATACCCTTTGGAATGGAGTCGAGTGGAATTGGTTTACCCAAAATACTTCCAATGGTTTGTATTGGCATTGGTCACCTACCGACGCTTGGGCAATGAATATGAAAATCTCAGGGTGGAATGAGGCTTTGATTACTTATGTATTAGGGGCATCATCTGAAAAGTATTCGATATCCAAAGACGTTTATCAAAATGGCTGGACTCGTAATGGTGCTTTCAAAAATGGTAATAGCTACTTTGGTGTGAAACTTCCCTTGGGCGGAAATATGGGAGGACCTTTGTTTTTTACCCACTATTCATTTTTAGGACTTAATCCTAAATTACTGACCGATCAATACACTAATTATTTCGACCAAAATAAAGCACATGCTCAAATCAATTATCTCTATTGCAAAGCAAATCCTAAACAATATGCTTTCTATGGCGAAAATTGTTGGGGGCTTACTGCCAGTGACAACGAAAATGGGTATTCCGCCCATGCACCTGACAATGATTTGGGCGTAATTTCGCCAACGGCAGCACTAGCTTCTTTTCCTTACACGCCTACAGAGTCGATGCAAGCTTTACAGTTTTTCTATTACAAATTAGGTGATAAAATCTGGAAAGAATATGGCTTTGTAGATGCTTTCAATCTCAACAAATTCTGGTATGCTGATAGCTTTTTGGCAATCGACCAAGGACCAATTATTGTTATGATAGAAAACCATCGTTCTGGACTGTTATGGAATTTGTTTATGTCTTGTCCTGAAGTGAAAAATGGACTAAAAAAACTTGAATTAACCAACTGAGTTTTTCAAACTGAGTTTTTCAAACCGAGTTTTTCAAACCGAGTTTTTCAAACCGAACTCTTCAAAAATTTTATTAAACCGCGTAATTCTGCATCCGTAGTATTCATTGAGTACTACGGATTTTTTGTAAAAAATAAACCCCGATAACAAAATCTCCAGAAATCATTAAATTTGATGTAGAATAAATCCATTTTTATAAACAAATATGAAATCAATCCTCAAAACCCTTATGCTGGGAAGCATTGTTGTAGCTTCTATACAAGCAAATGCTCAAAAAGCCTCTTTACTTGATTTGACCAAAAATAGTGAAAGCATTACTGGGAAAAAATCGTATCTGAATACGCCTTATGTAACCGCAGGCGACCGTCTTTATATGGTTGGGCATCAAAATGGGCAATTTCCCGATTTGGGCTGGCACGTCACTGGCGAAATGGGAGGGATTTGGGATCATCCTATTAAATTGATGGATGGTTTTTCTGCTAAAATACAGGCTAATGGTATTTCTCACTGTCTAGCCCAAGCCACTTCTTTTGTGAATTTTCCTTATGGCAATAAGCATATTTATCAGGATATTTTACCCAATCTTTCTGTCCAAAGATTTCAGTTTGTTCCAGATAAGACAGAAGCTGTAGTTGTAGAATATACTTTTGAGAATCATGGAACAAGCCCTCAAACACTAGAATTTGAATTTACAGGACATAGCGATTTACGACCAGTTTGGCTAGGCGAGCGAAATAATATGATTGATGCGGAGGATAAAGCTACTTGGCAAAACGCAAGTCAATCTTGGGTCGTAAAAGATCAGAAAAATCCTTGGTATGTGCAGTTCGGTGCTAATATTTCTGCCAAATCACATCATCAAAATATATCAGATTGTCAGTTTAAATCCCAAGGTTTAGTAACAAAAGCAAGCTTAATATACAACATAGTAATTGCTCCTAAATCAAAATTTATTTTGCCAATTGTGATTGCTGGTTCATACCAATCAGAAGGGGCTGTGACTAAGACCTTTGGGAATATTCAGAAAAATGCTTCTGTTTTACTTCAACAAAAAATCAAACGCTATGAGTCAATTGCCAAGCAATCAGCGCTAACGGTTCCAGACAAAAAATTGGAACAAGCATTTCGTTGGGTGAAATATAATACGGATTGGTTGGTGCGCGATGTCCCAGCGGTTGGCCGTGGTATGTCGGCAGGGATGCCTGATTATCCTTGGTGGTTTGGAACAGACGCCGAATATACCTTGAAAGGCTTAGTGGCAACAGTAAAAAAGGATTTGGTATATGATGCAGTGGAAGTTTTGAATAAACTTTCAGAAAAAGAAAATGGCAATGGACGTATCGTACACGAAGTGTCTTCAAATGGTGTTGTTTTCAATCCTGGCAATGTCAATGAAACACCACAATTTGCCAGTATGATTTGGGAGATTTATCAATGGACAGGCGATAAATCTTTCTTACAAAAGTATTATCCAACCATTAAAAAAGGGTTGGATTGGTTGTTGAAAGAAAACGATAAGGATAAAAATTTGCTTCCTGATGGCTTTGGTATGATGGAAATCCATGGACTCAATAGCGAGATGATTGACGTAGCAGTTTACACCCAAAAAGCCTTTGCTGATGCTGCTCAAATAGCAAAACTCGTAGGAGATACCGAACAGGCTTTACAATATGAGCGTAATGCTAGTCAAATCAAACACCAAATCAATACTGATTTTTGGGTGCCGGAAAGTCAATCTTTTGCCGACTTTATAGGAACAAGAGAACAAACTTTACACTTAATTGATGATGCAATAGTAAGAGCAGATACCCTACAAAAACCTTGGGCAGTGGCAGAATTAAAGCAATTAAAGTCTAACGTAGAGGCTTTGCCTGTAGGTACAAAAAAAGGCTTCGCTTTACACCATAATTGGGTAGTAAATACGCCTATGGAAATGGGAATTGCTGACCCTGAAAAAGCTAAACTTGCACTTGTAAATGCACGTAAATACACCAATCCATTTGGTGCTTTTGTGACAGGTATTGACCGTGATGAAAGTTCTAATTCTGAGGAGGCACCAGCAACATTTGTACGTAAATCTTTTACTTACACGGGTGCAGTGATGACTTTGCCAACGGGTGTGGCGGCTATTGGAGAGAATAATTATGGTAATCCTGATGGGGCTTTGTGGTATTTGAATAAAATGACCAAAACCTTTAGCTATGTGCTTCCCGGGGCGATATATGAAGTTTCGCCTGATTATGGAATGATGTGTCAAGCTTGGAATTTGTATAGCTATGCTACCCCGATTATTAAGCAGTTTTTTGGAGTTCAGCCTCAAGCAGGTTTAAAATTAATCGTTATTCAACCCCAAATGCCGAGCACTTGGAACAATGCCAAAATTGAAAATGTACAGATAGGAGATAATAGCTTGAGTGTAAGCTATCAAAAAGTATCCTCTGTGTTGAAGGTTGATTTTAATCAAACGAAATCTTCATGGAGAATAAAAGTCCAATATCCCAAAGGAAAATTTACTTCTTGGAAACTAAATGGAAAGACTATCAAACCCGAATCATCCGACGAATTTGATTTTATATGGATTAGTGGGTTGAAGAATAAGGTAGAGGTTTTGTAAGCCATATTTTAATAGAAAAGGCTATCCAATCGGATAGCCTTTTAAAAATCACCTAATATATAATCAATTAAGCCAAAACTTCTGAAATATGGCAATAAGGAAGTTTCCAAGCTTCAGAAACACCTTGATAAACTATTTTACCATTTACAACATTCAAGCCTTTTTTCAACTCTTCATTTTCTTTGCAAGCTTTTTCCCATCCTTTGTTTGCCAACTGAATGGCATAAGGTAAAGTTGCGTTTGTAAGCGCTAACGTAGATGTATATGGTACAGCTCCTGGCATATTGGCTACGCAGTAGTGTACGATTTCATCAATTACAAATGTTGGATTTTCGTGTGTTGTTGGTGTACATGTTTCGATACAACCACCTTGGTCAACAGCTACGTCTACTAAAACAGTACCAGGTTTCATTTCCTTCAACATATCACGAGTAATCAAATGTGGAGCTTTTGCTCCTGGAATCAAGACTGCACCAATAATCAAATCAGATAATTTAATCGCCTCACGAATATTATATTCATTTGACATAACTGTATCAACGTTGGCAGGCATTACGTCTTCCAAATAACGCAATCTTGGCAAACTGATATCCATAATAGTTACGTTTGCGCCTAAGCCTGCTGCCATTTTAGCTGCTTGTGTACCCACGATACCACCACCTAATACCAATACATTAGCAGGTTTTACTCCAGCTACACCACCTAACAAAATACCACGTCCACCCATTGGTTTCTCCAAATATTTTGCTCCTTCTTGAATCGCCATACGACCAGCTACTTCCGACATAGGAACCAATAATGGTAAACTTCTATCTGCTTTTTCTACGGTTTCGTAAGCCAAACAAATTGCTTTACGCTCAATCATGGCGTGCGTCAATTCTTCTGACGAAGCAAAGTGGAAATACGTAAATAATAATTGATTTTCTTTGATTAATTTGTATTCAGAAGCAATAGGCTCTTTTACTTTCACAATCATCTCAGCAATTTCATACACTGCCTCGATTGTTGGAAGAATGGTAGCACCAGCTTTTTCGTAAGCTTCATCTGTGAATCCGCTTCCTACACCAGCGCTTGCTTGGATATATACCGTGTGACCGTTTTTCTTAAATTCTGCTACACCCGCAGGGGTAAGTGCTACACGGTTCTCGTTGTTTTTGATTTCTTTAGGTACGCCGATAATCATAAGTTTTGGTTGGGGTTTAAGCCTAAGTTAGTCGGTTGGGCATTGTTTCTAAGTCAAAAATTACCAGTCAAAACTGGCCTTTCCTCATTCGAAATTTTTTCTATCTATCCCTTGTATTCAATCTCGTTAATCCAATCTACCACACACTTATTACAATTTTTACAACCGACTTCTTAGGTGTTTGTTGATTGTGTTGATGAAGTGTGAGACAAAATTAGTAATAACAGAAAAATATTTTACTGTTATTGGAAAAATAAGAAATAGTTAAAATATTTTTGTCATTATGAAGGAAAAAATCCTGTTTTTGATTCTTTTTTCTAATCTCAACCAATAAAAATTTCTTTTTCGCCATGCAATTAGACTCTATAGATGTAAAAATATTACAATTAATTCAGGAAAATGCGCAATTGACTATCAAGGAAATTGCTCGACAAATTAATCTGTCGATGACGCCTACCCACGATCGAATCAAGCGTTTGGAGCAGGAGGAAATCATTGAAAAGTACGTAACTATTCTGAACCGAAAGAAGTTGGGCAATCCGTTGATGGTATATTGTAGTATTACTTTGGATAAACAACAGAAAAATCAATTTGTAGAATTTGAGGAGGCTATCCGTCAGTACCCAGAAGTAATAGAATGTTGTATTGTGTCTGGCAATTATGATTATCTGATAAAAGTGATTGCCAAAGATATGGAAGCTTATAATGATTTTTACCAACGAAAACTCTCTGCCCTAGCAAGTGTAGCCCATATCAGTAGCTCCTTCGTGATGTCAGAGGTAAAAACAACTACAGTTATTCCTTTATAAGTGGAGTTATTCGTTAATAGAATATCTGTTATTTGAGGATGGTAATCGTTAGTGAAAAGCTTTATGCTAGATAATAAGGAGGAGAATAGCTATAAAAAAAATGACCCGTAAGTAGTTCGAAAACGCTTACAGGTCTATCGTTGAAGTGTAATTTGGTATGCAAACATAACACTGATATTTTATATAAACAAATATGAGTATTTTTGCTTATTATTAAAATATTTGAAGAAAAGCGCTACGACTTAATTAAGTTTTGTAATATTGAAAAAATACAAATTTGATTTTGCATAAAGTCTTTATTGCCAAATAAAATTTTTTTCATTAAAATTCGTTTCCATGCGTAGATTGTATGAATATACCTAGTGCTGGACGACATATTTTAAAAAAATAGCGTACCAATTCTGTCAGTATGGGATGTCCAAACAATGATTGAATTTGTCTACCAGCCCATAGTCTAAACCCAAAATAATTTTTCCACGCTTTTTGATATTGGGCTTCAACAGCTTTTCGATTATCAAAATTTTCTAGTATAATTTCTGAAATTAATTTGGCACCATGGATAGCCATTGCCATACCATTTCCACAAAGTGGGGTGATTAATCCAGCTGTATCACCAATCATAATAATGTGATTCTCGATTTGTTTTTTGGGAGAAAATGAAATTTCATTTATTACTTCTGGTTTGTCATAAAGGAATTCAGCCTCCAAAAATATTTTCTTGAGATGAGGGTTTTTCCAGAGAATATTCCTTTCCATCTCAGATACATTCTTATATTTTCTTAAATTTTCTCTACTTGTCAAATAACATAGACAAAATTTTCCGTCTTCAATTGCGGAGATTCCACAGTATCCATTCTCAAAATTGTGCAAACTGATAAGGTCTTTTGGATAGTTGTATCGTATATGATATTTAACTCCAACATAGGGGCTGCGAGCCTGAAGAAAAGGGCGTTGCAAGTACTGGTCTAGTTTAGCTCGCTTGCCATAGGCTCCTAGAACATATTTCGCATAAATGATTTGATTAGAATGGCTTAGTTGAATTTTAAATTGGTTTTCTTCATAAACGATGTCTTCTACTTCTGTGCCAGTTTCGCAATGGACACCGCAGTTTAGCGCTATTTTGTAAAGTTCATTGTCAAAGGTATAGCGACTCAATCCAAAGCCACCAAGGTCAAGAGGATAGTCAAGACTTTTACCTGATGGCGCTGTAAATTGAAACTTGCTAATTTTCTGTATATCCAGATTTTCTAGGTTAAGTCCAATTTTAGTCAAATAACTTTTAGTCTCATTGGATACATATTCGCCACAAACTCGATGAAAAGGATAATGCTTTTTTTCGAATAAAATTACTTGTTTTCCTGCCTTTTGAAGATGTATTGCCGCACATAAACCTGCCAAACCTCCTCCGACAATTGCAATTGGATATACCTTTGTGTTGTTTGTTTCCATCTTATTTTTCGGATAGTACTTTATGGTTAACTTCTGGAAGATGGTGAAAGTTTACGATGCATCACTAATTGAGTGATTTAGTGGTTGAGTGAATGAGTGATTATTGTAAAGATGCCTTATTTCAAATTTTGGTATATTTTAGTAAGACATTCTTTTTCCACTTTCTGGATTCTAAATTTGGACTATTGAATTTAGTACAGTACTTTAATTTGGAAAGATGATTATTTTTTAATCAAAAAGGCAATCAAAAAACTAATTTTGACCGCCTTTTTGATACTATATTTCCAGTTTTTCAAAATAATCACTCATTCGCTCAACCACTAAATCACTCAATTTGAAATGACTCGTGTATGATGAAATAGCATGTTATTTTAATACCCAAATACCTCTTCAAGTGTTAATCTTTTCACTTCACCATATTTGCTTAATTCATCTACTTTGATTTTGTTTTCTGAACCTACAATACAGTAAGTAACAGGTTTATTAGCAATGTTTGCTTCTTGGAATTTTTTCAAATCTTCCAATCCTAATTTGCTTAATGCTTCAAAGATTTTAGATCTCTCGTCATAATTCAAACCTTTTTCTTGTGCTGCCAAGTAGTTGAATGCAATAGCGTCTTGTGTAATACGCTCTGTTTGATAATTTTTCAACATACTTTCTTTTGCCGTTTCCAAGTTCTTCTCAGAGGCTGGAAATACATTGAACAACTCGTTCATGCTCGGAATAGCTTCGTTCAATTTGTCGGCTTGAGTACCTACATAACCCACTAAGTAGTACTTTTCATCTTTGGTATTTGGCGTAAAATAGTACGCATACGTTGAATAAGCCAAAGCTTTTGATTCACGAATTGTTTGGAAAACGATAGATGACATACCACCACCAAAATAATTATTGAACAATTCTACTACTGGAGTTTGAGCAGGGTCAAACTTAACCGTTGGACGAATCCAGTCGATTTCAGCTTGTACCATGTCGAAGTTTGTGAACAATACCTGAGTTTTGGTAGGAGTGATGCGCTCGAAGTTGGCGACTACTGGTAAATCAACCTTAAACTGTGTTGGGAATTTATGAACTTTTGAAAGGTCAGCGCTCAATTGCTCCAACGATTTTGGACCATAATAAACAACAGTATGCTTAAAGTTGAACAAATCTTTCAAGAAATTCACTACTTCGTCAGCAGTTAATGCCTTCAATTCTTCGTTGGTAAAATTGAGTACTGTACGAGGGTTTTTAGCTCCAAACTGTGCATATTGAGCCAAACCTTGTAAGATTGCTCCTTTGTTCGCTTTGGCATCATTACGTTGTTTTAATAAACGTCCTTTCAATAATTCGAAAGTAGCTGGGTCGGCCTTGGCAGAAGTAACAAGTTGCTCAAACAATGATAAGGTACGGTCAAAATTTTCGTTTAAGCCCGAAAGTGTCAGATTGATGTGGTGATCGGTAAAGTTTACTGCAAAATTACTTGCCAATTTGTAGTATTCTTTACTGATTTCTTCAGCTGACATGGTTGGTGTTCCTAAGAAATTCAAATATTGTAAAGCAATTGGCAATACTTTGCTATTCCAGCTACCCATATCAAAACGGTACGTCAAACGGAATAAATCGTTGTCTGCATTTTTTACATACAATACCTCCGCAGGCCCTACTTTACCTTTCTGAAGGTCTTTGTTGTAATCCAACCATTTTGGTTGAATTTCCTTCATTGGCATGGCATTTACAGATTTCAAAAAGTCAGATTGTTTCTCACGGTTTGTTTCAACCTGTGTGATTTCTGGTTTGTCAACTTTAGTGATATTTTTGTCTTCGCCCTTACGTTTGTATACGATTACGTAGCCATTTCCGCAGTATTTGCTTGCAAAATCAATGACTTGTTGCTTCGTAACTTTACTCAAAGCATCGGTCATAGCTGAAGTTTCGTTCCAATCAATACCTTTTGAAACCACAAAATCATTCAAAAGTTTATAGGCACGAGCATCATTTTTTTCCAAACTTTGGATAGCATTCAACTTGTAATTGGCTGCAATAGCTTTGATGATTGACTCATCGAATTGACCTTTTTTCAATAAATCTAACTGACCTAACAACAAATCACGTACTTCTTCTAGGGTCTGTCCGTTCTTTGGCGTTCCACTCAATGTCCATACAGAATAGTCCTTATTCCAGTCTGGGTTCGAACTTGCACGCAATACTTTTTGGGCTTTTGAAAGGTTAATATCAATCAAACCAGCTTTTGAATTAGACATCAATTCGTCGACGATAGTACCAATGATATGCTCTTTTGGGCTAACAGCGCCTGGCCATCTCCATGCAATAGTGATATTGTCAGGAGTTGGACCAAATACTTCTTTGATGATTGGGGCTGTCAATGGTAATTCAGGTGCAGGCTTATATTCTTGAACAGGTTTGGTTTGCATATAAGCAAAAGCCTTATCAATTTTCTTAATCAACTCATCTGAATTAAAATCACCCACCATGATAATCGCCATGTTGTTTGGAACATAGTACTTGTTAAAGTAGTTTTTGATTTCAATCAAAGACGGATTTTTCAAGTGCTCAATCGTACCAATAGTTGTTTGCTGACCATAGTTGTGCGTAGGGAAAAGCGCCGCATATTTTGTCTCTTCTACTTTCCAAGGGTCGTTGTCCAAGCTACGGTTTTTTTCTTCATAAACTGCCTCTAGTTCAGTATGGAAAATACGTAATACAGGATTTCTAAAACGTTCCGCCTGTAGCGCTAAGAAACGGTCGATAGCGTTTGTCGGAATATCCTCAGTATAAACCGTTTGTTCATAAGAGGTAAAGGCATTTGTACCTTGTCCGCCCATGGCTGCCATCATTTTATCGTATTCGTTAGCGATGGCATATTTGGCAGCTTCGCCCGAAGTCTTATCGATTTCTTTGTAGATTTCTTTACGTTTTGCAGCATCTGTAGTTTTGTTATACTGTTCGTAAAGGTCATTGATTTTGTCTAACAAAGGTTTTTCTTTTGCCCAATCTAAAGAACCATATCTGTCAGTTCCTTTAAAAAGCATGTGTTCCAAATAGTGCGCCAGACCCGTATGATCTTTAGGGTCGGTGTTAGAGCCAGCACGTGTTGGAATAAGAGCTTGGATACGAGGTTCTTTGTGGTTTTCACTAAGGATGACCGTCAAACCATTTTTAAGTTGATAAAAACGTGCTTTCATCGGGTCGTTGGTTACAAATTTGTAATTGTAACCAGCTGTATTTGCCGATTTCCACTCGTATTTAGTTTGGGCAATGGAACCGAGACTCGATACTACCAATGCCGATGCGAGAAGTGTTTTAAAGAATGATGGCATACTGTTAAAGATGTTTTATAATAAGATTTAGTCATTTTGAAGAACGAATTAATAGGATAAAGACGAACTTAAAATGAGAATTTTGGCAAGATAGCATTTGCTTTGAAATAGGAAAGAAGGATATGTTGAGTGGTTGTATAGTTTGATATGAGGGGTTAGGGGTTAGGGGTTAGGGATTAGGCAACAAGGGGTTAGGGGTTAGGCACATAGTAGCAAAGGCACAAAGGCACAATGTGGTTAGGGGGTAGGGTTCAGGGGATAGGGGTTAGATAGATATAAATGAGCGGAGTGGTTAGGCACATAGTAGCAAAGGCACAAAGGCACAAAGTGGTTAGGGGATAGGGTACAGGGAGCAGGTACAAAAGAGTAAAGGAAAGATGCTAGTGGAGAGGCATAAAGGGTGAAGGTATAAATGAGCAAACACACATTGAATTTTATCCTAAAAAACACTATGTGCCTTTGTTCCTCCCCGCCAGTTCGATAACTCCTATCCCCAAAAACCTCCTTGCCTAGTCCTTAACCACTTTGTGCCTGTTCCCTGAACCCTAACCACTCCGTACCTTTGCTCCTTTGTGCCTCCCCTTAACCCCTCCTTTCCTAATCCCTCACCCCTTCAACTCTTTCAAAAACTGCATTGGGGTTTTACCAAACTCATTTTTGAAAGCTTTGGTAAAATAGGATTGAGTTTGAATACCTACACGATACATGACTTCAGCGATAGGCATTTGTTGCTCAGTCATGAGTTGAAGGGCAGTTTTCAAACGAATACTTCTAATAAAATCGCCAATGGGCTGACCTGTCAACTCTTTTACTTTGGTGTAAAGTTTGGTACGACTCATGCCGATTTTATTACAAATCAGCTCGATATTCATTTCTGGGTCTGAAAGATTTTCATGAATAATTTGTAGAAAATCATTCAAAAATGCTTGGTCTTTTTCTTCGTCTATCTGTTGGATTTTTTCTGATAGCTGCGCATAACCATATTTCTCTTTCAATTTCTGGCGTTGACTGAGAATATTTTTGAGCGTTTGGGTAAGAATATCGATACTGAGTGGCTTGGCAAAATAATAGTCTGCCCCCGAAGCAACCCCTTCTAATTGCGCATCCGAGGCAGATTTGGCAGTCAGCATCAAAAAAGGAATATGATTGAGAAGTGGATCGGTTTTGAGCTTTTTACAAAATTCAACCCCATTCATAACAGGCATCATCACATCGCTGATAACCACATCTGGATGGTGTCGTTTGGCTTGTTCGTATCCAATTTGTCCATTTTCAGCCTCTACAATTTGATAGTCGTTTTGTAGCGCATCTTTCAAAAATGTTCTCAGTTCATCATTATCATCCACGATTAAGATTTTGGAGGTGGAAGCTTGTGGTAATGACGAATTTGACGGTATTTCTGGCTCAGTAAATTGACTTTCCAATGAATTTGAAAGACTTTCTAGTCTGATTTGAGTTCTATTTCTCAGCCATTTTTCATGTTCAAGATAGTCTTTTTCCCCCGAAGGAATACCAATCAACATTTCTGTACCAGCATCACGTGCGCTACTTACCCAAATCGAACCTTTGTGTAATTGTGTCAAACTTTTGACAAATGCCAAACCGATACCTGAGCCAATATGTGACTCTGTGGTACGATAATAACGCTCAAAAAGTTGAGAAATAGATTCCTGAGAAATACCAATTCCTTGATCCGCCACGCGGAGATATAGCATTTGAGAACTGGTAAAACCATTGGTAATGCGCAACTGAGACTGATATTGAGGTTGAAAATTATCTAAGTTTTCCAATATTTGTATCTCAATCTTTTTGCCGTTGGAGGTATATTTAAAGGCATTGCTAAGGAGATTTATCGCAATTTTTTCCAAAATCTGTCTATCAAACCATTGCGTTTGTGGAGAAGATGTAGGAATAATCCTGAAATCGATTCCTTTTTCTGTCGCCAAATCTTGAAACTCTTCTGCTATTTCCGTCAGGAAAATATTGATATTTCCTTGCATAACATGCAATTGCAAAGCGCCAGATTCTACTTTTCGGAAATCCATTAATTCATTGGTCAATGCCAATAATCGCTTGGCGTTTCGCTGAATCATATCATAATAGGGAAGAGCTAAAGGACTAGGAAAATCCTTTTTGAGCTTATCCAGTGGACCCAATATTAAGGAAAGTGGGGTTCGTAATTCGTGTGATATATTGGTAAAAAACTGTAATTGATCCTGATGAAGCTCTTCTTTTTGCTGTTCCTTTAGTTGCTGAATTGCCATACGTCTCCGAAACTGATAAAAAGTGCGTATGCCCGTCAGCATCAGAATAAAAGCGATAGCCCTAAACCACCAAGTCGCCCAAAATGGCGGATGAACTATGACTTCTAAAGTGGTCACTTCGGGATTCCAGACACCATCATTATTAGAGGCTTTTACCATAAAAGTATAATTCGCAGGGCTTACATTCGTGTATGAAGCTCTATTTTCGGATCCTGCTATAATCCAATCTTTATCCCAACCCTCTAGTTTGTAAGCATACTGATTATTTTCTGAAGCGGTAAAATTTAGCGCTGCGAAATCAATCGAAAAAGTATTCTGTTTATGACTTAGCTCTAGTGTTTTGAGATAGCTAATATCCTCTTCCAAAGGCGAATCTTTACCAACGCTTACTTTCTTATTGAAAATTTGTAGACTGGTTAAATAAATAGGAGGGATGTAGCTATTGTTGGAAATTTTGTGAGGATAAAAAGTATTGAAGCCTTTTACACCGCCAAAATAAATCTGCCCGTCTTTGGTACGAAGAGCCGCATTAGGTTCAAATTCCAATCCTTGCAGACCATCGGCAGAGTTATATTGCTGAATTTGAAGATTTTGTGGGTTCAGTTTAGTAATGCCATTCGAACTAGAAATCCATAGATTGTCCTCGTCGTCTTGAACAATTCCTTTGATAAAATCCTCCGACAAATGGGTTTTGCTCGTGAATAGCTTGAACTGTTGCTCTTTTTCATGCCATAAATATAGACCTCGATGTCCTACCCAAATGCGCCCTTGTCGGTCTACAAAAATGATTCGAATGTCAGGCTTTTTTGAATCTTTATGGAAATAGTGTGAAAAAACACCTGTCTGTGGGTCAAGACAATTGAGCCCGCCGTCATCTGTTCCAATCCATATTCTTCCTCGTAAGTCTTGGTTCAAACAAATAATATTGTTGCCCAATAACTGGGATTTTCGATTTTTCCCATAAAGAATTTTTACAAACTTTCCATCAGGTAAATACTGATACAAACCGCCATAATAGGTAGCAATCCAAAGACGTTGCTGACGGTCTTCGAATACCTGTTGCACGTAATTCGAGCCGAGGGAGTTTGGGTTATTTTCTTGCTGTAAAAATCGTTTGAAACTACGAGAACCATTTTCTAGTAAACTCAATCCGCCTCCCCAAGTCGCAATCCAAAGACGTTTTTGATGGTCTTGAGTCAAACCTAAAATTTCGTTTGAACTAATACTATTTGCCTGAAAAGGATTATGCTTGAAATGCTCAAAGGTTTGAGTGTTTTTATGAAAAAGATTCAATCCTCCTCCGTCTGTCCCGACCCAGATATCCCCAGAGGAGTCCTCACAAAAAGCGCGTACATCATTATAGCTCAAACTATTTTCGTTAGGTTGTTGACGAAATAGCTGAAACTTTTGAACTTGAGACATATACAAATTAATACCTCCTCTATGCGTGCCAATCCATAAATTTCCTTGGTTGTCTTCGAACAAGGCTGAGATGGTTCTTTGACTTAAACTTTTGGGATTTTCGGGACGAGGCTGATAATTTGTAAAATGACCCGTAAGCGGTTCGAATAGATTGAGTCCCCCGTTGATACAACCTATCCATATTTGTTTTTTATGATCGACCCAGATGGATTTTACCAAATTATTCGCCAGTGAATAGGGATTAAAATCTTGTTGAATAAAGTGTTTTTTCAATCCCAAACGATAATTGAAACTTATTAAGCCTTGACCATTTGTTCCTATCAATAAATTTCCTTGTGCATCTTGTGCGAGACAATTGACGGTAGGTCGAGAGCCAGTAATAGTTTCAGTATATTGAAAATGTCCATTGTGAGGCTCAAAAAAATATAGTCCCTTGTCTGTGCCAACCCAGTAGTTGTTTTCTGTGTCTTGATAGAGACTTGTAATGGCAATTTGCCCCTGTGTAGATTTATTCAAGAAATACTTTTTAAACGAGTTTTCCCCATTCCAAAGATTTAAAATACCTCCTTGAGTTCCTATCCAAAGTTGTCCTTTATGGTCTTTTAATAGAGAAGTAATCGCATTATTTCCAAGACTATTCGCATTTTCTTTTTGATAAAAAAAACGCTCAAAAGTATTTTTCTTTTCATCCAAACGATTCAGTCCATCAATCGTTCCTATCCAAATATTTCCTTGAGAATCCTCCGTTATAGCAGTGACAAAATTGTCACTCAAACTAAATGGATTGTTCGATTCATTTTTATAAACCACAATATGTTTGCCGTCATAACGGTTGAGCCCGTCTCTAGTACCAATCCAAATAAATCCCCTTTTGTCCTGATAAATACATTCGATGGTACTATTGGAAAGTCCTTGCTCTATATTGATATGCTTGAAGGACATATCCCATTTTTGTCCCATAATTATTTGACTGGGCAAACATAATAATAGGATATTTCCAAGAATGAATAAAATGAATCTTTTTGACATATATGACTGATTGATTTCAAGACCAAAAGATAAAAATAGTTATTCTAAAGTAAGGCATTTTTACCTAGAATGATTCACAGAGCCCATATTTGGAACGATAGCGACAAAGTTTGGAACGATAGCACAAATAATTACCTGAAAGCCTATATAATTTTGACTTTGAAAATATTTTATAGTACTATATTGATAAAAAAAGTCAAAAATGAGAAAATGTTTATGGTATTCTGTCTTGACAATACTGTGTACGCTAAGCAGTATTTTTGCTTATGCGCAAGACAAATTAATTACAGGTCGTATAACAGATGCTTCAGACGAAGCGCTGCCCGGAGTGAGTATTTCAGTTAAAAATAAAAAGACTGCTACTATCTCTGATGCCAAAGGTGAATACAAAATTAAGGCTAGTATAGGGGATATATTAGTATTTAGTTCGGTTGGTTATGTTAAAGTTGAAAAATCGGTTTCTGCCCTTACCTCTTTAAACATAAGTTTGGTAGCAGATAACACGTCCTTAGAGGAGGTCGTTGTAGTGGGCTATGGGACAAGTCGTAAAAAAGATTTGACAGGTTCAGTAACCTCTATTACCTCCAAAGATTTCCAAACGGGTGCGATTACTACACCAGAGCAATTGATTTCGGGCAAAGTGCCAGGGGTTTCAATTATCTCTAATAGCGGTCAGCCCGGTACAGGTAGTACGATTCGTATTCGTGGAGGGTCATCGTTGAGTGCGAGTAATAATCCTTTGATTGTGATAGATGGTGTACCTTTAGAAGGAGAAGGAGGCATTGCGGGTGCATCCAATCCATTGAGTTTTATCAATCCCAATGATATTGAAACTTTTACCGTTTTGAAAGATGCTTCAGCGGCAGCCATTTATGGAACACGTGCTTCAAATGGCGTTATCATTATTACTACAAAAAAAGGAAAAAGCGGAGCTTTACGCATTAATTTTTCTTCTGTAAACTCTCTTTCTACCGTTGCTAAACAAGTAAGTGTTTTGAGTGCAGACCAGTTTCGTACAATCGTAAGTGAAAAAGGAACGGCCGCTCAAAAAGCTCTAATAGGTACAGCTAATACCAATTGGCAAGATGTGATTTATCAGACAGCCCACATGACTGATAACAATTTGAGTATTGGTGGTGAAGTTGCAAAATTGCCTTATCGTATTTCATTAGGATTCCAAACACAGTCAGGGGTATTGAAGACGGATAAATTACAACGTACTTCTATCGCATTATCCTTAAATCCTACTTTTTTTAATAACCATTTAAAGGTCGATTTAAGTTTGAAAGGCTCACTTCAAAAATCAAGATTCGCAAATTTAGGTGCGATTGGTGCTGCTGTCAGTTTTGACCCAACGCAACCCGTTTATGCAACAGTAAATCCCCAACGTTTTGGCGGCTATTTTGAATGGCTTGACCGTAACTCACCAACAGGTTTGATGAATTTGGCAGGACGCAACCCTCTCGGAATGTTGGAGCAACGTTTTGATGAAGGTACGCCACAACGTAGTATTGGCAATATCCAGTTTGATTATAAATTCCATTTTCTTCCAGCATTACGTGCTAACCTCAACTTGGGCTATGATGTGTCTAAAGGCGAAGGTACCGTGTATGTATCCGACAGCTCAGCCATTGGATATGTCGTAGGTGGCAAAGGCGGAACTAACAACATCTACAAACAAACTAAGCAAAATACCTTATTAGAATTTTACCTCAACTATGTCAAAGATTTACGCTTCCTCAAAAGTCGTGTAGATGTGATGGCAGGTTATTCATACAATAATTACCTAACCACCAATTATAATTACGCTAGCTATACCGCTAGTGGCGAAAAGTACCCGAACACAGACCCCGCTTTTCCTTTTGACAAACCAGAAAATACCTTGATTTCATTTTTTGGTCGTGCTAACTATTCGGTCAACAACCGATATTTCTTGACAGCTACGCTTCGTCGTGATGGGTCGTCGAGATTTGCACCAGCGAATCGTTGGGGTCTTTTCCCATCCATTGCCTTGGCTTGGGATTTGAAAGAAGAAGGAATTTTTGCGAAAAATGAAACATTATCTACCCTAAAACTTCGTGCAAGTTATGGTGTGAGGGTCAGCAGGATGGTATCGGAAACTATGATTACTATTCTTATTATGCCTTAAGTGCGCCAAATGCCGCTTATCAGTTTGGTAATAGTTATTATCAAGGTTACCGACCAGGAGGATTTTATGCGAATCGTAAATGGGAAGAAACTGCTTCGACAAACCTTGCTATCGATTACGGTTTTTGGGATGGACGTGTAAAAGGTAGCGTTGATATTTATGTAAAAAAGACCAAAGACTTATTGAACAATATTCCACAACCTGCTGGGGCTAACTTTTCGGCTTATATCGTTGCCAATGTCGGAAGCATGGAAAATAGAGGGGTGGAATTTAGTGTGAGCACACAAATTATTCGCAAGCGTGAGTTGACTTGGAATTTAGATTTTAATGCGACTTACAACGAAAACAAAATCACCAATCTTACGGTAGTACCAGGCGACCAAAACTATGTTGGTTTCCCTTCAGGTGGAATTGCAGGTGGTATTGGAGGACAGTTTGCTTTCATCAACTCGGTGGGTTATTCTCGAAATACTTTCTATTTGTACAAGCAAGTTTATGATGCTAATGGAAAACCGTTGGAAGGCGTCTTTGTAGACCAAAATGGTGATGGCGTGATCAACCAAGATGATTTGTATCGTGGAAAAAGTTCAGAGCCAAAAGTATTCTTTGGCTTGAGTAGTTCACTCAATTACAAGCGTTGGAATTTGGGAGTTGTGATGCGCTCGTCGGTGGGTAATTATGTGTACAATAACAACTACAGTCAAAGTGGCGTACAAAACCAAATTTTAGGTAATAATGTCCTGTACAATGCTTCAACGAACTATTTGACAACAGGATTCAAAGGAAATAGCCAACAATTGTTGAGCGATTATTATATCCAAAATGCCTCATTTGTGCGTATGGACAATGCGAATTTGAGCTATGATTTGGGTAAAATTATGAAAAATAGCAATGTCAATTTACGTCTCAATGCCAGTGTTCAAAACGTATTTGTGATTACCAAATACACAGGACTTGACCCAGAAGTAGCTTCGGGTATCGACAGCAATTTGTATCCTCGTCCACGCACATTCTCTTTAGGTTTGAACTTTGATTTTTAAAGATAATTCCATGAAAATTTCCTATATAAAAATAACGCTTGGCGCTTTTTTACTAAGTATCGGTACATCCTGCACAAGCGATTTGGATTTACTACCAACAAATGATATTACTTCTGAAACAGTTTACAAAACACCTCAAGGATACAAGCAAGGTCTCGCAAAAGTATATGCAGCCTTTGCTTTGACTGGTAATTCAGGTGGAACGGGTAGCCCAGATATTCCTTCTCAAATTATTGCTGATGAAGGGAACTCCGATTTCTTGCGTTTATATTGGAACTTACAAGAAATCACCACCGATGAAGCTGCTTGGACTTGGCAAAATGATGCGGGAGTAAAAGGGCTAAAAGAAATGTCTTGGTCGGCAATTAACCCTATTGTTAATGGTTTGTATTATCGCTCGTTTTTTCAAATTACGCTTTGTAATGATTTTATTCGCGAGTCGTCCGATGCTAATTTGAGCAAAAGAGGTATTACTGGAACCGATGCAGATAATATCAGAAAATATCGTGCTGAGGCTCGTTTTATTAGAGCTTATCAATATTGGGTTTTGATGGATATGTATGGGAATCCGCCTTTTGCCACAGAAAACGATGCGATTGGCACAACTATTCCGAAGCAAATTCAGCGTAAAGATTTATTCAACTATATCGAATCTGAGTTGAAGGCTATCGAAAACGATTTGATTGCACCGGGACAGAACGAGTATCCACGTGCTGAAAAATCAGCGGCTTGGGCATTGTTGTCACGTTTGTATCTTAATGCAGAAGTGTACACAGGAACACCTAAGTATACTGACGCTATTACCTATTGTAACAAGTTGAGAGATGCGAATTATGGTTTGCATACCAATTATCGTGAGTTGACCATTGCTGATAATCATTTGAATACCAAGGAAAATATTTTCATGATTGCTTACGATGGTACCAATACCCAAAACTGGGGTGGAACTACCTATTTGACCCACGGACAAGCGGCTTTACCAGGGGATTTGTCAGGAACAAATGGCAACTGGGGTGGCTTGCGTCACTCGCAAAACTTTGTGAGTTTATTTGTTGACCCTTCTGGCAGTACAGATGTGCGTGCTCAGTTTTATACGACTGGTCAAAACAAAGAAATGTCAGATTTGTACACAGGAACGGACGGTTATTCTTCTTCAAAATACAGAAATAAAACTCGTTCAGGAGCAAAAGCCCCTCATCAAGATTTGGCAGGAAACTTTGTTGATATTGATTTCCCTCTTTTCCGTATGGGAGAAATCTATTTGACGTATGCCGAAGCTGTGTTACGTGGAGGAACGGGTGGCGATTTGAGTACGGCTTTGTCGTTGGTAAACCAATTACGTACTCGTGCCTACAATGGGAAAACAACGGGCAATATTGTGACCAATCAGTTAACGTTGGATTTTGTTTTAGACGAAAGAGGTCGTGAATTATACTATGAGGCACAACGTAGAACCGATTTAGTTCGCTTCAAAAAATTTACAACAGGAGCATACCTCTGGGCTTGGAAGGGCGGTACTGTAAACGGTCGCTCGGTGGAGGATAAATACAATATCTTCCCGATTCCTGCTAATGACCTTTCTTCAAATCCAAACCTTGTTCAGAATAAAGGATACTAAGTAGTAGTGCTGAATGATGAGTTATGAATTGTGAATGTAAAATTTTACATATCAATATCTTACATTTTCAATTGGATAGATTACATGTTGCAGAATTATTTAGAGATTGGAATACTTAAACTATTGCGGATTTAGGATTTTTGATTTCGGAAGTTTTGGATTATTCTAAAATATGATACACTTCCGAAATCTCACATCCGATATGGATAATGACCTAGTTCTAGACTTGGTCTCGGACTAGCCTTTGTTTCAGTTTATAAACTGAATTAGAAAATAAGTCCAAGACTAAGTCTTGAACTAGTAATTTTTTGAACAGAAAAAATCAATTTTGGTATTTCTAAATAGAAATTCAATGAAAAAAATCATACAATATCTCTTTTTGGGCTTGTTTTTGCAAAGTCTTGTGGCTTGCGAAAATGACGAAGTAAAAACCTATATGAGTGCTCAGACACAAGCACCTAAACTGACCTCAACTCAAACCAACTATGTGTTATCGGCAAATACAGCTAATGATACTACTGTATCTTTGACATGGGCTCGTTCGGATTATGGTTTTAGTGCTGCCTCAAAATATACCTTGCAAATTGCCAAAGCAGGAACCAACTTTGCAGCGCCTAAAGAGATTAGTTTAGGAAATGCAACTTCATTCAAATACACTACCGCAGATTTTAACCAGTTGGCAATTTTACAAGGTCTCAAACCAAGTGCCGCGGGACAACTCGAAATTCGTGTAAAATCGAGTATTTCTGAATCGGTAGCGGATTTGTATTCAAACACATTAACCGTCTCAGTTACGCCATATATCGTCATAATCAATTATCCATCGCTTTGGGTAGCGGGAGATTTTCAGGGCTGGAATCCAGCGACGGCTCCAAAAATTTCATCAAGAAATTCGAATGGTATTTATGAAGGATATGTTTGGATATCGGGTGGGACGAGACAATTTAAACTGACCAGTCAACCAGATTGGAATGGCATTGCTTACGGTTGGGCGAGTAGCACAACCACTGGTACAGACGTAGCAGGTACGATTAATACAAGCGGAGGAAACTTGTTTGTTCCAGTAGACGGTTATTTCTTAATCAAAGCAAATACCAATACCAACACATGGAGTGCAACCAAAACGACATGGTCTATCATTGGAGATGCGCCAGAAGGTTCAAATTGGTCAAATGATATTCCGATGCAATTTGATGCGACCAAAAATGTTTGGAAAGTAACCACTAAACTCAATGTAGGTAGTTTGAAATTTAGAGCCAATAGCGGTTGGACTATCAATTTGGGCGATACTGGTGCCGACTTGAGTCTTGAGTATGATGGAACAGACTTTAAAATTCCAGCAAACCTGACAGGAACAAGAACCATTACCCTTGATTTGAAAGCTGGGAATTATACTTATTCGATTGAATAGAAAA
The DNA here is from genome assembly GCF_030056705.1 of Flectobacillus longus. Taxonomy (GTDB): domain Bacteria; phylum Bacteroidota; class Bacteroidia; order Cytophagales; family Spirosomataceae; genus Flectobacillus; species Flectobacillus longus. The sequence goes on from NZ_JASHIC010000015.1 coordinate 149,628, forward strand.
TTGGTAAGGCATAAAATTGAGATTTCTGCCTACTGGTTTAACCAATGTTTTGTTTTAATTACAAGTGCTGAGTTGTGGATGTAAAATTCTGATAATCTTAAAATTACATTCACAATTCACCACTCACAATTCAGCATTTATACTTACCTATCCTGAATTTTACATAATTAAAAATTAATATCCTCTCATGAACTTAAAACGCTATTTTCATTTTTTGATGGCTTCGGTATTGCTCATTTCTTGTAGCAATAATACACCAACACCTGTTGAACCAACGCCTGTTACACCAGTAGCATCTACTTTTGCCAAGGGCGCAGATATTAGTTGGATTACCGAAATGGAAACCAAGGGAATCAAATTCTATAACGCTTCTGGTACTCAAATGGAAGGAATGGCTTTGATGAAGTCCTTGGGAATGAATACCATTCGTTTGAGAGTTTGGGTAAATCCATCGCCAGCCTATAATGATAAAGCCGATGTGGTGGCAAAGGCGATTCGTGCCAAAAATTTGGGAATGCGTATTATGATTGATTTTCATTATAGCGATAACTGGGCTGACCCTGGCAAACAAGCAAAACCAGCCGCTTGGGAAAGTTTGGATTTAGCAGGACTAAAAACAGCGATTGCCAATCATACCACAGATGTGCTAAATGAACTCAAAAAGAATAATGTTACACCTGAATGGGTGCAAGTGGGCAACGAAACCAACGACGGAATGCTATGGCCAACGGGTCGTGCTTCGACGAATATGAGCAGTTTTGCGCAAATGATTAATGCTGGATACGATGCTGTGAAGGCAGTTTTCCCACAAGCAAAAGTCATCGTTCACTTGGCAAATGGTTATGATAATAGCCTCTTTCGTTGGATGTTTGATGGCTTAAAGTCTAATGGTGCGAAGTATGACGTCATTGGTATGTCGTTATATCCAACTTGGGCCAATTCGACTTGGCAGGTGGCTAACCAAAATTGTTTGAATAACATGAATGATATGGTTTCTCGCTACGGTAAAGAAGTAATGATTGTAGAAATTGGTATGCATTGGGATCAGGCTACCGAGTGTCAATCTTTTATCAAAGACATTATTACAAAAACGAAATCTGTTTCAAGTTCGAAAGGCTTGGGCGTTTTGTACTGGGAACCACAAGCTTATAACCATTGGGTGGGTTATACTTTAGGGGCATTTGATAATTCAGGAAAACCTACCATTGCGCTTAATTCGTTTGCTGACTAAGGGGTTACAAATTTGAAGATTTGAAAATTTGAAGATTTGAAAATGCGTATGAGAGTATGTTTCCATCCATGGTCAGTGCCCCACAGACCAACTTGCGACAGTAAAACTCTCGTATAACGGTTTGAAGTAAGTAAAAGTAGTCGAGTGAGACACTCGCCACGGATCTTAGGTTTATCTTCCCATCCATGGTCAGTGTCCCACTGACCAACTTGCGACAGTAAAACTCTCGTATAACGGTTTGAAGTAAGTAAAAGTAGTCGAGTGAGACACTCGCCACAGATCTTAGGTTTACCTTTAACACGAATTTAGTTTTCAAATTAACAACATTACTATTTCTTAAGCGGTGATTCTGCTTATCGGTTGAATAAATTCACCCGTGATGAGAAAGTTTAAACAGCTTTTTTTATAAAACTATTTTATGCAAAAACTAAAAACTTATCTATTCAAACTGACTTTTGCCTTGGCGATTGTCGCTTTGATTCAGAAATCTACTTTATCCCAAAACCCAAGAATAAAGACTAATTTTGATAAAGATTGGCGTTTTCATTTGGGGCATTTCTCAAATCCTGAAAAGGATTTTAATTATGGTCTGACAAACCTTTTTTACAAATCTGGTTCGGCTGTGAATACTGCGATTGACCCAAAATTTGTAGATTCTACATGGACAAAACTTAACTTGCCTCATGATTGGGTTGTGACATTACCTTTTGTCAAATCCGAAGATTCTCATGTCGAATCACATGGCTTCAAACCTGTAGGTGGGCAATTTCCTGAGACATCTATCGGCTGGTATCGTAAACATTTTAGTTTAACCCCTGCCGATTCGGGAAGTCGTTATTCTATTCAATTTGATGGTATTTATCGTGATGCCAATGTTTGGATTAATGGCTTTTATCTAGGAAATAACAAGAGTGGTTATTTAGGAGCTTCGTATGACATCACCGATTTTTTGAATTTTCATAAAGACAATGTTGTCGTAGTTCGTGTAGACGCTTCTCAATACGAAGGCTGGTTTTATGAAGGAGCAGGTATTTATCGTCATGTATGGCTAAATCGCTATCAAAATGCTCATATTCAAGAAGATGGCATTTTTGCTTATTCAGAGATAGCAGGTAATAAGGCGAATGTGAAAGTAGAAACAACTTTCAAAAATGAAGATTATAAGTCTGACAACCTGACTATTACAAGTTATTTGTTGGATAGAAACGGTAAAGTAGTTGCCAAATCTCCAGAACAAGCTTTTACCTTGAAGGCTCAAGAAGAGAAGATGGCAAGCCAAGCCTTCAGCATCGCTAATCCTCGTCTTTGGTCGTTAGAAGACCCATATTTATATAAGGTGAAAGTTGAATTGAAATCGCAAGGTAAAGTGGTTGATCAACAGCAATTTAGATTTGGAATTCGTACCATAGATATAAAACCCAATGGTGTATTTGTGAATGGAAAGCACGTGAAAATTTTGGGAACTAACAACCACCAAGACCACGCAGGAGTAGGTAGTGCTATGCCAGATTATTTGCAATATTACCGTATCAGTTTATTGAAAAATATGGGTTCGAATGCCTACCGAGCTAGTCACCATGCACCAACTCCTGAATTGATTGAGGCTTGTGATAGTTTGGGAATGTTACTATTGGACGAACAACGATTGTTGAATAGTGGTACAGAATATATGAATCAGTTTGAAAGACTGATAAAGCGAGACAGAAATCATGCTTCGGTATTTTTGTGGAGCATAGGCAACGAGGAGGGGTGGATTCAGAAAAATACGTTTGGAAAAAGAATTGCTTTGACTTTGTTAGCCAAACAAAAACAACTAGACCCGACTCGAACTTCTACTTATGCAGCCGACTTGGCAAATCATTTTTCAGGCGTAAACGAAGTGATACCTGTGCGTGGCTTCAACTATCGTCAGTTTGCTGTTGAAGACTATCATAAAGACCATCCAACTCAGCCGATTATTGGCACAGAAATGGGCAGTACAGTTACGACAAGAGGGATTTATGAAAAAGATACCATCCGTGGCTATGTACCAGACCAAGATATTACAGCACCTTGGTGGGCAAGTACAGCCGAAGAATGGTGGAAGTTAGCGGCTAACAATGACTTTTGGTTAGGCGGTTTTATCTGGACAGGTTTTGATTATCGTGGAGAGCCAACTCCTTATCGCTGGCCAAATATCAGTTCGCATTTTGGGGTAATGGATGTATGTGGCTTTCCTAAGAATATCTATTATTACTATCAAAGTTGGTGGACAGACAAAGATGTCTTGCATATAGCGCCACATTGGAATTGGCAAGGAAAAGAAGGACAACCTATCGATGTTTGGGTCAATAGCAATGCCGATGAGGTAGAGCTATTCTTGAATGAAAAATCTTTGGGTAAAAAAGCCATGCCACGTAATGGACATTTGAATTGGACTGTGAATTACACTGCTGGAAAATTGGAAGCCATAGGTTGGAAAAAAGGTAGAAAAATTACCGCAAAAGTCGCGACTACAGGTTTACCTTACGAAGTTGTCGTGACGCCATACAAAACTACTGCTATTGCTGATGGAAAAGATGTAAGTATCATCAATATTTCAGTGATAGACAAGGAAGGTCGTGAAGTGCCTAACGCCGATAATTTGATTAAGTTTAAACTTAAAGGCGATGCAAAAATCATTGGAGTTGGTAATGGAGACCCAAGTAGCCATGAACCAGACCAATGCGCCGATGGTATGTGGCAACGTAATTTGGTTAATGGAAAATGTCAGGTAATTGTACAAATGGGTGAAAATCCAAGTATGATTCAGTTTGAAGCATTGGCAACAGGCTTATATTCAGGTGGAACAGATATTTTGACCGTTTCACCTCAAAAAATAGCGCAAGTAAGTATTGACCCAACATACCAACTTAAGCCAGAAGCCAAAAAGTCAGCGCCAATCGATAAAATGCTGGGAGCAGATATTTCTTTTTTGCCAGAATTAGAGGCAAAAAATATCAAGTTTTCTGACAAAGGTGTTGAAAAAGATGCCATCCAAATCTTGAAAGATCATGGATTTAACTATGTTCGTTTGAGAATTTTCCATAATCCTGCACAGCCAAAAGGCTATTCTCCGACAAAAGGATTTTGTGATTTGGCACATACCAAAGAAATGGTAAAACGTGCCAAAGCGCTAGGCATGAAAGTATTGCTTGATTTCCATTATTCAGATTATTGGGCTGACCCAGGCAAACAGTTTAAGCCTTTTGCTTGGGAAGGAAAGAACTTTTCAGACCTCAAAAAATCATTGTATGACTACACTTACGAAGTAATGGAGGCGCTAAAGGCACAGGGAACTTTACCCGATATGGTTCAAGTAGGTAATGAAATCAATCATGGCTTAGTTTGGCCAGAAGGTAGTTTCGCTAACACTGACCAATTGGCGCAACTTATCAATGCAGGCACTTCGGCTGTGAAGGCGGTGGCTCCGCAAACGATTATGATGTTGCATGTGGCTTTGGGCGGACAACATCATGAGTCTGTTCAATTTATTGATAATATGTTGGCGCGAGGTGTTCATTTTGATGTGATTGGAGAATCCTATTATCCAAAATGGCACGGAACTATCGAAGATTTACGAGACAATCTCAGTAACCTGATTGAGCGCTACAACAAAGATGTTATTGTGGTAGAATACTCACAAATGAAAAATGAAGTCAATCAAGTGGCTTTTAATTTGCCCAAGGGAAAAGGTAAAGGAACTTGTATTTGGGAACCACTAAATACTTGGGAAGCTATTTTTGAAAAAGACGGAAAAGCCAATCATCATTTGGCAACTTATGATGAAATAAGTAAACAGTTTTTGTTGAAGTAATGATTGAAGTTAGTGGGCAAAATAAAATTCAACTTTTGGGATTAATGCATAAAGCTTACAGACTATAGCGTATTAATGCAATTTTATTTTGCCCACTAACTTAAGTATGAGTGCTGAATTGTGAGTGATGAGTTTTGAATGTAATTTTATGATTACTAATGTTTTATCTCATTAATTTATTAAATCTTATTTTGCATACTTACTTAAGTAATCGTGCAGAATAAGATTTAAGTTATGTGTTTAGGCACTAGGCAACAGGCACAAGGCACAGAGTGTTAAAATGTTTTTTAATAACCACAGCCATGCTTTTTCCAAAGCCCACCGCCGAAAGCCGTTACCTGAAAGCCCAAAGCCCAATCTTAAATTTTACCCGCTTTAAGCTCTAGGCTTTATGCCGTAGGCTAAAAGTTAAAAGTGTTTCTGATGAAATCATGGTTGCATTTTTGCTTAATGCCTACAGCTTACAACCTAATGCGTAATAATGCAATTTTATTCTGCATGATTGCATGTCAAAAACTCTTTCTTTTTTTCCAATCAAATTCATCTTTTCCTTGGTTGGCTTTATGGTGTTTTTCAGTATTTAATAACATTTGTTGCAACGACTTTTGGTTGACCCATCGGCCATTGATGAATACACCTGCAATCTTTCTGGTGTTGGCTATATCATCCAAAGGATTGGCATCGAGTAGGAGAAGGTCTGCCATTTTGTCTTTTCCGACTGTACCGATTTTATCTTCTATGCCCAACCACTGTGCAGGTAATCTGGTAGCAGAAACCAGAGCCTCCTCAGGACTTAGTCCAGCCTTTACGAGCAATGCTATTTCGTCATGCAACGAAAATCCCCAAATAACGCCAGAAACGCCTGCATCTGTCCCTGTCACAATTGGCACTTTTGCCTCCTTAAAAGCTTTGATCAAGAGTTGATGAAATATTACCATACTGTCTATTCTTGTAATACGTTTGGTATCTGTTTCACGATTGTAATTGTTAGAAAGCAACCATTTGCTTTGCATAAGTGGAGGTACATATTTGAGCAAAGGCGAATTTTTGATGCTGTCAAGCGAATGGGTTTGTTGAGCAATGCGAACCATTGTAATGAGCGTAGGAGTGAGCCATGTACCATTTTCTTTGGCCAATTGAGCAAAGCGTTGCGCATCTGAGAAGCTAAAACTTTTACTTTGCTTAGAAAATTCTTCGGCATGGGCGACTAAACTATAATTTGGAATAAAAGCTTCTGCTAGTTTTCCTCTAAATACATTAGGGATATGTCCAACCACCTTCATACCTTGCTTTTGTGCTTCCTGAACAATCGCATTAAACGTCGCTTGATTTAGTCCAGAATAGACTTTAATAAACTCATACCCTTGAGCTTTGGCAATTCTTACCGTTTGCTTGCCTTCTTCAGGTGTATTAGCAATATTACCAGAACCTTCTCCGCCATCAATCAAAAAAGCCAATGCGATACGAGGTCCTATGATATTTCCTTTTATGATTTCATTGCGTTGTCCAAAATGCTCAACACGTGCGCTTAACTCCAAAACAGTGGTAATGCCATTGGCTAAATAAAGACTCATAAAGTCTTGATTGTCGGTAAAAAGTGTAGCGCCTTTGGTGGGATAATTGGTACTAAAATTTATATCAGCCAAATTATGTACGTGCATATCAACTAGTCCAGGAAGTAACCATTTTCCTTTTCCTTCGATAATAGTGGCGTTCTTAGGAATGACGTCATTAATAGCGACTATTTTTCGATTTTGGATGATAACTGTAGCGTTGTTTATCAATTCATTTGACGCTGTCATCGGAATAATATTGACATTCCGAATAGCGTAGATTGGCATGGAAGTAGGAATCACTTTGGCACTTTGACATGATTCGATCCAACATTGGAGAATGCAAAGTAGTAAGATAGTGTAGTGTTTGAGATTCATGAGTTAGAGGGTAATTAAGGTTTAGATGACAAGTTACTTTGTTAGTATAATAACAAATCTTGAATATCCTTAATATGCTGCATGCAACTTTCAAAATGCTTCTGTGCTTTTACTAACTTCCGTAATTTTTTATCTTCAGAAAAATTAATCCATTGAGAAAGCAGAGATTGTATTTTTGTTGGTTCCAAATAGGCAAGGGCACACATAGCATCTATTGAGTCGTTATAGCAATCTTTTGGGGTTAAATGAAATTCAAGATATTGAGATAGTACATTTTTTGCATTGGGCGTATCCAAACTAGCTAAAGCCAGACAATAGCTTTTGCCTACATAAACGAGCTTGTTACTTAGTAACAAGTTCCCAATGAGCACATCCAATCCATTGAAGCATCTAATTGCACAAATATTTGCGCCTGATAATCTTGTACGCCAATCATAATTGCACAACAGTTGGTACGCCATAGCTTCTGTAGTTTCTTTGGATGCTAAAGCTAAGGCGATATGGTCAGATTCTGTGAGCTTTGTAAAGTCTAAGTCGAAAAAAGGAAATGACTTTTCTAACACTTCATCAGAGAGTTCGTGTTCTAAGATTGGAATATTTACTTCAGGAAATAAAGGTTTTTTTATTGGTAATTCAGACATAAAGAATGACATTCAAGTATTTGGAAAGATACGAGAATGTCAATTAAAAAAGATTATTCTTCCCAAAAATTACCATCAATTTGATACTTAAAGATTTCTCCACTATGGAAGCTTTTCACCACTAGGGTGTACAATTTCAGACTACCAAAGTATTAAAGCAGTCTGCCTTTGCGCTTCCAATTTTTCTTTACTTTTTTAATAAAAACTCAAAAGGCAAATGGAGTCTTTTAGCCCAAGCTTTTTCGCTATGATCTTCGCCTTCAAATTGGAGAGTTTCCCAGTTATTTGAGGTAAATCCTTTTTTTCGCATCAACTCATCGACCTTGGCTTGATGTTTAGGATAAAAAGCATCTAGGGTTGCTGTCCCAAAATCAAAATAGATTTTGTGCGTTTGAGGCTGAGGAAGGTGAGAATCCATATATTTCAAAAATGCCTCAGGAATTGGATTATTGGTGTCAGAGAAGATACCAATCCAATGGGTAGAAAGACAAGCCGCACCCCAAAAAATCTCGGGGTATTCACAAATCGCATACATCGAAATCAGCCCGCCCATGCTACTGCCAGCGATAAAAGTGTTAGCACGGTCTTTTTTTACCGAGAAGTGCTGGTCAATATAAGGTTTTAATTCTTTGACCAAAAATCTTAGATAATTGTCAGAAACTGGCTGAAAGTTTTCCTCTGTTCTTCCTATTTTCTTAAGTTCGTTTGTAACAAAAACTTTCTGATTTGGGCTGAGTGATTCGTAAGGCTTTTGAGGAAAATAATCAGGATGGCGTGTTGCGCCGCCATTCCAGATTCCAACTATAATAAAATCTTTGGTTTTATGAGCATTCATCAACTTTGTGGCTACCTCATCCGCTTGCCAATCCTGCTTATTCCAAGTAGTGGTACTGTCAAACAACATTTGACCATCGTGCATATACAGCACAGAATACTTTTTTTGACTACCATAACCCTCTGGAAGCCATATATCTATATTTCGAGAGGAAATGAATTTAGAAGAGAAATTCTCTATCCGAACAATTTTGCCAGATGAAACATGTGGTGCAGGCGTTTGAGACATAACTGAAAGAGTGCTCGATAAGAAAAGCAATAAGATGTAAAAGTTTTTGAGTATCATATCTTGAGTTGTTTTCTGTAAAGGAAATCAATTTTTTCTCAGACGATGTTCCACTTTATAATTATAGGTGTCACTTTCTGAAGGGTGAACCCTTTATGATCGCTTTAGTCCCTCAAAGCCTGTTATTTGTCGTAAAAAGCAGAATTTGTTTGTCTTCTTTTTAGTCAGCGATTATTTTTAATAGACAATCAACAAAACACATTTTTCATGAAAAATACTTTACGAATTGGAATCGCTATCATGTTGCTTTGTACCAAATCCTTCGGACAAGCCTTTAATAATCTCCCTGTACTTACACAAAAACCTCCATTACATGGAAAACATTGGATGGCAGTTACAGGAAAACCTCTAGCTGCCACCGCAGGAGCTATGACCTTTTCGAAGGGAGGTAATGCCATTGATGCTGCTTGTGCAATGCTTGCCGCTACTTGTACCATGTGGGATGTACTGAGCTGGGGTGGTGAAACACAGGCCTTGATTTATAATCCTAAGACTAAAAAAGTGATTGCTATCAATGCGCTTGGGGTAGCGCCAACTGGAGCTACGGCAGATTTTTTCAAGAATAAAGGCATGAAATATCCACCCGAATTTGGTGCTTTGGCAGCGGTTACGCCTGGTACGCCTGGAGGATTGATGACCATCTTGGCTGAATATGGTACTATGTCGCTCAAGGACGTATTGGCACCTGCTATGCAAATGGCAGAAGGGTATCCGATTGAGGCTCAAACTGCCAATTCAATCGAAAAAGCGAAGGAGCAAATCAAACAATGGCCGTATTCAAAAAGGGTATTTTTGCCTCATTTGGGTGCTAAATACGAAGCTCCAGAAGCAGGTGAAATATTTGTACAAAAAGATTTGCTTGAGACCTTACACAAATTGGTGAAGGCAGAACAGCAGGCTTTGGCAAAAGGAAAATCTCGTAAGGAGGCTATATATGCTGCTTATGATGTTTTCTATAAAGGTGAAATAGCCAAAGAATTTGTGAGAGGTTGTCAAAAGCAAGGTGGTTTGATTACCGAACAAGATTTGGCGAACTGGAAAGTAAAAATCGAAGAACCAACGATGACGACTTACAGAGGTATCGAGGTGTACAAATTACAACAATGGACACAGGGACCAGCCATGCTTCAAACCTTGAATATCTTAGAAAACTTCGATTTGAAAAGTATGGGGTATAACTCTACTCGCTATATTCATACTTTGTATCAGGCTATGAATTTAGCCTTTGCTGACCGTGATTTCTATTATGGAGACCCTGCTTTTGCACCCGAAGAACCGATGAAAGGCTTGCTTTCGAAAGAATATGCCAAAGAGCGTAGTAAGCTTATCAACCCAGAAGCAAATGACCCTAAAATTGGTCCGGGCGACCCTTATCCTTTTGAAGGGAAGATTAATCCTTATCAGGATATTTTGAAAACTTGGATGGGAGCAAGCACTTTTTCTCCTAAAAATAATGCAACATATAATACTCAATTTGAGGAGGATTTTACCGCTGGAACAACTTCCGTGGAGGCTGCTGATGCCGAAGGTTGGGTGATTTCGATGACGCCAAGTGGTGGATGGGTTCCTGCATGTATTGCGGGCAATACAGGTGTTGGTATGAGTCAGCGTATGCAGGCATTCGTGCTAGACCCGAAAGAAAACCCTTTCAATGTAGTTGAACCTGGCAAGCGCCCACGTGTGACCCTGACGCCAAGTATGGCTTTGAAAGATGGGAAGCCTTATTTATCATTTGCCAAACAAGCAGGCGATGAACAAGATCAGTTGTTATTGCAGTTTTTCTTGAATATGGCAGAATTTGACATGACAGTTCAGGAAGCTTGCGAAGCGCCTAGTTTTAAAACATTACAGATGTATTCTAGTTTTGGAAAACACGAACGAATCAATGGAGGTTTGACGCTCAATGAAGCAACTCCAAGTTGGACTCGCAAAGATTTGGGACGAATGGGGTATAAAATCAACTATCAAGAGCGCACGAGTGGTCCTATCAATGCCATTTATTTCGACTGGAAACATAAAAGTTTCTGGGGAGGCTCTAGTAATCATGGTGAGGATTATGGAATAGGTTGGTAGATTAGGGGTAAGGTGGAATTGGGAATAGTTTTGTAGAGTAAATTCTTTCACTCTACAAAACTATTTTAAAAATGCTTACTCTTTGATACCTTCAAAATGAGGAATATTTTCTAATTTCTGAACATTCTTGTATTTTCTTAAATACTCTAAAAGTTTAATTACTAATTTAAGTTGTGAATGCGGTATGTTTATAATTTCTTTTATGCTTTCTTGTCTAATTTTATTTTCAATTATTTCATGTATATGTTTTTTAATATCATGGCTGTCTTCTAATTCTGAAATAAAAATTTGTTCAACCATTTTGTAGAAAATACTCTCCTGTTCAATATTTTTAACTTCAGATAAATTGATTTCGAGAATTTTATTTAAGTGTGAAATATTTGCTAGTGCATAAGGTGAAACCAAAGTATCTAAAATCTCATTTCCAGCTTCTAAAGAAATTTCATCTACGCCACATTCTACTAAAATTGCCTCTTGACTAAGTAATTTTTTTGTTATTTCATCAAGTGTTTCTTTAAGCTGTAATTTTGATTCTGCTGTAATCCCTAAAGTTGCAAGACCGTAAGGCATAGTCTTGCCTTTAAATCGACCATAAGTTGCAGTTTCACCACATTCTGCAAGAATTTTTAAATCTAGCTGTGCTTTTTTTTTCAACTTATTTGGGGAAAATTCCTTTCCCGCAAATACTATATCTATGAAGTAAGTCATTTGTCTTAGTGATAATCGGTAAGTTTTAATTCTGTATCTATAAAATTATCTTTATCTTTTGGATGGGCAAGTCTGATAAAATTATCCAATGAAAGTAAAATATCTGGGTTTTCTATTCCTGCTTTTTTGAGCTCGCTTTTAAAATCTTGTTTTATTTTCAGCTTTATATCTCTATGGAAATATTCAACCGTGACTTGCAATAAGGTAGCTATTTCTTGTGCTGTTTTGTAGTTATATTGCATCTAATCGTAGTGGATAAATTTCATTCGTAAATAAATATACAACTATTTGTAGTATAAACGAATTTGTTTGACTTTTAGTTGAATATACCACCAAGTGGTAAAACTTGGTCTATATTTTATTTAGCAGGTATATCAGATTATAGTACTTAATACTTCCAAATAATTTGAAAATATTTTAGCAAAAATTAAAAACAAATATATGTTTCGAATAGAGATAAATATTATCCTTTTTTTCATAATTCTCGAAGGCGTATCAATTTCTCATAGAGTTTTCTCGCAAACTACTTATGCTCACTGGAATCAAACAGAGCTAGTTTTGAACAATGGCATAGTCAAACGAACAATTCATTTACCTCAAGGAACAAATTCTGTTGGCACAACAGAATATAAACCTTTGCACGGAGATTATAATTATTTTGAAAATACCAATCCCGAATTCAGTTTTGAGTTGAATCACAAACTTTACACAGGGTCTGATTTATGGACTTTGTCAGAGATTCTTCCTGTGACTGATACAAAACAAGGCAAAGGTGCTATTATTAAGTTACTTAGTGACGACAAGCTTGTAGAGGTCGGGTTGCAATATTTGCTGTATCCTAATTTACCTATTATTCGGAAAAATATTACGGTTAAAAATCTATCTGATAATACATTTACTTTAGAATCTGTCGACGTAGAAAAATTGACATTAACACCATATTATGCCACAACTTACAGCTGGATTTGCCACGATTATGGGCGCAGACGTTCACTAGGACCTTATAATGGTGATATGCAAGATGCACTCTTGACGATTCATAACAGTGATTGGCAACAAGGCGTCGTGATAGGAAATGAAGCCTCTGGGATACTAAAACATACCTCCGCCTTTTGGGAAGATAGAACCGTCTGTGCGGGGCTGACGCATAGAGATGGACGTTATCCATTTAGAAAATATCTTAAAACGGGTGAAAGTTTTGTTTCTCCCCAAGTATTCACGGCGGTGTACAACCAACAAAAAGACCCAGATGAAATCCTGAATACCGTAGTGCCCGATTTTGTAAGAAAACACATGGGGATTCGTCTTTCAGAGTTAGTGCAAAAACCTACTTTTGTGTATAACACTTGGGAGCCTTTCAATAAAGCCATCAACGAAAAGTTGGTAAAAGAACTAGCCAAAAGTGCGGCTGATGCAGGTATGAAGGAGTTTATTATCGACGATGGCTGGAGTGATAATTATGGAGATTGGACCATTGATAAAGTTAAATTTCCCAATGGATTAAAGCCACTTTTTGACTATATCAAATCTTTGGGAATGAAGCCAGGTCTTTGGGTCAGCGTGGGAAGTGCTTCTACCGAAAGCAAGGTTTATAAACAGCATCCTGAGTGGTTTGTCTTAGACAAAACCCAGCAACCTTATAACCTACATTGGGAGGATTCGACCATGGTAACGGCTTGTTTTAGCACAGGTTGGAAAGACTATATCAAAGAAGTTTTGATGAAAATGGCTTTAGATTATGGCTTGGAATATATGAAGCTAGATTTTACTGTGGTGACAAGCCCCTATAAATTCGGCAATCAAAATGCAGGATGTTTTGCCCAAAATCACCCGAGTCATCAAGATAGAGAGGAATCGTTCTTTGTAAATTATGAGGCTGTTTGGAACTTGTTTGATGAGCTACACAAAGCCAAACCAGACCTGTTTATCGACTGTACCTTCGAAACTATGGGAGGGTTACAATTGATTGACTATGCCATGCTCAAACATGCAGAAGGCAACTGGCTGTCAAACTTTGCAGGTCCGCCTGACGAAAATGTTGATTTAAGAGTCAGAAATATGGCTTGGTGGAGGTCGCCTGCTATGCCCGCAACAGCACTCGTCATTGGAAATCCTGCTATGCAAGACAAGGGTTGGGAGACGCATATTCAGTCGTTGGCAGGAGCCTTGCCCATTATGCTTGGAGACCCACGCCAGTTGTCTACTGAAGATTTTAAAAAGTATCGTAAATATGCTGATTGGTTGAATAAAATGGAAAATAAGTACCATTTTATGAGTTTTCGACAAGATTTAAAAGGATATGGAGAACCTAAAGAGGGTTTTTGGGACGGTTTTCAACGAATAAATACAGAAACACATGAAGGAGGAATCATTGGTGTATTCAGACACGGAAGTCAGGAATCTGAGCGGAAGATATATGTTAACTTTTTGACATCTGAAAAAAACTACGAAATTAGCGAAGCTATTTCAGGAAAGAAATTAGGAGTATTTTCTGGAAAAGATTTAGCTCAATTGGGTGTCAGCATAAAACTACATCAAAAATACGACGGAATGCTTTTGGAGGTCAAGCAGGTAATGGGTAAGTAGATAAGAGCTTATTAAGTGATTCAGATTTTTGTAATCAGATTCAGATAAGATACCTTTACAAAATAGGCTTTCAGGCGTATTTGTGAATTGAACAGTATTTTATGGAAAATTATACCGTCATATTATTTGTTTTAGGGCTAATCATTTTGCTGACGGCGCTGTCCGAGCGACTCAATTGGTCTAGCCCGATTTTTTTGATAATTGCTGGTCTATTATTGAGTTTGGTACCAGGTTTTAAGCCTATTCCCATAGACCCAGAAATCATATTTCTCTTATTTCTGCCACCACTTTTATATGATGCAGCCTTCAAAATACCTCAAAAGGATTTTTGGGAACATTACTCCACCATTAGTTCATTGGCGTTTGGTTTGGTGTTTTTGACTACTGTTGGTATCGCAGTGCTCTCTCATTATATGATTCCGAATATGAATTGGCCTCTATCATTTTTGTTAGGAGCCATTCTGGCTGCTACCGATGCGGTTGCTGCTATTGGAATTACCAAAAATCTAGGATTGTCACATCGAACGACTGTAATTTTAGAAGGAGAAAGTCTACTCAATGATGCCTCAGCGCTTGTGGCGTATAAATTTGCGTTAGCTTCAGTAGCTGGTGCAGCTTTTATCTGGTGGCAAGCTGGTGGGACATTTCTTATGCTTATTGCTGGTGGCGTTTTGATTGGCTGGAGCATGGCATTAGTATTAGGTTTTTTGCTCAGAGCTGTCAAAAATAACCCCACTGCTGTCAATAGCTTTCTGTTACTTTTCCCTTTTGTTACCTATTTGTTGGCAGAAGATTTTCATGTTTCAGGCGTAATCGCAGTGGTAGTTTTAGGATTTATTGTTTCGAAAAAAGGTAAAATATACTTTTCAGAAAGAATCAAAAAACAATCTGAACACGTGTGGGATATGGTGATATTTCTATTAAACGGGCTTGTCTTTATTTTGATAGGGCTAGAGTTAGAGGAGGTATTGCCAGAATTGGATACCCAAGAAATGATCGTATTCAGTCTTTATGCCTTGGCAATTACTCTCTTGGCGATTGTCATCCGAATGCTAAGGATATTTTTACAAAGAAAAAAACTGAAAAAAGGGCTACAGAAATCTCAAAAAGATAACAAAAGGAATATTTCTGAAAATATGTTAATCAATATTCAAGAGAGTCTTGTCATCAGCCTTTCGGGTATGCGCGGGATTGTTTCCTTGGCTATTGCTTTGGCACTACCCGAAACACTTGAGAATAACAGCCCGTTTCCTATGCGAGCCGAAATTCTCTTTATTACCTTTATGGTTATCTTATATAGCGTAGTCGGACAAGGAATGCTATTGCCAATTATTCTAAAAAAAGATAACTCCAAGGGGGTACAAAGTACAGAGGATTAAATAATAAGGAATTCAATCTTCCATTCCTTTGCCTTCCATAATCTTAGGAAGATATTTTTCAATTCTTGCTATGCGGGTTTTGGCTTGTTTGGCTGACGAAAAATGTAATAAATACCCTCTTTGTCGACCTGGGGTAAGTTGTTCAAAAGCTGTTTTGATGGCTTCATCATTATCCAATAGCTCTTTAAACTCCTCAGGCATGGTAAATTCTGAGGTAGGTTTGTATTCGACTTTCAAACCTGCTTTCTCTATTTCAATTGCCTCCAAGACATATTCTTTAATCAAGGTACGATTTTGAACGATTTCTTCCAGATGTACAAATCTGAGTTGGCGTCTATCTTGAACATTTTCGGTTTGTTGAATCAGCAGTTGGGCAGGGTCTTTCATCAAAACCCCTTTGAAAAACAACAAAGCACAGTAATCCTTAAAACTGTGAATCAAGACTACGTTGCTGTTTTGATGGGTATAGCAAGGGTGCATCCATTTGATTTCCTCCTCTAGGTCACACTCCAAAACGATTTCTCGGAGAGTTTCCATTTCTAACTGCCACTTTTGGTCTTTTTCAAAAAAACGATCTGCTTTCATTTTTAAATAGGATTTTATTAAGAGGAAAATTTTATGTTTAGTCAAAAATATCTTTATTTTTGTTCAATTAAAAATTATTCGAATGAACTTATTATTCTCTGCTAATACGCCTCCGCCAGTTGCCTAATCGGCTAAACAACTGGATGATGATTTTCTCTCACAAAATTTGTGAGAGCTGTTTTTTATATCCATTCTCAAGCAAGGTTGTTTTGCCATTTATATCAATTTGGTTTTACTGAAAACTTTATAACAACCTTTTAATGAAAAACTTACCGTATATTTTGATGGTACTTCTTGGCGGAGTACTCTACGGCATGATGTCGTCTTTTGTCAAATTATTTTATACTTATGGATACAATGCCGCCGAATTATCCTTCGGACAGGCACTTGGTTCTGCTATTGTATTGGCACCCACCATTCTATTGATGAAAGATAAAACCTCCTCCCCACTAGATAGGAAAGGGGGTATCTCTTTACTATTGACTGGGGCTGCGATTGGAATGTCCAATTTTTTGTACTACCAATCGGTAAGTTATATCCCTGCTTCACTTGCTATAGTAATCTTGATGCAGTTTACATGGATAAGCTTGCTATTAGATTGGCTATTTTATAGAGTACAACCAAGCAAGATAGAGCTCCTGACCGTACTATTAATTTTGATTGGGACTTTATTTGCAAGTGGCGTTTTCGAACAAGAAATTCAGTCTTTTTCATGGGTAGGTATTGCCTTTACCTTAGCCACGTCATTTACTTATGCCAGCTATATCGCTGCCAATAGTCGTATAAAAAATGATACAGCTTGGCAAGTGAAAAGTACATTGATTATGACTGGTTCGGCGATTTGTATTTTTATCGTCAATGCCAAAACCATTGTGTCGAGTCAGCATTTTGATTTGAATTATGGATATATGATTTTGTTTTTGAGCATACTTGGCACAACAATACCAACCGTTTTGTTTGTCAAAAGTATTCCTAAAATAGGTGCAGGTATTAGTTCAATTTTGATGACCATCGAACTACCTATTGCCGTGATTTGTGCGCATTTGGTACTTGGAGAATCGCTAAGCAAGACTCAATTGCTGGGGATTGTAACAATGTTAGGAGCGATCATTTGGATGAATTATGTAAAGACTAAAAAACATGTAGCCTAAAACTCCCTACTGACATACGGCTGTCATATTGCTGTCGTAGCTTTGTGACAGTCGTATGAACAAATCACTTGAAACTATGCAAGAAGCAGAAACCTTTTATCCTCAAAATATAGCTGAATGGAGAGATTGGCTAGAAAAACATCATCACTCTCATCAGTCAATATGGGTAGTGTTTTATAAAAAATCTTCAGGAATTTCCACTATTACTTGGTCTGAGGCGGTGGATATGGCGTTATGTTTTGGTTGGATTGATAGTAAAAAAGTGTCAGTGGATACAGTACAATCTTTGCAGTTTTTTTGTAAAAGAAAAGCAAAAAGTACGTGGTCGAAAATTAATAAGGATAAGATTGAAAAATTGATGGAGGCTGAATTGATGGCTCCTGCTGGATTAGAGTCGATTCGTATTGCCAAAGAAAATGGTTCTTGGACGGTGTTAGATGAAGTTGAGGCATTAGTAATTCCTTCAGATTTAATGGAGAGTTTGCAATCAGAGGAAGGATTGTTAGAAAAATTTGAAAGACTCAGTAAATCAGCTAAAAAAGAGATGCTTTTTAAAATGTTATTCGCCAAGCGACCTGAAACTCGCCAGAAGCATATAGAGGAAATTGTTGCGCTATTGCAGAAAGGTAAATGACGAAAAACAAAATTTATTCACTCTTCGACAGAATCCTTCAATCGACAACTTATTTTCGGTTCAATACTTCAAAATTGAATAAACCTACTATTTTTGTTGATTACATAATACAAACTGCATCAATAAAGAACCCAAATGATTCATCACATGACAAAAAAATCTTTGCTCATTTGTAGTATTTCCGCCTTCTTATTTGTCCAATGTCGAACAAGTAAAATAGTTGAGGTTGCGGAAATTAAAGAACAAAATTGTATCTCGTGCTTCCAACCCGAATTGGTCAATAGTAAAGCTACTTGCGAAACTTCTGCGATTGTTTTTGATGGTACCAAAATCTTGATTGCCAACGATAAAGATATGCCAGATGGTCGTACCTCTGTTTTTGCCATCACTAGCAATACAATCACAACTGATACCTCTAAAATTGTATATCTCAAAAATCCAATATTTAAAGCAGCTAAGAAATACGAAGACTTTGCTATTACGCCAAATCAAGGTTTGATATTTTTGTCTACTGGTTTTGATAGGGTAAAAGATAATAGCCCAGAATGGGACGGTTTCAATACCATTTTGTATTGGGAAAAGGGGCAAGACGAATCGCCAAAAGTACTTTCAGAAGACGGAAAAGCAACCAGTTCTGTGGCTTTGAGAAAACAAATTTCGAAGGTATTAGCCAATGAAAAATTCCCAGAAGGAGTGCCATATTTCAAAGTAGAAGGCTTTGCGGCAACAAATACGCACTTGTATTTGGGAGTAAGAGAGATTGGAGAAAGTTTTCAAAATCCTATTTACGTAGTAAAAGTAATTGAGGTACCATATACGTTCAAAAATAGTGTGGTTTCTTTGACAGGAGCGATGAAAGTGATTGCTGATTTTCAGCCTGATAAGCAAGTTGTGGGCGATGTAAAATTAGGTCTTTCGAGTATCGAATATGACAGATTTAACAAGCGTTTTGTGATTCTAACTTCGTACGAAACGCCAGAAAATGTAGGGGCATATCTTTGGACGGCCTCTTTGAATGACTTAAGAAGCAATAAAATTTCGATTGTAAAATCAGCAAATGGAGAAGTGTTAAAACTTAACACGAAGGCTGAGGATGTAACAATCGTAGATAAATCAACCATCTATTTAATCAACGATGATGACCGTTTGAAAACAAAAGTAAATGGACAAACTCGTCAATTGAACCAAGCTTTTTATCAAGTGATAAGTTTGAAATAGATGATTTTATTGAGCGGATGAGTGATTATTCCATTTTAGCTTGAACCTTCTCTTTATACCTCAAATGTAACGGTCTACAAGTAAAAATATATCGAAAATAATCACTCATTCGCTCAATTCAATTATACCTATTTAGTTTTTTTCGCTTTTACAGGTTTGCCGCTACCAGCCCAAAGTAATCCTCCCCAGATATGGTTCATTGGGATTTCGTCTGAGAAAGTTTCGTGCGTATGTCCCCAGTTAGTGTAGAAAGCACGACCGCCATCGTATAAATGATACCAAGCCATTGGGTGAAAATCGCCCATTGTACCTTCCTGATATGATTTTTCATCAACCGTTATTAGGACTTTAACATCTTTGTTAAACTGTTTGAAGTTATAAAACTCATCTTTACGTTCGAAGCTTGCAGGAAGTTTTTCGGTTGCTGGATGTTTGGCATCGGTAACGGTAAATTTACCCATTTGTACGTTAGAAACGTGTTTGCCAGGGTGACCATCAAAGTATCCACCCATCATTTTACCATACCAAGCCCAATCATATTCTGTATCAGAGGCTGCGTGAATACCCACAAAACCGCCACCTGCTTGGATATAGTGTTCGAATGCGGTTTGTTGCTGTGCGTCCAATACATCTCCAGTCGTATTGTTGAATACCACAACCTTGTATTGTTTGAGGTTATCTTCATTGAAAAGACTGGCATTTTGCGTGGTATCTACCGAAAAACCATACTTTTTGCCAAGCTCAAACATTGCCGTAATACCATAAGGAATAGAACTGTGGCGGAAGCCTGCTGTTTTTGAGAAAACCAAAATTTTCTTGCCTTTCAAAGGGTTTGCTACTTGTGCAGTCATATTAAAAACGACTCCAGCAACAAGCATCAATGCAAAACATACTTTTTTCATGTTTAAATCAATTGGGATAAGTTGAAAAATTGAGTGCCAAAATAAAGGTAAATCAGGGAAAATCTATCCTTTTTTCATCTAAAAAGCCTCTCCACTGAAAAGGAGAAGCTTTTTAGACTATACTCAAAATACGGCTAGAAATCCTATTTCTTTTTCAAAAACTTATCAAAAAAGCTTGCAGTTGCTTTGTAGGCACTTAACCAGTTTTGATACAAAAGAAAACTATGCACTTCGTCTGGAAAAATGAGTTGTTCCATATAAACATCATTTTTTCGCAAAGCTTCAGCAATAGTTACTGTTTCCGAAAAAGGAACATTGCGGTCATCATCGCCATGAATTAGTAAAACAGGCGACTTCCAAGAATTGATATATGGCATTGGCGAAGATTGATAAGCCACTTTAGCCCATTCTGCTCTTTTGTTTGCATCATAATTCGGAATAAAGTTTTTCACGACGACATTCCAATCATGCACCCCGTGTATATCAACACCTGCTGCAAATAAGTCTGATGCTTTGGCTAATCCCAAAGCTGTCAAATAACCACCATAAGATCCTCCCCATAGCCCAATTTTGGCGCCATCAATATCTTCACGGGATTTAAGGAACAGACCTGCCCCCACAACATCATTATATTCTGAAGCGCCAGTCGCCCCATAGTTTTCGGCTTCTCTGAACTCCATGCCATAACCAATACCCGAACGATAGTTTACCGAAAGCACTACATATCCTTGGCTGACTAGATATTGATTCAAGGAATAGGCTTTGTGATAATATTCACCATAATTAAAACCTATCAACATTTGTCGTCTAGAGCCACCATGAAAGAAAATAGCGGCTGGGTGTTTTTCACCTGCTTTATGATTTTTGGGTAAAAACAATTGTGCAGGAATTTGCATACCATCGGTCGCAGTAATCATGACGGCTTGTGGTACTACTAATTGATTGCTTGGAAAATCATTAGGAATAAATTCTGGGGCAATATCTTTAATTTTTCCATCCGAAGTTACTAGACTTGGACGAGCAGGGACTTTGGCATCGGAGCGAAGAATTGCTAGCTGTCCATCTGAGGTTTGAACAGGCGACCATTCAATGCCTTGTCCAGTCGTAATTTGCTTGGGGTTTCCAGACGCTGTAACTGACCAGATATGTCTTCGGTCAATATCACCAATATTGGTGTTATAAATGACGGTCTTTTTATCATTTGCTAGAAAAGCATATTCCACTTCGCCTTTGTCTGGCGTAAGTAATTTGGCCGTCCCTCCCGAAGCACTCACACTGTAAAGATGATGCCACCCATCACCTTCGTAGGGAAAAATAATCATATTGTCCGAAG
The DNA here is from genome assembly GCF_030056705.1 of Flectobacillus longus. Classification (GTDB taxonomy): domain Bacteria; phylum Bacteroidota; class Bacteroidia; order Cytophagales; family Spirosomataceae; genus Flectobacillus; species Flectobacillus longus. Next base: position 170,955 of record NZ_JASHIC010000015.1, read on the forward strand.
TCCAGAATAAATGATTTTCTGCCACAAGTCCACCAGCGAAAAAGTTACTACCCACACCTTTTTGAGCTTTCCAAATCTCTTTTGCTAGTCCAGTAGTTAAATCCACGACGCGAATAGACCAAGGAAGACTTGCTCTTTCTGGACCGAATATCAGTGCATCTTTGGTAAAAGGGACTCTGATAAAAGCAATAGATTTTCCGTCGGGCGACCAAGTTGGGTCAATATCGCCATCTACTCCAGGGTCGATGTATTTGATTTGTTGTGTGGCAATATCACAAACTCCAATAAAATTATGGTCTCCACGACTACTCACAAAGGCAATTTTGCTACCATCAGGAGACCATCGGATAGAACCTTGCGAGCCACGTGAATGGAATAGTTTTTTAGGAGAAATATTGGCACTATCCAGATTCAATGTCCAAATCTGCCCGCCAGAGATATACGCAAGTGTACTGCCATTTGGTGAAATTTTGGGATAAGCACCATTAACAATTTTCTTAAGGTTTTTACCATCAAGGTCAATCTTATAAATGGCTCTTTCTACAGTGCCTTGTAGCTCAGCAGGATTTGGAATTTCTCCAGCGCTATTGTTGGCACCACCTCGAATAAACAGCAAAGACTTTCCATTCGGGAGAAATGTAATGCTGTTTATTTCTTGACCATTATCACCTTCGTAATTGGTAAGCTTTCGAGGCTTAAAATCAGGAGCTTCTGCAAGATAAATGTTGCGTGAGCCAGTTTGGTTAAATACCCAAGCAATTTGATTTTTGACGGGAGATGCTTTTAATTCGGAAGGAAAAGCACTACTAAGTACTTGTTCTAGAGAAAATTGTGCAAAGATAGGACTGGCTAACAACAGCCCAAGGCAGGTAAGTAAGACTTTCTTCATGAAATGAATAGATATTAGTTGATGACTATTCAAGATACGAAAAATGAGGAAGAAAGTCTAGGAATGGAAGTTTAGTTTAAAGCGTTAATGACAAGGTAAATTTATACTATTATAATGTCAGTATATCAGCTAGTTTTTTACCCATCATCTCTGAATTGATGTGTGAATATGCTGAATAATACCCATAATGTGGAATAGCATAAACTGTTCGATTATTCAATTTTCCTTCCTTTATGTTATTTCCTAGTGACTTTATGCCCTTGACTCCGCATTTTGATAAACTCCAGTCATTGGAAGTCAAGAAAAGGATGTTTTTCGGATTAATTACCTCCACGAATTTTTGAGTTGTATTTAAACAGTATCCAATAATTTCTGAAGGTAAACTGAAAATTTCATGAGCTTTCTGAGAATTGAAATAAATCATATTCATCATGACAGATTGGTCAAGAATGTTCAGATTGTTTTCGGTGTTAAATACTCTGCCTAGCCTATTTCTCAAAGTATCACTTCCTCGTAGTTTGGCTTCAATTTCCCATGCAGGTTTGGTTGTTAGTGTATTATCATTATAGCCAAGATCATTTGCAGGTCTTTTTTTATAGCATTTTTCTTCACGGGCTTTAGTGTAAGATTTGTCACCTCCTGGGTTAATTCCGATTATAAGTAAATCAGGATTATAAATAATAGGTGTTTGAAATACGTAAAAGTCTCGGTCGATTTTAAGTGCAAACTCATGGCATGTGTCACTTACGTTGTTCAAAAGAAGGTTGATTTCCTCTTTGAATTTTTGTTCTTTACTCATCGTTAGATAGATTTTAGAATTTATGATTATTATAAACTTAATTTTTTTGATTTTAAAAATCGCCATACCAACAACCCCAAGCCCAATATCACAAATGGCAAACTTAAGAGTTGTCCCATGTTCAAGGACATTTGATTTTCGAATGAAACCTGATTTTCTTTGAAAAATTCTATGAAGAATCTAGCAGTAAATACCAAAATTAGAAATACACCAAACATTACCCCAGAATTGCGTAGAAGTTCCGTTTTTTGATAAATAATCCATAAAAATAGAAAGATACATAGGTAAGCCAAAGCCTCATATAGTTGGGTTGGGTGACGAGGAATTGTATCATCTTGTAAAAATATAAATCCCCAAGTTCCATCTGTAGGAACGCCATAAATTTCAGAATTCATCAAATTTCCTAACCTGATAAATGCTCCTGCAATCGGCGCTGCAATTGCAACTCTGTCAAGAACCTGTAACAAAGGAGTTTTGAATTTGAAGCAGTAAAGAATGATTGAGAGTAAAACCCCTATGGTTCCTCCATGGCTAGCCAAACCTTGAAAACCAATATAGTGATAAGCGCCATCAATTTTCTTAAATGGAAGTATAATTTCCAATGGATGATTTAGGAAGTATTCTGGTTCATAGAATAGACAATGACCTAATCTTGCCCCCAAGACCGTGCTTAGAACAATATAAATTAAGAGCGAATCTAATTCTTCTATCGATTTGCCTTCATATTGATATATTTTTTTGACTATTAAGAAGGCAATTGTTATCCCAAGTGCAAATAATATTCCGTAATACTTGATTGGGAATGTAGGTGTCAACATAAAAATGACAGGGTCGATATTCCAATTAATGAAGGGAGGCATGATAGAGGTATAGGTTAAAATTATAAATCTTTAATATTTCACAAGTTACTTTATTACTTTATCTTGAACAAACCTTGTTGCTTTCAAATTAATCCTAAAACAGTTTTCTTATCCTTACTAAAAAACCAAATACCACTCAGAGAATCAGCTATTATTCACTAATTTTGCAAATTAAAGTAAAAATTACCGAATCTCACTCTTGTTATGGATTCGAAAATATAGGATTGAAATGAAAAGGAAAATTGAAATTCTTGCGCCTGCCAAAAACCTTTATCAAGGTATGGCTGCGGTCAACGCTGGTGCAGACGCAGTATATATGGGAGCGCACCAATTTGGCGCACGTTCAAACGCCACCAACTCGGTGGAGGACGTGGCAGAAATGGTGAAATACGCCCACTTGTTCAAAGCTAAGGTCTTTGTAGTAATCAACACTATTTTGTACGACAATGAGTTAGAGGCTTGTCGTAAATTGATTTATGAGTTGTACGATATTGGCGTTGATGCCTTGATTATTCAAGACATGGCCATCATGGAAATGGACTTGCCACCTATCGTAATTCATGCCAGTACGCAAGCAAACAACCGTGATGCGAATCATGTGAAGTTTTTGGCGGATGCGGGTATGAAGCGTGTGGTGCTAGCTCGTGAGCTTAACCTTGACCAAATCCAAGAGATTCATAAGGCTACTGATGTTGAGTTAGAATTCTTTGTATCGGGTGCACTTTGTGTTTCATTTAGTGGTAACTGTTACATGAGCGTAGCCAATGGCGAACGTAGTGCCAACCGTGGTTCTTGTGCTCAAAACTGCCGTTTGCCATATCGTTTGGAAGATGGAACAGGTAAAACTTTGATTGAAAATAGTCACTTGTTGTCTATCAAAGATTTGGATTTGAGTGATCAATTACCAAACCTGATTGAAGCAGGTATTTCTTCATTCAAAATTGAAGGACGTTTGAAGGACCTTGTTTATGTGAAAAACAATACCTCTTTCTTACGTAAAAAATTGGATTCTTTCTTAGAAGAAAATTCAGATAGATTCGAAAAAGCCTCTTCTGGTAGAACTTTCTATAACTTCGAACCAGAAATGGATAGAAGCTTCAACCGTGGATATACTGATTATTTCTTGAATAAAAGAAAAGAAAAAATTGGTTCATGGGAAAGTCCAAAATCGAAAGGTCAGTATATTGGTAAAGTGCTTGAAATCAAGGCAAACGGCTATATCATTGAGAATTACGAGAAGTTGAATAATGGAGATGGTTTGTATTTCCAAAATGAAGCTGGAGAAGCTGATGGAGCACAAATCAATATTATTTTTAACAATATTGTAATTCCAAATACTTTCAAACCATTGGCGATTGGTACTGAGATTTATAGAAACTCAGATGCTGAGTTCAACAAAATGGTGGAGAAAGAAAACAGTGCTGTTCGTAAAATTGGCGTAAAATTGGAGTTTACCGAAACAGAAACGGGTTTCCAATTATTGGCTATCGACGAAGACGGTCACCAGTCTGTTGGTATTATCGAAGTAGCCAAAGAGCTAGCTAAGAGCCAAGATTCTGTTGTCCCAAATATCAAGAAAAACTTAGCCAAAACGGGTAACACACCATTCATTGTTGACGAATTGGAAGTTGAGTTTTCTGAAAACTGGTTCTTGCCAATTTCAAAAGTAAACGAAATCAGAAGAGATGTGTTGGAGCGTTTAGTAGAGATTCGTGTGAATGAATATCACAGAGAGGAGCATAAATTAGAAAAAACAACGCATCCTTATCCAGTTGAAAAACTAGATTTTATGTACAATGTTTCGAATAAAATGGCGAGAACATTTTATCAGAGACACGGCGTTACCGAAATTGAAAAAGCCTTCGAATTGCAATGGGATCCAGGTAAATCTCGTGTAATGACGACCAAGTATTGCGTAAAATATGAATTAGGAAAATGTGCGAGATACCAACGCCAAACCATGGGCGAAAAAGTGGTAGAACCATTAACCCTAAAACATGGCGAAGTAGAATACAAATTGAAGTTTAATTGCAAACCATGCGAAATGGAGATTTGGGAAAAAGACGCCGAGCTTGAATACGAAGATGAAGACGAACAATTAGGTTATATTGCCAAATGGTAGAGCTTCATTTGGTGATTTGTAGAGACGCAATATTTTGCGTCTAAAGATGAGTTTTAAAGCATCAAAAAAGCGGTCGGAAAATATTTTCTGACAGCTTTTTTGATGAATATACAATTCTGAAATTTTGGGTTGCTTATATTTGAGGGAGTTGAATTTATCCTCGGACAATATGTTTTTGAACCAATTCTTTCACTTTCAAAATCTTCTTAAGTGGCATGGAAGATGCCAACTAGTAGCAAACCATACATATTATTGCTTTTTATTTTTTAAATTGAAATAGACAATTGTAAATGCAACACCTATGTAAGTATAGGGTATTTTGTAATTTTCAAGAGTCTGAGAAAAAGTATAGCCTTTAAAGAGGTTAAAACCTGCCCCCATAAACCAGTCAATTAAAATAATTACTAAGAATATTAAAATTGAATTTGTGTAGAGTTCTTTTTGTTTAAAAATGTTCATTTTCTGTTTTTAGATTAGTTTTTAACGGCAATGATTATTCCAGTTGCCCAATTAATTTTTGTCAAAGTTAAGTCGGTTCTACTTTCCAAGTATTTTATAAAATTGATTGCTTTTTCTTGATGTCCATCTGGCCAATTCGACTGTGGTAGCATATCATCTACAATATAAAGCCCACCTTTGTTTAGCATTTCTAATACTTCGTCTAAAAGTAAATATTTCCCATGCCAAGTGTCAGCAAATATATAATCAAACTTCTGCCCAAGGTTATTTTTAACCCAATCTTCTCCATCGGAAAGGATTAACGTCAATCTCTTATCCTGTCCCAAATACTTTTGAGCAATATTCAAAAACCTCTCGTCATTGTCGAACGAAATTAAGGTTGAGTTACTGTTCATCCCGTCAAGTATCCAAGCAGTTGACAATCCAGTGCCTGTCCCAAGTTCAAGGAATTTTCCTGATGGTTTTGAAGATGCAAGTGTTTTAAGTAGAGAGCAAGTTTGTATGTCCGAAGCCATTGTAAAGCCACTAGCTTTTGTTTCATTATCAATGTCAAAATAGGTTTTAGGAATGCCTTGATTAATATCGTTTGTCATATTTTAATTATTTTGTCTGAGAACTAAATTCATTACTGTGCCAGTATGCGGTTACCACTATTACATATATACTTGCAATATAATTAAATTTTAAAGCGCCTATTCAATGTAGTACAAGCTAAGGTTTTGGATATCATGAAGTCAAAGGAAAACTGCACAAAAGAAACCACAGTAGCGACTACCATGTTTTCTGGCTTTGGCTTTCAGCAATTACAAATACGTAGTTATTAGAGGATGTTATTTTATTTTCGTAGAGTTCATGATTTCTTTGGCAGTTATTTCCCAATTGTCCTTAATGTCCTCTTTAGTACAGTTAAAAGTACACAATAAAAGCTTGCCATCTAAGTCTGTAAAAAAAATCAAGTTATAAATTTGAGTATCAATGGCAGGTGTTATAAGTTCCATAAATCCATATTTTTTACCCTTTATCATTTTAACGCCACTGCCTTTCCAGTCCGCAGATGGGTAAATATTTTTAAATCCTTTCACTATGTTTTCTCTATAAGACTCAATGAGTTCTTGGCTTGCTTTATTGTTTGTTAGGTTAAATGCAACGTTAATTCTTCCGGACTCATTTGTGTATATTAAAGTAGGTCTTCTTTCTGCCGGATATTTTAGTTTTGCCATATCCTCTGACATTACCTGAAATTCCTTTGGCAATTTAATTTCAATTCTGTTGTTTAATATTGTCTTCGTTTCTAACTTTTGTTCACCTGTTTCTTGTCCACCAGCGGTTGCAGAGAATAGTCTCAAAACCAATGTTAGAATGCAAATAATTTGAGTTTTTTTCATTTTTGTCAATTTTTATAATAGCCTATAACGTTCGAGTATTAACGTAGGCAGTGAATTCATTGATTGTCCATTCCTGTACAAATGCGATGTTGAAGTTAAGACCTAAAGCCTGAACATCTAGCACAAACTGCTGATGCTTCCCAATAGCTGATATGACAATTTCTAGCCCAACTGGTATAAAATCCAATGTTGAGAATAGTTTTGTTAATTATGCAATTAGATTAGAAATGGTAAATGTCTCCGAATTTAGCTTTACATTTTCTGAAAAAATGTTTTGGTATTCCATTTCTAAAATTAACTGTTGTTTTCAATTTTTTGTCGCAATCTGTATTGGTATTCTGAAATATAAGTCTCCCATTTTTTAATTGTCTTGGCAAATCGGAAGCTATAGTCAGATACTAATTGCCTAAATATTGATTTTTATTGTTAAAACTAGAACCCGTGATGTAGCTCTACGTGCAAGTCCCCAAAACCAGATTGAAATTAAAATTTTGAGAGTTTGCCAGCTCTTGGTAATTACTTTCCCTAGCTATTTTAAATGTGTTTTTAGTGCTTCTTTAGTAAATCGATAACAGTTCCAATCAGCACTGGAAATAACCAAAACATAATCATGCCTAAAAAATAAGCTGCTAAAACTGTTAGATAATTTGCTATTTTTTTCTGGTCATAAAATTGTCCGATTGCCCAAACGGCGTATAGTACTCCGACAACACCTGCTACTGGCATTACGTTAACGTGTATAACTCCCTCAACAATTACAAAAAATGAAAAAATCAACATGCCTATTCCCATCACAAAGCAAAGCATGATGAGGATTTCGTAAAAATTATAATCATACTTTCTGAAGAACAGTTTTAACCACAAAGCAATAAAAACTCCCATCATAATGTTAGCATAGCCGTAATGGTCTTGTACCCATTTAACAATATTTCCAACAGTACTTAAGGCTTCACCCTCAGCTCCGTGATACTTAACATAACCATCTTCTACATGAAAAAAGTGAGTTAAAATGGTGTAAATCAACGAGGTTATGATGATAAATATGATGGGTTTTACCAGTCGACTTCTATTTTCTGAAAGATACTTACGAATATTTTGGCCAGGATTTAGGGTAAGTTCACGAATTGTATATAGAATTCCACGTTCAAAATGCAAAATATGTTCAATTTCGTGCATTATATATTTGCCATCAATTCGCTTTAGAGTGGTTGGTTGCCCGCATTCTGGACAAAATTTAGAGGTAATGTCGGTGTTACAGTTTTTACAGTTCATTTAAATAGTCGAATGTTTTTAGGTTTTTAGAAATTTCCACAAACGTAGAGGCGTTGGCGAAGTGGCGAAAATAGTATTCTGTCAGCCGAATATAATACAAAGGCTAAATAGTAGTACTATATTGCTATCTGTAATAATGCCAATTAACACAATCCTAATATACGGAAATATAAACTGTTGGGAAACTTAAAATTTGACTTATATCAATATCTTTAAAGGCGTATTTTAAAATATGAAAGGACTTCCAACTACTCCCAACAGGTATTATCAAGTCAATCTTGATGGGTTCATTTAAGCGATAGCCGTTTCAAAAGGAACTGGATTTTGTTTTTATAATCAAAAAAGAAACCTCTTTTAAATCGCTTTAAAAGAGGTTCTGGATGATAATTTTAAAGATTTTATTAAATGAATTGAACAACAACGACCGATGTCGGCGGTTTGTGCTTTTTACGGAATATTTTTTTTAATAAATTCCTTTACTCCACCTTTTGTTATAATTATCGAACTAAATGCACCTAATTTGTCCTGAATAAATTCAATTGTCCTATCGTTATTGTCGGCTCTAAAGAATTTTGTTTTGGATTCAGGGATGAGTTCTATTTCTACACTATTGTAGTATAGTTTACCGTCAATTTTTAATATTTCAATGTTATCTCCGTACTTGCCTACATATTTCTCAAATATTGAAGTGTCAATTTGAGCTTGAAAATGCTTGTATGGCAGTTCTACGTCTTTCTTAAAAACTATTGCTGAAAGCCCATAAGCAATAATGTGTGATAGTGATTGATTATTAGACAAAACAGTGATAAATAGTTTATCGTCAGTATATCGGTTAAGAGAAGTCATTGCCCCGAAAAAACCACCATCATGGGCTACTAGCTGATGTCCATGGTTATAAAATGGGTTAATCATAAATCCATATCCCCAATTTTGGTCATTATAGGACGTAAACATAAGTTTTTTCATATCTGCTGATAAAATTGCCGTTCCGTAAAGAGCTTTATCCCATAATGCTAGATCTTCAACGGTGGAATATATGCCATCATGCCCAATGTTAAATTCCCAATTGATATACGGATTGTTCAAATATTTACCCTCTGACTTTATGTAATTTCTTGCTTTCTTTTTAATTAGTTCATCATTAGTAATTACACCAGAGTTGGACATGCCACATTTGTCAAAAATGTTTGTCTTTAAATAGTCAGCATAGCTTTTATTTGATACCTTTTCAATAATGCGAGCTAGTAAATAGTACCCAATATTACTATAAGCTGTATTTGTGCCAGGCGAAAATAGAAGCGTTTTTTTCTCAATATACTTTAACGCATCATCCTGGCTAAGAATATCTTTTTGAATCACATGACTTTTCACTTCCTCTTGCTTTATCGCAACTTTGTTTAAATACAATTCGTCATAATCCATTTGTAAACCCGACATGTGGCAAAGTAACAAATGAATTGAAATACTATCGCCTTTGGGAAAGTCAGGAAAAAACATACTTAGCTTATCATTTAGCGATATTTGTTTTTTATCAACTAACTGTAAAATTGCGGTAGCTGTAAATTGTTTGGTTACAGAAGCCAAGCTGTACTTTGTGTCAATGGTATTACTAATGTTCCACTCGTAATCTGCTAATCCATAGGCCTTTTCAAGTAAAACAGTGTTGTTTCTTGTCACCAATACCGTTCCGCTAAAATTATTAACATCAACTTGTGCCTGCATATATGTTGCAAGGTTAATGGCTGTATTTTTTTGACCAAAAACTAGTGTCGGAAAAAGTATAAATATTAGAATGAGTCTCATCGGATTTAGTTTAATTATTTTGTCTAGGTTAAAGGAGGTTGTGAGTTAATAGTATATCACTTATTGGATTTTACTTATAATCAGAAGGATACTATCAATATGTATTACGGACATATTGTTACTTTAACCCTAACCGTGTTGTTTATAGGTATAGCAATATACGTCTTCTAAGTTGTATACAGCAACTTAGAAGACGTTTCCTTATTTCCTCGGCATCTGCTTGATATTGTAAGTTAGCGTTACCATAAAATATCTTGGCAAAAGATTTCCTCTGTTATAAGTAAGTGTATTTTGTGAGGCAATCAGACGGACGATATTGCCATTTTGATTTAGAAGATCGTACGCACTCAATTTGATGGTGGCTCTTTGATCTTTCATGAAATTGTAATTAATTGCTGCATTCCATCGTATAGTTGTTTTGTTAGAACCTGTTAAGTTGCTATTATACAGGTATATCAGGTTGTTTTCAAGAATAAGATTCTTTGTCCAGCGAATGACTAAACCTGTACTGAAATTATGCAAATTGGCTTGGAGATTAGTAAAGTTCGGACTTGTGTATCGTGTAAAGTTAAAATCTGGAGAATATGAGTTATTCCATTCGATTTTATCCTTGATATTGATATTCAACCCAAACCAGTTCGATAGTTGATTAGTGGTTTGCCAGCTAGTATCAGCATTAAAAATCATCTTACTTCTATTGATACTGTAATATCCACCCGCCGAAAGTGTCAGTTTGTTTTTTTCTCCAATCTTGAAATCTTTGTTGATATTGAGATTTACACTGAGGTTTCGGGTGCCATCTGCATTGGTAGGAGAGGAGGTTTGAATACCTTGTTTATCTATCGCAATATTTTGGATAATATCATTGTCTCTTTGCTGGAAAGACGAATACCACCAAATATTCAAGTTTTTGGTTTGGTTATTATAATTGTAGCTTAATGACCAATCAGCGGTAGCCGTTGGTTGTAAATTAGAATTTCCTTTGGCTATATAATAGGGGTTGGAATTATCAAAAACAGGTAATAAGTACGAATAAGAGGGTAAACTATAGTTTTTGTTATAGCTCAAAGTAAGGTTGTTGAAACTGATATTCAAGTTAGGATTCAACTTCTGAATATTTCTTTGGATGGAGTTAGTTTCTGCCGAGGTATTCAAATGAGAAGTCAAGAATGTTTCGTCAATCCCTGCTACGATCGTCAGTTTTTTGTATTGAAATGCTAATTTTTGAGCTAAAAATACCTCATGTTGCTGGCGCTCAAATGAACCACTGAGTACAGGATTTAAGACACTAAACGAATCCCCAAGTGGGTTGGCGTACAGCATCTGAGTGGTATTTTTGATTTGAGTAAAACTATATCTATTCGTAAATCGAAGCGTGAATAGTTTATGAATAGGTTCATAAAAACTCGCAGATAAACTACCAAATGCTTGTGGTAAACGAACTTGTCGCAACTGATTTTGGAGACTGTCATATTTACTCGGATATAGATAATTTAGGACAGAACTAGTCATATAATCGCTGGCGTTATTGCCAATATTGAGACTATGTACAATCGACATCAATCGTTTGCTGTTAGTCTTTCCTGTTCTGAGTAGGTAGAAAGTATGATTATAATTGTAGTTATTTACATCATTTGACTGATTGATATTCCCCTTGCTCAGTGCACCCAAATAATTATTTTCACTAGAAATCAATACATTAGGGGATTCTCTGACCAAACCTGCGGTGTATCCTGCATTGAAATTGAGGGTTGTCACCGAATCGGTTTTTATCTTAAAACCACCTCCGACACTATGCCCATAATTCTTGGTAAGTACATTGGTTACTCTATGGTTGGTGATAATTGTATCTCCGTTATATAACTCTGCCAATCGGTCGGTGTTGAGTCTATTTCGGACTTCGCCAAAATAATATTGTAAATAAAATGACTTCTTGGCGTTGGGTGCATGATTGAGGTTAAAACCACCACCATTACTAGTAGCAATACCAAAATTGGTATTTCCACCAAAATTTACACCATTAATGTCGACCATACTGCCATTCATGCCGTTATTGATACGAGTAGAATTGGAGCTTCTGTTGGCATTACTTCTGCGCAAACCTCCATTATTCATTAATTCACTATAACTAAAACCTGGTCGATTGAGGTTGTTGCTATATCCCAAAACGCTGACTTGTAGGGTATCTCTGAAAATATTCATGATTCCCCCTAGTTCATATACGTCTTGTGTACCACCACCTGCATAGACTTTGCCGAAGGCACTTTTTTTATAGCCTTTTTTCAGCGTAATATTGATTACTTTTCCTACATTACTCGTATTATTGTCACCATTTAATAATGCTTGTTCTTTATCGTCAACAGCTTGGATTTTATCAATAGCGTTGGCAGGAAGGTTACGAGTTGCCATTTTGGGATCATCACCAAAGAAGGACTTTCCATCCACCAAAATTTTGTTGACAGCTTTGCCATTCATGGTGATATTTCCATCAGCATCGATACGAACCCCAGGCAGTTTTTTCAATAAATCTTCTACCAAGGCATTGGGTAAAGTTTTAAAGGAGTTAGCATTGAATTCAACCGTATCATTTTTGACGGTAATAGGAGGGCGCTCGGCTGTTACAATAACCTCGTCTAAGCTTTTACTGGACATAAGCATAATGATAGAATCCAGTTTGATAGCAGGCGTTTGTGGTGTTAGAGTAAAACTTTTACGATAAGCTTCGTTGCCTACATAAGTAGCTAGTAACCGAAGAGGGACATTGAGGGGCAGATTGGCAAATTTAAAGTTACCTCCTTCATTACTAATACGGTACGAAACAATAGAGGTGTCTTTTGCCAAAAATACCGTGAGTGTTGCCATTGATAAAGGCTTTCGGTCAGTTCCAAAAATTTTCCCTTGAATTGAGCCATTTTGTGCCCAAATGCTTGAAGTAAAAAGAATTGCGAGAATTAGAGGTATGATTTTCTTCATATAGATTGAATGCTTGATGAATTATTTGATGCAATGACACCAATTTATGTTTCAAGTTGCATGTAAATTATTTTCTTTATGAAGTCAATGGAATGATGTGTTATATGTGTTGAAAGTATCAGGGGGCAAATTCAGCAAAATAAAACTATATTCTTGTTGATAATTTAAAGACTGACTTATCAAACAATTTGTTTACCTTTCAGTTATTGAAAATAATAGATAATACCGCTACTTTGCAATCTGAAATTTAAAACTGACTACTAAAATTATTTGATTATGACAAAAAAAATGCTATCTTTCATCAACAACTTCAATTGAAGCTAAATTTGCTTACTTGTTAATTTTATCCTTATTTTAAAATCCTTTTACAAGTCCGCCCAGTACATCATTTTTGAACCCATAATATGAGTGAAGCTTATTGAATGGTTCGGAAAGTTGTGTTATTCCTCTTAACTTTAGTAAGATTTGGAATAATCGGCCTTAATATTGATGTTATGACAATAATTTTAAATCTGATTGCAATAGCAATCACTTTAGGAAGTCTAACAAAGGCTTTCACCCGTCCTTACTCTATATCAAAAACTGTTTGGGGAGCTGTAACATCACTATGGGCTTGGTTTCTCATCATGAAAATTTGTATAACCACACAGTTGATTCAAGATCATCCTATTGGTGGATTATTACTTATGGCTCGTCCTTTCTATATTATTGGCCCATATTTGTTATACCTTTTTATTGTAACACAGCGTCCATATCATTTTAGTATCAAGAGTGTTTTAATACAAATAACTCCCTTCTTTTTGGTCTTATTGGATTTATTGCCATTTTACACAATGCCGTTTGAACAAAAACTAGAGATAATCAAACATATTGAGGCAAAGGATTTGTTTACCAAAACCTACGGGTGGTTTCCACATGTTTGGATTCCATATATGCAGAGTTTATTAGGTGTTTTTTACCTTGGAAGAGTCTGGAAATTTGTAGTAAAAACCCAAAATACCTTTGCTGGTGAAAAGCTTCTTTCGCAATGGGATGTGTTTTTTGCTGTTGGATTTTTATTGCTTTATATCTCTAACGGTTACATGTATTTGCTCACCAACGAATTGCTGAAAGACGTAGATCAAATGCCGTTTATGAATAAAATTTCGGTGATTCATACATTGATGACTTTTGCTTTATTTATTTCTTATTTTGTGATAAAAGATAGTTCTTTACGAACACCAGTTGAGCATTCAACAGAGAAATATCCTCTTGAAGAAATTGTTGAGCTTGCCAAAATTAGTACTACCAAAGTAGATAAAGAACCAGATATTGTGAACCTTCAGGATTTTGAACTCATCAAAAATGTGTTGGACAAAAGCAAATCCTATCGTAACTATAAATTTACAATTTCAGAATTGGCGATGGAAGTAGGTATTCAACCTTATGCTATTTCGAACGCAATTAATACTGTAGCCAAAATGAATTATAATGATTTTATTAACAGTTATAGAATCAAGGCATTTACGCAAAAAGTGATTTCAAAAGAATATCAAAACTATACCATAGAAGCCATTGCCAATGAATGTGGTTTTAAAAATAAAAGTACTTTTTTTACCGCTTTTAAAAAACAAACAGGTCTAACTCCGAATCAGTATCTTAAAAAGCATGATATGGAATTGAATGGAGAAAAGTAAGTTTTTTATCGTCTTTGGTAATCATGAGTAAGTAAGTGGGTAACATGAAATTAATATGTAGACTAAAAGATTAAAGGTGTTTCTTATGAAATAATAGGAGCATTTTGCAGATGGCTTATTGCTTACTGCGGAATAATGCAAATTTGTGGATGTAAGTTTTTAATTGTCAGTATTTTGTAAGTATTAATGCAAAATAAAATTGAATTAATACGCTTTAAGCTATAAGCCGTAGGCATTAGGCAAAAGAACTTAAGTTATTTCATGAGAAATTCATTTCAACTTTTAGCCTACCGCATAAAGCCTAGAGCTTAAAGCGGGTAAAATTTAAGATTGGGCTTTCAAGTAACTGCTTTCGGCGGTGGGCTTTGGAAAAAAGCATGGCTGTGGTTATTAAAAAACATTTTAACACTCTTTGCCTAGTGCCTAAAAAATCTTATTTTGCACGATTACTTAGTAATAATAATATGATGTTATTTTGCATTGTATATTTTTATTGTGAAATAGTTTTATGTCAGAATTGGAGTTATTGAATATCCCCCTCTAAAAGCCTATTGAGACTTTTGCCATAATTCATTATCTTTATTAGACCTCTTTCCTTGTCGATATCTATACTAAAATTAGTCCACCATTTACTGAATCTCTACGATGAAAATTAAATCACTTCTACTCATAATGACTTGCTCGTCATTATCACTGTTATCTGCTTGTAAAAAAGATATTGAGGACCCGCTCAATGGAAGCTCAAACGTGGAAGTTTGTGGCATAAAAGACCCTGTTAATAATTTAAAATGGCTTTCTGACAAAATGAAAGTGTACGCCGTCGGAGATAATGCCGATAAGCTTAATGGTGTTGTCTTGTTTGAATACAAGGGTGAAAATGTCATAGAAATACAATGTTCCATTTGTTCTTCTACCAATATTCATCAATACAAATGCGACGGTACTTCGTATGATTTTACTAATTCTAACAACTTTCAAGATTATGTGAAAAACCGAAAGAAAATAGATGTTTTGTACGGAACCGAAATATGGAAGTATTCAAACTGATTTCTGACATGTATATTGTTTGATTTTCGTAACATTTCATTTGAATTGGATTAGATTCGGCGTTCGATTGTGAAGTACTTTCGTGAAGTTTTTGAAAAGTTGAATAAAACGTGTTCGACTTCACTACCTTTGTAATCATTTTGATACAATAGCAATCTCCCGAATGAAAAATCGCAGTATATTAATTCTAATTCTTGGTTTACTATCAGCCATTGGTCCCTTTTCGATAGATACTTACCTTTCTGGTTTTCCGACCATCGCGAAGGACTTGGGTGTTACCGTCGACGAGGTCGCCTATTCTTTGTCTAGTTTCTTTATCGGTATATCGGTAGGACAACTCATTTATGGTCCTCTGCTGGACAGATTTGGACGTAAAAAGCCTTTGATGATTGGCTTATCTATTTATTTGGTAGCCTCACTTGCTTGTGCTACCGCCAATTCTGTAGAGGTGCTGATTGCAGCTCGCTTTTTACAGGCATTGGGCGCTTGCGTGGGTATGGTAGCCCCTCGTGCGATTGTACGAGATGTATTTCCTGTAGAAGAAACGGCAAAAATATTCTCCCTGCTGATGTTGATTTTGGGTGTATCGCCCATTATTGCGCCTAGTGTGGGGAGTTATATGATTACCTTAATGGGCTGGCATAGCGTGTTTTATATGCAGTTTGGCTTGGGTGTAATCTTATTTTTGGCCTGCTATTTTGCTTTACCTGAAAGTAAAAAACCTGATGAGTCAATTTCATTAAAACCACGAGCCATCATTTTGTCATTCATTGACATCCTAAAAGTGCCACAGTTTTATACGTATGCCTTTGCAGGCGCCTTGATTTCGGCTGGCGTGTATGCTTACCTTTCGGGTTCTCCTTTTGTATTTATGAAACTTTTGGGGGTTTCAGAAAAGGAATATGGCTGGATATTTGGCTTTTTAGCAGGAGGCTTGATTGCCAGTAGTCAAGTGAATAATCTTTTACTGAAAAAATACAGTAGCAGTCAGGTAGTACGTATTTCTTTGCGTGTCCAAACGCTGGTTGGGGTGATATTATGTCTGGTAAGTATTTTGGGCTGGCTTAATTTATACAGTGCCTTGGCTTTAGTGTTTCTATTTTTATGCTGTCAGGGTATTAGTTATCCCAATTCTTCGGCATTGTCGTTGTATCCTTTTACCAAATCTATAGGTGGCGCCTCTGCCTTATTAGGTGCTTTACAAATGTGTTTTGGGTCGTTGGCTGCCGCTGCTGTGAGTATCCTCAGCAATGGTACTAGTGTTCCAATGACTGCTGTGATGGCTGGTTGTGCCGTACTGGGACTAATTATCTTTGCGACAGGTGTTTCTAAATTGAAACATGGATAGACTCAAAAGCAAAGTGTTTAATGATGAATGTAGAATTGTGAGTTATGCAGATATGGGGATTTCCGAAATCAGAAATCCCCAATCTGCAATAGTTTGAAATTCTTCTGTCCTTGTGTCCTCGCCAAAAATAGATTGCATTTTAGATTTAGCAAATAGTATATTCTTGCTAAGAAAAGCTCCTACGGAGCTGAGGTAAATGCTTGAAACGTTCCTGACAATTTTCCTAATAAACAGACCTCTCTCTATTGTATAATTGAATAATGTTGAAAATTTATTTTAGGCAAGGACAACTCCTCACTCATCACTCACCACTCATCACTCAAAACTTCTTCCCTAGCTACTCAGTTTCTGGAGTTGTTGCTGAAACATTCGCTCGTATTTTTCGGCCTCGGGGGCTTTGGCATTTTTGAGACTTTCAACAATAATTTGCATTTGGAAGAGTGCAAATTGGATATCTTGCTCGTTGCTGGCACTGCGATTTTTTCCATAAAAATCCAATAATTGATTATTGCGATTCATCATCGTATTGGCGATTTCCATAGCGGAGGCATGGTCACCAATGGTCAAATACAAGCTTACAAAACCCGCTGATACATGGTCGTAAGCAATAGATTGGTCGGGCATGATACGTTTGCAATAATCTAAGGTATCTTTTGCTTTTTGGTATTTGCCCTCATGAGCAAACTGGCTCGCCAAACGTTGAAAGGATAATCTCCCCATGGTGGTTGGTAATTGATAAAACTCAGAATGATGATATACTTGAGGATTGTCAAGGTTTTTCCAAACCATTTTTTTCATCAAATTACGCTCCAATACGGCTGTATTCACAATTCCTTCGG
Source organism: Flectobacillus longus (assembly GCF_030056705.1). Lineage (GTDB taxonomy): Bacteria > Bacteroidota > Bacteroidia > Cytophagales > Spirosomataceae > Flectobacillus > Flectobacillus longus. Next base: position 188,427 of record NZ_JASHIC010000015.1, read on the forward strand.
TAGCACCTTCTATTTTTACAGGCATCAATCGATAGGCATAACCTTCCAATTGCATAAACTCTTTCATATTGAGGTAACTCACTTTGCTAAGCGAGGACGCAAAATAAATCGGACGTTTCCAACCATTAGCAGCGTTTTGGGCAATAATATCAAGCTGTACCAATTGCGGTTTCAAAATCCCTGATGTACCAATAGACCAATTCATTTGATTAGTCAACAACGGTTCGACGTCTTTAGGTACAAAACCAGCTTTTTTGATTTCATCTACATTTAATGGAATCGTCAGGTTTTCACTTGGTAAAATATTAATCGAAGTGCCGTCTTGCAATGGTACTTTGATAGCTTGATTATCATCTTTGACTAATTTGAGATATTCAATCAAATTGATACCACTTTTTACATTTGGATTTTCATAAAAAAGAATTTGATCGTTGATACCTTCTCGTAACAAATCTTCAGAAATAGAAACAGGCAACGCCTCCGACTCGTAGGTTTTTCGTTTCATTTGCTCAATATACCAATCCGTTCCTAATAGCGAGAGATTACAAACTCGCACATCTGTACGGAAACCCTCTACTTCTTGTACATACCAAAGCGGAAAGGTATCATTGTCGCCAGCGGTGAATAAAATGGCATTTTTTTCACAAGAGTTTAACAAGTTTTTGGCAAAATCTACCTGCTGATAACGATTGCTACGGTCATGGTCATCGTAGTTTTGTTGAATCAAAATCACAGGAATGACCAACGATGCCAAACTGGCTAATCCACCCGAAAGTATAGGTTTACGAAGAAACTTGTTTGCCCATTCCGTTAATTGTATAACGCCTAATCCAATCCAAATACAGAAAAAGTAGAACGAACCAACATAAATGTAATCTCGTTCGCGAGGCTCTGTAGGAGGGGCATTCAAGAAAATAACTAATCCTATTCCTGTTATCAAAAACATTAAAACGGTAGTCAAAAAGTCTTTCTCATTTCTTTTCATCAAAAAGAAAAAACCAATCAAGCCCAAAATTAAAGGTAGCCCAAAGTAATTGTTGTGAGATTTACTACGAGCTGAAAGAGCTGAATAAGGGCTTTTACTGATAAATGACATACCAGCATCTTGGACATCGCTATCACGACCAATAAAGTTCCATAACAAATAGCGCATATACATGTGCCCCATCTGATGCGAAAATAAATAGAGAAGATTGTCACCAAAAGTAGGTTTTTGTCCAGGCGCTAAACCAAGCATCTCAGCGTATTGCTTCGGATACTGTTCCATTGGACTAAAATATACCCTTGGGAAAAGCATTTCTTGCTCCTTGGGAAAAATCAATTTTTGTCGGTAATCATAAATCTCGTATTTGTCATTAGACATTTTGTATTGAGGCTTGCCACGCTCTACATTTTCAACCTCTGCCGTGTAAATAGGACCATATAACAACGAACGCTCGCCGTATTGCTCACGTTTGAGGTATTTTACAAAATTAAGAATGTTACTTGGGTTATTTTCGTTGAGAGGGGTATTGTAATTGGAACGAACCAAAGCCAAAGTATATGACAAATAACCAATAAGTACAAAGCACAAAGCCAGCAAACTCACGTTTAAATGTACTTTGTTTTTTATAATCGAATAGCGAATAGCGCCAATCAGAGCTCCTAAGAAGAGAATCAAAAATAGACTTACGCCAACACCATAAGGCATTCCTAATCCGTTGGTAAATAATAATTCAAACTGGAAAGCCATAGATGGTATGCTAGGAATAATCAAAGAATTGATAACGCCTAAAATCACCAAACCAACCAATAACGCCAGAAAACCTCCTTTGTAACTTGGCTTATGATTTTTCTTGAAATAATAAATTAATGCCAAAGCTGGGACAGTTACCAAATTAAGTAAGTGAACCCCAATTGACAAACCCACTAAATAGGCAATGAAAATCAACCATCTATTCGCAGCGGCTTCATCTTCAATAAGCTCCCATTTGAAGGCTGCCCAAACCACAATCGCAGTAAAAAATGAGGACATAGCGTAAACCTCCGCCTCGACTGCCGAAAACCAAAATGAATCCGAAAAGGCATACGCCAAGGCACCAATAAAGCCTGCACTCAGGAGTGTGAAAGCCTCACTTTGTGTTAAGTCTGAAAAAGGTTTTTGATAGGCTTTGCGACCAATTAAAACAATTGTCCAGTGCATAAACAACACGGTCAGGGCACTCGTCAGTACCGATAACATATTAATCCAATAAGCCACTTTGGTGACATCAGCGCCTGCAAATAGGGAGAAAAATCTGCCAAGCAAAAGAAACAAAGGTGCTCCTGGTGGGTGCGGTACTTGTAATTTGTAAGCACAAGCGATAAACTCGCCACAGTCCCAAAATGAAGCTGTAGGTTCTACCGTCGCTGCATATACGATAAAGGCAATAACAAACACTGCCCAACCGATTCCATTGTTGAGTTGTCGAAATGATGTCATAGTATGTTGGATTTTTAAGAAGAGCAATAGGTACTTAGCTTGCGTGCCAGTGCCTCACAGTACTTTCTTGTAGGTGAAAATGTTTTATGTGGAAAAATAGAAATTAGAGGATTCTTGTCGTAGCTAGCATGCAAAAGCAATCCTTGATACAAAGGAAAATACATTTTTGTTATGTCCTGAAAATCAGGTTTGTATTTAACACTATTTAACTTAAAATCATTTTAACATTTGACAGAAAGCCCAGCATTTTTTAGGATTTATTGAAGTATAATAGCTCAAAAGCATCAAAAAGATTGTACTAAATCAATATTGTTTTTGACGTCTCTAATGAATTTCTGAAATCCGATAGATATGTCCAGTTTTGTTGAATTATCTACCGAACTTTGAGGTTAGAAAAGTATTACGATCTATCCAAGAAAACTTAATTAATTGTTGACAGACAGCTCTTCACACTTGTTGTCAATCATTTTTGAAATCATGAAAAAACATTTTTTTCCACTCTTCCTAGGGGGACTCGGCATTGGTACTACCGAATTTGTGGTAATGGGGATTTTGCCTGATATTGCCAAAAATCTAGGAGTTAGTATCACTGACGCCGCCCACATTATTTCTTCTTATGCGGCAGGCGTAGTTGTTGGTGCACCTTTATTGGTGTTGTTGGGAAGTAAGTATCCACCCAAAAAGATGCTATTGTTCTTAATGGTAATTTTTACCATTTTCAACTCATTGTCTGCTTTGGCTCCTGATGCGACTACTTTGTTGTTCTTCAGATTTTTAGCGGGTCTGCCTCACGGTGCATTTTTTGGTATTGGAGCTGTAGTAGCAAGTCGCTTGGCTGATGAAGGCAAACAAGCACAAGCTATCTCGACGATGTTTGCAGGTTTGACAATCGCCAATTTGTTGTTGGTGCCTATTGGTACATGGATTGGTCACGAGTATTTGTGGAGATATACCTTTGCCTTGGTCACTATCATTGGGTTAACCACCTTGTTATTCATCAATCTTTGGTTACCAGCTTTACCGTCAGACCGAACCGAAGGAGAAAGTACGATGGCACAATTAGAACTTTTTAAACGTGTAGACGCTTGGTTGGTTATTGTGATTACATCTATCGGAACGGGAGGTTTGTTCACTTGGATTAGTTATATAGCGCCATTGATGACCGAGGTGTCTCATTTCTCAGCAAATAGCGTTTCGTGGATTATGGTTTTGGCAGGTTTTGGTATGGTTGTAGGGAATATCATTGGTGGAAAGTTAGCGGATAAATTGCCAGCAGTTCAAGCTTGTTTATGGTTGTTGGTTGCGATGGCGGTGACATTATTAGGTATCCATTTCTTCTCAGAAAATAAAATCATATCCTTGATATTGACATTTATTGCAGGCGCATTATCTATTTCATTGGCAGCACCAATCCAGATTTTGATGATTAGTACCTCAAAAGGTGCCGAAATGCTGGGCTCTGCGGCCACGCAGGCGAGTTTCAATATCGGTAACTCATTGGGTGCTTTCTTTGGCGGTTTACCTATAGTCTATGGTTTTGGTTATAATACACCTGTTTTGGTAGGCATGGCAATGGCATTAGTGGGCGTATTTTTCTCTTTTGTATTGAAAAGAAGATTGTCTTATGCAGAATAAGTAGAAAAGACATATAAGTATTAGTGCTGAATTGTGAGTGGTGAATTGTGAATGTCCTTGCCTAAAATAGGTTGCCATTTAGATTTAGGGAAAATAGTATTATTGTTGCTAAGAAAAGCTCTGTAGGAGCGACAGTTCGGTAGATTATATAGTTATAAAAGTCACTTTAGAGCACCGTAGGTGCGAAAGACTTCAACTTAGTTTGAGTTCTTTCGCACCTATGGCGCTCTTTTTTATGTTTAAAGAATATATCCTACTACCAAACTGTCGCTCCTACGGAGCTGAGATAAACACTTGTAGTATTCCTTATAATTTTCCTAATAAACAGACCTCATTCTATCGTCAAATTGAATCATGTTGAAAATTTACTGAAGGAAAGGCAACCTATTTTAGGCAGCAGTCACTAGGCAAAGAGTTTTATAATGTTTTTAATAACCAAAGACCTATTTTTTCCAAAGCCTACCGCCGAAAGCCGATACCTGAAAGCCACTTCGTCCAATTCCAAAATCCCAAATCCGATATAGATTTCACCCTAAATTCCTTTCGTTTTTTTATTTTTTTCTTTCCGAATCATTAAAAAGCATAATTTTGAAGTGAAAAATGAAAACAAATCGATTGAAGAGGCTCTTGACTTCTTTGATTATTAAAAAGAATACCATGTCGGAAATAAAATTAGATAGCATACAAGAGGCAATTGAAGCTATTCGTAGAGGCGAAATTATTATTGTAGCTGATGACGAAGACCGTGAGAATGAAGGAGATATGATTTGTGCATCGGAAGCCATTACGCCAGAATTAGCCAACTTTATGATAAAGGAAGGCCGTGGTTTGATGTGTGTAACTTTGACAGAAGATAGATGTGTCGAATTGGGCTTGAATATGATGGTGGGAAATAATACCTCCTCTCACGAAACCCCTTTTACGGTATCCGTAGATTTACTGGGACATGGTTGTACAACGGGCATTTCGGCACCTGACCGTGCCAAAACCATTCAGGCATTGGTTGACGAAAATACAAAGCCAGAAGAATTGGGTCGCCCAGGACATATTTTCCCCTTGAAAGCGAAAACAGAAGGTGTTTTACGTCGTACTGGACATACTGAAGCTGCCATGGATTTTGCCAAACTAGCAGGATTCAAACCTTCGGGCGTGCTTATTGAAGTTTTAAATGAAGATGGTACAATGGCTCGTTTGCCAGATTTGAGAAAAATTGCTGATAAGTTTAATCTTAAATTGGTCACCATCAAAGACTTGGTGGAATATCGTCTGCAAACCGAATCGCTCATCAAAAGAGAAATTGGCGTAGATATGCCAACAGACTGGGGGCATTTTGATTTGATTGCTTTTCGTCAAAAAGATACAGGCGATACACATTTGGCATTAGTGAAAGGAACTTGGAAAAAAGATGAGCCTGTGCTCGTGCGGGTTCACAAATCAAATGTTGTTGGTGATATTTTCGGTTCAATACTTTGTGATAGTGGTCAACAATTAAAAAATGCTATGCAAGCTGTTGAAAATGAGGGGAAAGGGGTGATTTTGTATATGTTCCAAGATGGTAAAAGTGCCAACTTAATGAGTGATTTAAAAAAATACAAACTTCAAGAAATGGGTGTTAATCAATGTGCTGAAATTACACCAAACGATGAGAGAGACTATGGTATTGGGGCGCAAATTTTAAGAGATTTAGGGGTTTCCAAAATCAAATTGTTGACCAATAATCCTAAAAAACGTGCAGCATTATTCGGTTACGGTCTCGAAATCGTAGAAACTGTGACCTTGGGATAAAGATTTGAAAATTTGTATTTTAATAGTAGAGATGCAATGCCTTACGACTAAGGATATGTTATCTCGTATTTAATCATCAAAAAAGCGGTCGAAATACAATTTTCGACCGCTTTTTTGATTCAGTTCCAAAACTGTTAAAATAATAAGTCCAAGACTAAGTCTTGAACTGGTATTAAAAAAACATTTCGTATTCTTTACTTTTTATGTAAATTCAATTCGGAAAATCTTTGTTTTATTTATTATTAACTTTTGTTTTGTTTCGAATATGCTTTAAAATAACTGATTTGTAGGTTTTCCTATATTTACTCGCAAATTAGTACAAAAAATATTTTCGTTTTGTTTCTTTTATTTGTTTTTGTTTTCTATTTTTGTTTTAAGGTTAACAAAAGAGCAAACGGAAGCTTTAAATTACATAGACATTTATGCTCCCAAATCAACGTAGAGAGAAGATTTTAGAATTATTAAAAGAAGATGGTTCAGCTAAAGTGGCTGACTTGGCTCGCTTGTTTAAAGTAACAGAGGTTACTATTCGTCAAGATTTAGAAAAGCTGGAAGCTGAAGATTTGATTATAAAGGAACATGGTGGGGCTTATCTTAAAAATGTAGAAGATCAAGTAAAAAGTTTTTCTCTGATTCATCAAGATAATTTAGATAAGAAAGAGAAAATCGCCGAAAAGTGCCTTGAATACATCGAATCAGGAGATACCATCATTCTGGATTCGGGAAGTACAACAACCGAAATTGCCAAGAAAATTAAACACTCAGGAATAAGAAATCTAACCATTATCACTAATGCTTTGAATATAGCCATGATGCTCGGTGCTGAGCCGAGTATCGAGGTGATTATGACAGGGGGGGAGTTTAAACCACCCACCTTGTCGCTAACAGGACAAAAAGCTGCTGATTTTTTTAAAGGCTTAAATGTGCAAAAATTATTCCTAGCCACGGCTGGGATTTCCCTAAAATCAGGACTGACTTACCCAAGTATTAGTGATTTAGTCGTAAAAAAAGCCATGATTGATGCCGCTGAGATTACTTATTTGGTAGCAGACAGCACCAAAATTGGCAAAAGCGCTTTGGCAAGCTTAGGCGCATTGAGTTTGATAGATTATATCATTACCGACGACGCCATTGAAGACAAACACAAAGAGGTTTTCAGAGATAATGAAATAGAGGTAATAATTGCCTAAGGGAAAAAGAAGGAGATTTAACAGGCTTCTTTTACAAAAAAATTAGATTAAATAATATCAGGGATTTGCATTAAAATCATTTTTTAATAGACATTATCACGGTTTCAGAAGTATCATAAAAAAAGGCTTGAATTTTTTAGATTTGTAGTTGCAAAACCAAACAAACTAAAAAAGACGAGCCATGAACAAAATTAACACATTAACTA